>NZ_JADBRJ010000002.1:107687-673390 GCF_014930585.1 Enterobacter cloacae complex sp. P43RS
GGTGCATCCGGGAGGATTCGAACCTCCGACCGCTCGGTTCGTAGCCGAGTACTCTATCCAGCTGAGCTACGGATGCAAAATGGCGGTGAGGCGGGGATTCGAACCCCGGATGCAGCTTTTGACCGCATACTCCCTTAGCAGGGGAGCGCCTTCAGCCTCTCGGCCACCTCACCACACAACGCCTCTTTCGAGTGCTTCGAGCAACTCGTTAAGAGCTTCTCGTCGCTGCGTGGCGCATATATTACTTTCTGGGACTTATAAGTCAAACAATTTTCCAAAAGCTTTTATCGTTTGCACAAATCACACGCAATTCGCATGTAAAAGCCGCAAAGAGGGTGTTTTATAAGCGGATTTTGCAGGCAACGCCACAGAAAACATCTGCCGAAATGGCGGTATTGAGACGAGTTAAGGGTAACGGAGTGGTTAAAAAGAGAGCGATTGAAATTAAACGGTAACTTTGAGCAGGAAAAATAGCGGGAGGGTTGCGTCTCGCCCGACAGCGAGACGCGACAATATCAGTAACTGGACTGCTGGGATTTTTCAGCCTGGATACGCTGGTAGATCTCTTCACGGTGGACAGATACTTCTTTAGGAGCGTTAACACCAATACGTACCTGGTTACCCTTTACCCCTAAAACTGTCACGGTGACCTCATCCCCAATCATGAGGGTCTCACCAACTCGACGAGTCAGAATCAGCATTCTTTGCTCCTTGAAAGATTAAAAGAGTCGGGTCTCTTGTATCCCGGCATTATCCATCATATAACGCCAAAAAGTAAGCGATGACAAACACGTAAAGTGTAAGCAGTCACGGCATCACATTCTGTTAAACGTAAGTTTAGCCGATATACACAAACTCAACCTGACTTTATCGTTATCGATAGCACAGTGAACAAGACGCCATAACGTTGCCGCTATGGCGTCTGCTTGTGCTTTGTAGTTATTACAGTTTCGCGCTTACCCAGCTTTCAACGCTGGCTAATGCCGCAGGAAGTGCCGCCGCATCCGTACCACCGGCTTGCGCCATGTCCGGACGACCGCCACCCTTGCCCCCCACCTGCTGAGCGACCATACCAATCAGTTCCCCTGCTTTAACGCGGTCGGTCACATCCTTAGAGACGCCCGCAATCAGAGAAACCTTACCTTCTGCCACCGTCGCCAGCACGATAACGGTAGAACCAAGCTGGTTCTTGAGATCGTCGACCATAGTGCGCAGCATCTTAGGCTCAACGCCCGCCAGATCGCTGACCAGCAGTTTGACGCCCTTAATGTCTACAGCCTTGCTGGAGAGGTTTGCACTCTCCTGCGCCGCAGCCTGCTCTTTCAGCTGCTGCAGCTCTTTTTCCAGCTGACGCGTGCGATCCAGCGCAACGCGCACTTTCTCGCCCAGATTCTGGCTATCGCCTTTCAGCAGCTGCGCGATGTCGTGCAGCTGATCGCTCTGCGCATGCAGGCTGGCGATTGCGCCTTCACCGGTCACCGCTTCAATACGACGCACACCTGCAGCCGTACCGGATTCGGAAACAATGCGGAACAGGCCGATGTCACCGGTGCGTGAGGCGTGGGTACCGCCGCACAGTTCGGTAGAGAAGTCGCCCATGCTCAGCACGCGAACGCGCTCGTCATATTTCTCGCCAAACAGCGCCATCGCACCTTTTTTCTTCGCGTCCTCAAGATCCATGATGTGGGTCTCAATTGGCAGGTTACGACGGATCTGCGCGTTCACCAGGTCTTCCACCGCGCGAATTTCAGACGGCTTCATCGCTTCAAAATGCGAGAAGTCGAAGCGCAGCACTTTATCGTTTACCAGAGAACCTTTCTGTGCAACGTGGGTACCCAGCACGTCACGCAGGGCTGCGTGCATCAGGTGGGTTGCAGAGTGGTTCAGACGAATGCGCGCACGGCGTGCTTCATCAACGTTAGCCTGTACGCCCTCGCCCACTTTCAGAGAACCGGATACCAGTTTGCCCTGGTGACCGATCGCCTGACCGTATTTCTGGGTGTCGCTGACGCTGAAGCTAAAACCGTTGCCTTTCAGTTCGCCTTTATCGCCAACCTGGCCGCCGGATTCCGCATAGAACGGCGTTTTGTCCAGAATGACGACGGCTTCCTGACCCGCGCTGATGCTGTCTACGGCTTTACCGTCAACAAACAGGGCGGTCACTTTGCCGGTCAGTTCCAGCGCTTCATAACCTTTGAATTCAGACGCGCTATCAACGCGGATCATCGCGTTGTAGTCTGCACCGAAACCGCTGGACTCACGCGCACGACGACGCTGCTCTTCCATCGCGGCTTCAAAGCCTGCTTCATCAACTTTGATGTTGCGCTCGCGGCAAACGTCCGCCGTCAGGTCAACCGGGAAGCCGTAGGTGTCGTACAGGCGGAAAGCGGTTTCGCCATCCAGCGTGTCGCCCTTAAGCTTCGCCAGTTCTTCGTCCAGCAGCGCCAGACCGCGCTCCAGCGTACGAGCGAACTGCTCTTCTTCGGTTTTCAGAACCTGCTCAACCTGCGCCTGCTGGCGTTTCAGCTCGTCGCCGGCTGACCCCATCACGCCAATCAGTGGCCCAACGAGTTTATAGAAGAAGGTGTCCTTCGCGCCCAGCATGTTGCCGTGACGGATCGCACGGCGAATGATACGACGCAGCACGTAGCCACGGTTTTCATTCGACGGAATAACGCCGTCGGCAATCAGGAACGCACAGGAACGAATATGGTCTGCGATAACGCGCAGCGATTTGTTGTTCAGATCGGTCGCGCCGGTAACGTTCGCAACGGCTTTGATCAGAGTGCTGAACAGGTCAATCTCGTAGTTGGAGTTAACGTGCTGCAGAACCGCGGCGATACGCTCCAGGCCCATACCGGTATCAACGGACGGCTTCGGCAGCGGCTCCATGGTGCCGTCAGCCTGGCGGTTGAACTGCATGAAGACGATGTTCCAGATCTCAATATAGCGATCGCCGTCTTCTTCCGGGCTGCCTGGAGGGCCGCCCCAGATATGGTCGCCGTGATCGTAGAAGATCTCGGTGCACGGACCGCAAGGACCGGTGTCGCCCATCTGCCAGAAGTTATCAGACGCATATGGCGCGCCTTTGTTATCACCGATGCGAATAATACGCTCGCGCGGGATACCCACTTCTTTTTCCCAGATTTCGAACGCTTCGTCATCGGTTTCGTAGACGGTCACCCACAGACGCTCTTTCGGCAGGTTGAACCAGTTTTCACCGGTCAGCAGCTCCCATGCGTATTGAATGGCATCATGTTTGAAGTAGTCGCCGAAGCTGAAATTACCCAGCATTTCGAAGAAGGTGTGGTGGCGCGCGGTGTAACCGACGTTTTCCAGGTCGTTGTGTTTACCGCCCGCACGCACGCAACGCTGTGAGGTTGTGGCGCGGGAATAATTACGCTTGTCGAGACCAAGGAACACATCCTTGAACTGGTTCATCCCGGCGTTGGTAAACAGCAGAGTCGGATCGTTGTTCGGTACCAGGGAGCTGCTGGCAACAACCTGGTGTCCCTTACTATGGAAAAAATCGAGAAACGCCTGACGGATCTCAGCGGTGCTCTTGCTCATAATTATCCTGAAATCAAGCTAACGAAATGTCGTAGCCAGCCTGTATCGGTAAACCGTTGGACGGACCAGCTACTGGAAAAAGTGGGAATAAGATAAGTTTTCTTTAGTGGGAAGTAAAATCCCGCATGCGTTCAATCGGCAAAATTACGCCAGATATCCTGAATATCTTCCATCAGAAAGCCGCGGTAGAGCAAAAAGCGCTGGATTTTGACTTTTTCTGAAAATTCACGCGGCAACGGTTCGCCGTACTTACGAATCGCCTGCTCTTTTGCCAGTTCGCACCAGTCGATGTCGCTTTCGCGCATCGCTTTTTCGATGGACTCTCTGGCTACCCCTTTCTGGTTCAGCTCCTGGCGGATGCGCGCGGGCCCATACCCTTTGCGACCACGGCTGGCGAGAAAACGCGAGGCAAACCGGTCATCGTCCAGGTAATGATGCTCATAGCACCAGGCCACCACGCGGTCGTAGTCTTCCGCAGTGGCATCAATCTCTTCCGGCCCGTTTTTGCTCATGACGGGCGCTGACAGCTTCCGCCGCAGCTCCTGTTCACTGTGGTCGCGCACGGCGAGAATGCGTACCGCACGATCCAGCAAGCGCGCGTAGGCGGGTCGGCGTGATGTCGGTTCACTCATAAAAAACCTGCAGAATCAGAAATGCAAAAAGGGCCGCGTCAGCAGCCCTTCATCTTTACACGAGAGACTTAAAAGTCTTCGTTGGTTTCTTCAGCATCCGCGGCATCCACCACGAAATCAGGTTTGGAGTCCTGGTTGTTCAGCAGAAGCTCACGCACCTTCTTCTCAATCTCTTTCGCCGCAGCCGGGTTCTCTTTCAGCCAGGAGATAGCATTCGCTTTACCCTGACCAATCTTGTCACCGTTGTAGCTGTACCAGGCGCCCGCTTTTTCAATCAGCTTCTCTTTCACGCCCAGGTCAACCAGCTCGCCGAGGAAGTTGATACCTTCGCCGTAGAGGATCTGGAATTCGGCCTGTTTGAACGGTGCTGCGATTTTGTTCTTCACAACCTTCACGCGGGTTTCGCTACCCACCACGTTCTCGCCCTCTTTCACCGCGCCGATACGGCGGATATCCAGACGGACAGAGGCGTAGAATTTCAGGGCGTTACCACCGGTGGTGGTTTCCGGGTTACCGAACATCACACCAATTTTCATACGGATCTGGTTGATGAAGATCAGCAGCGTATTGGACTGTTTCAGGTTACCGGCCAGCTTACGCATCGCCTGGCTCATCATACGTGCCGCGAGGCCCATGTGAGAGTCACCGATTTCACCTTCGATTTCCGCTTTTGGCGTCAGCGCCGCAACGGAGTCGACGATGATCACGTCAACCGCACCGGAGCGTGCCAGCGCGTCACAAATTTCCAGCGCCTGCTCGCCGGTGTCCGGCTGGGAACACAGCAGGTTGTCGATATCAACGCCCAGCTTACGGGCATAGACCGGGTCCAGCGCGTGCTCGGCATCGATAAACGCACAGGTTTTACCTTCGCGCTGCGCCGCTGCAACAACCTGCAGGGTCAGCGTCGTTTTACCTGAGGATTCCGGACCGTAGATTTCTACGATACGCCCCATCGGCAAACCGCCCGCGCCCAGTGCGATATCCAGAGAAAGCGAACCGGTGGAGATAGTTTCCACATCCATGGAACGGTCTTCACCCAGGCGCATGATGGAGCCTTTACCGAATTGCTTTTCGATCTGGCCCAGTGCTGCCGCCAACGCTTTCTGTTTGTTTTCGTCGATAGCCATTATTACTCCTGTCATGCCGGGAGAAGCAACTGCGCTTCACCATGGACTTCTGTTCTGTTGGTGCAATTATACTGTATAGTCATACAGTATCAAGTATTTTGTAGAAATTGTTGCCAGAGCGTTTTTAACGCATAAACGGTAGCCTGACGACGCACGCTTTCGCGATCGCCGCTGAAGCACTCCCGGCGGGTGATCCCCTCCCCTTTGGACGTGGCAAACCCGAACCAGACGGTGCCGACAGGCTTCACGTCGCTGCCGCCGTCCGGCCCCGCGATGCCGCTGATGGAAATGGCGTAATCTGCCCGCGCCTCTTTCAGCGCGCCAATGGCCATTTCAATGACAACCGGTTCGCTGACCGCGCCATGCTGTTCCAGCGTGGCTTCGCGCACGCCAATCATCTGCGCCTTAGCTTCGTTACTGTAGGTCACAAAGCCACGTTCAAACCAGGCGGAACTGCCGGCGATATCGGTAATCGCTTTCGCCACCCAGCCGCCGGTGCAGGATTCCGCAGTGGTAATAGTCGCGCCACGCTGCTTCAGGGCAAGGCCAACGATCTCGCTAAGCTGCATCAATTCATGGTCAGTCATTCTAGCTCCAGGCTTGAGAAAAACGTGCAGCACAAGATAGCACTTTCTCGTCAGATATGGGGATGCGCTTCAGGTTTTACGAGGGGGCTTCAGAAAAAAGCCGGTGCGAGCGCACCGGCTGTAGAAATATTATTTCATGCTGTTCGCAAGCGTATCGACATTATGGCGAAACGCCTTAACGTAGGTGTCTGCTGCCCCACCTTTTGCCGACAGGGCTTCCGGGTAAAGTTCGCCGCCCGGCTGTGCGCCCGTCGCCGACGCAATCTGCTTCACCAGACGCGGATCGAGCTGGTTTTCCATAAACCACGTTTTCACGCCGTCGGCTTTAATCTGCTTGATAATCTCCGCCACCTGCGACGCGCTGGCCTCGCTCTCTGAAGAGAGTCCTTGAGGTGCCATGAAGGTTACGCCGTAAGCGCGGCCAAAATAACCAAACGCGTCATGGCTGGTCAGCACTTTGCGCTTTTCCTGCGGGATCTGGCTAAAGCGCGTTTTTGCCCAGCTGTCCAGTTGAGTCAGTTGCGCAATGTATGGTTTTCCTGAAGCCTCCAGCGCCGCTTTGTCTTCCGGATCGGCTTTCACCAGCCCGTTCAGAATATTTTGCGCATACAGCGCACCGTTCGCCGCGCTGTTCCAGGCGTGCGGATCGGTCACGGTCTTTCCATCTTCCTCAAGCGTGTGGGTTTTCACCCCGTTTGAGGCAACGACCAGCTGGCCTTTGAACCCGGAGGCTTTCACCAGGCGGTCGAGCCAGCCTTCCAGCCCCAAACCGTTGACCACGACCACGTCAGCCTTGCTCAGCGCCGCGCTGTCCTTAGGCGACGGTTCGAAGGTATGCGGATCGCCGTCCGGCCCCACCAGCGTCGTCACGTTTACACGATCGCCCCCCACCTCCTGCGCGATATCCCCCAGTATCGAAAAGCTGGTGACCACATTCAGCGTTTTCGCCATCACGCTATGCGACATCATCCCCAGCGCTAGCGCCATGATTAATCCTGTACTTTTCATCGTTTCCCCTTGCGTTAATAAAGCGCCCGCAGGCTGCCAGCCAGCCTGCTGCGCGTGCCAAATAAAACGGAAATAAAGAACAGCGCGCTGGCGGTCAGCACAATAGATGGCCCCGCGGGTAAACTTGCCGCCCAGGAGAGGCTTAGCCCCAGCCACGCGCAGAAAATACCGCTGATACCAGCCATCAGGAGTAATCCGGGTAAGGTGCGGACCCAACAGCGCGCCGCCACCGCCGGGAGCATCATCAGCCCGACGGCCATCAGCGTGCCGAGCACCTGAAAACCGGCCACCAGGTTCAGGACCAGCAGCGCCAGAAACAGACCGTGCAATAAGCCGGGTAGCCAGCGGGCATTCACCTGCAGCCAGGCGGTGTCAAACGCCTCCGTCACCAGCCCGCGGTAAAAAAGGGCCAGCATGATAAGGGTGAAGATGCACACGCCGGTCACAAACAGCGCGGCGTCGTTGTCCACCGCGAGGATTGAGCCAAACAGCAGATGCAGCAGATCGACATTCGAGCCGCGCAGAGATACCAGCGTGACGCCCAGCGCCAGTGACCCCAGGTAAAAACCGGCAAAGCTGGCATCCTCTTTCAGCGGCGTGCGGCGGCTGACCAGCCCGGCCACCAGCGCAACGGCAATCCCGGCGATAAACCCGCCGACGGTCATAGCCAACAGCGACATCCCGCTGAGCAAATACCCCACGGCGACGCCGGGCAAAATGGCGTGAGAAAGCGCATCGCCCATCAGGCTCATCCGGCGCAGCTGAAGAAACACGCCGAGCGCGGTGGTGCTGACGGAGAGCGCCAGGCAAACCACCAGCGCGCGACGCATAAAGCCGAATTCGATAAACGGCTGGAAGAATGTGTGCCAGATCATGCCACCCTCACCCGTTCGGTTTTCCACTGGGGGGCGTCAGCATCCAGCCGCAGCGTCTGCGGGAAGTGGCGCGCCACGCGCTCGCTGTCGTGCAGTACCGCGAGCAGCGTTTGCCCCTGCATATACATATCCAGCATCAGATCCATCAGCACGTTGCAGGTCGCTTCATCAACGCCGGTGAAGGGCTCGTCGAGCATCACCAGCGGCGCCTGCTGTACTAACACGCGGGCAAAAAGCATGCGCTGAAACTGGCCGCCGGAGAGTTCATCAATGGTGGAGAGCGCCATCGACTCCAGTCCCACGCGCTCAAGTGCACCACTAATGCGCAGACGCGCTTCGCGACGAAAACCGGCGAAAAGCGAAATTCCGGGCCAGCAGCCCATGCTCACCACGTCCTGCACGGTCAGCGGAAACTGCGCTTCCAGCGCGTGACGCTGCGCCAACCAGCCGATTACCGGTCGTCTACCCTGCCAGTGAAATCTGCCGCTGACGGGCGGAATAAATCCGGCGAGGGTTTTCAGCAGCGTGGATTTGCCGCAGCCGTTGGCGCCGATAATCGCGGTCATGCTGCCGCGTTCAATCACGCCCGAAAGCGGACGCGTGACGGGCTGGCGGTCGTAGCCCGCAACCAGTGCGTTCATCACGATCATGGCAGCGCCACCGCCCAGCGCACGGCCAGCCCGAGAAACAGAATGAGCACCATCGCCAGCAGCAGCCGAACCGGGGATGAGAGAGAAAACAGGGACATGGATATTTCAACTCAAAAATAATGTTATAACATAACAATAATGAAAGGCGATGAAGATGTAAACGGCGGAAATGAAATGGGAGTGTGGCGAAATGTTTCTGCGGGAAAGCGGTGCGCGCGGGTGCCCTCTCCCACAGGGAGAGGGCGGAATAAGGCGAGTTACTGACTAAACGGCGACGCCGCCGGGACGCGAGCCTGCGATACCGCAAGCCCCAGTTGCCACACCGCCATCGCATAGTGGGTGCTATGGTTGTAGCGGGTGATGGTGTAGAAGTTCGGCATGCCGTACCAGTACTGGTAGCCAGTTCCCACGTCCAGACGCAGCAGGCTCACCTGGTCAACATTGCCCAGCGGCTGGGTTGGCGTTAAGCCTGCCGCCGTCAGCTGCGCAACGCTGTATTTGGTTTTAAAGCCGTTTTCCAGACCAAACGCTTCGCCGTTCGCCTGCACGGCAACCTGGCCGCCCGGCGTCCAGCCGTGCGCTTTGAAGTAGTTCGCCACGCTACCGATGGCATCCACCGGATCCCACAGGTTAATGTGACCATCCCCGTTAAAGTCGACGGCATACTGCTTATAGGAGGACGGCATAAACTGGCCGTAGCCCATCGCGCCGGCAAATGACCCTTTCAGATCGAGCGGATCGTCCTTCTCGTTGCGCGCCATCAGCAGGAAGGTTTCCAGCTCGGAAGAGAAATACTCCGCGCGGCGCGGGTAGTTAAAGGAGAGTGTCGCCAGTGCGTCGAGGATGCGGGTTTTGCCCATCACGCGCCCCCAGCGGGTCTCTACGCCGATAATCCCGACGATGATTTCCGGCGGCACGCCGTAAACCTGCCACGCGCGGTTGAGCGCATCTTCATACTGGTTCCAGAACGCCACGCCGTTTTGCACGTTGTCCGGGGTAATAAACTGTTTGCGGTAGCGCAGCCATGCGCCGTTCGGCCCGCTCGGCACCTGGGCGGACGGTGCCTGCCTGTCCATCAGGCGCAGAACATAGTCCAGACGCTTCGCCTGAGACAAAATTTCATGCAGCTGCTGGCGGTCGAAACCGTGTTTGCTCACCATTTTATCGATGAACTGCTCGGCCGCCGGGTTATTCGCGAAGTCGCCTCCCATCTGCATCATATTGTGCTGCGGCTCCAGCAGGAATCCCCCGGAAGGCGCGCCCGCCGTTTGCTGAACGGCTTCGGTCTTAGGTTTGCTGCTACAGGCAGACAGCAGGATAAGCGCAGGCAACAGCGCTGCATAACGACGCTTGAACATGAGACATCCATTTAACGGGTTCGATAAGAACCCAGTATGGTAAAGCATCCGCAACACCTCAAGGAAGCGGTACGCGCCTCCACAACGCAAATCCGCGCTTTTTTCCACCGAAAATCATTCACCCCACCAATTAACTTTCAAAATAATACATTTTTCTTTCATTGTGAGATCCAACTAACACTTTAAAACCTTTCAAAGTGATTATTATTAGCCGCAGTTATACAAAAACAAAAAAGCCCCACAGGAGAGAAGAATGATAGAGACCATCACCCACGGCGCCGAGTGGTTCATCGGGCTGTTTCAGAAAGGCGGAGAAGTGTTCACCGGCATGGTGACCGGGATCCTGCCCCTGCTGATCAGCCTGCTGGTGATCATGAACGCGCTGATCAACTTTATCGGCCAGCAGCGCATCGAACGCTTTGCCCAGCGCTGCGCCGGTAACCCGCTGTCCCGCTACCTGATATTGCCATTCATCGGCACCTTTGTTTTCTGTAACCCGATGACCTTAAGCCTCGGCCGCTTTATGCCGGAAAAGTACAAGCCGAGCTACTACGCCGCCGCCTCCTACAGTTGCCACTCGATGAACGGCCTGTTCCCGCACATCAACCCCGGAGAGCTGTTTGTCTACCTCGGGATCGCCAGCGGCCTGACCACGCTTGGCCTGCCGCTCGGCCCGCTGGCGGTGAGCTACCTGCTGGTTGGCCTGTTGACCAACTTCTTCCGCGGCTGGGTGACTGACCTCACCACCGCTATTTTCGAGAAAAAAATGGGCATCCAGCTTGAACAGAAGGTCCATCTTTCAGGAGCGACAGCATGAACCGGATCCGCATTGAGAAAGGCACGGGCGGCTGGGGCGGCCCGCTGGAGTTCAACGCCACCGAAGGCAAAAAGATCGTCTACATCACCGCGGGCACGCGCCCGGCGATTGTCGACAAGCTGCGCGAGCTGACCGGCTGGGAAGCGGTTGACGGCTTTAAAGAGGGCGAGCCGCCGGAAGCGGACATCGGCGTGGCGGTGATTGACTGCGGCGGCACGCTGCGCTGCGGCATCTATCCGAAGCGCCGCATTCCGACGGTGAATATTCACTCCACCGGGAAATCCGGCCCGCTGGCGCAGTACATCCTTGAGGACATTTATGTCTCGGGCGTGAAGGAGGACAACATCACTCTGGTGAATGGCACTGCCGCGCCGCAAAAAGCAGCCCCGCGCGAGTACGACACCAGCAAGAAGATCACCGAGCAGAGCGACGGCCTGCTGGCAAAGGTCGGGATGGGGATGGGCTCCGCCGTGGCGGTGCTGTTCCAGTCCGGGCGCGACACTATCGACACGGTGCTGAAAACGATTCTGCCGTTTATGGCGTTCGTCTCGGCGCTGATCGGCATCATCATGGCGTCCGGTCTGGGCGACTGGATTGCCCACGGCCTCGCCCCGCTCGCCAGCCACCCGCTCGGGCTGGTGACGCTGGCGCTGATCTGCTCCTTCCCGCTGCTGTCGCCGTTCCTCGGTCCGGGCGCGGTGATTGCCCAGGTCATCGGCGTACTGATAGGGGTGCAGATTGGTCTGGGCAACATTCCCCCGCACCTCGCCCTGCCCGCCCTGTTTGCCATTAACGCCCAGGCGGCGTGCGACTTCATCCCCGTGGGGCTGTCGCTGGCCGAAGCGCGCCAGGACACCGTGCGCGTGGGCGTGCCGTCCGTGCTGGTGAGCCGCTTCCTGACGGGCGCGCCGACGGTGCTGATTGCCTGGTTTGTCTCCGGCTTTATCTATCAATAAGAGGTTCCTGCAATGAACGTCATTTACCAGACCACCATTACCCGCATCGGCCAGAGCGCAGCAGACGCGCTGAGCGACCAGATGCTGATCACCTTCCGCGAAGGCGCTCCGGCGGATATCGAAGAGTTTTGCTTTATCCACTGCCACGGCGAACTGAACGGCGAGCTGAAGGCCGGAAGCCAGCTGGAGCTGGGCGAGGCGCGCTATGCCGTCACCGCCGTCGGCGACGTGGCGGAGCAAAACCTGCGCGAGCTCGGCCACATCACCCTGCGCTTCGACGGCCAGCCGCAGGCGGAATACCCCGGTACGGTTCACGTGGATGGCCCGGTTCCGCAGGCTGTCACCCCAGGCTGCACGTTAAAATTTGTTGCGTAATTAAGGAGAATCACATGAGTCAGGTTGCCGTTGTCATTGGTGGGGGACAAACCTTAGGCGAGTTCCTCTGCCGTGGGCTTGCCGCAGAGGGCTACCGCGTGGCGGTAGTGGACATTCAGAGTGAAAAAGCCGCCCGCGTGGCGGACACCATTAACACCGAGTTTGGCGAAGGGATGGCGTACGGGTTTGGTGCCGACGCCACCAGCGAGCAGAGCGTGATGGCGCTAGCTCGCGGCGTGGACGAGATTTTTGGGCGCACCGACCTGCTGGTCTACAGCGCGGGAATTGCGAAAGCGGCGTTTATCAGCGATTTCGAGCTGGGGGATTTTGACCGTTCGCTGCAGGTGAATCTGGTGGGCTATTTCCTTTGCGCCCGCGAGTTTTCCCGCCTGATGATCCGCGACGGGATTCAGGGGCGCATTATTCAGATCAACTCAAAATCCGGGAAAGTGGGCAGCAAGCACAACTCCGGGTATAGCGCGGCGAAGTTTGGCGGCGTGGGGCTGACGCAGTCCCTGGCGTTGGATCTGGCCGAATACGGGATTACCGTGCACTCGCTGATGCTGGGCAACCTGCTGAAATCGCCGATGTTCCAGTCCCTGCTGCCGCAGTACGCCACCAAGCTCGGCATCAAGGCTGAGGAAGTAGAGCAGTACTACATCGATAAAGTGCCGCTGAAGCGCGGGTGTGACTATCAGGACGTGCTGAACATGCTGCTGTTTTACGCCAGTCCGAAAGCGTCGTACTGCACCGGGCAGTCGATTAACGTGACCGGTGGGCAGGTGATGTTCTGATCGAGCGGCCTGATGCCCTCACCCTAACCCTCTCCCACCGGGAGAGGGAACAAAACAAGGAGTCGATATGGTAACCGCACTCATCACCGTCGCCGGCCTCGCCTGGCTGTGCCAGATGGCGTTTGGCGGCTGGCAGATCCACCAGTTTAACCGCGCGTTTGATGCGCTGTGTCAGAAGGGCCGCGTCGGCGTCGGGCGTTCCGGCGGACGCTTTAAACCGCGCGTGGTCGTCGCCGTAGCGCTGGACGAGCACGACCGGGTGTGCGATTCCCTCCTCATGCGTGGCATGACGGTATTTGCCCGTCCGGCCAAAATCCAGGCAATCAACGGCCTCTTGTTACAGGAATTGCAGCCTGATGTGATCTTTCCCCATGATCCACTCTGTCAGAATGCACTATCATTAGCGCTCAATCTGAAACATGGATAATTTCGTTGTGAAAGTTATAGACTTGCGAAATTATCATTTCGCAACCTAAGGAACGAAGCGCCTATGAAACCACGTCAGCGGCAGGCGGCCATTCTTGAGCATCTACAAAAGCAGGGAAAATGCTCGGTAGAGGATCTGGCCCACTACTTTGACACCACCGGCACGACAATACGCAAGGACCTGGTATTGCTCGAAAACTCTGGCGCCGTTATTCGCACCTACGGCGGCGTGGTGCTCAACAAGGACGAAGCGGACCCGCCAATCGATCACAAAACGCTGATCAATACCCACCAGAAAGCGCTGATTGCCGAAGCCGCCGTGAAATTTATCCAGGACGGCGATTCCATCATCCTCGACGCAGGCAGTACCGTCCTGCAGATGATCCCCCTGCTCAGCCGCTTTAACAACATCACGGTGATGACCAACAGCCTGCACATCGTCAACGCGCTGTCCGAGTTCGACAGCGAGCAGACCATCCTGATGCCCGGCGGCACCTTCCGCAAAAAATCGGCGTCCTTTCACGGCCAGCTGGCGGAGAACGCTTTCGACCACTTCAGCTTCGATAAACTATTTATGGGCACCGACGGCATCGACCTGAACGCAGGCGTCACGACGTTTAACGAGGTGTTCAGCGTCAGTAAAGCCATGTGCAACGCCGCGCGGGAAGTGATTTTAATGGCCGACTCGTCGAAGTTTGGCCGCAAAAGCCCCAATATTGTCTGTAGCCTCGAAAGCGTTGATAAGCTGATTACCGACGCGGGTATCGATCCGGCGTTCAAAAAAGCGCTGGAAGAAAAAGGCATCGACGTGATCGTAACCGGAGAAAGAGATGAGTGATTTTCTGTTAGAAACGGGCCGCCAGACGCTGATGCTGGAGCTGCAGGAAGCCAGCCGCCTGCCGGAACGTCTGGGCGAGGAGTTTGTCCGCGCCGCCAACACCATTATCCACTGCGAAGGCAAAGTGATTGTGGCGGGCATCGGTAAATCTGGCCATATCGGCAAGAAGATTGCCGCGACGCTCGCCAGCACCGGTACCCCGGCGTTCTTCGTGCATCCGGCAGAGGCGCTGCATGGCGATCTCGGGATGATCGAAAGCCGCGACGTGATGCTGTTTATCTCCTACTCCGGTTCGGCCAAAGAGCTGGATCTGATTATTCCGCGCCTGCAGGAAAAATCTGTCGCCCTGCTAGCGATGACCGGGAAACCCCGCTCGCCGCTGGCGCTGGCCGCCAAAGCGACGCTGGATATTTCCGTTGAGCGTGAAGCCTGCCCGATGCACCTCGCCCCCACCTCCAGCACCGTTAACACCCTGATGATGGGCGACGCACTGGCGATGGCGGTAATGCAGGCGCGCGGATTCAATGAGGAAGATTTTGCCCGTTCGCATCCGGCAGGTGCGCTCGGTGCGCGACTGCTCAACAAGGTTCACCATCTGATGCGCACCGACGATGCCATTCCGCAGGTCAAACTCGATACCAGCGTGATGGACGCGATGCTGGAGCTGAGCCGCACCGGTCTGGGGCTGGTGGCGGTATGCGATGACGGCGGAAACGTGAAGGGCGTGTTCACCGACGGCGACCTGCGCCGCTGGCTGGTGGGCGGCGGCAGGCTGGAAACAAACGTGTCTGACGCCATGACCAAAGGCGGGCTGACGCTCAACGCCGACAGCCGCGCCATTGAAGCCAAAGAGGTGCTGATGAAGCGCAAAATCACCGCCGCACCGGTGGTGGACGAGCACGGCAGGCTGTGCGGCGCTATAAACCTGCAGGACTTCTACCAGGCCGGGATTATTTAACCCTTCAGCCCAAGACGCTTCGCCAGCCGGTGCAGGTTGGCGACGTCCATCTCCAGCGCCCGCGCGCACGCCGCCCAGCTGCGGTTATTCTGCTCCAGCGCGCGGGTAATCATCTGACGCTGAAACTCTTCCGTCGCTTCGCGCAGGTTTTCGATTGCGCTTTCAGGCACAGCAGGCTTCACGATCGGGGCATTTTCCTCATGCAGCGCAAAATGGCGCGCATGAATCACCACTTCATCCCCCGAGCGCGTCGCCCTCGCCAGCACCACCGCGCGGTGAATCGCATGCTCCAGCTCGCGCACGTTGCCCGGCCAGCCGTAGCTGAGCAGATGCGCTCTCGCCCCCGGGCTAAGCACCACGCGGGACAGCCCCATTTTGAGACGGCACTGTTCGCAGAAATAACCCGCCAGCAGCACCACGTCGTCTCCGCGCTCACGCAGCGGCGGCACGGACAGCGGGAACACGCTCAGGCGATGGAACAGGTCGGCGCGGAACTGCCCGGCCAGCACCGCTTCGCGCAGATCCCGGTTGGTCGCAGCAAGGACCCGCACGTCCACCCGCAGGCTGCGGTCATCCCCCACGCGCTGGATGTCGCCGTACTGCAATACGCGCAGCAGCTTGGCCTGAAGTGAAAGGGAAAGCTCGCCAATCTCATCAAGAAACAGCGTGCCGTTATCGGCCATTTCAAACTTGCCGCTGCGGTTGCTGATGGCCCCGGTAAACGCCCCTTTGACGTGACCGAAAAGTTCGCTCTCCGCCACGCTTTCCGGCAGCGCCGCGCAGTTGAGGTACACCAGCGGGTTGACCGCGCGCGGCGAAGCTTCGTGGATGGACTTCGCCACCAGCTCCTTACCGGTACCGGTCTCTCCGAAGATCAGCACGTTCAGATCGGACGCGGCAACAATCTCAATCTCTTTTTTGAGCTGCGCCATGCCGGGCGAAAGGCCGATCATCTCCGTATGCGCCACCTGTTCAAACGCCGCCGGGCTGCCGGGAAGAATATTCTGGCTCTCCAGCTGCTCTATCAGCAGCGCATTATTCAGCGCTCCAGCGGCCAGCGCCGCAATCAGGCGCAGCTCTTCGTCGCTGAAGGTATCGAACTGATCCGGCGACATGCCGTCGAGGGTTAATGCGCCAATCAGATTCTGCCCGGCGAACAGCGGCAGGCCAATACAGGCGTGCACCTTCAGGCTCTCCTGCCCCGGAATCAGGCCGTCGTATGGATCGGGCAGATCGCTGTCTGCCGGGAAACGCACCACGTCGCCCGCGCGGGCGATGGTTTCCAGACGCGGGTGGCCCTCCAGCGTAAAGCGCCGCCCGAGTACGTCCTTCGCCAGGCCGTCGATAGCCAGCGGAATAAACTGCCGCCCTTCGTAACGCAGCAGCGCCGACGCATCGCAATCCAGCACGTGGCGCAGCGTGGAGATCAGGCGCTGAAAGCGGTCCTGATGGCCGATACCGGTTTGCAGCTCAATGGCGATCTTCGCCAGCACGTCTACGGAAAAGCTCATGTCTGCCTCACTGTCATTTTGACAATGCATAATGTCATATTGACTCTTTTTAGGATAGTCATAATGACTACTCATTATGGGGCATTAAATCACAAGTTATTGAATATTAATAATTTAAAAAGTTGGCACGCAACTTGATATAAGCAAACCATCTTATTTGAAAACGCTGTATTAAGTTGAGGTTGCTATGTCTATTCTGGTTAAAAATAACATTCATTGGGTGGGTCAACGTGACTGGGAAGTGCGCAATTTCCACGGGACGGAATACAAAACGCTGCGCGGCAGCAGCTACAACAGCTATCTCATCCGCGAAGGTAAAAACATCCTGATCGATACCGTCGATCACAAATTCAGCCGTGAGTTCGTGCAGAACCTGCGCGGTGAAATCGACCTGAATGACATCGACTACATCATCATCAACCATGCGGAAGAGGACCACGCCGGGGCGCTGACCGAGCTGATGTCCCACATTCCGGATACCCCAATCTACTGCACCACCAACGCCATTGATTCAATTAACGGCCACCACCATCATCCAGAGTGGAACTTCCACACTGTAAAAACCGGCGACACGCTGGATATCGGCAACGGCAAGCAGCTGATCTTCGTCGAAACCCCGATGCTGCACTGGCCGGACAGCATGATGACCTACATGACCGGCGACGCGGTGCTGTTCAGCAACGACGCCTTCGGCCAGCACTACTGCGACGAACGCCTGTTTAATGATGAAGTGGATCAGACCGAGCTGTTCGAACAGTGCCAGCGCTACTACGCCAATATCCTGACCCCGTTCAGCCGCCTGGTGACGCCTAAAATTACCGAGATCCTCGGCTTCAACCTGCCGGTGGAGATGATTGCCACCTCCCACGGCGTGGTGTGGCGTGAAAACCCCACCCAGATCGTCGAGCTGTACCTGAAATGGGCCGCGGATTACCAGGAAGACCGCATCACTATCTTCTACGACACCATGTCCAACAACACCCGCATGATGGCGGACGCGATTGCCCAGGGTATCAATGAAGTTGACCCTAACGTGGCGGTGAAAATCTTCAACGTGGCGCGCAGCGATAAGAACGAGGTATTGACCAACGTCTTCCGCTCCAAGGGCGTGCTGGTGGGTACCTCCACCATGAATAACGTGATGATGCCGAAGATTGCCGGCCTGGTGGAAGAGATGACCGGCCTGCGCTTTCGTAACAAACGCGCCAGCGCCTTTGGTTCACACGGCTGGAGCGGCGGCGCGGTAGACCGTCTTTCCACCCGTTTACAGGATGCGGGTTTTGAGATGTCCATGAGCCTGAAGGCGAAATGGCGTCCGGATATCGACGCGCTGGAAATCTGCCGCCAGCATGGCCGCGACATCGCCCGTCAGTGGGCGCTCGCCCCGCTTCCTGAAGTCACCGCAAAACCTGCGGAACAGCCACAAACCTGTTCTACGGCAGCCAGCGCCGATCTCGGTCCGCGCATGCAGTGCAGCGTCTGCCAGTGGATCTACGATCCTGAGCTTGGCGAACCGCTGCAGGATGTAGCCCCGGGCACGCCGTGGAGCGAGGTGCCGGACAACTTCCTCTGCCCGGAATGCTCGCTCGGCAAAGACGTCTTTGATGAACTGGCAACGGAGGCAAAATGAGCAACGGCATCGTTATCATCGGCTCGGGCTTTGCTGCCCGCCAGCTGGTGAAAAATATCCGCAAACAGGATGCAAACGTGCCGTTGACGCTGATCGCCGCCGACAGCATGGACGAGTACAACAAGCCTGATTTAAGCCACGTCATTAGCCAGAATCAGCGCGCCGATGACCTCACCCGCCAGACGGCGGGGGAGTTCGCGGAGCAGTTCAACCTGCGTCTGTTTCCGTACACCTGGGTCACCGATATCGATGCCGACGCCCACGTGGTAAAAGCGAAAGAGAAAACCTGGCAGTACGACAGGCTGGTGCTGGCGACCGGGGCATCTGCGTTTGTGCCGCCGGTTGAAGGCCGCGAGCTGATGATTACCCTCAACAGCCAGCAGGAGTATCAGGCCAGCGAAACCCGGCTACGCGATGCCGCCAGAGTGATGATTGTCGGCGGCGGGCTGATCGGCACCGAGCTGGCGATGGACTTCTGTCGGGCGGGAAAATGCGTGACCCTGGTTGACCACGCAGCGAGCATTCTGTCGGCGCTGATGCCCGCAGAAGTAAGCAGTCGCTTACAGCATCGTCTGACCGATATGGGCGTGCATCTGCTGCTGAAATCGCAGCTACAAAGCCTGAGCAAAACCGAAGGCGGTATGCGTGCCACGCTCGACCGAAGCCGCAGCGTAGAAGTGGATGCGGTGGTTGCCGCGACGGGCCTGCGCCCGGAAACCGCGCTGGCGCATCGCGCAGGGGCTGAAATAAACCGCGGCGTGAAGGTAAATAGCTACCTGCAAACCACGCGGCCGGATATTTATGCCCTGGGCGACTGCGCGGAAATTAACGGCCAGGTGCTGCCCTTCCTGCAGCCGATACAATTAAGCGCCATGTATCTGGCAAAAAACCTGCTCGGCGGCAGCGCGCCGCTGAAATTACCCGCCATGCTGGTAAAGGTCAAAACGCCGGAATTGCCGCTGCATCTTGCAGGTGAAACGCAGCGTCGGGATCTGGACTGGCAGATTGCCCTTTCGCCGCAGGGCATGGTGGCGCGCGGCACCGATGCTGACGGTCAGATACGCGCCTTTGTCGTCAGCGAAGACCGGATGAAGGAGGCTTTCGCGCTGCTGAAATCGCTGCCTGCTTAACCCTCGTATTGCCGGGTGGCGCTCCGCTTACCCGGCCTATATGCAGACCCGCGCAAGCGTAGCGCCGCCGGGTAAAACAGGGTGGGGAGTTCAGGAACGCACCACCAGCGCGTCGTAGCCGCGCCAGCGATAGTTGGCCATGGAGATGAGCCAGCAGGCAACGAACAGCCCGACAACCACAAACCCGGCGTTGCCCAGGTTGTCATTTACCGCGCCGATCAGATCCCAGATGCCGCCGCTGAGGGCAAATTTATCCATCAGCAGACCCAGCGCTTCCAGCCCGCCGATAAACAGCGCCACCACCACGGAGGTGCCGGTGATGGTCATGTTGTAGTAGAGCTTGCGCTGCGGTTTATCAAACGCCCAGCCGTAGGCACCGACCATCAGCAGGTTATCGAGCGTATCCACCAGCGCCATGCCGCTGGCGAAGAGCGCCGGGAAGATCATGATTGACCACACGGACATCCCGCTGGAGGCGCTGGCGGCGGAGATCCCCAGCACGCCAATTTCGGTGGCCGTGTCGAAGCCGAGGCCAAACAGGAAACCCACCAGATACATCTGCCAGCTTTTATTGACGAGGCGGAAGGTTTTACCGAACAGCCAGTTCATAACGCCCCCCTGGGTAGGCAGCGTGACGTCACCCTGCACCGTCTGGCCCTTTTTCAGCGCCTGGAAACTGCGCCAGACGCCGCGCAGGATCACCATATTCACCAGCGCCATCGCCAGCAGGAAGGTGGCGGATACCGCAGTGCCAATCAGGCTGCCGGTTTCGTGGAACCATTCCATGTTTTTCTGAAACGCCGTGGCGGTGGCGGCGATGGCAATGGAGGCCAGCACCACGATGGTGGAGTGCCCCAGCGAGAACCACGCCCCCACCCCGCACGGGCGTTTGCCCTGCTGCATCATCTTACGCGTCACGGTATCAATGGCCGCGATGTGGTCGGCATCCACCGCATGGCGCAGCCCGTAGCACCACGCCAGCAGGCTGGCGGCCATCAGCGCCGTGCTGCCGCTAAAAGAGTGCCATGCCCATCCCCAGGCCAGCAGGTTTGCCATTACCAGAGCCAGCAGCAGAAGCGCGGCGCGAGGTTCGTTGCGTAACAGTCGTAACATTTTAAATCCTTTTTGAACATGACCGGGCAGCGGCAACCACCGCCTGCCCGAAGGAGATCGCTCCGTCACCTGCGGGCAGGCGCGAAGGAAAAAGAAGCGTAAAGTCAGAAAGATAATGATGCAGGCGCGCGCGCAGCAGGCGGTTGTGCAACACGCCGCCGCTGAAGCAGATTGTCGAAATCGATAAGCGTCGGGCATGGCGCGCGGCGAGCTGAGCCAGCCCTTTTGCCAGCGCGTCGTGAAACGCCCACGCGCGCTCGCAGGGCTCCGCCTGCCAGTTCAGCCACTGCTGCCAGAACAGCGCAAGGTTATTCGCTTCCAGAATCACCGGATGGTCAACGCCCGCGCACTGCGATGCCAGCGCCTCCAGCCTGCACGCTGCCTCGCCTTCGTAGCGCTGCGCGTCGATGCCCAGCGCGCAGGCGACCGCGTCAAACAAACGACCGCAGGACGACGCCTGCGGCGCGTTGATGCCACGCTGGATCGCCGTTGCCAGCATCGGCCAGCTGTGGCACTGAACCGCTCGCGTTTCCGGGTAGCGTTGCCAGTCCGGGACAAACGCCAGGCAGTGGGCGAGCAGATTACGCCACGGCTGTTTTGCCGCCAGATCGCCGCCCGGCAGCGCCACGGCAGGCAGGCCGCCGAGCCGTTCGCAGTCGAGATAGTTCACCCGCAGGCACTCTCCGCCCCACAGCGCGCCGTTCTCGCCCATGCCGATCCCGTCCAGCGTCAGAGCGATAGCGTCTCCGCCGCCGAGCGGCCAGCCGTTCTCCGCCAGGCACGCCGCCGCGTGAGCGTGATGATGTAGCACGGTTTCGACGGGCAGCGCCTGCTCCTGCGCCCACTGGCGCGCGCGATACCCCGGATGGGCATCGCACACCAGCTTATCAGGCTGGAAAGCGTAGATGTCCTGCATCGTCGAGAGCGCGCTGCGCCACTGCGCCTCTACGCCCTCGTCGCTCAGATCGCCAAAGTGCTGGCTCAGCACCGCCTGGTTGCCGCGCACTAGGCAGAAGGTGTTTTTCATCTCTGCACCGGTACACAGCATGGCGGGGATATTCTCAAAACCCGCGGGCAACGTGACGGCATCGGGCACAAAACCCCGGGCACGACGCAGGATAGCGCCATCCCGATCCATCACCGAATCATCCATGCGCTGCAGGATGTCGCGGTTGTGCAGCAGGAAGCCGTCCGCGATGCCGCCGAGCTCCTCCAGCGCCTGCGCGTTGGTGACGGCAGGCGGCCTGCCGCAGAGGTTGCCGGAGGTCATCACCAGCGGGCGCCGGCAGTCCATCAGCAAAAGATGCTGGAGCGGGTTCGCGGGCAGCATCACGCCTACGCAGTCGAGCCCTGGGGCAATTTCCTCGGGAAACGCGGGAAGCGAAGCTTTCGGCGTCAGCACGATCGGTGCCGCGGGCGAGCGTAACAGCGTCTGTATCGTCTCCGGCAGATCGTCCGCATCCGGTAGCATCACCGCCAGCGGCTTCGTCGGGCGCTGCTTGCGTGCCCGCAGCGTCGCCACTGACTGCGGGTTAAGCGCGTCGCAGACCAGATGAAATCCCCCCAGCCCTTTAACCGCCACGATCCCGCCGTTTTTCAGCCTCTTCACCGCCTCGTTTAAGGCCGATTCGCGAGTGGCAATAGTGTCTCCGGCTCGCCATTCCAGCTGCGGCCCGCAGTCCGGGCAGGCCACCGGCTGGGCGTGGAAGCGGCGGTCGGCCGGGTTGCGGTACTCAGTTTCGCACGGCGCGCAGAGCGGGAATGCGGCCATCGATGTGGCCGGACGGTCGTACGGCATGGCGCGGATAATGGTAAACCGCGGCCCGCAGTGGGTGCAGTTGATAAACGGGTAACGATAGCGGCGCTCGCGGGGATCGCGCATTTCAGCCAGACACGCCGGGCAGGTGGCGGCATCCGGCACGATTTGCGTATCCATCGCCCCGCGATCGCTGTGGCGGATGGTAAAGTCCTCAGGCATGTCCGCCCAGGTGAACGGCTGCGTTTCAACGCGATCGATGCGCGCCAGCGGTGGGCAGTCCTGATGCAGCCTCGCGGTAAAGTCCCCCCCATTACCCGCGAGACGCACCAGGACACCCTCTCCGTCGTTGCAGACATCGCCCACAAGCTTCAGCCGGTGCGCCAGCTGCCAGACGAAGGGCCGAAACCCCACGCCCTGCACTTTGCCGCGCACCCGAAGCAGTACGCCGTTAACGCTCATCGCAGCTTAAAACAGCAGCGATGACGAGGTGTCGAACGCCGCGCGACGGCGTTTTTCTGCGCTCATCTGCTCAAGCTTGTCACGATCCACGCAGACCAGCGCGTGCGTCGGGCAGGCCTCCATACAGGCCGGGCCGGCTTCGCGGTGATAGCAAAGATCGCATTTATTGGCTTCGGCTTTCTCCGCCCGCACGCTCAGCCCCATGCCGCTGTTGCGCACCACCGGGCGGACAACCACCTCCATCGCGCCATACGGACACGCCACCACGCAGGTTTTGCAGCCAATGCAGCGCTCCTGCATCACGTGCACAAAGCCCTTCTCGCGCTTAATCGCCCCGTTCGGGCAGACGTTCGCGCACGGCGCATCTTCGCACTGGCGACAGATGGCGGCGGTGGAAATATTCACACCTTTAATGACGTGAATGCGCGGCAGGAAAGTATCGGGAGTGAGAGAGGCGCAATCCTGCTCCGCCTGGTGGGAAACCACGCACGCCACTTCACAGGTACGGCAACCAATGCACTTGCTGGCATCGGCCATAATAAAACGGTTCATCTGCTTCTCCGGCATAACTGTTATGCGCGAAGCTATTCATAAACCGTGCCAATATTTAACACACTGATTTTTAATAATAATAAAACCGCAGCGTTTCTGTCATCGTCATTAGTGACGATGACAGATGTCGACGTCAGCGGTGCGGGCCATCGGTAACGGAGTCGCGCAGGACAAGCTCGCCAGAAAAGGTTTGCTGGTATTTAAACTCACCGCCGTCGAGCATGAAAATCAGGCGGCTGACGGTCTCCTGGATCATCGCCGTCACCGGAATGCGCACGCTGGAGAGCGACGGCACGATGTAGGGCGCAATCGCCACGTCGTCAAAGCCGATGACGGACACCGCGTCCGGCATGGCGACGCCGCTGTCGTGCAGCTGCTTGATGGCGCCGATCGCCATATCGTCGTTGCTCGCCACCAGCGCGGTAAACGGTTCGCCGCGGGAGAGGAGTTGAGTGACCGCCGCCGCGCCGCTGGCCGGGTTCCACTTCCCTTCGGCGATAAGCGCGTCACGCGCTGCAATACCGTGCTGCGCCAGCGCATCCCTGTAACCGGAAAGACGCTCAACCCCGGTGGGGGAATCCAGCGAACCGGTGATAAAGGCAATCTCCCGGTGCCCTTTCGCAATCAGCTGCGACACCGCGTCCTGACACGAGGCTTTATGATCGGACCAGACGCTGTGGCTGCTGTTTTTCCGCAGGCGGCGGTTAAGCACCATAATCGGCTGCTCGCATTTCTCGACGAGCTCGTCCAGCTCTTCCACGCTCAGAAAACGCGGGTAGATAATTACCGCATCGCAGCGCATATCCAGTAGATACTGGATCGCCTCGCGCTCTTCTTCGGCGCTGTGCTTGCCGTCGGCGAGGATCAGCTGCCGCCCTTTTTCTTCCGTCATCCGCGCGGCGTTAAACAGCAGCTCGCTAAAGTAGACGCCGTGATACAGGGTGTTGGTCACTACCAGCCCAAGCGTCTGGGTGCGTTTGGTCGCCAGATTTCGCGCCAGCAAGTTCGGGCGATAGCCGCTCTCTTCAATGGCCTGAAAAACCCGGTCTTTGGTCTCCTGGCTAACGTAGCCGTTGCCCGACAACACCCGGGAGACCGTCGCTTTCGATACGCCTGCCCGCTTCGCCACTTCCAGCATCGTGGTCATATTGTTCTTCCATCCGAAACTCATGCGGGCAGTGTACTGCACCGCGAAAAAATTGTCGCAGCGACGACGTCACGCTTTCTACACCCCACTGCGATCTTCATCACGAAAAGAAAAAATGTCCAAAAAACGGTCTTGTTTCAACAAAAGAAACTCATGATGATTATGTGGAACCGGTTTCCTACATTTCACACAACGATAACAGGAACAGATCCGATGGCCAAAAACTACGCTGCGCTGGCAAACGACGTTATCAGCGCGCTGGGCGGCAAAGAGAACATCGTCGCCGTCACCCACTGCATGACGCGCCTGCGTTTCGTTCTGAAAGACGAAAATCTTACCGACGTTGCGCGCCTGAAAAGCATCAGCGGCGTGCTTGGCGTGGTGCGTAACGACAACCAGTGCCAGGTGATTATTGGCAACACGGTTTCACAGGCGTACCGCGAAGTAGTGAGCCTGCTGCCCGTTGACCTGCAGCCCGTGGTACCGGAAGGCCCGCAGAAGCTGACGTTACGCCGCATTGGTGCCGGGATCCTCGACGCGCTGATCGGCACCATGTCGCCGCTGATCCCGGCGATCATCGGCGGTTCGATGGTCAAGCTGCTGGCGATGATCCTCGAAATGACCGGCGTGCTGGAAAAAGGCGCGCCGACGCTCACCATTTTGACGGTCATTGGCGACGGGGCGTTCTTCTTCCTGCCGCTGATGGTGGCGGCCTCGGCGGCGGTGAAGTTTAAAACCAACATGTCGCTGGCGATTGCCATCGCGGGCGTGCTGGTGCACCCGAGCTTTATCGAACTGATGGCGAAAGCCGCGCAGGGCGAGCACGTTGAGTTCGCCTTTATTCCGGTGACGGCGGTGAAATACACCTATACCGTCATCCCGGCGCTGGTCATGACCTGGTGCCTGTCGTATATCGAACGCTGGGTGGATCGCATCACCCCGGCGGTGACCAAAAACTTCCTCAAGCCGATGCTGATCGTGCTGATTGCCGCCCCGCTCGCCATCGTGCTGATTGGCCCGCTGGGGATCTGGATCGGTAGCGCCATCTCCGCGCTGGTTTACACCATTCACGGCTACCTGGGCTGGCTCTCCGTCGCCATCATGGGCGCACTGTGGCCGCTGCTGGTGATGACCGGGATGCACCGCGTGTTTACGCCGACCATCATTCAGACCATTGCCGAAACGGGCAAAGAAGGAATGGTGATGCCGTCAGAAATCGGCGCCAACCTGTCGCTCGGCGGCTCGTCGCTGGCGGTAGCATGGAAAACGAAAAACCCGGAACTGCGCCAGACGGCGCTGGCCGCGGCGGCCTCCGCCATCATGGCGGGGATCTCTGAACCGGCCCTGTACGGCGTAGCGGTACGCCTGAAGCGTCCGCTGATTGCGAGCCTGATCAGCGGTTTTATCTGCGGCGCGGTGGCGGGTATGGCAGGCCTTGCCAGCCACTCGATGGCGGCGCCGGGGCTGTTTACCAGCGTGCAGTTCTTCGACCCGGCCAACCCGATGACCATCGTCTGGGTGTTTGGCGTAATGGGGCTGGCCGTGGTGCTGTCATTTGTTCTGACCCTGCTGTTAGGGTTTGAGGATATCCCGGTCGAAGACGAGGCTGAAAAAGCGCGCGCCCTGCAGACCGCACCGGTACAGAACAACGCAGCAAAAGCATAAATTGAAAGCGAGGTAAGAATGTCTGTTTTTCCACAAGGATTTTTATGGGGCGGCGCGCTTGCCGCCAACCAGAGTGAAGGTGCTTACCGTGAAGGCGGCAAAGGACTGACGACGGTCGATATGATCCCCCACGGCGCGAACCGCCTGGCGGTGAAGCTGGGGGAAAAGCGTTTTTCGCTGCGTGACGATGAGTTTTACCCGAGCCATGAAGCGATTGATTTTTACCATCGCTATAAAGAGGACATCGCCCTGATGGCGGAGATGGGCTTTACGGTGTTCCGCACCTCGATCGCCTGGAGCCGCCTCTATCCGAACGGCGACGAGCCGTTGCCGAACAAAGAGGGCATCGCCTTCTACCGCGCGGTGTTCGAGGAGTGCAAAAAATACAACATTGAGCCGCTGGTGACCCTGTGCCACTTCGACGTGCCGATGCACCTGGTGACGGAGTACGGCTCCTGGCGCAACCGTAAGATGGTCGATTTCTTCGCCCGCTACGCCCGCACCTGCTTCGAGGAATTTAACGGGCTGGTGAAATACTGGCTGACCTTCAACGAAATCAACATCATGCTGCACAGCCCGTTTTCCGGCGCGGGGCTGGTGTTTGAGGAAGGTGAAAACGAGGATCAGGTGAAATACCAGGCCGCGCACCACGAGCTGGTGGCGAGCGCGCTGGCGACCAAAATCGCCCACGAGGTGAACCCGGAAAACCAGGTCGGCTGCATGCTGGCGGGCGGAAATTTCTACCCGTACTCCTGCAAGCCGGAAGACGTGTGGATGGCGCTGGAGAAAGACCGCGAGAACCTGTTCTTTATCGACGTGCAGGCGCGCGGCAGCTATCCGGCCTACTCCGCCCGCGTGTTCCGCGAGAAAGGCGTCGTGATTGTGAAAGACCCAGGCGATGACGAACTGCTGAAAAATACCGTCGACTTTGTCTCGTTCAGCTATTACGCCTCGCGCTGCGCGTCGGCGGACATGAACGCGGGCAACACCAGCGCGGCAAACATCGTGAAGTCCCTGCGTAACCCGCATATTCAGGTAAGCGAGTGGGGCTGGGGCATCGATCCGCTCGGCCTGCGTATCACCATGAACATGATGTACGACCGCTACCAGAAGCCGCTGTTCCTGGTGGAAAACGGCCTCGGCGCGAAGGACGTCATAGATGAAAATGGCGAGATCAACGACGACTACCGCATCAGCTACCTGCGCGAGCATATCCGCGCGATGGGCGATGCGATTGAGGACGGCGTGCCGCTGATGGGCTACACCACCTGGGGCTGCATCGACCTGGTGTCGGCTTCAACGGGCGAGATGAGCAAGCGCTACGGGTTTGTGTACGTTGACCGCGACGACGCCGGGAACGGCACGCTGGATCGCAAGCGCAAGAAGTCGTTCTGGTGGTATAAGAAGGTGATTGCGAGTAACGGGGCGGATCTGGCGTAGCCTGTTGCCCGGTGGCGCTACGCTTACCGACCCTACGGTTTTGTAGGCCCGGTAAGGCGTAGCCGCCACCCGGCACTGCTCAGAGCGGAGAAAACCCTCCATCCCCAACCCACTCCGCCAGCCGCGAATACACCTCTTCCACCGCCGCCTTCACCGGCGGCGTCATCGGGTAATAAAAGCCGACAATGTCCGGCTGGATCCCCAAAAACAGCACCTCGCCCACGTCGTCTTTAATCTGATCGACCAGGTAGTTCAGCGGCATATTGTGGGTGGTCATCATAAACATCTCGGCGATGTCGTCCGGATCAATCAGGCGGATTTCGCCCGGGTTCAGCCCCATATCGGTGGCATCGACGATTAGCAGCCTTTCCGGGTGCAGCTCGCGAATGGCGACCACATCGTTTTCCGGCGCGCTGCCGCCGTCAATCACCACCCAGTCGCCCTGCGGTTTTGCGGCGCACATCTCCGCCAGCAGCGGGCCCGCGCCGTCGTCGCCCATCATGCTGTTGCCGACACACAGTAAAACGTCAGTCACGTAATCTCCTCACCATCAGGTAGATGGCGCTCTCCTGATGAATATCATGCAGCATGCCGAGCAGCGTTTTGCTCCACGCCTGCTGCGCCGGGGTTTGCCTGCCGAGCGCCGCGTCAAAGGCGTTAGCGAGCATCGTGATATGGTTGGCGTCGATGACGATCTCGCCATACTTCGGCACGCCCTCCATCTTGCGCCGCGCGGTGCTGCCCTCCTCCAGCGTGGCGATCCACGCCAGGTATTCCGTCCACGGGCAGGTTAGCGCCGCCTCCAGACAGTCGATCACCCCGAGGTGGTGCCCAATCGCCAGGCTGTAATAGACCACCTGCTGCGCCGCATCCGGCGTGGCATCGTTCTCATCAATAAACTTACGGCTCAGCTGGCTGAACACCACCGTTTCACTCATCGGATACGCGCCTCATCCACAATGCTGTTCAGGTTTGCCACGATCTCATTGAGACGCGGATCGTTTTCCGCCTCCAGCCAGCGCGCCACCTGATGCTCGCCCTGGCTCAGCAGGCGCAGGTAATCGTCGGCAATCTGACGCCCGTAGCGATAGCCCGCCAGCCTGCGCGCCGTGCGGTCCACCTTCACGCGCAGCGGCTGCACCATGTCCGGATGCAGAATGGCTGCGGGCTGGTTGTCGATCTCGCCAGGTGCGCGGGCGTGGATCTTCTGCTCCAGCAGGCCGAGCGCCATCGCAAAGCCGTACAGCGTGGCGGCGGGCGTCGGCGGGCAGCCCGGAATATAGACATCCACCGGCACGATTTTGTCGGTGCCGCCCCAGACGCAGTAAAGATCGTGGAAGATGCCGCCGCTGTTGCCGCAGGCGCCGTAGGAGATGCAGATTTTCGGATCCGGCGCGGACTGCCAGGCGCGCAGCGCGGGCGATCGCATGGCGCGGGTCACCGCCCCGGTAAACAGCAGAATGTCCGCATGACGCGGGGACGGTACCACTTTGATGCCGAAGCGCTCGGCGTCAAATAGCGGCGACAGGGTGGCGAAGATCTCGATCTCACAGCCGTTGCAGCCGCCGCAGTCCACGCGGTAGACGTAGGCCGAGCGTTTGATTTTTTTCAGTAGCGACGCTTTCATGCTGGCGATGGACTCCTCCACCGTCAGCGGCACCGGAATGCCGTTATCGTCGCGCGGGCCGAGTAAGTTTTCCATCAGCTGGCCTCTCTCATATGGCGGGTAATATCAATGCGGTCGGACGGCAGCAGGCATTTCTGGCGCTTACACTCCGGGCAGGTTTCGAAGCTTTCGCGGTGATGCTCCGCGCGGGCGTCGCCGTTGTGCTGCAGCAGCGCGATGGCGTAGTCGATCTCTTTTTGCACGGCGAACGGACGCTTGCAGACGCGGCAATTGCACAGCGCGAAGCGCGACTGCTGGAGAAAATCCTCTTTTTTCCACACCGCCAGTTCGTACTCCTGGGAAAGTCGAATGGCGACCGTCGGGCAGACCTCCTCGCAGCGGCCGCAGAAGATGCAGCGCCCGAGGTTAAACTGCCAGGCCAGCTCGCCGGTTTTGAGGTCCGTTTCCACCGTTAAGGCGTTCGACGGGCAGGCGTTGACGCAGGCCGCGCAGCCGATGCACTGCTGCGGGTTGTGCTCCGGCTTGCCGCGAAAGTTTTTATCCACCGGGATCGGCTCCAGCGGATAGCTGCTGGTCTGCGCGCCGGTTTTGATCACTTTTTTGATAAAGGTAAACATGGCGTGTCCTTATTTCAGCGGCGAGTTCTTGCGCTCAATGCTGTAGCGCTCAAGCTCTTTGTACGGCACTACCTGGCTTTTCTTCTTGCGCACGTCCACCACCGTCATGCGGTCGGTGCAGGAGTAGCACGGATCGAGGCTGCCGATGATCAGCGGCGCGTCAGAGACCGTGTTACCGCGCAGCATATAGCGCAGGGTAGGCCAGTTGGCGTAGGTCGCCGCGCGACAGCGCCAGCGGTAGAGCTTCTGATTGTCGCCGGTCATGCTCCAGTGGATATCATCCCCTCGCGGCGCTTCGGCAAAGCCGAGGGCAAAGCGGTTTGGAATGTAGGTGAAGCCCTCCACCATCAGCGGACCGCCCGGCAGGTTATCGAGGCCGAAGTCAATCATGTTCAGGGCGGTGTAGACCTCGTTGATACGCACCTTGAGGCGAGAAATAACATCGCAGCCCTGTTCGCTGTGCACGGTCATCGGCAGCAGGCCGTAGCCGACGAACGGGTGATCGGCGCGGGTGTCGCGGGCGTGGCCGCTGGCGCGCACCATCGGGCCGACATTGCTGAAGTCGCGGGCAATTTCCGGATCGAGGCGACCAATCCCGACGGTGCGCTGCTCGATGTTTGGCGTGCTGAGCAGCATGTCCACCAGCTCCTGCACGTCCCGGCGCATCTGCTGCGCCAGCTGGCGGGTCTTGATCATGTCGTCTTTCAGCAGGTCGCGGCGGATCCCGCCGATCAGGTTCAGGCCGTAGGTTTTACGCGCCCCGGTGAGAATTTCCGCCATCTTCATCGACGCTTCGCGCACGCGGAAGAACTGCATAAACCCGGAGTCAAAGCCGACGAAGTGGCAGGCCAGGCCGAGGTTCAGCAGGTGTGAGTGCAGGCGCTCCACCTCCAGCAGAATGGCGCGGATCATCTGCGCGCGCTCCGGCACCACGATCCCCATGCCGTTTTCCACCGAGGTGGTGTAGGCGGTGCTGTGGGCGAAGCCGCAGATGCCGCACACGCGGTCTGAGAGGAACGTGACCTCGTTGTAGCCCATGCGGGTTTCCGCCAGCTTCTCCATGCCGCGGTGGACGTAGAACAGGCGGTAGTCGGCGTCGATGATATTTTCGCCGTCGACGAACAGGCGGAAGTGGCCCGGTTCGTCGGAGGTGACGTGCAGCGGGCCGATCGGCACCACGTTGTTCTTCTTGCTGCCCAGCTCGTTGATGAACTCGTAGGTTTCGCTGTCGGTGGTCGGGGCCGGACGCTGGCGGTAATCCATGCTGTCCTTGCGCAGCGGATAGAGTTCATCCGGCCAGTCGTCCGGCAGCACCAGACGACGCTCGTCCGGCAGGCCGACCGGCACCAGGCCGTACATGTCGCGCACCTCGCGCTCACCCCAGACGGCGGCAGGAACGCGCGGCGTCACGGACGGGTATTCCGGCTTATTCGGGTCGACTTCGACGCGCACGGTGAGCCAGCACTTCTCACCCTGCTCCATCGACATCACGTAGTACACCGCGTAGTTACCGCACAGCTGGCGCTCGTCGTTACCGAACAGCACCGACAGCCAGCCGCCCTGCTGGTAATAGAGAAACTCCACCACTTCCGGCAGGTAGTTCACCTTCACGGTAATGGTGATCTGATCTTTGGTTTGCCAGGACTCCTCCAGCACCACGCCGGGGAAAGCCTGATGCAACGCGGCGAGATACTGCTGACCTTTCTTTTCTTCAGACATAAACACTCTCTTTAATCACGCCACCAGCAAGGAGACGAACGCTAAAAATGCAAAACCAAAACCGGCCCAGGTGATGCGCGAGGTTGCCGCAAAACGCAGGCGTGCCATGCTGTTTTCAAACAGGGCGATGACCAGCACGCCGACCAGCAGCTTGAGGGCTGCCACCACCACGGACAGCAGCAGGCCGCCCACAGAGAAGTGCGTCATCTGCCCCCACGGGAAGAAAACGCCAACAAACATCTGCAACACCACCAATTGCTTAAGGCTGATGCCCCACTTCAGCACCGCGAAGCCGTAGCCGCTGTACTCGGTAAGCGGCCCTTCCTGCAGCTCCTGCTCCGCTTCCGCGAGATCGAACGGCAGCTTGCCCATCTCAATAAACGTGGCGAACGCGCAGGCGCAGAGTGCCAGCACGAGCGGGATGGAGCGGGCCACCGGCCAGTGGTAAACGGTGTCGGTGATAAAACTGATGTGGGTCGAACCTGCAACCTGCGCGGCTACCCACAGCCCCAGCAGCAGGATCGGCTCCACCAGCACGCCGAGCATCGCCTCGCGGCTGGCGCCGATGCCGGTAAACGGGCTGCCGGTGTCCAGGCCCGCAATCGCAAAGAAGAAGCGCGCGATGGCGAAGAGGTAGATGAGCGTAATCAGATCGCCGAGCACCGGCAGCGGCGAGCCTACCGTGACCACCGGCAGCGCGGTGGCGATGGTGAGCATCACGCCGACCATCACGAACGGCGTCAGGCGGAACACCCAGCCCGCGGCATCCGGCGCGACGCTCTGGCGGGAGAGCAGCTTGATGAGATCGCGGTACTCCTGGAGCACGCCAGGCCCGCGACGGTTGTGAATTCGGGCGCGCGCCACGCGCGTGATGCCCGACAGCAGCGGCGCGGCGGCGAACAGCACCAGCGCCTGAAGAATTGCCAGTAACAGACTCATGTCAGGCTCCTCGTGAAATCACAATCACCACCAGCACCGCCAGCTCGATCAGCGCCAGTCGGCGGAACAGCACGGGCACGGCAGCACTCTGCCAGCCCGGTACCCAGCCCTGCGGGTTAAGCCACTGGCGCAGCTTTAACACGGCGGCGAAGTTCTCCTTCACCGGCATGGCAAAACCGTGGGCGGTAATGACCATCGACGGCTCGTGTTGGTAGCCGCAGGCCCACGCCGCGCCGCGCGAGCGGGAGGCGAGACGGTCGCGTCTGAAGAACAGCATCAGCACGAACGGCAGGAGCGGCCCGGCGATCAGCAGCAGCGCCATCATCGGCTGGGAGACAACGGTATGCGCCGTCGCCAGCGGCAGCGGAACGGCGTGGCCCAGCAGCGGCAGCAGCCACGGCGCGGCAACCCCGCCCGCAATGCAGCACAGCGCCAGCGCGACCACGCTGGTGGCCATCAATACCGGGGCGCAGCAGGCGTTCTCCGCTTCACGGGTGCGCGGCGCGCCGAGGAAGGTGACGCCGTAGACTTTCGCCATGCACATCACCGCCAGCGCCCCGGTAATCGCCAGGCCCACCGCCAGCAGCGGGCCGAGCAGCCGCGCGATAAACGCGTCGCTCTGGCCGAGCGCGAAGAAGGACTGATAGATCACCCACTCCCCGGCAAAGCCGTTCAGCGGCGGCAGCGCGGCCATCGCCATCAGCCCCACCAGCATGGCGAGTGAAATCATCGGCATCTTTTTGCCAATCCCACCGAGCTTTTCGATATCGCGATGGCCGGTGCGGAACCAGACGCTGCCCGCGCCGAGGAACAGAGTGGTTTTAAACAGGCTATGGTTGACGAGGTGATACAGACCGCCGACAAACCCGGCGGCAATCAGCGCCGGTTGGTTGAGCGCCAGCCCGATGACGCCCGCGCCCATGCCGAGCAGGATAATCCCGATGTTTTCCAGGGTGTGATAGGCCAGCAGACGCTGGATGTTGTGCTCCATCAGGGCGTACAGCCCGCCGACAAAGGCGGTGATCATTCCCGCAATCAGCAGCGCTACCCCCCACCACAGCGGCGGCTGACCGCCCGTCAGGGTAATCGTCAGGATACCGAACAGACCGACCTTCATTACCACCGTCGAAAACAGCGCGGCGGCGGGCGCAGAGGCATTCGCGTGCGCCTGCGGGACCCAACCGTGCAGCGGGATAATCCCGGCCAGCAGGCCAAAACCGACTGCGCCCAGCAGCCAGACGTCGTTGCCCAGCGGCTGGCCGTTAAGCGCGGCAAAGTCCAGGGTGCCGAAACGCTGCCACACCAGCCAGCAGGCCAGCGCCAGCAGCAGCGTGCCGAGGCGTCCGAGCGCAAACCATAGCTTGCCGGAGGCGCTGCAGCCGGTCAGGAATACGCCACACAGCGCCATGATCTCCGCCATCACCACCAGCGCGCCAAGGTTGCTGGCGATAACCGTGCAGACCGCGGCGGCCATCAGCAGATTGACCAGCAGGCCGTTGGCTTTGGTCTGCTGATGGCGGTGCCAGTCAATATTAAACAGGCTGATAAACAGCCCGCACAGGCCAAAGGTCACCAGCCAGATGGCGTTCAGCGGCGTAATCGCCACGGTGTGGCGAATCAGCGGCATGAGTGTTTCCACGGATTGTCCGCAGAGCAGGACGACACCGCCCGCCGCCAGCGTCATCAGGCTGCCGACCACCCCGCCGATCCCGGCTATCCAGCCGCTCAGGGTTTTATGGAAAGAGAATACCAGCGCCAGCACGGCGGCGGCGGCAAAGTACGCCACGGCGCTGTTAATCATAAATATCGCGTTCATTTCGCCCCCTCGTTAAGCGCCTGCAGAAGCGAAAGATCGCCGACGTCGGTATTAATGGTCAGCTCGCGCTTGCGCCTGCTGGTGCGGGCGATATCGCGGATGTTAACCAGGATCAGCGCTTTGGTCGGGCAGGTCCGCACGCAGGCCGGGCCCTGTTCGTCAAAGCTGCACAGGTCGCACTTCACCGCAATAGCGCGGATGCCGGGCACCCAGTCCAGCAGCGTGCTCACGCGTGCCGGAGCCGGTGGCGCAGGCGGCGCTTTCGGGGTATTGGCGTTCGCCGGGATATGCAGCGGGCGGCTGCCGGAGAATTCAATGGCACCGAACGGGCAGGCGATGCCGCACAGCTTGCAGCTCACGCACAGGCTTTCGTTCAGCTGGACCGCGCCATCGACGCGGGTGATGGCATTGACGGGACACACGCCCGCACAAGGGGCATCTTCACAGTGGTGGCAGAGCTGCGGGGCAGACTCTTTCTCATTACGCATGACGCGCAGGCGCGGCATGGACTGCAGCCCGTGCAGGCGGTGCGTTTCCGAACACGCCGCCTCACAGGTCCGACAGCCAATACAGACCGTCGAGTCAGCAATTACAAAACGGTTCACCGGGCAATCCTCTGGTGATAGTCATTTTTGACGACGAAAAACTGTCTCATCGACACTTTTCGTCATTCGGTTATCAGGCAAGATTTGCGGGGGTCTTTCCCACGACGAGCTGTTTGAGGTCGACCGGCAAGTCGTGCTCAACCGCGGCGTAGAGACCGTTGTAAACCGGCGCGATTTTCTCCAGATAGTGCTCAAGCACCTGCTGGCGATCGCGGTTGCTGACGTAGCCGTCGACCATGCCGTCGGCCATCAGCTGCGCCTGCGCAATACGTTGTTTTTCACCCTCTTTATTCTCAACGTAGTACTCGATGGTGTGGCTGTTAAAGCTGTCTGCCAGGGTCACAAAGACCGTGAAATGACCGAACAGGACAAAGCGCATATCCCCCTGCGCCGCACAGCTCATCGCATGATGCAGTCGGGCTTTTGACAGGGTGATCCCCTGAACCAGAGAGTTACAGTAGAGGTGCCACTGATCCTGAAGCTGCTGGTGGCGCTGCGCGATGTAATCCGCTTTTTCGCTAATTTCCCAAATAGTCATAGAAGGTATCCGGTTAATGGAGATAGCGGCTGTTAAGCAGATTCCGTGCCAGTTTTTAATTTGTTGATTTGAATGATTTTTATCAAAAAAGATACTGTCAACGCCGCCGTGTCGACGTGTCATTTCGACAGCGCTGACATCGTCACGCCGTAACGCAAATCAAGCTGGCACCGTTATTGCATTTACTGGCGCAAATCATTGAGGAGGCGTCATGCACGAAATCACCCTCTGCCAGCGGGCTCTGGAACTTATCGAACAGCAGGCAGTGCAAAACCACGCGAAGCGCGTCACCGGCGTCTGGCTGAAGGTCGGGGCGTTTTCCTGCGTCGAGACCAGCGCCCTGCACTTTTGTTTTGAGCTGGTGTGCCGCGGCACGCTGGCGGAAGGCTGCGCGCTGCATATCGACGAGCAGCAGGCGGAGTGCTGGTGTGAGCAGTGCCAGCAGTACGTCACCCTGCTCTCATCAAAGGTTCAGCGCTGCCCGCAGTGTCAGAGCACGGATCTTCGCATCGTGGCGGATGAGGGTATGCAGATCCAACGCCTCGAAATCGAGAAGGAGTAATGTATGTGTAGCACCTGCGGTTGCGCCGAAGGCAACCTGTATATAGAAGGGGATGAACACCGTCCCCACTCCGCGTTTCGCTCCGCGCCCTTTTCCCCTGCCCCGCGTCCTGCGGCGGCCCTGACCGGCATCACCTTTGCGCCGCAGCGCTCCGACACGGGCGATCTGCATTACGGCCACGGCGAAGCGGGCACCCACGCGCCGGGCATAAGCCAGCGCCAGATGCTGGAGGTGGAGATCGACGTGCTGGACAAAAATAACCAGATCGCCGCCCGCAACCGCGCCCGCTTTGCCGCGCGTCAACTGCTGGTGCTGAACCTGGTCTCCAGCCCCGGCTCCGGCAAAACCACGCTGCTGACCGAAACGCTCACGCGCCTGAACGAACGCGTCTCCTGCGCGGTGATCGAAGGCGATCAGCAAACCGTTAACGACGCAGCGCGCATCCGCGAAACCGGGACGCCCGCCATCCAGGTTAACACCGGCAAGGGCTGCCACCTGGATGCGCAGATGATTGCCGACGCCGCCCCTCGCCTGCCGCTGGCGGATAACGGCATCCTGTTTATCGAAAACGTCGGTAACCTGGTATGCCCGGCAAGCTTCGACCTCGGCGAACGGCATAAAGTGGCGGTGCTCTCCGTGACTGAAGGAGAGGACAAGCCGCTGAAGTACCCGCACATGTTCGCCGCCGCCTCCCTCATGCTGCTGAACAAAGTCGATCTGCTGCCGTACCTGAACTTCGACGTGGATAAGTGCCTTGCCTATGCCCGCGAGGTGAACCCGGACATTCACATCCTGCTGGTTTCCGCCACGCGCGGCGACGGCATGGACGCCTGGCTGGAATGGCTGGAGAGCGAACGATGTGCATAGGCGTACCGGGACAAATCCATTCCCTCGACGGCAATCAGGCCAAAGTGGAGGTTTGCGGCATCCTGCGCGACGTGGATCTGACGCTGGTGGGCAGCACCGATGAGACGGGCGCGTCGCGCCTCGGCCAGTGGGTGCTGGTCCACGTGGGGTTTGCGATGAGCGTGATTAACGAAGCGGAAGCCCGCGACACGCTGGACGCGCTGCAAAACATGTTTGACGTGGAGCCGGACGTGGGCGCGCTCCTGTACGGCGAGGAGCGCTAGCCTATGCGTTACGTTGATGAATACCGCGCGCCAGAACAGGTGATGCAGCTTATCGGACATCTGAAAACGCGCGCGGCGCTGCTGGACTACACGAACGAAAGGCCGCTGCGGATCATGGAGGTGTGCGGCGGGCACACGCACGCCATCTTCAAGTTTGGCCTCGACCAGCTGCTGCCGGAGAACATTGAGTTTATTCACGGCCCCGGCTGCCCGGTGTGCGTTTTGCCGATGGGGCGTATCGACAGCTGCATCGAAATTGCCGGCCAGCCCGACGTCATTTTCTGCACCTTTGGCGACGCGATGCGCGTGCCGGGGAAAAACGGCTCGCTGCTGCAGGCGAAGGCGCGCGGCGCGGACGTGCGGATCGTTTACTCGCCGATGGATGCCCTGACGCTGGCAGAGGCTAACCCTGAGCGCAAGGTCGTCTTTTTCGGGCTGGGTTTTGAAACCACCATGCCCGCTACGGCCATCACGCTGCAGCAGGCGAAAGCGCGAAACGTCACTAACTTTTTCTTTTTCTGCCAGCATATTACGCTCATTCCCACGCTGCGCAGCCTGCTCGAAGAGCCAGACAACGGCATCGATGCGTTTCTGGCGCCGGGCCACGTCAGCATGGTGATTGGCACAGACGCCTACGGTTTTATCGCTGATCAGCACAATCGTCCGTTAGTGGTGGCTGGTTTCGAACCGCTTGATCTACTGCAAGGCGTAGCCATGCTGGTTGAGCAGAAAATAGCGTCCCTGAGCGCGGTCGAAAACCAGTACCGCCGCGTGGTGCCCGATGCGGGAAATGAACGGGCGCAGCAGGCGATTGCCGACGTGTTTAGCGTTGAGGGCGACAGCGAGTGGCGTGGGCTGGGGCTGATTGCCGAATCCGGCGTGCACCTGACGCCTGCCTATCGCGAATTTGATGCCGAAGCGCACTTCCGCCCTCAGCCGCAGCAGGTGTGCGACGATCCCCGGGCCCGCTGCGGCGAGGTGCTTACCGGCAAATGCAAACCTCATCACTGCCCGCTATTTGGCAACACCTGTAACCCGCAAACCGCGTTTGGCGCGCTGATGGTCTCCTCTGAAGGGGCATGCGCCGCGTGGTATCAGTATCGCAACCAGGAGTGTGAAGCATGAACACGGTGGAAATGGCGCACGGAAGCGGTGGACAGGCGATGCAGCAGCTGATTAACAGGCTGTTCATGGAGGCCTTTAATAACCCCTGGCTCGCCGAGCAGGAGGATCAGGCGCGCATCGCGCTCTCAACCCTCACCGCACACGGCGACCGGCTGGCGTTCTCCACCGACAGCTACGTGATTGACCCGCTATTCTTCCCGGGCGGCGATATTGGCAAGCTCGCCGTCTGCGGTACGGCCAACGACGTGGCCGTCAGCGGCGCCATTCCGCGCTACCTCTCGTGCGGATTTATCCTCGAAGAAGGATTACCGATGGAGACGCTTGCGGCAGTGGTCAACAGCATGGCGCACACCGCCCGCGAGGCGGGGATCGCTATCGTCACCGGGGATACCAAAGTGGTCCAGCGCGGCGCGGCGGATAAGCTCTTCATCAACACCGCCGGAATGGGGGCGATCCCCGCCGACGTTCACTGGGGCGCGCAGCGGCTTTCGGTGGGCGACGTGCTGATTGTCAGCGGAACGCTGGGCTGCCACGGGGCAACCATCCTGAACCTGCGCGAAGGCCTGGGGCTGGACGGCGAGCTTCGCAGCGACTGCGCGGTGCTCACCCCGCTTATCCAGACGCTGCGCGACATACCGGGTGTCAAAGCCCTGCGCGACGCCACCCGGGGCGGGGTGAATGCCGTTGTCCACGAGTTCGCCGCAAGCAGCGGGTGCGGGATTGAACTGAGCGAGCGCGACCTGCCCGTTAAGCCTGCCGTGCGGGGGCTGTGTGAGCTTTTAGGGCTTGACCCGCTAAACTTTGCCAACGAGGGCAAGCTGGCGATCGGCGTGGAACGTTCGGCGGCGGAAGCCGTACTTGAACAGCTGAGAGCGCATCCCTTAGGGAAAGATGCGGCCATCATTGGAGACGTGGTTGAGCGCAAAGGGGTGCGCCTGACCGGACTTTATGGCGTGAAGCGCACGCTGGATCTACCGCACGCTGAGCCGTTACCCCGAATTTGCTAGAACCGCGCCATAAGCGGTCAGCAGTGAAGTCTCTTTTTTGCCAGTTTCTATTGGAAAGCAATAATGCCGTATACACCGATGAGCGATCTTGGACAGCAGGGCCTGTTTGACATCACGCGCACACTTTTACAACAGCCCGATCTCGGCGCGCTGAGCGATGCCCTGACGCGGCTGGTCAGGCAATCAGCGCTGGCGGACAGCGCGGCGATTGTGCTCTGGCATAGCGGAACGCACCGCGCGAGCTACTATTACACGCGCGAGAATGGCAAAACGTTTGAATACGAAGACGAAACGTACCTCGCGCACGGCCCGGTGCGCCGCATTCTCTCCCGGCCTGAAGTGCTGCACTGCAATTTTGAAGAGTTTCGGATGGCATGGCCGCGGCTGGCAGAGAGCAATCTCTATCAGCCTTTCGGTCATTACGGCATGCTGCCGCTGGCGGCGGAGGGCCATATTTTTGGCGGCTGCGAGTTTATCCGCACTACCGACCAGCCCTGGAGCGAGGCGGAGTACGAGCGGCTGCACACCCTTGCCCAGATTGTGGCCGTCGTCGCGGAGCAGATCCAAAGCCGCGTCACCAATAACGTGGATTACGACCTGCTGAGCCGCGAGCGCGATAACTTCCGCATTCTGGTCGCCATCACCAACGCCGTACTCTCAAGGCTCGACATGGACGAGCTGGTCAGCGAAGTCGCCAAGGAGATCCACCACTATTTCAGGATCGACGCCATCAGCATCGCGCTACGCGGGAACCGCAAAGGCAAGCTGAACATCTACTCCACCCACTATCTTGATGAGGCCAACCCGGCGCACGAGCAGAGCGAGGTGGACGAAGCGGGCACCCTTTCTGAGCGGGTATTTAAAAGCAAAGAGATCCTGCTGCTGAATCTCAGCGAGCAGGACCCGGTGGCGCCGTACGAGCGGATGCTGTTTAACACCTGGGGCAACAAAATTCAGACCCTGTGCCTGCTGCCGCTGATGTCCGGCAGCACCATGCTTGGGGTGCTCAAACTGGCGCAGTGCGATGAAGCCGTGTTTACCACCGCCAACCTGAAGCTGCTGCGCCAGATCGCCGAGCGTATTTCCATCGCGCTGGATAACGCCCTCGCCTATCAGGAGATCCACCGCCTGAAAGAGCGGCTGGTGGACGAAAACCTGGCCCTGACCGAACAGCTCAACAACGTAGACAGCGAGTTTGGCGAAATCATCGGGCGCAGCGATGCCATGTACAGCGTGCTTAAGCAGGTGGAGATGGTGGCCCAGAGCGACAGCACGGTGCTGATCCTCGGTGAAACCGGCACCGGTAAAGAGCTGATAGCGCGCGCCATTCATAACCTGAGCAACCGCAACAGCCGCCGGATGGTGAAGATGAACTGCGCGGCGATGCCCGCGGGTCTGCTGGAAAGTGACCTCTTCGGCCACGAGCGCGGCGCCTTTACCGGGGCCAGCAGCCAGCGGCTGGGCCGTTTTGAACTGGCGGATAAAAGCTCCTTGTTCCTCGACGAAGTGGGCGATATGCCGCTGGAGCTGCAGCCCAAGCTGCTGCGCGTTTTGCAGGAGCAGGAGTTTGAGCGCCTCGGCAGCAACAAGCTGATCCAGACCGACGTGCGGCTGATTGCCGCCACCAACCGCGACCTGAAAAAGATGGTCGCCGACCGCGAGTTTCGCAGCGATCTCTACTATCGCCTGAACGTCTTTCCGATCTGCCTGCCGCCGCTGCGCGAGCGCCCGGAAGATATTCCGCTGCTGGTGAAGGCCTTTACCGCGAAGATTGCCCGCCGGATGGGGAGGAATATCGACAGTATTCCTGCCGAAACGCTACGTACCCTCTCGTCGATGGAGTGGCCCGGCAATGTGCGCGAGCTGGAAAACGTCATTGAGCGCGCGGTGCTGCTGACGCGCGGGAACGTGCTGCAGCTCTCTTTGCCTGAAGTCTCCCTTCAGGAAGCCCCCACGCTTTCGGCAGAAGTTGCGCAGGAAGGCGAAGATGAATATCAGCTGATATTGCGCGTACTGAAAGAGACCAACGGCGTGGTAGCCGGACCGAAGGGCGCAGCTCAGCGGCTGGGGCTGAAACGCACTACCCTGCTCTCTCGCATGAAACGTCTGGGAATCGATAAAGAGAGCCTGCTTTAACCCGTCATTCCGGCGCCGCTTATGGCGCCGCTTTTCGTCACCCTGCGCAATTGTCCCTCATTGACACAATATATTTTCCTCTGTATAAAATTCCGCCTTAATAATGCGTTTCATTTGCATCAAAAATAATATTAATGAAGGGTAGCGTTTCATGAAGAAGGTCATCTGCGCGTTAGGCCTGGCGATTGCGTCGGTCAGTTCTGCTCTGGCAACCACATATCCTCTGACGATTGAAAACTGTGGCTATAAAGAGACATTCACTAAAGCGCCGGAACGCGTCGTGGCCCTCGGTCAGAACACCGTGGAAATTTTGCTCCTGCTGGGGCTGGAAGATAAGGTCAAAGCCAGTGCCTTCTGGCCGACCAAGGTGCTGCCGCAACTGGCTGAGCAGAATACAAAAATCAAAACCCTGACCGTCGAAATTCCGACTCTTGAATCCATCCTTGCGCAAAACCCCGATTTTGTTCCTGCCCAGCTGCCGCTGCTGCTTGGGCCGGAAAGTAAGGTCGCAAAACGTGAAGATCTGGCTACCGTCGGCGTGAACAGCTATTTATCTCCAGGCATGTGCGCCACCAAAAAAGCGGCAGGCGATATGTACGGCAGCCGCCAGACGCTGTGGGATATGACGTACCTTTATAAAGAGATTGAAGATTTCGCGAAGATTTTCAACGTTGAAGCGCGCGGCCAGGCCGTTATCGCTGATTTCAAAAAACGTGAGGCCGACCTGCGTCAGGAATTTGGTAAAAACAAAAAAGATCTCTCGTTTGTTTTCTGGTTCTCAAGCGCCTCGCCTTCGGCAGATGCCTATGTCGGCGGGAAAAACAGCGCCTCCGGTTTTATTGCTAACGTGCTGGGTGGCCATAACGCCATTACCGCTGAGACCGAATGGCCGACCGTCGGCTGGGAAAGTATTATTGCCGCGAACCCTGATGTGATTGTCGTCTCCAGTCTGGACCGCAACCGCTGGGCGCTGGATAACGCGGATGAGAAAATCAAATTCCTGAAAAGCGATCCTGCCGTGAGCCAGCTTGATGCCGTCAATAAAGGCCATATCGTGGTGATGGACGGTCAGGCGATGAACCCGACGATTCGTACGATTTACGGTGCTGAACAGGTGGGTGAACAGCTCAGAAAACTGGGGCTGAACTGATGACGGCAGCCGTACTTCAGGCCCGCCAGGGCCTGATCCTGACCACATCCGCTCTGCTTGCCGTTGTCCTGCTGTTTTTAGTGATTGCTCTTGGTGTCAGCGTCGGCGAGCTGTCGATTCCGCTGTCCAACGTCTTTTACGCTATTGGTAATAAGCTGGGGCTGACCGACGTTCCGCTCAACCGCATCTATGAGAGCGTGATCTGGGACTTTCGCCTGAGCCGCGCGCTGGTGGCGGCCTGCTGCGGGGCCGGTTTAGCCATCTGCGGTGCCGTGCTGCAAAGCCTGCTGAAGAACGCGCTGGCGGAACCCTACGTGCTCGGCGTGTCGGCGGGTGCCTCAACAGGGGCGGTGTCGGTCGTCGTCCTGGGCATCGGCACCGGCGCGGTGTCGCTCTCTGCGGGCGCGTTTGCCGGGGCGTTCGCCGCCTTTGCGTTTGTCGCCTTTCTGACGAACGGCGCGCGCGGCGGCAATGAACGCACCATTCTGGCAGGCGTTGCTGCATCTCAGCTTTTCAACGCCATTACCGCTTACACCATCAGCACCTCCGCCAGCGCGCAGCAGGCGCGCGACGTGATGTTCTGGCTGCTGGGCAGCTTTAGCGGCGTGCGTTGGCCGGAATTCCAGCTGGCGCTGGTTGTCGTGCTGGCGGGCCTTGCCGTCTGCCTCTACTATTCCCGGGCGCTGGACGCCTTTACCTTTGGTGATGACGCGGCTGCCTCTTTAGGCATTGCCGTGCCCTGGGTGCGTCTTGCCCTGTTTACCACCACGGCCCTGATCACCGCGACCATCGTCAGCATGGCGGGCTCAATCGGCTTTGTAGGGCTGGTGGTGCCGCACGTCATGCGCTTCCTGTTCGGGCCGCTGCACCGCACGCTGCTGATTGCCAGCGCGCTGGCGGGGGCGATCCTGATGGTGCTGGCCGATATCGCCTCGCGCATGCTGATTGCCCCGCAGAGCCTGCCCGTCGGCGTGGTCACCGCGCTGGTGGGCGTGCCTTTCTTTGCCGTGATTATCTACCGCTCAAGGAATAAGTGATGAGTATCTGCGCTGAAAATATTACCTGGAAGGTAGGCAAAAAAGTTATCGTCAATGGTGTCTCGCTGAAGGTTTCACGCGGCGAAACGGTGGGTTTGCTTGGTCCTAACGGCTGCGGCAAATCGTCCCTTTTGCGTATCCTGGCAGGCCTGCGTCGCCCGGATGCGGGCAGCGTGACCCTGGACGGGCAGGACATTTCCCGCATCGCCAAAAAGCAGCTTGCCCGCCGGGTGGCGTTCGTTGAGCAGCACGGGATGACCGACGCCAACATGCGCGTGCGCGACGTGGTCAAACTTGGACGTATTCCGCACCACTCCCCTTTTTCTAACTGGAGCGCGCAGGATGACGACACCGTCACCGCGGCTCTGCAGCGTGTCGATATGCTGGACCGCAGCGAGCAGGGCTGGCTGAGCCTGTCCGGCGGCGAGCGTCAGCGGGTGCATATTGCCCGCGCGCTGGCACAAACGCCAACCGAAATCCTGCTGGATGAACCGACCAACCACCTGGATATCCATCATCAGATGCAGCTGATGCAGTTGATCAGCCAATTACCCGTTACCAGTATCGTCGCCATCCACGATCTCAACCACGCTTCAATGTTCTGCGACTCGCTGATTGTGATGCAGAAAGGGCAAATTGTGGCGACCGGAACGCCGCAGGACATCTTATCCGAGTCGTTGCTCTGGGATGTCTTCCGGGTCAAAACTAAAATTGAGATCTCGCCGTTTCATGGCAAAAAGCATATTCACTTTATCGTTTAGGGACGAGTGATCGACAATGTCCCTTCGCCCCGCCACCACGCTCTGGCCGCCCGTTTTACTGGGTAGTCAGTTTGTTTTTAACATTGGTTTTTACGCCGTCGTTCCCTTCCTGGCGATATTTCTGCGTGACGACATGCTGCTCTCCGGCGGGCTCATCGGGCTGATCCTGGGCCTGCGCACGTTCTCGCAGCAGGGGATGTTTATCGTTGGCGGTGCGCTCTCGGACCGGTTTGGCGCGAAGGTCATCATCCTCAGCGGCTGTATAGTTCGTGTTTCAGGCTATCTGCTGCTGGCCTTCGGGGGATCGCTGTGGCCGATTATTCTGGGCGCGTGTCTGACGGGCGTCGGCGGCGCGCTATTTTCTCCCTCAATTGAGGCTCTGCTGGCGAAAGCGGGTACCCACAGCGAGGCGAAAGGGAAACGAAGCCGGGCGGAGTGGTTTGCGCTCTTTGCCGTCTGCGGGGAGCTCGGCGCGGTACTGGGCCCGGTTGCTGGCGCTCTGCTAACGGGGCTTGGCTTCCGCCAGGTGGCGCTGGCGGGGGCAGGCGTCTTTATCATTGCGCTAGTGGTGCTTTACTTCTGTCTGCCTGCTGCCGGGCAACGTTCACAGAAGATAAAAATAGTGCCCTGGTGGACGACGTTCCGCCAGCCGCGCTTTGTCGCCTTTATCATTGCCTACAGCTCCTGGCTGTTAAGCTATAACCAGCTCTATCTGGCGCTGCCGGTGGAGATCCAGCGCTCCGGCGGTAACGAGAAAGATCTCGGCCCGCTTTTTATGCTGGCCTCCGTTCTGATCATTACCTTACAGCTGCCGCTGGCGCGTTTCGCCCGACGCGTGGGCGCGGTGAACATTCTTCCGGTGGGCTTTTTGCTGCTTTCCGCCGCCTTTGCGAGCGTGGCAATGTTTGCGGCAACAGAACCGCCTGAGGGCTGGCTGCGGCTTCTGCCCTCGGTCTCGTTTGTCACGCTGCTGACGCTGGGGCAGATGCTGCTGGTGCCGTCGGCAAAAGATCTCATTCCGCGGTTCGCCGATGAATCCACGCTGGGCGCGCACTATGGCGCACTCTCCACCGCAGGAGGCATTGCGGTACTGGCTGGAAACTTGTTATTTGGCAGCCTGCTGGATCGCGCGCTGGTGCCTTCAACGCAGGCGATTTACCCGTGGCTGCTGCTGGCGCTCTTTCCACTCTGCAGCGCGCTGGCCCTGAACGTGATTTGCCGCCCGCTACGAAGCTGATCGGTTCACTTTTTCGGGCGATACTTCTCCGGCAGTTCCGGCACCGGACGACGGTCATCCATCAGATGGCGGACGGTCAGAATGGGGTGACGCCATAACATACGCGGGCCTGCCCAGCGCATAATCTGCTTCATCTGTTCACGTCTGGCAGGCTGGTAGCAGTGCACCGGGCATTGTTTACAGGCGGGCTTTTCTTCACCAAAAACGCACTTATCCAGGCGCTTATCAGCATACGCGTTGAGCGCCTGATAATGCCCCGCTTCCTGAGAAGCCTGTGGACACTGCTTTGCGTACAACGCGATCATTTTCGCGATGGTCTCTTTTTCACGTGATATGCGTTTACCGGTCATAGCGACTTACCAAATAATAAGATGCATCAATAATACACTTTAAAATTGTGGATTTCAGGTGTTGCATTCCGTTTTCTGAAGCCTGATTCCACTATTAACCCTGCACATCCTGAAAATCACTGGTATTTTATACAGGCATCAGGAATGACCGTTGTCCGTATAGTCTGGAGACCCTATGAAAGAGATCGCGATCGGCAAACCCTACCGCCATTTAAAAGTGGGATATTTCAGAAAACGTCACGAGGATCGAAAAACGAAGATACCAAAGCGATACAGCGTGCATGCGGCGCTGAGCTTAAAAGGAGACTGGCTTGAAAAGGCGGGCTTTACCACCAACTCCCAGGTCAGGGTGGGCGTTGAGCATGGAAAAATCGTCATTGAGTTAATGTCTGAAGGCGCCTCGTAAAGCCGCCACATTTTTCTGCGCCGTACCTTTTTTTCATGCGACAATAGAACGAACAAACGGCCACTGAGCCGCTCAAAACGGTTTATTTTCAAAGAAATGGACATCATAACTCCATGAGCACAATCGACAATTTCGACGCACATACGCCGATGATGCAGCAGTACCTGAAGCTGAAGGCACAGCATCCGGAAATCCTGCTGTTTTACCGCATGGGCGATTTTTACGAGCTGTTTTATGACGATGCTAAACGTGCCTCGCAGTTGCTCGACATCTCGCTAACCAAACGTGGCGCATCCGCAGGCGAGCCCATCCCGATGGCCGGTATCCCGCACCACGCGGTTGAAAACTACTTGGCCAAGCTGGTGAATCAGGGTGAGTCCGTTGCCATCTGCGAACAAATCGGCGATCCGGCAACCTCGAAAGGCCCGGTTGAGCGCAAAGTCGTGCGCATCGTCACGCCAGGCACCATCAGTGATGAAGCCCTGCTCCAGGAGCGCCAGGATAACCTGCTGGCGGCGCTGTGGCAGGACGGCAAAGGGTTTGGCTACGCCACGCTGGACATCAGCTCCGGGCGTTTTCGCCTGAGTGAGCCGGCTGACCGCGAAACGATGGCTGCCGAACTGCAGCGAACCAACCCGGCAGAATTGCTCTACGCCGAAGACTTCGCCGAAATGGCGCTGATTGAAGGCCGTCGCGGATTGCGCCGTCGCCCGCTGTGGGAATTTGAAATTGATACCGCGCGCCAGCAGCTGAACCTGCAGTTCGGTACCCGCGATCTGATTGGCTTTGGCGTGGAAAATGCTCCACGCGGGCTGTGTGCCGCAGGTTGCCTGCTGCAGTACGTGAAAGACACCCAGCGCACCGCCCTGCCGCATATCCGCTCTATCACCATGGAGCGCCAGCAGGACAGCATCATCATGGATGCCGCCACGCGCCGTAACCTGGAGATCACCCAGAACCTGGCAGGTGGCGTTGAAAACACGCTCGCGTCGGTGCTCGACAGCACGGTGACGCCAATGGGCAGTCGCATGCTGAAGCGCTGGCTGCATATGCCGATTCGCGATACCGATACGCTGGTTTGCCGCCAGCAGACGATTGCTGCGTTGCAGGATCGCTATACCGAGCTGCAGCCGGTCCTGCGCCAGGTGGGCGATCTGGAGCGTATCCTGGCCCGTCTGGCTCTGCGCACCGCGCGACCACGCGACCTTGCGCGGATGCGACATGCTTTCCAGCAGCTGCCGGAGCTGCGTGCTCAGCTGAGTGACGTTGACAGCGCGCCGGTACAGAAACTCCGCGAAACGATGGGCGAATTCACTGAACTTCGCGAGCTGCTGGAGCGCGCCATTATTGATGCGCCTCCGGTTCTGGTGCGCGACGGCGGCGTGATTGCTCCAGGCTACAACGAGGAGCTGGACGAATGGCGCGCGCTGGCTGACGGTGCGACGGACTACCTGGATAAGCTGGAAATCCGCGAGCGCGAGCGTCTTGGGCTCGACACGCTGAAAGTGGGGTATAACGCGGTACACGGTTACTACATTCAGATCAGCCGCGGGCAAAGCCATCTGGCGCCGATTCACTACGTACGTCGTCAGACCTTGAAAAACGCCGAGCGTTACATCATTCCCGAGCTGAAAGAGTACGAGGACAAAGTACTCACCTCGAAAGGTAAAGCCCTGGCGCTGGAAAAACAGCTGTATGACGAGCTGTTCGACATGCTGATGCCGCACCTTGCTGACCTACAGCTCAGCGCCAGCGCGCTGGCGGAGCTGGACGTGCTGGTGAACCTGGCAGAACGGGCTGAAACGCTGAACTATACCTGCCCGACCTTTACCGACAAGCCCGGCATTCGCATTACGGAAGGCCGTCACCCGGTCGTTGAGCAGGTGCTGAACGAACCGTTCATCGCCAACCCGCTGAGCCTGTCGCCGCAGAGAAGAATGCTGATCATTACCGGCCCGAACATGGGCGGTAAGAGTACCTACATGCGCCAGACGGCGCTGATTGCTTTGCTCGCCTATATCGGCAGCTACGTCCCGGCGCAAAAAGTGGAGATTGGCCCCATCGATCGTATCTTCACCCGCGTTGGGGCAGCGGACGATCTGGCGAGCGGTCGCTCAACCTTCATGGTCGAGATGACCGAAACGGCTAATATTCTGCATAACGCGACGGAGCACAGCCTGGTGCTGATGGATGAGGTAGGACGCGGAACCTCAACCTATGACGGCCTGTCTCTGGCCTGGGCCTGTGCTGAAAGCCTCGCGAATAAAATCAAGGCCATGACGCTGTTCGCCACCCACTACTTCGAGCTGACGCAGCTGCCGGAGAAAATGGAAGGCGTGGCTAACGTTCATCTTGATGCGCTGGAGCACGGCGATACCATTGCCTTTATGCACACGGTGCAGGATGGCGCGGCGAGCAAGAGCTATGGCCTGGCCGTTGCGGCGCTGGCAGGTGTACCAAAAGAGGTGATCAAGCGCGCTCGCCAGAAGCTGCGTGAGCTGGAAAGCCTCTCGCCGAATGCGGCGGCGACGCAGATTGATGGCACCCAGATGTCGCTGTTGGCGCCAGCTGAAGAAACGTCGCCTGCTGTGGAAGCGCTGGAGAACCTCGACCCGGATTCACTGACGCCACGTCAGGCGCTGGAGTGGATTTATCGGTTGAAGAGTCTGGTTTAGTTTTCTGCGGTCTGTTTTGTCGGGTGGCGGCTTCGCCTTACCCGACCTACAAAACCCTTAGGCCCGGTAAGCGCAGCGCTACCGGGCTTATTTTTACAACAGCGGCGGGATCGTCGGCACCTGCGGTGCTTCATCAATATCCTTCTGCGTCATGCGGAACGCTTCCGGGTAATGCTCGCGGCTGGTACGACGCAGCGGTTCGGTATCGCGCCAGGTATAAAGACAATGCTGGCACTGATAAACGGTCCAGACCCCTTTCACCGGTGACGTCGCCATCACTTCAATATGCTCATCGGCACAACGTGGACAAATCATCTTTTCCTCCTTATTGGCGTGCTGCCAGCATCGCGGTCAGTTTTTCAGCCCAGGCTTTAGTTTCAGGCAGATCCTGTACCGGCTGGCTGTAGTGGCCACGGGTGTCCGGTGCAACAGGCGTGGTGGCATCAATAATCAGTTTGTCGGTAATGCCCGCCGGGCTGGAGCCAGGGTCGAGTTCAAGCACTGACATGTTCGGCAGCTGCACCAGATCCCCTGCCGGATTGACCTTCGATGAGAGCGCCCACATCACCTGCGGGAGGTTGAACGGATCGACATCCTCATCCACCATAATCACCATCTTCACGTAGCCCAGACCGTGCGGCGTGGTCATGGCGCGTAAACCGACCGCGCGGGCAAAACCACCGTAGCGTTTTTTGGTGGAGATAATTGCCAGCAGACCGTGGGTGTACATCGCGTTCACCGCCTGCACTTCCGGGAATTCCGCCTTCAGCTGCTGGTAAAGCGGCACGCAGGTGGCTGGTCCCATCAGATAGTCAATCTCGGTCCACGGCATGCCGAGGTAAAGGGATTCGAAGATCGGTTTGGTGCGGTAAGAAACTTTGTCGATACGGACCACCGTCATATTACGGCCACCGGAATAGTGTCCGGTAAACTCGCCGAACGGCCCTTCGATTTCACGTTTGCGGCCTTCAATCACCCCTTCCAGGATCACTTCAGACCCCCACGGCACGTCGAAGCCGGTCAGCGGCGCGGTGGCAATCGGGTACGGGCTTTCGCGCAGCGCGCCGGCCATTTCATACTCAGACTGATCGTATTTCAGCGGCGTGGCGCCCATCAGGGTGATGATCGGGTCGTTGCCGAGAGTAATCGCGATCGGCAGATCTTGCCCGCGCTCTTCCGCTTTGTGCAGATGGAGGGCGATATCGTGCATCGGTACCGGCTGCAGGCCGAGCTTGCGCTTGCCCTTGACCTCCATGCGGTAGATCCCGACGTTCTGCTTGCCGAAATGGTCCGGGTCGAGCGGATCGCGCGAGACAACGCACGCTTTATCGAGATAAAAACCGCCGTCACCGTCGTTCAGGCGAAACAGCGGCAGGATATCGAACAGGTTAATGTCTTCACCGTCGACCGTATTTTGCGCCCAGGCCGGGTTAGCGCGGCGCTCCGGCGCAACGGGGAATTTATCCCAGCGGCGAATAAACTCGTCGATCTGTTTTTTTACCGGGGTATTCGCTGGCAGCCCCATCGATATGGCGTGGTTTTGCCACGAGCCGATGGTGTTCATCACCACGCGGGCATCGGTAAAGCCACGAATATTGTCGAACCACAGCGCGGGCGCGCCGTCGCCAATACGGCCTGTGGCGTTGGCTGCCGCCGCCAGATCCGGCTCCGCATTCACCTCTTCCTCAATTTTCAGCAGTTGCCCTTGCTCATCGAGCGCCTGCAGGAAGCTTCTCAAATCATCAAATGCCATCTTTGTTCTCCTGTGAAAAATGTTTCGCCTCCCGCAACCCGTTCCATCGGCGCGCCTTTTTGTGCTCCAGACCAAACTGGTCGAGCACACGGGTGACGATATGCTGGGTGATATCATCGGCGGTTTGCGGGTGGTTGTAATACGCAGGCATGGGCGGCACCATCGCCACGCCCATGCGGGAAAGCGCCAGCATGTTCTCCAGATGAATGGTGCTGAGCGGCGTTTCGCGGGGAACGAGCACCAGCTTGCGCCCCTCTTTCAGCACCACATCTGCCGCACGGCCCACCAGCCCTTCGGCGTAGCCCGCGCGGATCCCCGCCAGCGTTTTCATGCTGCAGGGAATGACGATCATGCCGTCGGTGCGAAACGAGCCGGAGGAGATGGTGGCGGCCTGGTCAGCCGGGCTGTGAACAACGTCAGCCAGCGCAGCAACGTCCTGCACGCTGTAAGGCGTTTCCAGCTCAATGGTTGTTTTTGCCCACTTCGACATGACCAGATGGGTCTCTACCTCCGGCATTTCCCTCAGCGCCAGCAGCAGCGCCACGCCCAGCGGAGCCCCCGTTGCTCCTGTCATTCCCACGATCAATCTCATTCATCACCTCAATCAATTTGTTCGTGTACGAACTTTTATAGATAAACTACTCCCGGATCGCTCTACTGACAAGATCGTTCGCACACGATCACATTAATTACTAAAAAATCCCGCGTTATCATCCCGGGCTTTAGCGGCTATCATAGGGGGTGATTTTTTCTGTCGGAGTGTTCATGGAACTTAGACAAGAGGCGTTCCACCTGTTACGTCAGCTTTTTCAACAGCATACCGCTAAGTGGCAACATTCCCTGCCGGAACTGACCAAGCCGCAGTATGCGGTTATGCGCTCCATTGCCGAGCACCCGGGCATTGAGCAGGTGGCATTGACCGAAGTGGCGGTCAGCACGAAGGCGACTCTTGCGGAGATGCTCAGCCGAATGGAGGCGCGCGGGCTGGTCAAACGCGAGCACGATCCCGCAGACAAGCGCCGCCGGTTTGTCTTCCTGACGCCGGAAGGCGAAGCCCTGCTTGCAGACTGCCAGCCGGTCGGCAACGAGGTGGATGAGGCGTTTTTAGGGCGTCTTAATAAGGCCGAACGGGAGCAGTTCTCTGCGCTCATCAAAAAGATGATGCACGATTAATTCACGCTGGCGCGCATAAAATCAATAAAGGTGCGCACTTTCGCAGGCACGTGCCGGGCATCCGGATAAACCGCGTGGATGCCCTGCCGCGCGAAGGTATATTCCGGTAAAACCGGGACCAGTTTTCCCGCATCAAGCGCATCGCGCACCAGCCATTCCGGCAGTAACGCCACGCCACTTCCCGCAAGCGCAAAGGCCATAAGCGCCTGCGCGCTGTCGGCAAACAGGCGCGGCGCTTTTTTTATCTCAAGCATTTCAGGCGCACCGCTGGCATCTTTCACCTGCCAGCGCAGCGGCGACGCTAAGCGCTCGTGAATAATCCAGTCGGCTTGCGCCAGCTGCGCAAGCGATTCAACCGGATGATTCGTCCGCCATTCCGGCGTCGCGACGGGCAGGATGGAAAAATGTGAAATCAATGCGGCGTGGTAGCGCGAGTCGGTAAGCGTTCCCAACCGAATAGCCACGTCAAAGCGCTCTGAGATCAGGTCGGCATGGAGTGAAGACGAAACATGACGCACGCGAAGCTCCGGGTGCAGCTGGCTAAACCTTGCCAGCAACGGTACCACGACCCGCGAACCATACTCAGGGGTGGTGGTGATCCGCAATTCACCCGTGAGTCCTGCATGATTCGCGCGAACGTCATCCTGCAGCCGTTCTGCGTCCTTCAGAAGCGCCACGCTGCGCTGATGAAAAAGCGCTCCCGCCTCGGTTAACGTCAGGCGGCGGGTGGAGCGCAGCAGCAGCGTCACCCCCAGCTCGGCTTCGAGCTGGCGAATATTGAAGCTGACCACGGCTTTTGTCAGACCCAGCGCATCGGCTGCGGCAGTAAAGCTGCCGGTATCGGCCACCGCAACAAACATCTGCGTCCGCTGTAGGTTAATCATCATTACGCCTTTTACCGTCAAAATTTTTTTGACAGTATATCGCGCTTTGTCAGGTTTATCCGTGCTTCCGGGGTCGATACGATACGCCACCTCACGGGAGGATCCACCATGACATATCGCAGCAAAGTCGCCGCTGTCTATCTGCTGGGCTTTTTTCTTGATTTGATCAACATGTTTATTGCCAGCGTCGCTTTTCCGGCGATGGCGCAAGCTCTTAACGCCACGCCTTCAGCGCTTGCCTGGGTCAGTAACGGGTACATTGCCGGCCTGACGCTGGCGATCCCGTTCAGCAGCATGCTCACGCGCCGCTTCGGACCAAAACGGGTCATCCTGATCTCGCTTTTTCTGTTCAGCGCGGCTTCTGCTGCGGCAGGCTTGTCTGCAACGCTGGAAAGTCTGATCGCCTGGCGCGTGCTGCAGGGCGTGGGCGGTGGCTTACTGATCCCCGTCGGACAGGCGCTGACCTGGCAACTGTTTCAGCCTCACGAGCGAGCCAGACTCTCCTCGGCGGTCATGCTGGTCGCGCTGCTTGCTCCCGCCTGCTCCCCCGCTATCGGGGGCCTGCTGGTGCAGATGCTAAGCTGGCGGTGGATATTTTTCGCGACGCTTCCGGTGGCCATCGTGACCTTTGTGTTGGCCTGCCTGTGGCTTAAACATGAAATACCCGCGATGAAAGCGGCCAGACTGCTCAACCTGCGGTTGCTCGCGGACCCGCTTTTGCGTTTTGCCATGCTTGTCTATGTATGCGTTCCAGGCGTATTTATCGGGGTGAACGTCACGGGCATGTTTTATCTTCAGCACGAGGCAAACATGAGCCCAGCCGCAACGGGTATGCTCATGCTGCCGTGGTCCGTGGCATCGTTTATCGCCATCACGGCGACGGGACGCTATTTTAACCGTATCGGCCCACAGCCGCTGATTGTTATCGGCTGCCTGCTGCAGGCGACGGGCATTCTGCTTTTGCTTAACGTCAGTTCGGCTACGCTGCTTCCTGTCGTTGCGTTTACCCTGATGGGCGCGGGGGGAAGCCTGTGCAGCAGTACCGCTCAGAGCAGCGCTTTTCTGACAACGCGCCGGGAAGAGATGCCGGATGCCAGCGCGCTGTGGAATCTCAATCGTCAGTTGAGTTTTTTTGCCGGTGCCCTGCTGCTGGCAGAGGTGCTGAGTCTGGCGCAGAGTTATCTGGCGCCGCTCGCCGCCTGGCACGGAATGTTTCTTTTTGCCGCAGGCATGACCCTATTGCCTGTACTGTACGTTTTCCGACTTAACAATACGCAGGTGCTCGCCCAGCTGCGACAGGAGAATTCATGACGCCTTTTGAACACGACATTATCGACCTCCACATTGCGCTTGAAAACTGGTTAGGCAAAGGCGAAGGCGACTCCGACGCCCTGCTCGCCCGTTTCCGGCCAGATTTTCTGATGATCCCACCGGGTGGCGTTCATATCGACTATCACGGCCTTGTGGACTTTCTGCACAGTCAGCGAGGAAGCCGCCCCGGACTGAAGATCGTCATTGACGAATTATCCACGATCGAGCGCTGGGATCGTGGCGCGGTACTGCACTACCGGGAGACGCAAACCCGGCCGGACCTGCCCGTCAACGTGCGCTGGTCAACCGCGGTGCTTAATCAGGAAGGCGGCGGGATTACATGGCGTCTGCTGCACGAAACGGCCCAGCCGTAGCACAAAAGAAAAAGGCCCGTCTCACGACGGGCCTTTTTTGACGAAAGGATGCTTATTCGCGGAAAAGCGCTTCGATATTCAGACCTTGCCCCTGCAGGATTTCACGCAGGCGGCGCAGACCTTCTACCTGAATCTGACGAACACGTTCACGGGTCAGGCCAATTTCGCGGCCGACGTCTTCCAGTGTCGCAGCTTCATACCCCAGTAAACCGAAACGACGTGCCAGCACTTCACGCTGTTTGGCGTTCAGTTCGAACAGCCATTTGACGATGCTCTGCTTCATGTCATCGTCCTGCGTGGTGTCTTCCGGGCCGTTGTCTTTTTCATCGGCCAGGATGTCCAGCAGCGCTTTTTCGGAGTCGCCACCCAGCGGGGTGTCAACCGAGGTAATGCGCTCGTTGAGACGCAGCATACGGCTTACGTCATCAACCGGTTTGTCGAGTTGTTCGGCAATTTCTTCTGCGCTTGGCTCGTGGTCCAGTTTATGGGACAACTCGCGCGCGGTACGCAGATAGACGTTCAACTCTTTGACGATGTGGATCGGCAGTCGGATCGTACGGGTCTGGTTCATAATAGCCCGTTCGATGGTCTGACGAATCCACCAGGTCGCGTAGGTTGAGAAACGGAACCCGCGTTCCGGGTCAAACTTCTCAACTGCGCGGATGAGACCTAAGTTGCCCTCTTCAATCAGATCCAGCAGAGCCAGACCACGATTGCCGTAACGGCGGGCAATTTTCACGACCAGTCGCAGGTTACTTTCGATCATGCGACGACGCGAGGCAACATCACCACGCAAAGCACGACGTGCGAAATAGACTTCTTCTTCGGCCGTTAGCAGTGGGGAGTAACCAATCTCCCCAAGGTAAAGCTGAGTCGCGTCCAGTACACGCTGTGTGGCGCCCTGCGATAACAGCTCTTCTTCAGCCAAATCGTTATCACTGGGTTCCTCTTCTACTAAGGCTTTTTCGTCAAAAGCCTCTGCTCCGTTCTCATCAAATTCCGCGTCTTCATTTAAATCATGAACTTTCAGCGTATTCTGACTCATAAGGTGGCTCCTACCCGTGATCCCTGAACGAGACACCCTGGCTGGCATGCCCCGTCAATTTATCGCTGCGGCAAGTACTGCAGCGGGTTTACGGATTTCCCCTTGTAACGAATTTCAAAATGCAAGCGTGTAGAACTGGTTCCGGTGCTACCCATGGTAGCGATTTTTTGCCCCGCCTTAACTTCTTGTTGTTCCCGGACCAGCATTGTGTCGTTATGGGCGTAGGCACTCAGGTAATCATCGTTATGTTTGATGATAATCAGATTACCGTAACCGCGCAGCGCGTTACCGGCATACACAACGCGTCCGTCTGCGGTCGCGATGATAGCCTGTCCTTTACTGCCTGCGATATCGATCCCTTTGTTCCCACCCTCAGAGGTTGCGAAGTTCTCGATAATCTTGCCGTCGGTTGGCCAGCGCCATGCGGTGATGGACGAACTGGCATTCTGACTGCTTGCAGTCGGTTCAGTAGAGCTAACCACAGGTGCCGTGGTCGGTGCTGTGACAACAGTCGCAGTCCCTTTATTATTCGGCAACATTTTGTTAGCAGTCTGATCACCTGAATCCTCAGAATACGTAATTACAGGTTGTGAAGCAACCACCGTGGTGGATTTTTGTGCAGGCTTAACGCTGTTATTTTGAGCCGTCACATCGGCCGCTGAAACCGTATTGCCAGGCGTCAGTGGCGTACCCGTTGCGTTGCCCACCTGGAGCGTTTGGCCAACTTCCAGAGCATACGGGGCCTGGACGTTATTGCGCTGCGCGAGGTCACGGAAATCGTTCCCGGTGATCCAGGCAATGTAGAACAGCGTATCGCCGCGCTTCACGGTATAGGTGCTGCCGCCGGTATAGCTGCCTTTCGGAATGTTCCCATACTGACGGTTATAGACTATGCGGCCATTTTGGGTCTGAACAGGCTGTTCAACTGGCTGAATCTGCGTTGGCTGTGTAACAGGATGTTGCACAGGCTGAATTTGTGGTGTTTGCTGCGGCGCAGCAGTACCCATTTTAGGCGGAGGCGTGATTAACATTCCGCTGGACGTGTTACCGGAGCCGCTGTTTCCCCCGACGGAACTGACGGGCGCAGGCGCGTTGTTGGAACTTGTACAGCCTGCCAGCCAGAGCGAAACCAGTGATAATGCCGCAACACGGCTGATGGTGAATTTAGGGCTTCCCGCGCTCATTTATCCCCCAGGAATGTGTTAACTACCAGTGACTTAAAATTTACCGTGATGACACGAATCTTTCGCGCCACACCATACGCTGAATTTGCCTTAATAACCCTGGATAAATCCGAGTCTCAGGCCAACTCCCCCTTTACCAGAGGCACAAAGCGCACGGCTTCCACGGTGTCGATAATATACTCGCCGCCGCGCCGACGAACGCGCTTCAATAGCTGCTGCTCGTCCCCGACGGGCAGAACAAGAATGCCCCCCTCATCCAGCTGCGACAAGAGCGCAGCGGGAATTTCAGGCGGAGCCGCCGTCACGATGATAGCGTCAAACGGGGCGCGAGCCTGCCAACCCTGCCATCCATCACCGTGTCGTGTCGAAACATTATGTAAATCAAGTTGTTTCAGGCGACGACGCGCCTGCCATTGCAAACCTTTGATCCGCTCTACGGAACAGACATGGTGTACCAGATGCGCCAGGATGGCGGTCTGATACCCCGACCCGGTGCCAATCTCCAGCACGCGTGAGTCGGGCGTGAGCTCCAGCAGCTCCGTCATCCGCGCCACCATATAAGGCTGCGAAATCGTCTGGCCTTGCCCGATGGGCAGCGCTACGTTTTCCCACGCTTTGTGTTCAAACGCCTCGTCTACAAATTTCTCACGCGGGACCTGAGCGAGCGCTTCAAGCACGTGCTCGTCGCGGATCCCCTGTGCGCGAAGTTGTTCCAGAAGAGTTTGTACACGTTTGCTTACCATTGCGCGTTCACTCCTGCGCGATCCAGCCAGCCCGACACCACATCATGCGCGCTATACGCGGTTAAATCTACGTGCAGCGGAGTGACCGAGACATAGCCTTCATCCACGGCGGCAAAGTCGGTGTCCGGACCCGCATCGCACTTATCGCCAGGAGGCCCGATCCAGTAAAGCGTGTTGCCGCGAGGATCCTGCTGCGGGATCACCTGATCGGCCGGATGCCGGCTTCCGCAGCGCGTAACGCGAATACCCTTAATTTCATTGAGAGGAAGATCCGGCACGTTGATGTTGAGAATGCGCCCGGTACGCAGCGGCTCGCGGCCGAGCGCCCGCAGGATCGAGCAGGTCACCGCGGCGGCGGTATCGTAGTGCGTGTGCCCGTTTAACGAGACCGCCAGCGCCGGGAACCCCAGATGGCGCCCTTCCATTGCCGCCGCTACCGTTCCGGAGTAAATCACGTCATCGCCGAGGTTCGGCCCGGCGTTAATGCCGGAGACGACGATATCCGGACGCGGGCGCATCAGCGCGTTCACGCCCAGAAACACGCAGTCCGTCGGCGTGCCCATCTGCACGGCAATATCGCCATTTTCAAAGGTAAAGGTGCGAAGCGACGACTCCAGCGTCAGTGAGTTAGACGCTCCACTGCGGTTACGATCGGGGGCCACAACCTGCACATCCGCAAATTCACGGAGGTGCTTCGCCAGGGTCTGAATGCCCGGCGCGTGGATCCCGTCATCGTTACTCAGCAATATTCGCATAATCACCCGAGGTGTTGATTAGTTCCCTGACAACACTGGTGGCAAAGCTACCTGCCGGCAGCCAGAAGCGTAACTCGACGGTCACGTCATCCCACCAGTTCCAGCTTAACTGCTGCGGATAGAGCAGCATCGCGCGGCGCGCTGCTTCGACTTTTTCCCGCACCAGCAAGGATTGTAATTCCGGCGCATCCGCCACGGCGGACTGCTCAGCGCTCAACGCGTCGCCCTGGGTGCCCCAGTCGCCTGAGCCCGGCAAAGCTGCGGTAATCATCAGCGCTTTGGCGTCCACGCGCGACTGCACATCGGCCATTTCTTCGGCCGTTGCCACAAACCAGCTTCCGCGTCCCGCTAATTGTAGCGCATCGCCAACAACAACTTGATTCGCGTCCGGTTTTTTCAGCCTTTCGCTCACAATCTGATTAAACAACGCGCTGCGGGCCGCCGACAACCAAAAACTGCGTTTATTCCTGTCGCGCACCGGCGCATCGCTTTGCGCCCAGCGCAGCGCGCCCTGCAGGTTGCTGCCACCAATGCCAAAGCGCTGCGCGCCAAAGTAGTTCGGAACGCCGCGTTCATTAATGGCGTTGAGACGTTTTTCAACGTCTTCTCGATCGGTCACTTCGCGCAGCACCAGCGTAAACGCGTTGCCTTTCAACGCCCCCAGGCGCAGCTTGCGCTTGTGGCGGGCATACTCCAGCACCTTACAGCCTTCAAGCTCAAATTTGCTTAAATCAGGCATCGCATTGCCGGGCACGCGGGCGCAGAGCCACTGCTCGGTGACGGCATGTTTATCTTTCTGCCCGGCAAAGCTCACTTCCCGGGCGTGAATTTTGAGGAATTTTGCCAGCGCGTCGGCCACAAAGCGGGTGTTGCAGCCGTTTTTCAGAATACGCACCAGGATATGTTCGCCTTCGCCATCGGGCTCAAAGCCCAGATCCTCAACCACGAGGAAATCTTCGGGGCTGGCTTTCAGCACCCCGTTCCCCTGCGGCTTGCCGTGCAGGTATGTCAGGTTATCGAAGTCCGTCATTTTGCCGCCTTCACCAGCAGCGCCACGGCTTCACAGGCAATCCCTTCGCCACGACCGGTAAAGCCCAGCTTCTCCGTGGTGGTGGCTTTGACGTTGACGTCGTCCATATGGCAGCCCAGATCTTCAGCGATAAATACGCGCATCTGCGGAATGTGCGGCAGCATTTTCGGGGCCTGGGCAATAATCGTCACGTCGACGTTGCCGAGGGAGTAACCTTTCGCCTGAATACGGCGCCACGCTTCGCGCAGCAGTTCGCGGCTGTCCGCCCCTTTAAAGGCCGGGTCGGTGTCCGGGAACAGCTTGCCGATATCACCCAGCGCGGCAGCGCCGAGCAGCGCGTCGGTCAGCGCATGCAGCGCCACGTCGCCATCAGAATGCGCCAGCAGCCCTTTTTCGTAAGGAATACGTACGCCGCCAATGATAATTGGGCCTTCTCCGCCAAAGGCGTGTACATCAAAACCGTGTCCAATTCGCATTATGCCTTCTCCTGATGGGTCGAACGGGTAAGATAAAATTCCGCGAGCTGTAAATCTTCCGGGCGCGTCACTTTTATATTATCAGCGCGCCCTTCAACAAGCGTGGGGTGAAAACCGCAATACTCCAGCGCGGAGGCTTCGTCCGTGATGGTCGCGCCTTCATTAAGGGCACGCGTTAAGCAGTCGTGGAGCAGTTCGCGGGGGAAAAATTGCGGCGTCAGCGCGTGCCATAAGTCGACGCGCTCAACAGTGTGGGCGATAGCACGCTTGCCCGGCTCGGCACGCTTCATGGTGTCGCGCACCGGCGCGGCCAGAATGCCGCCCACTTTACTGGTTTCGCTCAGCGCCAGCAGGCGTGCCAGGTCGTCCTGATGCAGGCACGGACGTGCCGCGTCATGGACCAGCACCCACTGGGCGCTTCCGGCAGCCTGAATGCCCGCCAGCACGGAATCGGCGCGCTCGGCGCCGCCATCAACTACGGTAATCTGTGGGTGGTTTGCCAGCGGCAGTTGCGCAAAGCGGGCATCGCCGGGACTGATGGCGATGACCACGTGCGTCACCCGCGGGTGCGCCAGCAGCGCCGCCACGGCGTGCTCAAGGATCGTTTTATCGCCAATTGAGAGGTACTGCTTGGGACATTCTGTCTGCATGCGCCGGCCAAAACCTGCGGCCGGCACCACGGCACATACGTCCGAAAAAGTTGCTGCCATGTCGTAATCCTGGGCCTGATTATCGATTGTTTTGTGCTGAGCCCTGATTGCGTTTAGACGCATCCGGAACCAGACGATAAAAGGTTTCGCCCGGCTTAGTCATACTGAGTTCATTGCGTGCGCGCTCCTCAATCGCCTCCTGGCCGCCATTGAGGTCATCAATTTCAGCAAAGAGTTGATCGTTACGCGCCTTAAGTTTGGCATTTGTTGCCTGCTGAGCCGCGACGTCATCGCTCACCCGGCTGTAGTCGTGCAGCCCGTTCTTACCGAACCACAACGAATATTGCAGCCAGACCAGCAAAGCCAGCAACAGCAGCGTTAGTTTACCCATCCTGCCCCCTGAAAAAACGGCATCATCATCCCATAACTTTCCGTTCGACTCTACTGCGGGGTTTTAATTATGTCGCAAGTTAGCCCATCAGCCATAAAAACAGCAGGCCAAAGATGACGACAACGGTGGCAATCGTGATAACCGTACTGTACAGGAGCTTGCCGTTGAAAAGGGAGTGCAGCGCAACCCCGACAACGACCGCAACGGGCATCAGCGCCAGGAAGAAGGGCCAGGTGTAGAGAAAGAAGAAAAGGGTGTTACCACCATAGATCAAAAACGGGATACCCAGCGCCAGTAACCACGACGCAAAGCCGACTATCGCCCCAGGGAAGGACCAGGTCGTCTCATTGTCGGTGGTTAACGGTTCCGACCCGGTGGTGATAATGTAGTTTTCACTGTTGCGCATAGCTAATCCTGTGACCGTGACTCATCGTTCGGGAAGACAGCTCCCGAACGATACCGCCTCAGGATCTGATAATATCGTCCCGTCTGAGCAGGTCTAATAATTGGCTTACTAAATTTGTTACCAATTGTTGACCTTCCAGGTGAATCTCAGGCGATTCAGGCGCTTCGTAAACCGAGTCAATTCCGGTGAAGTTTCGCAGCTCGCCGGCACGCGCTTTTTTGTACAGCCCTTTCGGATCGCGCGCTTCGCAGATCTCCAGCGGCGTATCGACAAACACTTCGATAAAGCGATCCTGACCCACGCGCTCGCGCACCATCTGGCGCTCTGCGCGGTGCGGCGAGATAAACGCCGTCAGCACCACCAGCCCGGCGTCTGCCATCAGGCTGGCGACTTCACCTACCCGGCGAATGTTCTCTTTGCGGTCGTCGTCGCTGAACCCCAAATCGCTGCACAGGCCGTGACGCACGTTGTCGCCATCCAGCAGGTAGGTACTTACTCCCTGCTGATGCAGCGCCTCTTCCAGCGCGCCCGCCACCGTGGATTTACCGGAGCCAGACAGCCCGGTAAACCACAGCACCACCCCACGGTGGCCGTGGAGCTGTTCGCGCTGGGCGACGGTGACCGGATGAGGATGCCAGACGACGTTCTCATCATGGGCGGCCATTACTTGCCTCCCAACAGATCGCGTGCGCCCCAGTGCGGGAAGTGCTTACGCACCAGCGCGTTCAGCTCCAGCTCGAAGGCGCTGAACTCAGAGGTCACGCTCGCCTGCGCGTTAGGCTCGCGCACCATGCCCGCGCCGACGGTAACGTTGGTCAGGCGGTCAATAAAGATCAGCCCGCCCGTCACCGGGTTCTGCTGATACGGATCCAGCACCAGCGGCTCGTCGAAGGTCAGATCCACCAGGCCGATACCGTTCAGCGGCAGCTCGCTCACGTCACGGTGGGTCAGGTTGTTGATGTCCACCTGGAACTGAATGCCGTCCACGCGGGCGCGGGTTTTCTTGCCCGCAATTTTGATGTCGTAGCTCTGGCCTGCGGTCAGCGGCTGTTCGGCCATCCACACCACGTCCACGGAAGCGCCCTGCACCGCCGCCAGCGTCTCCTGCGCGTCGACCAGCAGGTCACCGCGGCTGATATCAATTTCGTCTTTCAGCACCAGCGTGACCGCTTCCCCTGCCCCGGCTTCCTGCAGGTCGCCGTCGAACGTCACGATGCGCGCAATTGCTGACTCCACGCCGGATGGCAGCACCTTCACGCGCTGCCCCACCTTCACGGAACCGGAAGCAATAGTGCCGGAGAAGCCGCGGAAATCGAGGTTTGGACGGTTCACGTACTGCACCGGGAAGCGCATTGGCTGAGTGTCGACCACGCGCTGGATCTCAACGGTCTCCAGCACTTCCAGCAGCGTCGGGCCGCTGTACCACAGCATGTTCGCGCTCTGGGAGGCGACGTTATCCCCTTCCAGCGCCGAGAGCGGCACAAAGCGAATATCCAGGTTGCCCGGCAGCTGTTCGGCAAAGGTCAGGTAGCTCTGGCGGATCTCCTCGAATTTTTCTTCGCTGAAGTTCACCAGATCCATCTTGTTGACCGCCACCACCAGGTGCTTGATCCCCAGCAAAGTGGAGATAAAGCTGTGGCGACGGGTTTGATCCAGCACGCCTTTACGGGCGTCCATCAGCAGGATCGCCAGATCGCAGGTGGATGCGCCGGTCGCCATATTGCGGGTGTACTGCTCGTGCCCCGGGGTGTCGGCGATAATAAACTTGCGCTTCTCGGTGGAGAAATAGCGATAGGCCACGTCAATAGTGATGCCCTGCTCGCGCTCCGCCTGCAGGCCGTCCACCAGCAGCGCCAGGTCAAGTTTTTCGCCCTGGGTGCCGTGACGCTTGCTGTCGTTATGCAGGGAAGAGAGCTGATCTTCATAAATCTGGCGCGTGTCGTGCAGCAGGCGGCCAATCAGGGTACTTTTCCCGTCATCCACGCTGCCGCAGGTCAGAAAGCGCAGCAGGCTTTTATGTTGTTGGGCGTGCAGATACGCTTCCACGCCGCCTTCGTTGGCAATTTGTTGAGCAATAGTGGTGTTCATGGCGGCTCCTTAGAAATAACCCTGACGTTTCTTCAGCTCCATGGAGCCTGCCTGGTCGCGGTCAATCACGCGCCCCTGTCGCTCGCTGGTGGTGGACACCAGCATCTCTTCGATGATCTCCGGCAGCGTCTGCGCGTTCGATTCCACCGCGCCGGTCAGCGGCCAGCAGCCGAGGGTACGGAAACGGACCATCTGTTTTTTGATCACTTCACCCGGCTGCAGGTCGATACGATCGTCGTCAATCATCATCAGCATGCCGTCGCGCTCCAGCACCGGGCGCTCGGCGGCCAGGTACAGCGGAACAATCTCGATGTTTTCCAGATAGATGTACTGCCAGATATCCAGCTCGGTCCAGTTAGAGAGCGGGAAGACACGAATGCTTTCGCCCTTGTTGATCTGGCCGTTGTAGTTATGCCACAGCTCCGGGCGCTGGTTTTTCGGATCCCAGCGATGGAAGCGGTCGCGGAAGGAGTAGATACGCTCTTTGGCGCGGGATTTTTCTTCGTCACGCCGCGCGCCGCCGAAGGCCGCGTCAAAACCGTACTTGTTCAGCGCCTGCTTCAGCCCTTCGGTTTTCATGATGTCGGTATGCTTGGCGCTGCCGTGGACGAACGGGTTAATGCCCATCGCCACCCCTTCCGGATTTTTGTGCACCAGCAGCTCGCAGCCGTAGGCTTTGGCGGTACGGTCGCGGAATTCGTACATTTCGCGGAATTTCCAGCCGGTATCCACGTGCAGCAGCGGGAACGGCAGCGTGCCCGGATAAAACGCTTTACGCGCCAGGTGCAGCATGACGCTGGAATCTTTACCGATGGAGTACATCATCACCGGGTTAGAGAACTCGGCGGCCACTTCGCGGATAATATGGATACTTTCCGCTTCGAGCTGCCGCAGGTGAGTAAGTCGTTTTTGGTCCATAACCGTTCCTTAAGCCAAATTTACAACAGAAGAACCAAAGCCTTCTGTATCGGTTGTGTGTTGGAACCAGGCGAGGGTGCTGTGCAGCTGCACCACCTCTCCCACCACGATCAGGGCAGGCATCGGGGCGTCTTTCGCCAGGGTTGCAAGGTCTTGTAATGTGCCGATAGCGACATGCTGATCGACGCGCGTACCGCGAGAAATGACGGCAACGGGCGTCGTCGCCTCGCGACCGTGCTGAATAAGCTGTTCGCTGATGTCCGCCGCCTTCATCGTGCCCATGTATATCGCCAGCGTTTGTCGGCTCTGGGCGAGGTGCGACCAGTCGAACGGCGTGCTGTCGGCCTTGTAGTGCCCGGTCACAAAGGTGACGCTCTGGGCGTAATCGCGATGGGTCAGCGGAATGCCGGCGTAGGCCGTGACGGCTGACGCCGCCGTGATGCCGGGCACCACCTGGAACGGTACGCCCGCCTCGGCTGCCGCCTGCAGTTCTTCACCGCCGCGACCGAAAATGAACGGGTCGCCCCCTTTCAGGCGCACCACGGTTTTGCCCGCTTTCGCGGCGGCAATCAGCATCTGGTTGGTATCGTGCTGCGGCACGGAGTGTTCCCCCGCCCGTTTGCCGACGCAGATTTGCTCCGCATCGCGACGGATCAGCTCGCGCACGCCATCGGTGACCAGGTGGTCGTAGAACACTACGTCCGCATCCTGCAGAACCTGCAGGCCGCGCAGCGTCAGCAAACCGGCATCGCCCGGCCCGGCTCCCACCAGAATAATTTCCCCGCCCGTACTGCCGGGGTTATCCAGTTCGTCTTCGAGAATTTTCTGCGCCGCCGTCTCATTGCCCGCCTGCATCAGGCTGGCAAAGCGGCCGCGAAATACGCGCTCCCAGAAGCGACGGCGTTCCGTCACGCTGGTCAGGCGGTTTTTTAAATGGTTGCGCCAGTAGCTGGCTTTCTCCGCCATGCGCCCGAGGCTGGTCGGCAGCAGCGCTTCGATCTTTTCCCGCAGCACGCGCGCCAGCACTGGCGCGGTGCCGCCGGAGGAGATCGCCACCAGCAGCGGCGAGCGATCAACGATCGACGGGAAGATAAACGAGCATAAAGGCTGGTCGTCCACCACGTTCACCAGACGGTAACGGGCCTGGGCCGCGTCGGAGACCCGCCGGTTAAGTTCCCGATTTTCAGTCGCCGCAATCACCAGCACCACGCTGTCGATCTGTGACTCGTCGAAATCCGCCTCTTCAACAACCCGCACCTGTGCCCCTGCGCGCTGCAAAAACGCGATTTTGCGATCGGCAATTTCTCCCGTGCCGACAACCAGTACCGGTCGGTCTTTTAAGGCGGCAAAAAGGGGCAGATAGTCCACAGGCAACAACTCACTAACAACGAGGAATAGAGGGACTATAGGGGGCGGCTTAGATCGAATGAAATTACGAATTGGAATGAGTAGTTACTCAATGGAATAACGCGGTGAAAAAGCAAATACCAAAAAATGCTTAACACGCGAAATTTCGGGCATTTAAGAGCAATTCAAATTGTGTATGGACGATCACAGTTTCATACTATGCACGTTATTATTTTGCTCTGTTTTTAAGGACTCACTATGTTTTCCGCAACGCGCCACCGTATTGCTGCCCTGGCGCTCGGCGTTTGCTTTATCCTTCCGGCTCAGGCAAAAAATCAACCTTATGGTGAAATCGCCACTATGCAGGCGCGACATATTGCGACGGTTTTCCCTGGCCGCATGACCGGTTCACCCGCGGAGATGCTCTCCGCCGACTATATTCGCCAGCAGTTTGCACAGATGGGCTACCAGAGTGACATACGCTCGTTTCACAGCCGCTACATCTATACCTCACGCAATAAAACGCAAAACTGGCATAACGTGACCGGCAGCACGGTGATTGCGGCGCATGAGGGGAAAGCGGCTGAGCAGATTATTATCATGGCGCACCTGGATACCTATGCGCCAATGAGCGACGCCGATATTGATAATAACCTCGGGGGACTGACGCTGCAGGGCATGGACGATAACGCAGCGGGTCTCGGTGTGATGCTTGAACTGGCTGAACGCCTTAAAAATATTCCGACGAAATACGGTATTCGCTTTGTGGCGACCAGCGGCGAAGAAGAAGGAAAACTCGGCGCTGAGAATCTCCTTAAACGGATGAGCGCTGAGGAGAAGAAAAATACGCTGCTGGTGATTAACCTCGATAACCTGATCGTGGGCGATAAGCTCTATTTTAATAGTGGACAGAGCACGCCGAGCAGCGTGCGTAAACTCACCCGCGACCGCGCGCTGGCGCTTGCCCGTACGCATGGCGTCTATGCTGCAACAAACCCAGGCGGTAACCCGGATTACCCAAAAGGCACTGGCTGTTGTAACGACGGGGAAGTGTTTGATAAAGCAGGCATTCCGGTGCTGTACGTCGAGGCGACGAACTGGGCGCTGGGCAAAAAGGATGGCTATCAGCAGCGCGCTAAATCGAAAGCGTTCCCGGACGGGACCAGCTGGCATGACGTGCGGCTGGATAATCAGCAGCACATTGATAAAACGCTGCCGCAGCGGATTGAGCACCGCAGCCGGGACGTGGTGAAAGTGATGCTGCCGCTGGTGAAGGAGCTGGCGAAAGCGGGCAAAGCCTGAGGTTTTTAAGTATAGCGGGGCCTGATGCCCTCACCCCAACCCTCTCCCACAGGGAGAGGGAGGATAAAGGATCACCCTTCGTGCAGCCCGCACTCGCGCTTCAGCCCAAAGAATCGCGTCTCTTCTTCAGCCATTCCCGGCTCCCATTTGCGCGTGGTGTGGGTGTCGCCCACGGACAGGTAGCCCTGATCCCATAGCGGATGGTACTTGAGCCCGTGTTTTTGCAGGTACTGATACACCGTGCGGTTATCCCAGTCGATAATCGGCAGCACTTTGAACACGCCGCGCTGTACCGCCAGTACCGGTAAGGTTGCGCGGCTCCCGGACTGCTCGCGGCGCAGGCCGGCAAACCACGTTTGGGCATTCAGCTCTTTCAGCGCCCGGTTCATCGGCTCAACTTTGTTGATCTCATTGTATTTTTCAATGCCCTCAACGCCCTGCTCCCACAGCTTGCCGTAGCGCGCCTCCTGCCAGGCCGCGCTTTCCGTTGCGCGGTAGACTTTGAGGTTCAGCCTGAGCTTGTCCGTCAGCTCGTCGATAAACTGGTAGGTTTCCGGGAACAGGTAGCCGGTATCGGTGAGGATCACCGGTATGTCCGGACGGATCTGATTCACCAGATGCAGGCTCACAGCCGCCTGAATACCAAAGCTCGACGAGAGCACATACTCTCCCGGCAGGTTTTCCAGCGCCCACGCCACGCGCCCTTCGGCGTCCAGCTTTTCAAGGTGAGCGTTAGTTTCTGCCAGGGCCAGAATGCGTTCGACTTTTGGCAGGTCATTAAGGGCGTTTAGATCGAGTACGGACATAATTACCTCTCGTGGTTACTCCCAGAAATCCCTGGCGGGATCGAGCACCGGGCGAATGATGCCCGCACGCACCGTAAAGTCGCCGAAGCCTTCACCCGCTTCGCGCTCTTTCGCCCAACGCCCGACAAGCTCGTCGATGGAATCAAGAATTTCCGGCTCGGTGATGTTCTCGCGGAACATGCGTGGAATACGCGTGCCGATACGGTTACCGCCCAGGTGCAGGTTATAACGACCCGGCGCTTTCCCCACCAGTCCCAGCTCGGCAAGCATCGCGCGACCGCAGCCGTTCGGGCAGCCCGTCACGCGCATAACAATATGCTCGTCCGGAATACCGTGTTTTTCCAGAATCGCTTCCACTTTGTCGGTGAATGACGGCAGGAAACGCTCGGCTTCGGCCATCGCCAGCGGACAGGTCGGGAACGACACGCAGGCCATCGAGTTTTCACGCTGTGGCTTCACCGCATTCATCAACCCGTGCTCGCGCGCCAGTTCCTCAATTTTCGCCTTTTCGCTTTCCGGCACGCTGGCGACGATCAGGTTCTGGTTAGCGGTGATACGGAACTCGCCTTTGTGGATCTTCGCGATTTCCAGCAGACCGGTTTTCAGCGGGCGGCCCGGATAATCCAGAATACGGCCATTTTCAATGAACAGCGTCAGGTGCCAGTTATTGTCGATGCCTTTCACCCAGCCGATGCGATCGCCGCGACCGGTGAATTCGTAAGGGCGGATCGGCTCAAATTTAATCCCCGCACGACGCTCCACTTCCTCTTTGAACGTTTCAACGCCCACGCGCTCCAGAGTGTACTTGGTTTTCGCGTTTTTACGGTCGGTACGGTTGCCCCAGTCGCGCTGGGTGGTCACTACCGCTTCCGCCACGGCCAGCGTGTGCTCCAGCGGCAGGAAGCCGAACTCGCTCGCGGTGCGGGCGTAGGTTTTCTTGTTACCGTGCTCAATTGACAGGCCGCCGCCCACCAGCAGGTTAAAGCCAATCAGCTTGCCGTTTTCGGCAATCGCCACGAAGTTCATGTCGTTGGCGTGCAGATCGATGTCGTTCTGCGGCGGGATGACCACCGTGGTTTTGAACTTACGCGGCAGGTAGGTCTGACCGAGGATCGGTTCTTCGTCAGTGGTGGCGACTTTCTCCTGATCGAGCCAGATCTCCGCATAGGCGCGGGTACGCGGCAGCAGGTGCTCGGAAATTTTCTTCGCCCACTCATACGCTTCGGCGTGCAGCTCGGACTCGTACGGGTTCGAGGTGCAGAGCACGTTACGGTTCATGTCGTTGGCGGTCGCCAGCGCGTCCAGACCCACGGAGTGGAGCATCTGGTGCACCGGCTTCACGTTCTTCTTCAGAATCCCGTGGAACTGGAAGGTCTGACGGTTGGTCAGGCGGATGCTGCCATAAATCGTGTTTTCACCCGCAAATTTGTCGATCGCCTGCCACTGTTTGGTGGTGATCACTCCACCCGGCAGGCGGCAGCGCAGCAGCATCGCGTGGCGCGGCTCCAGCTTCTGTTCTGCGCGCTCGGCGCGGATATCGCGGTCGTCCTGCTGATACATGCCGTGGAAACGGATCAGCAGGAAGTTGTCGCCTTTGAAACCGCCGGTCAGGCCGTCATTCAGATCTTCAGCAATGGTGCCGCGCAGATAGTTGCTTTCCAGCTTCATGCGCTCGGCGTCTGTCAGTTTACCTTCGACCACCAGTGGGCCAGGATGTTTTTCGCTCATTAGTAGACATCTCGCTGATAACGGCGCTCAACGCGCAGCTCACTTAAAAATTCATCCGCCGCTTCGGCATCCATACCGCCGAATTCGGCAATCACTTCCAGCAGTGCCTGCTCAACGTCTTTCGCCATGCGATTGGCGTCGCCGCAGACATAAATGTGGGCACCGTCATTGATCCAGCGCCACAGCTCTGCGCCCTGTTCGCGCAGTTTGTCTTGTACGTATACTTTTTCTTTCTGATCGCGGGACCAGGCCAGATCGATGCGGGTCAGTACGCCCTCTTTGACGTAGCGCTGCCACTCAACCTGGTAGAGGAAATCTTCAGTAAAGTGCGGGTTGCCGAAGAACAGCCAGTTTTTACCCGGCGCGTCGTCCGCGGCACGCTGCTGCATAAAGGCGCGGAACGGCGCGATGCCGGTGCCCGGGCCAATCATGATCACCGGAGTTTCCGGGTTCGCCGGCAGGCGGAAGTTGTCGTTGTGCTCGATAAAGACGCGCACCTCGCCCTCTTCTTCCACGCGGTCCGCCAGGAAGCTTGATGCCCCACCCGCGCGGGCGCGGCCTTCGATGTCGTAGCGCACCACGCCGACGGTAACGTGAACTTCGCTTTCCACTTCCGCCTGGGAAGAGGCTATAGAGTACAGGCGTGGGGTCAGCGGACGCAGCAGACCGATCAGCGCATCGGCATCCAGCTGTGCCGGCGAGAAACGCACCATATCGACAATCGGCGTCGTCGCGGCGTAATGCTGCAGCTTCGCTTTGTCGCCCACCAGCGGCAGCAGGGATTCGCTGCGCGTTAGGGTGGCATAATTCTCGACGATATTCGGAGTGTTCACCGTCAGCTCGAAATGCCACTGCAGCGCCTCTGAAAGTGGCTGGGTTTTGCCGTCAACGGTGACGGGCTCGTCACCCTTCAGCCACAGCAGTTCCACCAGCTCTTTCACCAGCGCCGGATCGTTCTGATACCAGACGCCCAGCGCATCGCCAGGCTGATAGCGCAGGCCGGAGTCGCCAAGATCGATTTCAATATGGCGCACGTCTTTTTCCGAGTCGCGGCCCGTAATTTTCTGGTTCACCGACAGGCTCGCCGTCAGCGGCGACTCTTTGGTGTACGGGCTGGTGTGGATCTCATTGACGGTGCCCGCAGCGGTCACCGCAGCCTGCGCTGGCGTCTCTTTCGGGACGCGGGCTTTCAACACCTCAACGATGCGCGCACGCCATTCAGCGGCGGCAGTCTGGTATTCCACATCCGCGTCCACGCGGTCCAGCAGGCGCTCCGCGCCCAGCTCCGCCAGCTTGCTGTCGAAGTCTTTACCGGACTGGCAGAAGAATTCATAGGAGGTATCGCCCAGGCCAAAGACGGCAAACGCCGTGCCGTTCAGCTTCGGCGCTTTTTTCGAGAACAGGAACTTGTGCAGCGCCACCGCTTCTTCAGCGGGTTCACCTTCACCCTGGGTCGAGGCGACCATCACCAGCAGTTTTTCTGACGCGATTTGTTTGAATTTATAATCCCCGGCGTTGACCAGGTTCACGTTCAGTTTGGCGGCCAGCAGATCATCACGCAGCGCTTCGGCCACGCGGCGGGCGTTGCCCGTCTGCGAGGCGCTAATCAGCGTAATGGCAGGAATTTCCACGGCCGTTGCCGGTGCGCCAGCCACAGCGCCAGGCTGCTGATTGAGCATTCCCCAGAAATAACCGGAGACCCAGGCAAGCTGAGTGGGAGAAAAATCAGAGGTGGCAGCCTGAAGGCGCGCCAGTTGCTCCGGGTTAAGGGGAAGCAAATTTGAAGGTGGGGCCTGTGTTGTCATGCGTCGTTATGTTCCAGTAGCCAAGCGGACTTTAAGCGAATAAATCCAAACTGAAGATAAGGTTAACGGCGTGGATAATAACAATTAAAGAAGGGATGGAAATAATAAATAACCAAATGGACTAACCTGTTTTAGTTATCGTTCTTAGCGATAAAAACGATTGAATAACCATTTGAAATAAAAGAATAAAAACCAATAATCACCCTGAATACCGGGCGTTCACCGTTCAGAGCCGTTTTAGTTAATGCTAAAAATTGTGCTTTCCGGTACTATGCGGCGGTTTTTTCCGCATTACTGAGAGCGATCATGTCCACCACACTGTTTAAAGATTTCACCTTCGAAGCCGCCCACCACCTTCCGCACGTTCCTGCAGGACATAAATGCGGCCGCCTGCACGGGCATTCGTTTATGGTGCGTCTTGAGATCACCGGTGAAGTTGATCCGCATACCGGTTGGATCATGGACTTTGCCGAGCTGAAGGCCGCGTTTAAGCCGACCTACGATCGTCTGGATCACTACTATCTCAACGATATTCCGGGCCTGGAAAACCCGACCAGCGAAGTGCTGGCAAAATGGATCTGGGATCAGATGAAGCCGCTGGTACCGCTGCTGAGCGCGGTGATGATCAAAGAAACCTGCACGGCAGGCTGCGTGTATCGCGGAGAGTAAAAAAAAGCCCGGCAAAACCGGGCTTTTTTCTAGGCAATATTCAGATACTTGTGCGTCTGCATCGACAGGCGCCAGTTGCGCGCAATGCAGGTTTCAATGCACAGGCGCGTCGCATCCTCTTTCTGGCTGATCGGCTGCAGGGCGATTACCCGCTGCTTCTCATCCGTCAGCGTTGCCAGCAGTTCATCCAGCGCTTCGATATCACGTACGCGTCCTACCGGATGCTTAATTTCATCCGCGCGCTCCAGCGCCTGAGACAGCACGTCATACCCGCCACGCATATTCACTTTTGGCGATACCGTCACCCAGGTGGTGTGTGAACAGCGCACTTCATGGGTGCCGCTGGTCTCAATCTGGCAGCTGTAGCCGTTCTTTTCGAGCAGCTCGGTCAGCGGCGTCAGATCGTGAATGCAGGGTTCGCCGCCGGTGATGACGACGTGGCGAGCCGTCCAGCCCTGGCGACCAATTATGGCCAGCAGGTCTTCTGCACTGCCCGCGCCCCACTTATCGCTCTCTTTGGTTTTCGCCAGAATGCTAAACAGCGACACTTCCCGATCTGCGAGCTTATCCCACGTATGTTTGGTATCACACCAGGCACAGCCAACCGGGCATCCCTGTAAACGAATAAAGATAGCGGGAACGCCGGTAAAGTAACCCTCGCCTTGCAGGGTCTGGAACATCTCGTTAATCGGGTACTGCATAGTCATCTCAGTAAAGGGGATAAACGATAAGTATCGCAGATCACCGTCGGATGGTCATGCTCCATCGGTGCTTTGCGCGCTAATCGCCGCCATAAAGCGCGCGGTAATTTGCTGTGGGCGGGTGATCGCCCCGCCGACAACGACCGTATGCGCGCCCAGCGCCAGACACCGGGCCGCGCGCTCGGGCGTATCCACGTTGCCTTCGGCAACCACGGGGACCGTCACGGCCGCCAGCACCGCTTTCAGGAACGCACAGTCATTCTCCGGAAGCGTATGGCCTGCCGTTTCCGCCGTATAGCCGTACAGCGTGGTGCCAACGCAGTCAAAGCCAAGCGTCTGCGCCGTCACGGCTTCGTCTACGGTGGAAATATCTGCCATCAGCAGTACCGAGGGGTAACGTGAGCGGATGGCCGTGACCAGTGTTTCCAGGGATTCACCGCCAGGACGTTCCCGCGCCGTCGCATCAAGGGCAATGATTTCCGGAGAGACGGCCATGAGCTCATCCACCTCTTTCATCGTAGCGGTGATAAATACTTCGCTCCCTGGGTAGTCCCGTTTGATGATGCCGATAACCGGTAAAGACACCTGCTGTTTAATGGCCTCGATATCTACCACGCTGTTGGCGCGAATGGCGAAGGCTCCACCCTGTGCCGCCGCCAGCGCCATTCGCGACATGATAAACGGGCTGTGCAGTGGTTCGTTTTCCAGCGCCTGACAGGAGACGACCAGTTTTCCCTTCAGGTTATCCAGTACATTTTTCATTACGATAAGATCTCTTCCACTTCGTTTTTGATAATCGTGACGTGCGGGCCATAAATGACCTGTACACCGTTACCGCGCACGATAACGCCGCGCGCGCCGGTGGCTTTCAGCGCCGCGTCATTCACTTTGCTGCCGTCTTTGACCGTCACGCGAAGCCGCGTGGCGCAGCAGTCCACCTCTTCCAGATTGTCTTTTCCGCCTAACCCGGCGATCACCGCCGCAGCGCGCTCGCTTTGCGGCAGGCTGACGTCATCAACCATCGCCTCCTTTTCACGGCCCGGCGTGGCGAAATCAAAGCGGTTAATCAGGTAGCGGAAAGTGAAGTAGTAGAGGAAGAACCACGGCACGCCGACCAGCGGAACGAACATCCAGTTGGTTTTGGCCTCCCCCTGCAAAATGCCGAACAGCACGAAGTCAATAAAACCACCGGAGAAGGTCTGCCCGATGGTGATGTGCAGCATGTGCGCGAGCATAAACGCCAGCCCGTCAAACAGCGCGTGAATGACGTAGAGCACCGGGGCAATGAACAGGAAGGAGAACTCGATGGGCTCGGTAATTCCCGTCAGGAATGAGGTTAACGCCGCCGAGAGCAGCAGCCCGGCAACGCGCTTTTTGTTCTCCGGTTTCGCCGTGTGATACATCGCCAGACACGCGCCGAGCAGGCCAAACATCATCGTGATAAAGCGCCCGGACATGAAGCGTGACGTGCCTTCATAGAAATGCTGCGTGTTCGGGTCGGCGAGCTGAGCGAAGAAGATCCGCTGCGTGCCCTCAACCAGGTGGCCGTTGACGATCTCGCTGCCGCCGAGCGCGGTGGTCCAGAACGGCAGATAGAAGATGTGGTGCAGACCAAACGGGCCAAGCATGCGCAAAATAAAGCCGTACAGCAGCGTGCCAAGATAACCGGTGGCATCCACCAGCCCGCCCAGACCAAAAATAAGCTTCTGGAAATGCGGCCAGACCACGGTCATGATCGCGCCAACGAGTATTGCCGCCAGCGAGCTGATAATCGGGACAAAGCGCGAGCCGCCAAAAAAGCCCAGGAACTGCGGAAGCGCTATCTTATTAAACCGATGATGCAGCGCGCAGGTCACGAGACCAATCACCACGCCGCCAAACACCCCGGTTTCCAGCGTCTGAATACCCAGCGTCATGCCCTGCCCTACAGCGCCCGGGTTCTCGTGCGCCAGTTTGCCGGTGAGGATCAGCAGCGCGTTGATGGTGGCGTTCATCACCAGAAACGCGAGTAGCGCTGCCAGCCCCGCCGTGCCCTTATCGTTTTTTGCCAGCCCGACGGCCACCCCAACCGCAAACAGCACCGAGAGGTTCGCAAACACAATCGAACCCGCACTGCTCATGATGGTGAAAATGGCCTGCAGCCAGCCAACATCTAAAAACGGATAGGCCGCCAGCGTATTAGGGTTCGATAACGCCCCGCCGATACCGAGCAGCAGACCCGCCGCGGGCAATACGGCGATAGGCAACATAAAGGATTTGCCAAAGCGCTGCGCTTTTTCAAACCATCCACCCGACGAAGCGCCACTGAATATTTGCATCATTTTTTCATCCCCCCATTAAAAGATGAAAATTTTTACCATATAAATATGTAATAGTGAAAATTATCATCACAAACCAGGAGGCCGATCATACTTTTTTAAAATGACTGGCATCTTTCCCCCGCTTTCCGCCACACTAGTCGCAGTGAAACACATTAAGGACGTGGCATGTCGGACCATGAAAACCTGCTGCTGAAGCTCCGCCAGGAGGCTTCCGGGTACAGCCCAACGCAACAAAAACTCGGTGAGTTTGTCCTCAGCGACCCTGCCCGGGTGCTCTACCTGACCATCACCGAACTGGCGCGAGAGAGCCACACCAGCGAGGCCAGCGTGACGCGTCTTTGCCGGACGCTGGGGTGCAAGGGGTATAACGAATTCAAAATGGCGCTGGCGCTGGATATTCAGCAGGGCCAGCCCGCGCGTCAGGCGGGGGATGAGATTGACAGCGTGGTGGATGAATCGGTGCAGGCTTTGCAGGATACCGCGAGACTCCTTGACCGCGCGCTGCTTGAAAAAGCCGCACTGGCGCTGCATCAGGCGCAGTCCGTGCAGATTTATGGCGTCGCGGCCAGCGCGATCCTCGGGGAGTATCTGCATTACAAGTTATTAAGGCTGGGTAAATCCGCACAGCTGTTTAGCGATATGCACCGCGCAGCCATGAATGCGACCACGCTTTCGGCAGAGACGCTGGTGGTGGCGATCTCCAGCTCCGGTTCAACGCGAGATTTACTTCACGTGGTGAAACTTGCCCGCAAGCGCGGGGTGAAGGTTCTGGCGCTCAGCAACACGCCCCGCAGCCCGCTGGCGTCTCTTAGCGATATGCTGCTGGTGGCCGCCAAGCCAGAAGGCCCTCTTAGCGCGGGTGCGCTCAATGCCAAAGTTGGGGTGATGCTGCTGGTCGAATTACTTACGACATCCATGATTGCGCTGGATGGTCATTACGCTGACGTCAGCCAGCAAACGGCCAGCGCCACGCTTCCTCTTCTGCTCTGAAAACCCTTCGCAGGCTAAATAAAATAGCCTGCGTTTTATTTTGCTTAATCAGGGCTCAATACATTTATATGATAAATGTTTGGTGTAACAAATTATTTTGTTTATTACAGTTTGAATTATTTCCCCCGCGCTAACCCAGCGACAAAAACAGTTTAAAATCATCAAGTTAAAATAAAAACATGAATAAATTGAATTTTTCCGCTTTCTGCAATGTCCAATATTTTCACCTGATTTCCTTTCCTTAAAATAAGCTTAAGACGCTGTCGGTCCCGACGTTTTATTATTTAAACGCCGTTTACTTTTGCGCGCCTACAATCCGCCTCATCAATCATAATGAGACGGTAATAATGAAGATGTTATTAATTACAGGCGTGACCGGGTTTCTGGGCGGTGCAGTACTTGAAAAAATCCTGACCAGCGATCAATCTGTAAAACTCCTTTTGCTTGCCCGTGCCGGCGATCCGCAAAGCGGGCTGGCGCGCGTGCAGGAGAACATGCGTAAGTTCAACATTTCTGAGGAGAAACTGGCCTCCCTGAGCGTGGATAATATCCTCATCGGCGACCTCAGCCAGCCGGAAGCCTTTCTGAACGATCCCCGTCTGGACCAGGTTACGCATGTCGTTAACTGCGCGGCAGTTGCGTCTTTTGGCAATAACCCGCTGATCTGGAAGGTGAACGTAGAGGGTACGCTAGCGCTGGCGCGCCGCATGGAGAAGGTCGCAGGGCTGCAGCGTTTCCTGCATGTAGGCACCGCAATGTCATGCACGCCGGAGCAGGATTCGCTGGTCGCCGAAAGTGCGGAATTCAGAGAAAACGCTGAGCACCTGGTGGAATATACGTATTCGAAGTCAACCATCGAACAGCTGATGCGCCAGGAATGTCCTAACCTGCCGCTGCTCATCGCCCGTCCGTCCATCGTCGTCGGCCATACCCGCCACGGCTGCACGCCGTCGAGCAGTATCTTTTGGGTCTTCAGCATGGGCCTGATGCTGCAGAAGTTTATGTGCTCGATGGAAGACCGGATCGACGTTGTCCCGGTAGATTATTGCGCCGACGCAATGTTAATGCTGCTGAGCAGCAACGCGCGTCCGGGGGAAGTGGTACACATTTCAGCCGGGGAAGAGAACAGCGTTCGCTTTGCGGATATCGATCGGGCAATGGCGCAGGCGCTGGAGAAAGCGCCCGTTGGCGATAAGTACGCGCAGGTCAGCTACGAAACGCTGGTCAAAATGCGCCGTGAACTGAAAACCATTTTTGGTCCGTGCAACGAACGTCTGATGCTGAGAGCGATGCGCTTATACGGTGCCTTTGCCACGCTGAACGTGCGCTTCAGCAACGATAAGCTGCTCAGCATGGGGATGCCGAAGCCACCTCGTTTTACGGATTATATCGCCCGCTGCGTGCAAACCACCCGGGGACTAACCATTCCCGAGCAGATGGCGGTCGATTTTAAATAACCAAAAAAAATGCCAGTCATTCGACTGGCATTTTCATGTTAAGGCTTAAGCAATTATGCCTGGCCTTTGATCTCTTTACGACCGTTGTAAGGTGCTTTTTCACCCAGCGCTTCTTCGATACGAATCAGCTGGTTGTATTTAGCAACACGGTCAGAACGGCTCATAGAACCGGTTTTGATCTGGCCAGCAGCGGTACCAACAGCCAGGTCGGCAATGGTCGCGTCTTCAGTTTCGCCAGAACGGTGAGAGATAACAGCGGTGTAGCCAGCGTCTTTCGCCATTTTGATCGCAGCCAGCGTTTCGGTCAGAGAACCGATCTGGTTGAATTTGATCAGGATGGAGTTAACGATGCCTTTCTCGATGCCTTCTTTCAGGATCTTAGTGTTGGTTACGAACAGATCGTCACCAACCAGCTGGATTTTGTCGCCCAGTACTTTGGTCTGGTATGCGAAACCATCCCAGTCAGACTCGTCCAGACCGTCTTCGATAGAAACGATTGGGTACTGTTTGGTCAGGTCTTCCAGGAAGTGAGTGAACTCTTCGGAGGTGAACGCTTTGTTGCCTTCGCCAGCCAGAACGTATTTACCGTCTTTGTAGAATTCAGATGCTGCACAGTCCATCGCCAGGGTGATGTCTTTGCCCAGCTCGTAGCCTGCTGCTTTAACCGCTTCAGCGATAACAGCCAGTGCTTCTGCGTTAGAACCCAGGTTTGGCGCGTAGCCACCTTCGTCACCAACAGCAGTGTTCATACCTTTAGCTTTCAGAACTTTAGCCAGGTTGTGGAACACTTCAGAACCCATACGAACCGCTTCTTTCAGGGTTTTCGCGCCAACTGGCTGAATCATGAATTCCTGAATATCAACGTTGTTGTCTGCGTGCTCACCACCGTTGATGATGTTCATCATTGGTACAGGCATAGAGTATTTGCCTGGGGTGCCGTTCAGTTCAGCGATGTGCTCGAACAGTGGCATACCTTTAGCAGCGGCTGCTGCTTTGGCGTTCGCCAGGGAAACGGCCAGGATTGCGTTCGCACCGAAGTTAGATTTGTTTTCAGTACCGTCCAGATCGATCATGATCTTGTCGATGCCAGCCTGATCTTTGGCATCTTTGCCAACGATAGCCTGAGCAATAGGACCGTTAACAGCGCCAACCGCTTTCAGTACGCCTTTGCCCATGAAACGGGATTTGTCGCCATCACGCAGTTCCAGCGCTTCACGGGAACCCGTAGAAGCACCTGATGGAGCAGCTGCCATACCGACGAAACCACCTTCCAGATGAACTTCGGCTTCAACGGTCGGGTTACCACGGGAGTCGATGATTTCACGACCGATGACTTTAACGATTTTGGACATTAGATTTTCCTCAGTACAAGTTAAACTAAAACTCCAGACAAACAACGCGTACCGTTGGTACGCGTTGCCGTTCTAACTTTTTTACTTCGCCTGACGCTTCTGGTACTCGCTGGCGGCTTTCACGAAGCCTGCAAACAGCGGATGTCCATCACGCGGCGTTGAAGTAAATTCCGGGTGGAACTGGCAGGCAACAAACCACGGATGGTTTGGCACCTCGATGATCTCGACTAACTGATCGTCCCCGGAGCGACCCGCAACACGCAGGCCCGCGGCTTCAATTTGTTTCAACAACATATTGTTGACTTCATAGCGGTGACGATGGCGCTCGGTGATGACCGGCTCGCCGTACAGCTTGCGAACCACGCTATCGTCGGACAGCTGGCAGGCCTGCGCGCCAAGACGCATAGTGCCACCCAGATCGCTCTTCTCGGTACGGACTTCGACGTTACCGTCTTCGTCGCGCCATTCCGTAATCAGCGCCACGACAGGGTACTTACAGTCTGGCACAAATTCCGTAGAGTTCGCGTTTTCCATTCCCGCTACGTTGCGCGCAAATTCGATCAGCGCAACCTGCATACCCAGGCAGATGCCGAGGTATGGAATATTGTTTTCACGCGCATAGCGTGCAGTGGCGATCTTGCCTTCAACACCACGGTAGCCGAAGCCGCCAGGGATGAGGATAGCATCCAGATCTTTCAGAATTTCAACGCCACGTGTTTCAACATCCTGCGAATCAATCAGCTTGATGTTGACGGAGACGCGGTTCTTCAGACCACCGTGCTTCAGCGCTTCGATAACGGACTTATAGGCGTCCGGCAGTTCGATGTACTTGCCGACCATACCGATAGTCACTTCGCCTGCCGGGTTCGCTTCTTCATAAATAACCTGTTCCCATTCAGACAGGTTAGCTTCCGGACAGTTCAAGCTGAATCGTTTACAAATATAATCGTCCAGACCCTGTGATTTCAACAGGCCCGGGATTTTATAAATGGAATCGACATCTTTCATTGAAATAACGGCTTTTTCAGGCACGTTACAGAACAATGCAATTTTCGCACGTTCGTTCGCTGGAATGGCACGATCGGAACGGCAAACCAGGATGTCAGGCTGAATACCGATGGAGAGCAGTTCTTTAACGGAGTGCTGAGTCGGTTTGGTTTTCACTTCACCTGCCGCCGCCATGTAAGGCACCAGCGTCAGGTGCATGAACAGCGCGTGTTCACGACCAATGTCTACCGCCAGCTGACGAATCGCTTCGAGGAACGGCAGGGATTCGATATCACCCACGGTACCACCGATTTCAACCAGCACAACGTCATGCCCTTCGCCACCGGCAAGGACACGCTCTTTGATGGCGTTAGTGATGTGTGGGATAACCTGCACGGTCGCGCCCAGGTAGTCACCGCGGCGCTCTTTACGCAGAACGTCAGAGTAGATGCGGCCAGTCGTAAAGTTGTTACGACGGGTCATTTTGGTACGAATGAAACGCTCGTAGTGGCCAAGATCCAGATCGGTTTCAGCGCCGTCTTCAGTAACGAACACTTCCCCGTGTTGGGTTGGGCTCATGGTGCCAGGATCGACGTTGATGTACGGATCCAGTTTCATCATGGTCACATTGAGGCCACGGGCTTCAAGAATGGCTGCGAGGGAGGCTGCGGCAATGCCTTTACCCAGAGAGGATACGACCCCGCCGGTCACAAAAATATAGTTCGTTGTCATGCTGAACCTGAGAAGTTAGGGTGAAACGATGGAATAACCAGGACGGGAAAGTAGTATACCCGAACACGGCGAGCGCCACAAACTTTCATTCTCCGTCTCCATTCCAGGCCATGACAAACATAAGGAGTGAGAAAATAGCCCCTTTTGGGTAAATGTTTTTGACGCAAATCAAGCGCTTGTCATTTAAAAAATCACACAAATTGCGCTTGATCGCAAAATTCCGTTAGAGATCAGATTCCTGGCGTTTTACTTCCTGCCAGACTTCTTCCATCGCGTCGAGGTCAATTCCGGTCATTTCCAGGCCGCGCGAGGCCACAATCCGCTCGACTTCACGAAAGCGTCGTTCGAATTTCAGGTTAGCTTTTTGCAGCGCGGTTTCCGCTTTTACCCCTAGATGGCGAGAAAGATTGACGGTGGCGAACAGCAGGTCGCCCATCTCTTCCTCCAGCTTTGCTTCATCGACCACTGCCTGCTGCGCTTCGTGCATCACTTCGTCGATCTCTTCATGCACTTTATCCAGCACGGGTCCCAGGGAATCCCAGTCAAATCCTACCGCCGAGCAGCGCTTTTGAATTTTGTGGGCGCGCATCAGCGCGGGCAGGCTCAGCGGGATGTCGTCCAGCGCAGAGTGTTGGGACTTTTCAGCGCGCTCGGCGCTTTTAATCTGCTCCCAGCGGGCCAGCACCTCTGCGCTGTTTCCTGCGGTGGCATCGCCAAAGATATGCGGATGGCGGCGCTCCAGCTTGTCGCTGATAGCGGCACAGATATCGTCAAAGTTAAAGCGCCCTTCCTCCTGCGCCATCTGGGCGTAGAACACTACCTGGAACAGCAGGTCGCCGAGTTCACCGCGCAGGTCATCGAAATCCTCGCGTGAAATGGCGTCCAGCACCTCATAGGTCTCTTCGAGGGTATAAGGTGCGATGGTCGCGAAAGTCTGCTCCTTGTCCCACGGGCAGCCGTTTTCCGGGTCGCGCAGGCGTTTCATGATGCCGAGCAGGCGGTCGATTTGAGTCATAGTTCTGTCCTGATGAAAAAATGCCGGGTGGCGGCGTTGCCTTACCCGGCCTACGGAAGAGGATGTTTAGCCGCCGTGCAGACGACGCGCGTCAATCACATCCGGCACCTGGTTCAGTTTGCCCAGCACGCGGCCGAGCACCTGCAGGTTGTAGATTTCGATGGTCATATCGATGGTGGCAAGCTGCTCGCGGGTATCGCTGCGGCTGGCAACGCCCAGCACGTTGACCTTCTCGTTGGCGAGAATGGTGGTGATGTCGCGCAGCAGCCCGCTGCGATCGTTGGCGGTGACGCGCACCACCAGCGAGTAACCGGCGGAATAGCTCTCACCCCAGACCGCTTCCACGATACGCTCCGGCGCGTGGGACTGCAGTTCGGCAAGCTGGTCGCAGTCGGAGCGGTGGATCGAGATCCCGCGCCCCTGGGTGATAAAGCCGACGATATCGTCCCCCGGAATCGGCTGGCAGCAGCGGGCAATGTGGTGCATCAGGTTGCCCACACCCTCGACCACCACGCGGCCGTTGTCTTTGCTGCGCTGCTGCGGGGCATAGGTTTTCTGCTGCAGCTGCTTCAGCGCCGCCGCGTCCTGCTCTTCCGCGCTAGGCTTGTTGAACTGGGCCTGCAGGAAGTTGACCATCTGATTCAGACGGATATCACCGCCGCCAATCGCCGCCAGCAGCTCGTCCAGCTCGTTGAAGTTGTAGCGCGGCAGCAGGAATTTCTCTGCTTCTTTCAGGCTGATCCCGATATGCTCCAGCTCGTCGTCAAGGATCTGGCGACCGGCAAGAATGTTTTTGTCACGATCCTGCTTGCGGAACCAGGCGTGAATTTTGGAGCGCCCGCGGCTGGTGGTGACGTAACCGAGGTTCGGGTTAAGCCAGTCGCGGCTCGGGTTTGGCTGCTTCTGGGTAATGATTTCAATCTGGTCGCCCATCTGCAGCTGATAGGTAAACGGCACGATACGTCCGCCGATCTTCGCCCCGATGCAGCGGTGCCCCACGTCGCTGTGAATGTGGTAGGCAAAATCGAGCGGCGTGGAGCCAGCCGGCAGGTCGACAACGTCCCCTTTCGGGGTAAAGACGTAGACACGGTCATCAAAGACCTGGCTGCGCACCTCGTCGAGCATTTCGCCGGAGTCGGCCATCTCCTCCTGCCACGCAATCAGCTTGCGCAGCCAGGCGATGCGGTCTTCGTGGCCGGAGCGTGCCCCGCCAGAAGTGCCCTCTTTGTACTTCCAGTGCGCGGCTACGCCCAGCTCGGCGTCTTCGTGCATCTGTTTGGTGCGGATTTGAATCTCGACCGTTTTGCCGCCGGGGCCAAGCACCACGGTATGAATGGACTGGTAGCCGTTCGGTTTTGGGTTCGCGACATAGTCGTCAAATTCATCCGGCAGGTGGCGGAAGTGAGTATGTACTATCCCCAGCGCGGCGTAGCAGTCCTGCAGACGCTCCGCCACGATACGCACGGCGCGCACGTCAAACAGCTCGTCAAAGGCGAGGTGTTTCTTCTGCATTTTGCGCCAGATGCTGTAGATGTGCTTAGGCCGGCCGTAAACTTCGGCACGCACATTCTCTTCTTTCATGGCCTGGCGCAGCCCGCTGACAAACTCGTCGATGTAGTGCTCACGATCGATACGGCGCTCATGCAGGAGTTTGGCAATGCGCTTGTATTCTGCCGGATGCAGATAGCGGAAGCAGTAATCTTCCAGCTCCCATTTCAGCTGACCAATACCTAAGCGGTTCGCCAGCGGCGCATAGATGTTCGTACACTCTTTGGCGGCCAGCACGCGCTCGTCTTCCGGCGCATCTTTCACTTCACGCAGGTGGGCAATACGCTCGGCCAGCTTGATGACCACGCAGCGAAAATCATCCACCATGGCCAGCAGCATCCGACGGACGTTATCAACCTGCTCAGAGGAGACAGAATCGGTATGCGCGGCTTTTAGCTGGCGAATGGCCGCCATATCGCGCACGCCGTGGATCAGCGCAACGACGGATTTGCCGACGCTGTCGCGCAGCACGTCTTCGCTGACCACATCCGCATCCGCGAGGGGGAAGAGCAGCGCGGCCTGCAGCGTTTCGATGTCCATGTTCAGCATGGACAAGATTTCAACCATCTCCACGCCGCGCCACAGGAGAAGATCGGCGTCGGGATGCCCCTGCGTGGTGCGCAGACAGTAGGCCCAGGTTTCGGTTAAGCGTTCACACGACTGCTGGCTGGAAATTCCCAGACTTGCGATCCATTTTTGTGGGTCAAACTCCCCAGCTTTATTGAGATGTGCACTTCTTACCGCAACCATTGTCCTCTCCTTTAGGGACCAGGGCCTGTCGAAGTCGACAAGCCAAACAAATTAGATGTGCTCGAACAACGCCATCGATTCCAGATGTCCAGTGTGCGGGAACATGTCCAGCATTGCCAGACGCCGAATCTGGTAACCCGCGCTGTTTAACGCCTCACTGTCACGGGCAAGCGTTGCCGGGTTACAGGAAACATAGACCACACGCCTGGGCGCGAGTTTAATAATATGCGCCATGACGCCTGGGGCACCTGCACGCGCCGGGTCGAGCAGGATTTTGTCGAAACCCTGCTTTGCCCACGGCTGTTGAGTGACATCTTCCTCAAGATTTTGATGAAAGAATGTCACATTTTGCAAGCCGTTCTGCTCTGCGTTTTCCTGGCCTTTGACCACCAGCGCCTCAACGCCTTCCACCCCGACCACGCTTGCCGCTCTGCGCGCCAGCGGCAGGGTAAAGTTACCCATGCCGCAGAACAGATCGAGCACACGGTCAGTGGGCTGTACGTCAAGCCATTCCAGGGCCTTCGCCACCATTTGCTGGTTTATGCCGTCGTTGACCTGGATAAAATCACGCGGACTGAACGTTAAGCGTAGCCCGTCTGACGCATACCAGGGAGCTTCGCCCGATACCTGTTCAAGTATCTCGCTTTGCGGCGCGAGGAAAAGCGCAAGCTCATGAGAATGCGAAAAGCGTTCCAGTTTTTCGCGATCTTTTTTCGACAGCGGCGCAGTGTGGCGCAGCACCATCAGCGGGCCGTTGTTCGCCAGCACCAGTTCAACGTGGCCCAATGAACGCACCCCGTCGAGCGATGCAAGACAGCGGTGCACGTCCGGAAGTAACGCCTCAAGATGGGGCACCAAAATGGGGCACCGCTTCACGTCAACAATATCGCTGGAGGCCGCTTTGCGAAAACCCATCTCCAGCCGCTCCGTTTTGGGCTGATAGCTCAGGCTCAGGCGCGCGCGGCGGCGATAGCCCCAGGGCTCATCGGCGATAATCTCGTCAACTTCGTGTTTAAGGAGGCGCGCCAGCGCGCGGCTTTTACTTTTTTGCTGTAATTCTGTGCTCGCATGCTGTTGCTGGCAGCCTCCGCACACGCCAAAATGTGGACAGCGGGGCTCCACGCGCTCCGGGCTCGCGTTGAGGCGACGCTTCACCTGTCCGCGCGCGTACTGACGCTTGTCTTCCGTCAGCGTAATTTCTGCTCGTTCTCCTGGCAGCAAACCTGTTATAAACAGAGTCTTACCGTTGTGACGAGCCACTCCCTGACCAAACGGATCAAGGTCCGTGGCTTCAACAGTAATGATTTGACGCGTCGTCACGCGTCGCTTTGCAGAGTAGAATTGCGCCATCGCCGAGATTTTTCTCACATAAACATAATTATCTTAATTGTCCCATAACGGAACGCCATGACCAACTACAGCCTGCGCGCGCGCATGATGATTTTGATCCTCGCCCCCACCGTGCTCATCGGTTTGCTGCTGAGTATCTTCTTTGTGGTGCACCGCTATAACGATTTGCAGCGACAGCTGGAGGACGCGGGCGCCAGCATTATCGAACCGCTCGCCGTCTCCAGCGAGTACGGCATGAACCTGCAAAACCGTGAATCCATTGGGCAGTTAATCAGCGTGCTTCACCGTCGCCACTCGGATATCGTCCGCGCCATTTCCGTCTACGACGAACATAACCGCCTGTTTGTCACCTCAAACTTTCATCTCGATCCGACCACGCTGAAGATCCCTGACGGTACGCCCTTCCCGCGCCATCTCACCGTGTTGCGGCGCGGCGACATCATGATCCTGCGCACGCCGATCGTGTCGGAAAGCTATTCACCCGATGAGTCTGCGCAATCCGATGCCAAATCCAGCAATAACATGCTGGGATATGTAGCGCTTGAGCTGGATCTCAAGTCGGTACGGCTGCAGCAGTACAAAGAAATTTTTATCTCCGGCGTGATGATGCTGTTCTGCATTGGTATTGCGCTGATCTTCGGCTGGCGTCTGATGCGCGACGTCACGGGCCCCATCCGCAACATGGTTAATACCGTTGACCGCATCCGCCGGGGACAGCTCGACAGCCGCGTGGAAGGGTTTATGCTGGGCGAGCTGGATATGCTGAAAAACGGTATTAACTCGATGGCGATGTCGCTGGCGGCCTATCACGAAGAGATGCAGCATAACGTTGACCAGGCCACCTCTGACCTGCGCGAAACGCTGGAGCAGATGGAGATCCAGAACGTTGAGCTGGATCTGGCGAAAAAGCGCGCTCAGGAAGCGGCGCGTATTAAGTCTGAGTTTCTGGCCAATATGTCGCACGAGCTGCGTACGCCGCTCAATGGCGTGATCGGCTTTACCCGCCTGACCCTGAAAAGCGAGCTGAATCCTACTCAGCGCGATCACCTGCACACCATTGAACGTTCGGCCAACAACCTGCTGGCGATCATTAACGACGTGCTGGACTTCTCCAAGCTGGAGGCCGGCAAACTGATTCTGGAGAGCATCCCGTTCCCGCTGCGCAGTACGCTCGATGAAGTAGTGACTCTGCTCGCGCACTCGTCGCACGACAAGGGCCTTGAGCTAACGCTCAATATTAAAAACGACGTGCCGGACAACGTTATTGGCGATCCGCTGCGCCTGCAGCAGGTCATTACCAATCTTGTCGGGAATGCCATTAAATTCACCGAAAGCGGCAACATCGACATCCTGGTAGAAAAACGCGCCATCAGTAATAACAAGGTGCAGATTGAGGTTCAAATCCGCGATACCGGTATCGGCATTCCGGAGCGGGATCAGTCGCGTCTGTTCCAGGCCTTCCGCCAGGCAGACGCCAGCATCTCCCGCCGCCATGGCGGCACCGGTCTGGGGCTGGTGATCACCCAGCGTCTGGTGAACGAAATGGGCGGCGATATCTCTTTCCACAGCCAGCCAAACCGCGGCTCAACCTTCTGGTTCCATATTAACCTCGACCTCAATCCGAACGTGCTGACCGACGGCCCGGTGACGGACTGTCTGAAAGGTAAGCGCCTGGCCTACGTCGAGCCTAACGCGGCAGCGGCGCAGTGCGCGCTGGATATCTTAAGCACCACGCCGCTGGAGGTGGTTTACAGTCCAACCTTCTCAGCCCTGGCCGTTGATCATTACGACATTCTGCTGATGGGGATCCCGGTGACCTTCACCGGCGAGCTGACCATGCAGCAGGAGCGGCTGGCGAAAGCCGCGTCGATGACCGACTATCTGCTGCTGGCGCTGCCCTGCCACGCCCAGCTTAATGCGGAAGAGTTGAAAAACGACGGGGCGGCCGCGTGCCTGCTTAAACCACTCACCGCGACCCGCCTGCTGCCCGCCCTTACGGAGTATTGCCGTCTTAGCCAGCACGCACTGCCGTTGATTAACGACGAGCAAAAACTGCCCATGAGCGTGATGGCGGTGGATGATAATCCGGCAAACCTGAAGCTAATCGGCGTATTGCTGGAAGACCAGGTTCAGCATGTTGAGCTGTGTACCAGCGGCGCCCAGGCGGTTGAACTGGCTAAACAGATGCAGTTCGATTTAATTCTGATGGATATTCAGATGCCGGGCATGGATGGCATTCGTGCCTGCGAGCTGATCCACCAGCTCCCGCATCAGCAGCAAACCCCGGTGATTGCGGTCACCGCGCATGCGATGGCCGGTCAGAAAGAGAAGCTGCTGAGCGCCGGGATGAATGATTACCTGGCGAAACCTATCGACGAAGAGAAGCTTCATAACCTGCTGTTACGCTATAAGCCGGGGCACATTGGCGGAACATATACGGTTTTCAGCGAGCCGGTTGAGGTAAGCGTTAATCAAAATGCGACCTTTGACTGGCAGCTGGCGCTGCGCCAGGCGGCAGGGAAACCCGATTTAGCACGAGAGATGCTGCAAATGCTGGTCGCGTTTCTGCCGGAGATCCGTAATAAGGTTGAAGAACAGCTGGTGGGCGAGAACCCGGAAGAGCTGCTGGAAGCGATCCACAAGCTGCACGGCAGCTGCGGCTACAGCGGCGTACCGCGGCTGAAAAACCTCTGCCAGCTGCTGGAGCAGCAGCTGCGCGCGGGTACGCCGGAATCGGAGCTTGAACCGGAGTTCCTGGAACTACTGGATGAGATGGATAACGTGACGCGGGAAGCGATGAAGGTGTTGGGTAGCTGAGGTAAAAGCCCGGCGGCGCTACGCTTACCGGGCCTACAGGTGCGCTAACGTAGGCCGGGTAAGGCGAAGCCACCACCCGGCAATCACAGTTAAAATGCCTGCCCTACTTTCAGCACCGCCGCGATATTCCTTGCGGCCATCTGTACATTCGCGCTGGCATTTTCCAGCGCGTCCTCCAGCGAGCAGATGGTGTAGATCACGCTAAACACCGCGTCTAAGCCGTGATCGTGTACCACGCCAACATCCGCCGTCAGGCTACCTGCAATGCCGATAACGGGCTTATTAAAGCGTTTCGCCACTTTCGCCACCCCTACCGGCACTTTGCCGTGGATCGTCTGGCTGTCGATGCGTCCTTCCCCGGTGATCACCAGATCCGCATCGGCCACCTGGTCGGCCAGGTGTAGCGCATCGGTCACAATCTCAATGCCCTGGCGCAACTGCGCGCCACAAAAAGCGTACAGCGCCGCGCCCATACCACCCGCCGCGCCGCCGCCAGCAAGGTTGAGAACATCAATGTCCAGATCCCGGGCAATGACTCTTGCATAGTGCGCAAGCGCGTTGTCCAGGGTGACGATCATCTCGGGTGTGGCGCCCTTTTGCGGGCCAAATACCGCTGACGCGCCATCCTTACCGGTGAGCGGATTCGTCACATCGCAGGCGACTTCTATCCGGCACTCCGCCAGACGCTGATCGAGGCCGCTCAGGTCGATCCGCGCAAGCTTATCCAGCTCGCCCCCGCCCTGCCCCAGCGGCTGTTCATTGTCGTCCAGCAGCTTCGCCCCCAGCGCCTGCACCATCCCGGCGCCGCCGTCATTGGTGGCGCTGCCACCGATACCGATGATGATATGCTTAACGCCCGCATCCAGCGCGTGGCGGATAAGTTCCCCCGTACCCCAGGAGGTCGTTTTCAGAGGGTCACGCAGTGAAGGGGCTACCAGTTCCAGACCGCTTGCCGCCGCCATTTCAATAAAGGCGCTCTGCTCGTCACCGGATATCCCATAAAACCCGTCCACGCGCTCGCCCAGCGGACCGGTCACCGGAACGTGCACAATGCGTCCCCGGGTTGCCGCGATCATCGCCTCAACCGTGCCTTCACCGCCATCAGCGACCGGCAATTTGACGTACTCCGCCTCAGGGAAAATCTCGCGAAAACCGCGCTCGATCGCTGTCGCAACCTCAAGCGCACTCAAACTTTCCTTATACGAGTCCGGTGCGATAACAATTTTCATAAGCCATCCTTACGCATAGTCGTTACGTTAAGCATACACCACGTAGGAAACCGCTCATGGGAGCGGTCCCAATGCGTTTATCGTACCATGCACGGACGTTTATTGTCGAATGTCCAGTCAGGGATCAGGTACTGCATCGCCATCGCGTCGTCGCGCGCGCCCAGACCGTGTTTTTGATATAGCTCGTGTGCTTTCATTACCTGATCCATATCCAGCTCAACGCCCAACCCCGGCATGGACGGCACCTGCACCATGCCTCCTTTGATCTCAAACGGCTCTTTGGTGAGGCGCTGGTTACCCTCCTGCCAGATCCAGTGCGTATCGATAGCGGTAATGGTGCCCGGCGCGGCGGCGGCAACGTGGGTAAACATCGCCAGCGACACGTCAAAATGGTTGTTGGAGTGAGAGCCCCAGGTCAGGCCAAACTCGTGGCACATCTGCGCCACGCGCACCGAGCCCTGCATTGTCCAGAAGTGCGGGTCCGCCAGTGGGATATCCACCGATTGCAGAGAGAGCGTGTGCCCCATCTGACGCCAGTCGGTGGCGATCATATTGGTCGCGGTCGGTAGCCCCGTAGCGCGACGGAATTCCGCCATGACTTCGCGGCCCGAAAAGCCTTGCTCAGCCCCGCACGGATCTTCCGCGTACGCCAGCACGCCTTTCAGCTGCTTGCCAATATCGATCGCTTCATCAAGCGACCACGCGCCGTTCGGATCCAGCGTCACGCGCGCCTGCGGGAAACGTTTTGCCAGCGCGGTAATGGCTTCCGCCTCCTCTTCCCCCGCCAGCACGCCGCCTTTCAGTTTGAAATCATTGAAGCCATATTTTTCATAAGCGGCTTCTGCCAGCCGCACCACTGCATCCGGGGTCATCGCTTCTTCGTGACGTACGCGGTACCAGTCACATTGCTCATCCGGCTGGCTCTGATACGGCAGCGGCGTCAGCTTGCGGTCGCCGACAAAGAACAGATAGCCGAGCATCTCCACTTCACTGCGCTGCTGGCCCTCGCCCAGCAGCGACGCGACGTTAACGCCCAGGTGCTGGCCCAGCAGATCCAGCATCGCGGCTTCAATGCCGGTCACCACGTGGATAGTGGTGCGCAAATCGAAGGTTTGCAGACCGCGGCCGCCGGCATCGCGGTCGGCAAAGGTGTTTCGCACGGTGTTGAGGACATTTTTGTACTCACCCAGCGTTTTGCCCACCACCAGCGGAATGGCATCCTCCAGCGTTTTGCGGATCTTCTCCCCGCCCGGAATTTCACCCACGCCGGTATGACCGGCATTGTCTTTGATAATGACAATATTGCGCGTGAAGAACGGCGCATGCGCCCCGCTCAGGTTCATCAGCATGCTGTCATGACCTGCGACCGGAATGATTTGCATGGAGGTGACGACAGGGGTCGTAAAAGTACTCATCGTGTAATCCTTTTATCAGTGACGTCCAAAAACAGGGCGCTTACGGTCAAATGTCCAGCCGGGGATAAGGTACTGCATCGGGCCCGCGTCGTTACGCGCGCCGCCCGGTAGCTTTTTATACGCCTCATGGGCTTGATGAACCTGATCCCAGTCAAGCTCCACGCCCAGCCCCGGCGCATCGGGTACGGCAATTTTACCGTTTTTGATCTCCAGCGGATTTTTCGTCAGGCGAGCTTCGCCTTCCTGCCAAATCCAGTGGGTGTCGATGGCGGTCGGGTTACCCGGCGCCGCCGCGCCAACGTGGGTAAACATTGCCAGCGAGATATCGAAATGGTTATTGGAGTGGCAGCCCCAGGTCAGGCCCCAGTCATCGCACAGCTGCGCCACGCGCACCGCGCCGGAGAGCGTCCAGAAGTGCGGATCTGCCAGCGGAATGTCGACGGCGTTCAGCATCACCGCGTGGCCCATTTCGCGCCAGTTGGTGGCGATCATATTGGTCGCAACCGGCAGCCCAGTTGCGCGGCGGAATTCGGCCATCACCTCGCGGCCTGAGAAGCCCTGCTCGGCGCCGCACGGGTCTTCCGCGTAGGTCAGCACGTCCCCGAGACCTTTACACAGGCTAATCGCCTCATCCAGCAGCCAGGCGCCGTTCGGGTCAACGGTGATGCGCGCCTCCGGGAAGCGTTTTTTCAGCGCCCGGGCCGTGTCAATCTCCTGCTCGCCGGGCAGCACGCCGCCTTTCAGCTTGAAATCCTTAAAGCCGTAGCGATCCTGCGCAGCTTCAGCCAGGCGCACAACCGTCTCGCTGGAGAGCGCTTCCTGATGGCGCAGCTGATACCAGTCGTGGTCGCCCGGTGAGCGAGCCAGATAGGGGAGATCGGTTTTATTGCGATCGCCAACGTAGAACAGATAGCCCAGCACGGTGACCGCATCGCGCTGTTTGCCCGGCCCCAGCAGTTCGCAGACCGGAACGTTAAGGGCTTTACCGAGTAAATCCAGCAGCGCCGCTTCCAGGGCGGCGACCGCATTGACGCGCAGTTCAAACGTCCACGCGCCCTTGCCGAAGGTATCAAAGTCCGCCGACTGATTGCCCTTATGCACCCGCTGAACCACCTTGTTCAGACGAGCCACTTCCTGACCCACGACCTGTGGAATAGCCTCTACCAGGGTCTGGTAGATCACTTCCCCGCCGGGGGCTTCACCTACCCCGGTATTGCCTGCACTATCGGTCAACACCACGATATTGCGGGTAAACCATGCGTTATGCGCGCCGCCAATATTGAGCAGCATGCTGTCCTGACCGGCCACCGGGATAACTTTCATTTCCGTGACGATAGGGCTTGATTGTGTTGTCATCATCCGCGCTCCACAAAAGGTTTAAGTTCGACGCGTTTAATATCGCCCACCAGCACCAGGTAACTCAGCACCGCCACCAGGGCATGCACACCAACGTAGATCAGCGCGCCGTTGAAAGACCCCGTGGTGCCGACGATGTAGCCGATAGCGATAGGTGTAACAATCCCGGAAACGTTGCCGAACATATTGAACAGACCGCCGCTCAGGCCGCTGATCTCTTTCGGTGCCGTATCCGCCATCACCGCCCAGCCCAGCGCGCCAATCCCTTTGCCGAAGAAGGCCATCGCCATAAAGCCGATAATCATCCACTCGGCACTGACGTAGTTACAGAACACCATGGTCATGGAGAGCAGCATGCCGAGCACAATCGGCGTTTTACGCGCGATGTTCAGCGAACCCGTGCGGCGCATCAGCCAGTCGGAAATGACCCCGCCAAGCACGCCGCCGATGAAGCCGCAGATTGCCGGGACCGAGGCAACAAATCCCGCTTTGAGGATCGACATGCCGCGCGCCTGCACCAGATAAACCGGGAACCAGGTGATAAAGAAGTAGGTTAAAGCGTTGATACAGTACTGACCGAGATAGATACCGATCATCATGCGCGAGCCGACGAGCTGCTTGATCTGCGCCCATTTCTGGCTGAAGGGGACTTTTGCTTTGTCAGATTTCTGATCCATATTGATCAGCGCCCCGCCCTCAGCAATGTATTCCAGCTCCTTCTTGTTCACGCCAGGGTGCTGATTCGGTTCGTGGATCACTTTCAGCCAGATAAAGCTGATGACGATCCCAAGCCCGCCCATAAAGAAGAAGACGTGCGACCAGCCCACCTCATGCGTCAGCCAGCCCATAATGGGCGCAAAGATCACCGTTGCGAAATACTGGGCGGAGTTAAAAATTGCCACCGCTGTTCCCCTCTCCTGCGCAGGAAACCAGGCCGCGACAATGCGGCTGTTGCCCGGGAAGGAAGGGGCTTCCGCCAGGCCTACCAGAAAGCGCAGCGTAAAGAGCGCCACGATAATGCCAAAGCCGCTGAAGATATCGACGAAACCCTGCAAAAGGGTAAAAGCAGACCAGATAAAGATGGACCAGAAATAGACGCGTTTAGAGCCAAAACGGTCCAGCAGCCAGCCGCCAGGAATTTGGCCGATGACGTAGGCCCACGAGAATGCAGAGAAAACGTAACCCATGCCCACCGGATCAAGGCCGATGTCTTTTGCCATTTCCGAGCCGGCAATCGACAGCGTGGCGCGGTCACCATAGTTAAAGGACGTGACGATAAACAGCATCACCACTATCCAGTAGCGGGCATTAGTGCGCTTTTCAGCGCTGCTCGCTGCGTGGCTTAATGTACTCATTGTTGCACTCCTGAAACATAGCTTTCGCCTGTTCATTCTGTACAGCACCGGTAGGGTAATCAGAATGAGATAAGTTTTGTCGTTTTAGTACGGCCTGAAGCCGTTTTATTGTGACCGGAAAAGTATATGAAGGAGTGACAGGTTCGCTCACCGTGCAGAAACACAACATTGAGGAGTGTGGGGAACGTGGTTTGAGGCATAAGCCCAAAGCAGTGGAAGATACTTCACGGAATTGAGGATTTGATGCGGCTTTGTTGCCGGGTGGCGGCTACGCCTTACCCGGCCTACGAAACTATTTAAGAAGCGTTGCCCAGTGTTCAACCCACGGGTTCGACTCGCTTTCGGGTTCAGGATGCTCACCGGCATCAATCAACAGCATCTCGCCGACGCGCTGGGCGCTCTGTTCCTGAAGAAGCGCATCGAACTGCTTGCCGCCGCCGCAGAAGTTGGCGTAAGAGCTATCGCCGAGGGCAATAATGCCGTAGTGGACGTCCGGCTGGTAGCCAAGCCGATCTTTAATGCCCTGGAAAAGCGGCACGATGCTGTCCGGGAGATCGCCCTGACCGGTGGTGGAGGTCACTACCAGAATGTATTTATCTTTATACTTTTCCCAGTCCGCCAGTTCCGGGTCTTCATAGACCGTGGCTTTATGGCCCTGGCTTGTCAAAATCGCCTCAGCCTCTTCTGCTACCAGCAGCGAGTTGCCGTACATTGTGCCGACAAAAATGCCTACTTCAGCCATGCTTTGCTCCCGTAATTATTGCGCTTACCGTTCATCCTGAACGTTGCCTGATACAAACTCAACCCTTTCATTTTCGGGGAGTTGCCCCCGCCAGCCAAACTGTGACAGCGCCTGCATCCAGACGTCGTCCAGCCCGGCACGAATAATCAGTGGTTCACCGGTAAACGGGTGAATCAGGCTAAGCTCGCTGGCGTGCAGCATCAGTCTGTTACAGCCAAAATGCTCTGCCGCGCTGCGGTTCTGGCGCAGATCGCCGTGCTTGCTGTCGCCAATAATCGGGTGGCGCAGGTGCGCAAGATGACGGCGAAGCTGGTGCTTGCGTCCGGTTTTGGGCAAAAGCTCAACCAGGCTGTAGCGTGTGGTGGGGAATTTGCTGGTTGCTACCGGCATTTCCGTTGTCGCCATGCCGCGATAATCCGTCACCGCGGGCTGCGGGCCTTTGTCATCGCGGGCAAATTTATCGGCGATTTTGTCCAGCTCCTCCACCAGCGGATAGTCCAGCGTGGCGAAGTCGGTCAGCCAGCCACGAACGATCGCGTGGTAGCGCTTCTGGATCTGGTGCTGTTCGAACTGCTGCGCCAGCAGGCGGCCCGCCTCGCTGGAAAGCCCCATCAGCAGCACGCCGGAAGTCGGTCTGTCGAGGCGGTGCGCGGTAAACACATGCTGACCAATCTGGTCGCGCACGGTTTGCATCACCACCACTTTCTCGTCGCGATCCAGCCAGCTGCGGTGCACCAGCCAGCCAGACGGTTTATTCACCGCCACCAGCCACTCGTCCTGATAGAGGATTTCCAGCGTCATGCCTCTTCACCGGCAAACAGGGCGTCCAGTTTTTCCAGTTCAACCAGCATCACATCGCGAGCTGGGTGCGTCGCCTCAAGCGCCATTTCATAGTAGGGAGAAACGGCGAACGCCTGCGGCAAAGGGTGGCCGCCTTCCAGCAGCGCGTGCATGCGCGGGATTAATACCCACTGGAGCCACTCGAACGGTGCCAGCGTATCCAGGCAGAATGGCTGGGTACTGGCAAACGCTTCCGGATTCGGCGCGGTCTCCTGCCACAGCTGATGCTGGCGCAAAAGGGCTTCGATGGCGTGCAACTGAGCACGAACGCTATCGTGTTGCGTCATAGTAACCTCAACTGAAAAAGTGAACGGCGCGCAGCATAGCATTGCGGAAGACAGAAATAAAAAAGGGAGCACTGTAAAAACAGTGCTCCCGGTTCGTTTCGCAGCATTCCAGCTACAATTCGTGCTCCCTGCTCTTCCGTGACAACTTTTCCTGATGCCCGAAGGCCTGGTCATCCTTATACCTTTACCTTTTGCATCCTGCACACATCTTCCTGACGTGTTTGTTTCATCCTGAAACGTCCTGGCCTTCCTGACCCACCGACCATCCTGTTCGGTTCTCGTTCTCCTTCCTGGAGGTGTCCCTTACGCGTCCTGCGTTATCCTTTTGCTTCATCCTGAAGCCTTCCTGCAGCGCCATCCTGACGTGTCCTGAGTAAGAAACGCCATCATCCTGATGTTCGTTTCTCATGTCGGCGTCCTGTCGACGGAGATAGAATCCGCTATTCCGCTTCGTCTTACAACCCACCCTTGCAGCACTGTAAGCCGTAAGAAATCCCTATAAAAGATGCGATGAACAACTAATTCTTTGAAAAACAGAGTGATATTAATCTGAATTAAATAAGGCAATACTGAATGATCCAGCGATCTCTCACAAACCTTGTAAGAGATCTCTCACACTCGTCGTAGCATCATGGATTACAGAAGTGGCTCAAGCCGGGTAAGGAAATCCGCAAGAGAGGGGGCGAGCGTTTCGCGATTGCGGGTGCCGATGGTCTCTTTAATCACTTCCCCGGACAGGTTGCAGACGGATATCACATCCAGTTCGCTGTCCAGCGTGGCAATAAAGAGCGTCGGAGAAAGCTTAAGGCGTTTTTGCGTGACCAGATGACCAATCAGGTTTTCCTGAACACGCTGCAGATCGTCTTCGCTCCAGGTCTGCAACAGCGTCAGCGTCAAATCACCCAAGCGCGCGGGCATATCCCCTGCAAACTGCGTGGCATAAAACGCGTTAACCGCTGGTTGTACCACAAGGTCCATAGCCCGTTCAACCGCATTTACATTTTGCTCAGCGGTATTGGGCTTCGGCTGCCAGATAACATAGTCATCCTGCGAAGAGATAATGCACGGCGACGGCACGCCATATAAATCAGCGCTTTGCGGCCATGTTCCGTGCTTTTCATGCCACGCGTCGCAATAGCGGGTTGTGAAGGTAGTAAGGGCATTTGCAGTTTCGATGTCCACCGATTTCTCTCTTCTTGTAAGACAGGATAAACTCTGCCCATAAGTGTACCTGTAAAGTGGCTATGAAACATGTCTTACGAAAATCATCAGGCGTTAACCGGCCTAACGCTGGGTAAATCGACCGATTACCGCGATACCTACGATGCAAGCCTGCTGCAGGGCGTGCCGCGCAGCCTGAACCGCGATCCTCTTGGACTGCATGCGGACGCGTTGCCGTTTGTCGGCGGCGATATCTGGACGCTGTACGAACTCTCCTGGCTTAACGCGCGCGGTTTGCCGCAGGTGGCCGTGGGCCACGTTGAGCTGGACTATGCCAGCGTGAACCTGGTGGAATCCAAAAGCTTTAAGCTCTATCTCAACAGCTTCAACCAGACTCGATTCAACAGCTGGGACGAGGTTCAGCAAACGCTGGAGCGGGATTTAGCCGCCTGCGCGCAGGGGAACGTGTCCGTCTCGTTATACCGCCTGCACGAGCTGGAAGGACAGCCCATCGCCCACTTCCACGGAACCTGCATCGACGAGCAGGACATCGAGGTGGAGAATTATGAATTCAGCGCCGATTACCTCGAAAACGCGGCGGGCGGAAAAGTGGTTGAAGAGACGCTGGTCAGCCATTTGCTGAAGTCCAACTGCCTGATTACCCACCAGCCGGACTGGGGTTCGGTGCAGATCGAGTACCGCGGCCCGAAAATTGACCGGGAAAAACTGCTGCGCTATCTGGTGTCGTTCCGCCATCACAACGAATTTCACGAGCAGTGCGTGGAGCGTATTTTTAACGATATTCAGCGTTTCTGCCAGCCGGAGAAACTGAGCGTTTATGCACGCTATACCCGCCGTGGCGGGCTGGACATTAACCCGTGGCGCACCAACACCGATTTTGTGCCAGCAACGGGCCGGCTGGTGCGTCAATAATATAAATATTTTCACAATATGCGTGCGGTATTCCGCCGAAGTGTTGTGAAACGTCACGCGCCAGGGCTATTGTAATCAAAGGGAATGACGATAATCGTCCCATAAGGAGCTCACTTGATTACACATATTAGCCCGCTTGGCTCAATGGATATGTTGTCGCAGCTGGAAGTGGACATGCTTAAACGCACGGCCAGCAGCGATCTTTATCAACTGTTTCGTAACTGTTCACTTGCCGTACTGAACTCCGGAAGCCTGACAGATAACAGTAAAGAACTGCTGTCCCGCTTCGAAAGCTTTGATATTAACGTGCTGCGCCGCGAGCGTGGCGTGAAACTGGAAGTGATCAACCCGCCGGAAGAGGCCTTTGTCGACGGACGTATCATTCGTTCCCTTCAGGCCAACCTGTTTGCCGTCCTGCGCGACATCCTGTTTGTTAACGGGCAGATTCACAACGCGGGCCGCTTCCAGCATCTCGACCTGGAAAGCTCCGTTCATATCACCAACCTGGTGTTCTCTATTCTGCGCAACGCCCGCGCCCTGCACGTTGGCGAAGCACCAAACATGGTCGTCTGCTGGGGCGGCCACTCGATTAACGAAACCGAATACCTCTATGCCCGTCGGGTCGGAACGCAGCTTGGCCTGCGCGAGCTGAATATCTGTACCGGCTGTGGTCCGGGTGCAATGGAAGCTCCAATGAAAGGTGCAGCCGTGGGTCATGCGCAGCAGCGTTACAAAGAGGGGCGGTTTATCGGCATGACCGAGCCGTCAATCATCGCCGCTGAGCCGCCTAACCCGCTGGTCAATGAGCTGATTATCATGCCGGATATCGAGAAGCGTCTTGAGGCGTTTGTTCGTATCGCTCACGGCATCATCATCTTCCCGGGCGGCGTGGGAACGGCGGAAGAGCTGCTCTATCTGCTGGGGATTCTGATGAACCCGGCCAACAAAGATCAGGTTCTACCGCTGATCCTGACCGGCCCGAAAGAGAGCGCCGACTACTTCCGCGTGCTGGACGAGTTTATCGTGCATACGCTGGGAGAAGCCGCGCGTCGTCACTATCGCATCATCATTGATGATGCGGCGGAAGTGGCGCGCCAGATGAAAAAAGCGATGCCACTGGTGAAAGAGAATCGTCGTGATACCGGTGATGCGTACAGCTTTAACTGGTCAATCCGTATTGCGCCTGACCTGCAGATCCCGTTCGAGCCGACCCATGAAAATATGGCGAACCTGAAACTCTACCCGGACCAGCCGGTGGAAGTGCTGGCCGCCGACCTGCGTCGCGCCTTCTCCGGGATTGTGGCGGGCAACGTGAAGGAGATGGGCATCCGCGCGATTGAGCAGTATGGTCCGTACAAGATCCACGGCGACCCGGAGATGATGCGCCGTATGGACGACATGCTTCAGGGCTTTGTGGCTCAACACCGCATGAAGTTGCCGGGTTCAGCCTACATTCCGTGCTACGAAATCTGCACGTAACGCTCAGTTTCTTCTTCTCAAAGCCGGGGCACCCTGTAGCGGGTCCCGGCTTTTTTATTAGCGAATCAATTCATAGGCCTCACTTATAACTTTAACAAACTTACGGCGAACGCAATCGATTACCTCCATTTAACAACCGTAATTTATCAGCCTTAAACTAAATTACCCGCAAGAAAATCCTAAAAAGCCATATCTTTACAGCGGAAGACACCTATATTGCGGGCCGCTCTTTTAGCCCACATGTCGTTGGTGGTAGCCTTCGCGCCCGTAAATTCTATTTGATGTTTTTTTAACAGATAAATGGTCTAAAGATGCCCACATCATAAGTGGATTATTGCATTTGGGATCGCGATCACTGATAGATTCATAACGAGAATGTATCTTTCCGCCCGCCAATAGTTACGGGCGAAAATTATTAAAAAACCGTCACTGAACGAATTTCATATTACCGTCAGGCATTTTTTCATCGGATTTGACTAAAAACCTGACAATTTGCTTCCTCCAGGAGATACAGATGGAAACCACTCAAACCAGCACCGTTGCTTCGATTGAATCCCGAAGTGGTTGGCGCAAAACGGATACCATGTGGATGCTGGGCCTTTACGGCACGGCAATCGGCGCTGGTGTACTGTTCCTTCCTATCAACGCAGGCGTCGGCGGTCTGATTCCGCTGATCATCATGGCCGTCATCGCCTTCCCGATGACCTACTTCGCACACCGCGGTCTGACCCGCTTCGTGCTGTCCGGTAAAAACCCGGGCGAAGACATCACCGAAGTGGTTGAAGAACATTTCGGCGTTGGCGCAGGTAAACTGATTACCCTGCTCTACTTCTTCGCGATTTACCCAATCCTGCTCGTCTACAGCGTGGCGATCACCAACACCGTTGAAAGCTTCATGACGCACCAGCTGCACATGACGCCGCCACCGCGTGCCATTCTGTCTCTGATCCTGATCGTCGGCATGATGACCATCGTGCGCTTCGGCGAGCAGATGATTGTTAAGGCCATGAGCGTGCTGGTCTTCCCGTTTGTGGCTGCGCTGATGCTGCTGGCCTGCTACCTGATCCCACAGTGGAACGGTGCAGCGCTGGAAACCCTGTCCCTGAGCAGCGCGTCTGCGACCGGTAACGGCCTGCTGATGACCCTGTGGCTGGCGATCCCGGTAATGGTCTTCTCCTTCAACCACTCCCCAATCATCTCCTCTTTCGCCGTGGCGAAACGCGAAGAGTACGGTAATGGTGCAGAGAAGAAGTGCTCCAGCATCCTGGCCCGCGCTCACGTGATGATGGTGCTGACCGTGATGTTCTTCGTCTTCAGCTGCGTACTGAGCCTCTCCCCGGCGGACCTGGCGGCAGCGAAAGAACAGAACATCTCTATTCTGTCTTACCTGGCGAACCACTTTAACGCACCGCTGATTGCGTGGATGGCACCGATCATCGCGATGATCGCCATCACCAAATCCTTCCTGGGCCACTATCTGGGCGCGCGTGAAGGCTTCAACGGTATGGTGATTAAATCTCTGCGCGGTAAAGGCAAGAGCATTGAAATCAACAAGCTGAACAAAATCACTGCACTGTTCATGCTGCTCACCACCTGGGCGGTAGCGACCCTGAACCCAAGCATCCTGGGCATGATTGAAACCCTGGGTGGCCCGGTTATCGCGATGATTCTGTTCCTGATGCCGATGTACGCGATTCAGAAAGTGCCTGCCATGCGCAAGTACAGCGGCCAGGTCAGCAACGTGTTTGTGGTTATCATGGGCCTTATCGCTATCTCTGCGATCTTCTACTCCCTGTACACCATGTTCTGATGAACGCCCGCGCCGCCTTCGGGCGGCGCACTCCTCCCCCTCTGACTGAAAGCAATGGACGCATCATGATTAGCGTATTCGATATTTTCAAAATCGGTATTGGTCCTTCCAGCTCTCACACCGTCGGACCAATGAAAGCCGGTAAGCAGTTCACGGATGACTTGATTGCACGCGGCATTCTGCACGACATCACCCGCGTGGTTGTCGATGTGTACGGCTCGCTTTCCCTGACCGGGAAAGGCCACCATACCGATATCGCCATTATCATGGGCCTGGCGGGAAATCTGCCGGATACCGTTGATATTGACGCGATCCCTGGCTTCATCCAGGACGTGAACACCCACGGTCGTTTGCTGCTGGCAAACGGTGAGCATGAGGTTGAATTCCCGGTTGACCACTGCATGAATTTCCATGCGGACAACCTGTCGCTGCACGAAAACGGCATGCGCATTACCGCGCTGGCCGGCGACAAAGCGGTTTACAGCCAGACGTATTACTCCATCGGCGGCGGCTTTATCGTCGACGAAGATCACTTTGGTCAAACCACCACCTCTTCTGTTGAGGTGCCGTATCCGTACAAAACCGCGGCAGATCTCCAGCGCCACTGCCAGGAGACGGGGCTTTCCCTCTCCGGCCTGATGATGAAAAACGAGCTGGCCCTTCACAGCAAAGAGGAGCTGGAACAGCATTTCGCTAGCGTCTGGGAAGTGATGCGCGGCGGCATTGAGCGCGGGATCACCACCGAAGGCGTTCTGCCGGGCAAGCTTCGCGTACCGCGTCGTGCGGCGGCGCTACGTCGTATGCTGGTGAGCACCGACAAAACGACAACGGACCCGATGGCCGTCGTCGACTGGATCAACATGTTCGCCCTGGCGGTGAACGAAGAGAACGCCGCAGGGGGCCGCGTCGTCACGGCGCCAACCAACGGTGCCTGCGGTATCGTTCCGGCCGTGCTGGCGTACTACGACAAGTTTATCCGTGAAGTGAACGCTAACTCCCTGGCGCGCTACCTGCTGGTCGCCAGCGCGATTGGTTCTCTGTATAAAATGAACGCCTCCATTTCCGGTGCGGAAGTAGGCTGTCAGGGCGAAGTCGGCGTGGCATGCTCCATGGCGGCGGCGGGCCTGGCGGAACTGTTGGGCGCAAGCCCGGCGCAGGTCTGCATCGCTGCGGAAATCGGCATGGAACATAACCTGGGGCTAACCTGCGATCCGGTTGCCGGACAGGTGCAGGTGCCGTGCATCGAGCGTAACGCCATCGCCTCCGTCAAGGCGGTGAACGCGGCGCGTATGGCGCTGCGCCGCACCAGTGAGCCGCGCGTCTGTCTCGATAAAGTTATCGAAACCATGTACGAAACCGGTAAAGATATGAACGCCAAATACCGCGAAACCTCTCGCGGCGGCCTGGCGATGAAGATCGTCACCTGCGATTAAGCCTCTCAGGAAGCCTCGTTTTGCGAGGCTTCTTCCTGTTTTCCCTCACGCTATTCGTTTCATCCTGCCGACAGTGATACCCTCTACCCATTAGATTTAAGGGAGAATATCTGTGGCTGTTCATTTGCTTATCGTCGACGCGCTCAATCTGATTCGCCGAATCCATGCGGTACAAGGCACGCCCTGCAAGGACACCTGCCTGCACGCGCTGGAGCAGCTTATTCGCCACAGCGAGCCGACGCACGTCGTGGCCGTGTTTGATGACGAAGCGCGCAACAGCGGCTGGCGACATCAGCGCCTGCCCGACTACAAAGCCGGACGCGCACCGATGCCGGACGATCTGCATGCCGAAATGCCCGCCCTGCGTGCCGCCTTTGAGCAGCGCGGCGTCCCCTGCTGGGGTGCACAGGGCAATGAAGCCGACGATCTCGCGGCCACCCTGGCCGTAAAAGTGGCAAGTGCCGGGCATCAGGCCACTATCGTTTCAACTGACAAAGGCTACTGCCAGCTGCTCTCCCCAACTATCCGCATTCGCGACTATTTTCAAAAACGCTGGCTGGACGCGCCGTTTATTGCCAGCGAGTTCGGCGTCTTGCCTGAGCAACTGCCGGATTATTGGGGTCTGGCAGGCATCAGCAGCTCTAAGGTTCCGGGTGTCGCCGGTATTGGACCAAAGAGCGCCGCCCAGTTGCTGACCGATTTTCAGAGTCTGGAAGGGATTTACGCCCGTCTGGATGAGGTGCCAGAAAAGTGGCGCAAGAAGCTGGAGGCGCATAAAGAGATGGCGTTTATCTGCCGCGAGGTGGCGACGCTAAAGACAGATTTACAGCTGGACGGGAATTTACAGCAGTTGCGGTTAGAACGTTAAAACGTCAACACCGTTTTGTAGGCCCGGTAAGCGCAGCGCCACCGGGCAAAACAAAGCACGCACTATCGCTCGTCGCGACGTCCGCCTACAGCCGCCCACCAGCGACGGATGTGTACCGTCACCTCTTCGCGGTCGTGGTACAACTGACGCGCCTGGATCTCCACGTTAATACCGTGCTCATCCAGCTGTGCCTGAATATAGGCCAGGTTCTGGGATACCTCCTCGTAGCGCTTTTTCATCGGCAGCTTGAGGTTGAAAATGGTCTCACGGCACCAGCCGTTCACCAGCCAGGAGGCCATCAGCGCGGCCACTTTCGCCGGCTTCTCCACCATGTCGCACACCATCCACGAGATGTTGTTGCGGGTTGGGCGATAGCGGAAACCGTCCTCTCGCAGCCAGGTGACCTGTCCGGTGTCCATCAGGCTTTGCGCCATTGGGCCGTTATCCACAGACGACACCCACATGTTGCGTTTCACCAGCTGATAGGTCCAGCCGCCCGGGCACGCGCCAAGGTCGACGGCATACATGCCGTTAGCCAGACGCTCGTCCCACTCATCTGCCGGGATAAAGACGTGAAACGCCTCTTCCAGCTTCAGGGTTGAACGGCTCGGCGCATCTGCCGGGAACTTCAGGCGCGGGATGCCCATAAAGAATGGCGAATTGTTATTGGTGTACGAATAGCCCGCATAGCAGCAGCCCGGTGCGATAAAGAAGATATGCACCACCGGACGCTTCGGCGTTTCGTAGTTTGTCAGTATGCCCGCGTCACGCAGCGCTGCGCGCAGCGGCACGGTGAACTTACGGCAAAACTTCATCAGCTCTTTGCTTTCGTTGGTATCGGCAACCTCAACGCGCAGGTCGCCGCCCTTCTCCACCACGCCCTGCAGCATGCCCACAATCGGCGTGATGCGATCTTCCGGCGGAAGATCTTTCAGCAACTCACCCGCGACGAACATCTGGCGGGCGAAAATCAGCGAGCTGAACGGCAGCTCGCGCACCAGCTTGTCGGCGTCTTCAGGCTGATAACACTCGAATACCACATAGCCCGCATTTTCTTTTACGCGAGCAAAGCCGAAGACTTCGCGCTTCGCCGCTTTATCGGTAATTTCCGCGGCGCACTCTTTCTCAAACCCCGGGCGACAATATAAAACAACCTTATTCATGAACAACGCCCTTGCGTTTCAGACGGATAGCTCCGATAAACATTAATACCCAACCCGCCAGGAAGCTCACGCCGCCGACAGGTGTAACAAACGCCCACAGGCGCAAATGCGAGAGGGCCAGACAGTAAAGGCTGCCGCTAAACAGCACGGTACCCAGCGCCATAAATACGCTACTCCAGTAAAACCAGATGCTTATCCGGCGCTGCATCGCCACCGCCAGCCCAAAAATAGCCAGCGTATGAAACGCCTGGTATTCAAGGCCGGTCTGGATCCAGCCCATCTCGACGGCGCCCAAAGACTTGCTCAATACGTGCGCGCCAAAGGCGCCCAGTGCAACAAAAATAAAGCCACTCACCGCGGCAAAAATCAGCATGAATCGGCTGGTCATGTTTAAGTCCTGAATTAATGCGTGCCCGGCACACAAACGTTATTGTTCATACCTGAAGCGGAATTTTTCTTGCTCGCTTGCCGCTTTCGCCAGTATCCACTGCCGGAAGGCGGCTATTTTACCCAGTTCTGCCTGACTGTCATGACAAACCAGATAAAATGCATTCTTACTGACCAGTACATCATTAAAAGGGCAAACCAGACGGCCTGCCTCAATTTCGGACTGCGCCATCACGTTGTTCGCCAACGCCACGCCCTGTCCGTGAATGGCAGCCTGTAGCACCATCGCACTATGGCTAAAAATGGGGCCCTGCTGCACGTTTATATGACTAAGACCTAATTGACGGGTATAAGTTTGCCAGTCGCGGCGAGAGGCATCATGTAAAAGCGTATGCTGCGCCAGGTCAGCGGGTGTTTTCAGCGCCTTGTCGCCTGTTAAAAGCAGAGGCGAACAGACCGGCAGCAGATATTCTGCGTATAATTTCTCGACACGCAAGCCCGGCCAGTTGCCGCGACCATAAAAAATGGCGACATCCACATCATCGGCCAGCTTGTCTTCCTGACGATCCACCGCCTGGATTCGAACGTCGATCCCCGGATAAGCTGAGTTAAAGCTTGAGAGTCTTGGCACCAACCACTGAATGGCAAAACTGGGCAATAAACTAACAGTCAGGGCACCTTTTGCACTGCGTGCCTGCAGCTTACGCGTGGCTTCCGTGAGCTGGGAAAAAATCTCTTTAATATCCTGAAAATAGCTCTGCCCCTCTTCGGTCAGCAGCAAGGAACGATTGCGTCGGCGGAACAGCTTAAGGCCCAGGAAATCCTCCAGGGACTTGATTTGGTGACTTACTGCGGCCTGTGTCACAAAAAGCTCATCTGCCGCACGGGTGAAGCTCAGGTGACGTGCTGCTGCATCAAAAACGCGTAATGCATTAAGGGGTGGCAATCGCTTTGACATGGTTATCTGGCTTAGATGTTAACGGAATTTAACAAACAGGAAACAACGTTTAACCTATTAGTTTTTTTTATCTGAGCCATTATAATTTGTCCGTTGAGGAACTACCAGCAAATACCTATAGTGGCGGCACTTCCTGAGCCGGAACGAAGAGCTTTTTTCGGAATGCGTGTTCTGAAGGGCTTTTGGCTTACGGTTGTGATGTTGTGTTGTTGTGTTTGCAATTGGTCTGCGATTCAGACCACGGTAGCAACGCTACCAATTTTTCACTTCCTGTACATTTACCCTGTCTGTCCATAGTGATTAATGTAGCACCGCCAATTTGCGGTGCTTTTTTTTCGCCTGCGATCGGTTAATGCTCGATCTCTTTCATCTCTTTCACGTCCGTGCGGTTGATCTGCTGCTTGTTCCCGTTAGCATCTTTGTACGAAATCATCCCGGTATCGTTATCGGTAGTCGGTTTCCCTTCCGAAACGATAGAACGACCATCGTTTGTGTGCATCACGTAGTTGTTACCAGAACAGGCGCTCAGGGCAAAAGTAAACGCACAGGCAGAAATGATTGCAGCTGTCTTATTCATGATTATTCTCCTTTAGCAATTAATGCTATTCAAACCTCGATTTATAACAGGCTAAAACATCCGCCTAACACTATTTAGCATAACCTGCTTTTTCGAGGTCGCCAGGATAAGCAGACAAATCTGATAGATATCAACCTCCTTGCCCTGCCGCTGAAATTGCGCGACGATCTCTCTATCGACACGAGGAATCCCATGAACGCTTTCAGTCCTGCGCAGTTTCGCGCACAGTTTCCGGCGCTGGCCGATGCCGGTATTTATCTTGATAGCGCCGCCACGGCCCTGAAGCCCAAGGCGGTGATCGAGGCCACGCAGCAGTTCTACAGCCTGAGCGCCGGCAACGTACATCGCAGCCAGTTTGCCGAAGCGCAGCGCCTGACCGCGCGCTATGAAGCCGCACGCGATCAGGTTGCACGCCTGATCAATGCCGAAAGCGGAAAAAACATCGTCTGGACGCGCGGTACGACTGAAGCCATCAATATGGTGGCCCAGTGCTATGCCCGCCCGCTGCTGCAGCCAGGGGACGAAATCATTGTCAGCGAAGCAGAGCATCACGCTAACCTGGTGCCGTGGCTGATGGTGGCTGAGCAAACGGGCGCGCGCGTTATTAAGCTCCCGTTGAGTGCAGACTTTCTGCCTGACGTGGCCCGTCTCCCTGAGCTGATTACCCCCCGCAGCCGTATTCTGGCGCTGGGGCAGATGTCCAACGTCACCGGCGGCTGTCCGGATCTGGCTCGCGCCATTGAGATTGCCCATGCCAGCGGCGTGGTGGTGATGGTCGACGGTGCTCAGGGCGTGGTTCATTTCCCCGCTGATGTGCAGGCGCTGGATATCGACTTCTACGCCTTCTCCGGGCACAAACTCTACGGGCCAACCGGGATTGGCGCGCTGTACGGTAAACCGGAACTGCTGGCAAAAATGACGCCGTGGCTCGGCGGCGGCAAAATGATTACCGAAGTGACCTTCGACGGTTTTAAAACGCAGGAGGTGCCTTACCGTCTGGAAGCGGGCACGCCGAACGTGGCCGGGGTCATCGGCCTCAGCGCCGCACTTGAATGGCTGGCGGAAACGGACGCGGTTCAGGCGGAAAGCTGGAGCCGAGGGCTGGCGACGCTGGCTGAGGAAGAACTGAAAAAACGCCCGGGTTTCCGCTCGTTCCGCGTTCAGGATTCCAGCCTGCTCGCCTTTGATTTTGCTGGCGTGCATCATAGCGATATGGTGACGCTGCTGGCCGGATACGGCATTGCCCTGCGCGCAGGACAGCACTGCGCCCAGCCGCTGCTGGCGGCGCTCGGCGTCAGCGGTACGCTGCGCGCCTCGTTTGCGCCGTATAATACCCAAAGCGATGTCGACGCGCTGGTTAGCGCCGTTGACCGCGCCCTTGAAATACTGGTGGATTAATGACTAGCGCTGCTTTAGCCGGACATCCGTTTGGCACGGTCATCACTGAAGAGACCTTAAAACAGACCTTCGCCCCGCTCCAGCAGTGGGAAGATAAATATCGTCAGCTGATCCTGCTGGGTAAACAGCTCCCAGCTCTTTCCGACGATCTTAAAGCGCAGGCGAAAGAGATTGCGGGCTGTGAAAACCGCGTCTGGCTGGGCGTGAGCGTCTCCGGCGAGAAGCTGCATTTCTTCGGCGACAGCGAAGGGCGCATCGTCCGGGGCCTGCTGGCGGTCCTGTTAACCGCCATTGAGGGGAAAAGCGCGGCGGAATTGTTAACGCACTCGCCGCTGGCGCTGTTCGACGAGCTGGGGCTGCGCGCACAGCTTAGCGCCTCGCGCGGTCAGGGCCTGATCGCGCTCAGCGACGCGGTGCTGGACGCCGCACGTCAGGCTCAGGCCTGACGTTCCGCCTTCGCCATCATCTTCTTCAGGGCGTGAGAGACCGCCACAAAGCCAAAAGAGGCGGTTACCATGGTGGCCGCCCCAAAGCCTGACGCGCAGTCCATGCGTTTTGGCCCTTCCGCCGTGCTTTTCATCGCACAAACTGAACCATCCGCCTGCGGGTAGACCAGCGCTTCGGTGGAGAACACGCAGTCGACGCCCAGCTTGCCCTTGCTGTTCTTCACCACATTGAAGTCGCTCTTCAGGCGTTCACGCAGCTTGGCAGCCAGCGGATCCTGAATGGTTTTCGCCAGATCGGCAACCTGGATCTGCGTGGGATCGATTTGCCCGCCCGCGCCGCCGGTCGTGACCAGCGGCACCTTGTAACGACGGCAGTATGCGATCAGCGCCGCTTTAGGCCGCACGCTGTCGATGGCGTCAATCACATAGCTGTAGCCTTTGCTCATGTACTCCGCGACGTTATCTGCCGTCACAAAGTCGTCGATCACCGTCACCCGACACTCCGGATTGATGAGGCGAATGCGCTCCGCCATCACCTCGGACTTCGCCAGGCCGACGTTATCACGCAGGGCGTGGATCTGACGGTTAGTGTTGGTCACACAAACGTCATCCATATCAATCAGCGTGATTGCGCCAATCCCGGTTCTCGCCAGCGCTTCCGCCGCCCAGGAGCCGACACCGCCAATGCCCACGACGCAGACGTGCGCATCCGCAAACAGCTGCAGGGCTTTTTCACCATAGAGACGTGCCGTGCCGCCAAAACGCTGGCGCCAGGCATCGCTGATTACCACAGACATAAAACCTCAGATGTAAAAAGGGTGAGGTTTTCCTCACCCTGAACAGTAATCCGTATTGCGCTCAGAATACCACAATCAGCCGCTGAATACGTTTCCGGTGCCCGGCGCGGCCTTCAGCACCCATACGCGTCCGTAGTGGTTATACCAGCCTGCACGGTGACCGGCATCCGGGCCAATGCCCTGATAGATATCAAAGTGCTGTCCCTTAATCGCTCCGCCAACATCCAGGGCTACCATCAGACGCAGCTCATATTTGCCGTTGAACTTGCCGTTGTTGTCGAGCAGAGGGACTTCCGCCAGCAGCGTGGTACCCGCAGGAATGATAGAACGATCCGATGCCACCGACGCGCGGCCAATCAGCGGCACGGCGCTGGCCCCTTTCACCGGGGCGAAGTTTTGCGGCTTGAAGAAGACGAACGATGGGTTCTGCTCCAGCAGCTCGCGCACCTCGGCTTCACTGTGCTTTTCGCCCCACTCGCGGATCGCCTGCATCGACATATCTTCTTTTTTCACTTCGCCGCGGTCAATCAGCACCTTACCGATGCTGCGGTAGGCATGGCCGTTTTTCCCGGCATAGCTGAAGAAGTTGAGCGGTGAACCGTCGCCAAAATCAATGTAGCCGCTGCCCTGCACGTCCATGATGAAATTATCCATCAGGGAGTTGCTGTAGGCCAGGACGTAGTTTTCGCTCAGCGCACCGGCGTAGATTTCGGCGCGGGACGGCAGACGGCCGCGTTTTGGCGGCATACGGTAGATAGGGTACTGGAACTCGCCCTGGCGCGTGTGTCGCGCCTGAACCACGGGCGTGTAATAGCCGGTGAACTGGACGTTGCCGTAGTTATCCGCCCCTTCCATTTGCCAGGCATCAATACCAAACTGGCGCATGTTGCGCGTATCGCCGCCCGCCTTCAGCCAGTCCTGTACCGCGCTATAAACATTGTTCTGTGAGCTATACAGACGCGGCGACGCATTGCGGATCTGGTAGACCTGCTCGGAGAAATCACCGGCGTTGATCGGCGCGCCAACGGCGTCAGGCTGATTAACTAAAGAGAAAGGCTGGGATAACTTCCCGTCTTTATACTGCTGACCGCGATCGGTCGGTTTGGAAGAACAGGCCGCAAGAATCGCTACCATTGCGCCCGCCATCAGATACTTCGCCCAACGTCCTTTCATTATATCTCGTCTTTAAGTTGCCCATTTCCGCGTGATGAAGATAACAAACCGACAAAGCGAATGAAATGCGATCGCATGCCCTTTGGCAAATTCAGAGCAAAAAATAGTCTAAATGTCGCAATGCCGTTCACTTTACATACAAAGTTAATGATTTATGTGAAAAAGGGGTTGCATCACAAACCTATCCGAGTATAGTGCGCTTCCACGGACGCGGGGTGGAGCAGCCTGGTAGCTCGTCGGGCTCATAACCCGAAGGTCGTCGGTTCAAATCCGGCCCCCGCAACCAACACTTCTAAAAACAATAAACACCCTTAAGGGTGTTTTTTTGTATCTGACGTTTGTGAATTTTCCGGGCATTTCACCCGGCTAAAAACCTACCCGCGCCGCGCCAGCGTCGCCCCGTCTGAGAAATACGCCCGTATCCCCGCCAGAATCGACTCCGCCACCTCCTGCTGGAACTTTGCCGTCTTGAGCTTACGCTCTTCTTCAACGTTACTGATAAACGCGGTTTCTACCAGAATGGACGGGATATCCGGTGCCTTCAGCACCGCAAACCCGGCCTGCTCAACGCTGTTTTTGTGCAGCTTATTGATGTTCCCCAGCTTGCCCAGCACCGCTTTACCAAACTTCAGGCTGTCGTTAATGGTCAGGGACTGCACCATGTCGAACATGGTGTGGTCGACGTAGCGGTCGCCGCTTTTGCTCACGCCACCGATCAGGTCCGAGGCGTTCTGGGTGTCCGCAAGGTATCGCGCCGCGGTACTGGTCGCGCCCTTGGTTGAGAGCGCAAACACCGACGAGCCGCTCGGCTGGCGGCTGGTAAAGGCATCCGCATGGATCGAGACGAACAGATCGGCACGCTGCTTCTGCGCTTTCGCCACCCTCACCTTCAGCGGGATAAAGACATCCTCATTGCGCGTCATGTAGGCGCGCATATTGCCCTCTTTATCAATTAACGCCTTCAGACGACGGGCAATTTGCAGCACCACGTCTTTTTCACGCGTATGGTATTTCCCCACCGCACCGGAGTCTTCGCCGCCGTGGCCGGGATCGAGCATGATCACAATCGGACGATCGCGCCCTGCTTTCCCCGGCTGCGGGCCGCTTTGCGCAGGCGGCACCTGACGCTGAAGATCGCCTTTGTTGTAATCCTCCAGCAGGGCGAGAAGCGGATCCTGAATATCCGTCGCATTCGCCGGGTAAAGATCCATCACCAGACGCTCTTTAAACGTCGCGACGGGCGCCAGGGCGAACAGCTGCGGCTTAACGTTCTGCTTAAGCTCAAACACCATGCGCACGGTTTGCGGATCAAACTGACCGACGCGCGCCGATTTAATAAACGGATCGTCACCGCGGATCTGCGCCGCCATGCCTTTCAGCACGGAGTTGAGGTTCACCCCTTCGAGATCCACCACCACGCGTTCAGGGTTGCTGAGGGCAAATTGCTTATATTTCAGCACGCGATTGGATTCAACCGTCACGCGCGTATAGGTCGACGACGGCCAGACGCGCACCGCCACCACCTGACTCGTGGCGGCAAGACCGACCTGGCTGACGCTAAGCAACCACATTGCCCCGGCCCCTTTTAACAAACGGCGGCGGCTTATTGCTGAATTGGATCCCGACATGCTTCTCCCGAGCAAGAAAACAAACTGATATACAAAAGTGCAGATTGACCGAAAACTTTAACGAATGACGCATAAACTGTCATCTATAAAAGGGTAAACAATCATACGTTAACGCACGGATTACTTATTAATTTCTGTAGGTCGCAGAAAATTTGCACTTGCACACGCGCCCACAATCGAATAAAAATACATAAATTACGAATAAACATTCATTAAGGGTTGTGCCATGGTGAAGGAACGTAGAACCGAACTGGTCCAGGGATTCCGCCATTCTGTTCCCTATATCAACGCCCACCGGGGAAAAACGTTTGTCATCATGCTGGGCGGCGAAGCCATTGAGCATGAAAATTTTTCCAGCATCGTCAATGACATTGGCCTGCTGCACAGCCTCGGGATCCGCCTGGTGGTGGTCTATGGCGCGCGCCCGCAGATCGACGCCAACCTGGCCGCTCACCACCACGAGCCGATTTACCACAAACATACCCGCGTCACGGATGCCAAAACCCTGGAGCTGGTGAAGCAGGCGGCGGGTCTGCTGCAGCTGGATATCACCGCTCGCCTGTCGATGAGCCTGAACAACACGCCGCTACAGGGCGCGCATATCAACGTCGTGAGCGGCAACTTTATCATTGCCCAGCCGCTCGGCGTGGACGATGGCGTGGATTACTGCCACAGCGGCCGCATTCGTCGTATTGATGAAGAGGCCATTCACCGTCAGCTCGACAGCGGTGCCATTGTGCTGATGGGGCCGGTGGCGGTTTCCGTAACCGGTGAAAGCTTTAACCTGACGTCCGAAGAGATTGCCACCCAGCTGGCGATCAAGCTGAAGGCGGAAAAAATGATTGGGTTTTGCTCCTCCCAGGGCGTCGTAAACGATGAAGGGGTGATTGTGCCGGAACTCTTCCCGAATGAAGCGCAGGCCCGCGTTGAAGCGCTGGAAGCCGAAGGGGATTACCACTCCGGCACCGTCCGCTTCCTGCGTGGCGCCGTGAAGGCCTGCCGCAGCGGCGTGCGCCGTAGTCACCTGATCAGCTATCAGGAAGACGGAGCTCTGCTGCAGGAGCTGTTCTCCCGCGACGGTATTGGCACCCAGATTGTGATGGAAAGTGCGGAGCAGATTCGCCGCGCGACCATCAACGATATCGGCGGCATTCTGGAGCTGATCCGTCCGCTGGAACAGCAGGGTATTCTGGTTCGTCGCTCCCGCGAGCAGCTGGAGATGGAGATCGACAAATTCACCATTATCCAGCGCGATAACCTGACCATTGCCTGCGCCGCCCTCTATCCGTTCCCGGAAGAGAAAATCGGAGAAATGGCCTGCGTGGCGGTGCACCCGGATTACCGCAGCTCTTCACGCGGCGAAATGCTGCTTGAGCGCGTGGCGGCACAGGCGCGTCAGATGGGGCTGAGCAAGCTGTTCGTCCTGACGACGCGCAGTATTCACTGGTTCCAGGAACGCGGGTTCACGCCGGTGGATATTGATTCTCTGCCGGAAACGAAGAAAGAGATGTACAACTATCAGCGCCGTTCGAAAGTGCTGATGGCCGACCTGGGGTAATCCTTTCTTTGCCGGCGTCGTTCAGAGGGAGTCAAATATCGCGCTCAGCCCGCTTCGGCGTTCCGTGCGGGTGGCAATCGCCTGTACCAGCACCCGTTCATCGGTATACAGCGACAGGCGCTGACGCGCGCGCGTAATGGCGGTATAGATCAGCTCGCGGGTAACGACGGGGGAAAGCTGTGTGGGCAGGATAAGTGCCGCATGGTTAAACTCAGAACCCTGGGATTTATGCACCGTCATCGCCCAGGCAGTTTCATGCTCGGGCAAACGGCTCGGCTGGAAGGACTTCACGCTACCGTCCGGCATCTGGAACCAGACGCGAAGCCCCTGCCCGCGATCGAGCGCAATCCCGATATCCCCGTTAAACAACCCCAGCGCGCTGTCGTTGCGGGAGATCATCACCGGCCGGCCTTCATACCAGCGCGAGTGCGGAGTACGGTTGATTTTACGCTTTTGCGCCAGCAGCTGTTCCAGCCTGTCGTTCAGGCCGCTGACGCCAAAGGGCCCTTCCCTCAACGCGCAGAGCAGCTGGTATTCGCCAAACGCGGCAATGACCTGCTCCGGCGTGCTTTGCTGCTGTACGCCCGTCAGAAAATGTTGGTACCCCAGCAGGGCGTCATCCAGCATCTCCTGATACTCTTCCCCGGTTTGCAGCGATTTTTTCTCAATATCGGTAAAGGTACCGTCAAATACCGCACAGGTAGCGTGCCGGTCGCCCCGGTTCACCGCCGCCGCAAGCTGACCAATGCCGGAGTCGCTGCCAAAACGGTAGCTTTTTTGCAGCAGACACAGGCTGTCGCGCAGCGCCCCCGCAAGTAAATGGTTTTCAGCCGCGAGCGAACATCCGGTCAGGCGCGCCAGCTCCTCAGCGCGTTCAGCGGTATACCCCAGGCTGGCATAGGTGCAGATATCGCCCAGCACGGCCCCGGCCTCCACGGAGGCAAGCTGATCGCGGTCGCCGAGGAAAATGACGCGCGCGTGCGGCGGTAACGCATCAATCAAACGCGACATCATCGTCAGGTCAATCATCGATGCTTCATCCACCACCAGCACGTCCAGATGCAGCGGGTTACCGGCATGGTAGCGCAGACGCTGGCTACCCGGCTGCGCGCCGAGCAAGCGGTGCAGCGTGCTGGCTTCGTTAGGGAAAAGCGCAAGCCGCTCCCCGGTGAGCGGCAGTTTTTGCAGCGCGCCGCCTAACGACTCCGTCAGACGTGCAGCCGCTTTACCGGTGGGTGCCGCCAGGCGGATACGACACTTTTGCTCACCCGATAACTGAATCAGCGCGGCAAGCAGCTTAGCCACGGTGGTCGTTTTACCGGTGCCAGGCCCGCCCGAAATCACCGATATCCGCCGCGTTAACGCCACTGCTGCCGCCACTTTCTGCCAGTCTGTCTCGTCGTCAGAGGTAAACAGCGTATCCAGCGTTTGCCGGAGCAGTGCTTCATCGCACGGGAGCGGAGCATTGGTCTCGCTGAAGAAGCGCGCCACCGTCAGTTCGTTACGCCACAGCCGGTTCAGATACAAACGTTCACCCGTCAAAATCATTGGCGTACCGGTATCGGCGCTGCCGACGGCGGGCGAGCGGAGTAATATTTCTTGCCAGTCCACAGCCTCACCCAGAAGCGCGAAACACGCCTGTAAAGCCGGCGGCATTTTCTCATCCACCACCAGACGTGAAAGCGGCAGACAGACATGCCCTTCTCCCGCATCTTTACTCAGGATCGCCGCGGCAAGCATGACGGCAGGCTCTTCGCCCGCCACCATCATGGCAAATTGTACGTCCAGGTGGCGAAGTGCACGTTGTTCAATTGCGTCCAGCAGTAGCGCCTGCATCGTCATGCTACTTCCTCCGTGCTTGCAGCAAACAGGTTATCCATCTTTTCAATCAACTCCGCAGCCGGACGGGTGCTGAAGATACCCGAACGCGGGTTGTTAGCATCCACGCCGCGCAGAAACAGGTAAATGACGCCGCCAAAATGATCTTCATAGCGATAATCGGCCATGCGATGGCGCAGGTAACGGTGCAGCGCCAGGGTGTAAAGCTGATACTGCAGATCGTAGCGATGCATTTGCATCGCTGAGGCCATCGCCTGCTGGGTATAGGCTTCGCTGTTTGCCCCCAGCCAGTTCGATTTGTAATCCAGCAGGTAGTAGCGCCCTTCGTGGCGGAAAACCAGGTCGATAAAGCCTTTCAGCATCCCCTGCACCTGGCGAAAATTCAGCGGCGGACACCCGGCGGATAACGGATCGTACTCGCGGATCAGCGCATCAAGCGCCTCGGCCCTGAGCGGGCTGGCGATGGGAAGGTAAAACTCCATCTCCACCTGCTTATCTTTGGCGGTCAGCTGGCTCAGCGAGATCCCCTGCACCGTGAGCGGCGCGTGCAGAACAGCGCGGATCCATTCAGTGAGAACCGGCTGCCACTGTGCGTCGTAGCCGCCGCTCTGTAACATCTTCAGCACCCACTCTTCTGATACCGGCTGGGTAAAATCCAGCTCTTCAAACAGGCTGTGCAAAAACGTGCCCGGCGAGGCGCCGCGCGGAAACTGATGCGGCGTGAGCGCCGGCTCGACGGGCACGCTCCCGGCCCCAGCGGCATCCACGTCCAGTTTTGGCATCAGATCCTGCGCAATACTCTGTCCGTGCTGCTGTAAACCGGAGTAACTGGTAACGCGCCAGTCGTCAGCGATTGTGCGAGCCACCTCGCGGGCATGCAGCGCTGACTCTCCCTGCTCCGGCGTCTGCCAGCGGCTGCTGTCGGGCTGGGAGGGAATATGCAGGGCAACATGCTCTGAGCAAAGTGATTCGATGCACTGGCGCAGCCCTGCGGCATCTTTAGGCTCGCCGCGCTGAATAAGCCGCCCCAGCGCGCTCAGATGAAAATCACTCTCGCCGCTCTTTTCGCCACGGCGACGGAACAGCGGCGCGACGCCCAGGGAACAGTGCCAGACCGAACGGGTCAGCGCCACGTATAGCAGGCGCAGGTCTTCCGCGAGACGCTCGGCTTCGGCCAGCTCGACGCTGGACTCCGCGTTGCTGAGGTCGAGTACCGCTTCGAACGACTCGCGATCGTGGTAAAAAGCCTGGTCCTGTACGCGATAATTGGCGATAAACGGCAGCCAGACCAGCGGATACTCCAGGCCTTTCGACTTGTGAATGGTGACGATCTGCACCAGATGTTTATCGCTCTCGAGGCGCATCTGCTGGCTGGAAGAATTGCTGTTAGGGTCGGCAATCTGCTGGGCCAGCCAGCGCACCAGAGCATGCTCGCTCTCCAGCTGCGTACCCGCTTCCTGGAGCAGCTCGCTGATGTGCAAAATATCGGTCAGACGGCGCTCGCCGCCCGCTGTCGCCAGCATGTTTTCCGCAATGTGACGCTGTGCCATGAGCTCGCGCACCATCGCCATCACGCCGCGCTTCTGCCATTTTTCACGGTAGCGCACAAACTCTTCTACCACGGCATCCCACGCGGATTCGTCAGTATTAAGCGCATCAATGTCACGCGCGTTCAGCCCGAGCATCGCGCTCGCTAAGGCGCTGCGGAGCGTGCTTTCACGCTCCGGGGCCAGCACAGCCTGCAGCAGCCATAGCATCTCGAGGGCTTCCAGCGTTTCAAAAACGCTGTCGCGGTTGGAGAGGTAGACGGACGGTATATTCAATAGCGTCAGGGCGTCGCGGATAAGCGCGGCCTCCTGACGGCTGCGCACCAGCACCGTGATATCGGATGCCTTTACCGGGGCTGGTTTATCCTCCTTCCACAGCAGCGCATCGCCGCGCGCGCCTGCGCTGAGCCAGTCCCTAATTTGCGCCGCACAGTGCTGGGCCATAGCATTTTGATAGTCCGCGACGCCCCAGCCTTCCCCATCAAGTAGCCAGAAGTTCATGGCTGGCTGAGTTTCGCCATTAACCTCGAAGCGCAACGCGGTATTTTTAGGGGCGAACTTGACCGGCTGGAAAGGGATCTCCCGGAACATAAACGCCGTATCCATGCGGCTAAAGAGCGCATTGACGCTTTCCACCATGCCGGGAGAAGAGCGCCAGTTGGTGTCTAGCGTGTAGTGCGCGTCAACCTCGCTGCGGGCTTTCATGTAGGTGAAAATATCCGCACCGCGGAAGGCGTAAATGGCCTGCTTAGGATCGCCGATTAACAACAGCGCGGTGCCGGGCTGCTGGCGCCAGATACGGCGGAAAATGCGGTACTGCTGAGGGTCGGTATCCTGAAATTCGTCAATCATTGCCACCGGGAAGCGGGTGCGAATCGCAGCGGCAAGCGCTTCGCCATTTTCACTGCACAGCGCCGCATCAAGTCGGCTCAGCATATCGTCGAAACCCAGTTCCCCCCGGCGGCGTTTCTCGCGCGCCACGGCTTCACGAATTTCGGTCATGGCGCGGACGATCATCAGATCGTTGAGCGTGAGGGGCTCCGCCAGCAGGGTTTCGATCGCTACAAACAGGGGATGCTCAGGTACAATGCCGTCGGCTTTTGTCCGCTCAGCCAGGAAACGTTGGGAGAATTTCTCCAGCGCGTCCGGGAGCTGGTAGCCCCGCGTCTCTTCCTGCGCCCACGCGCTGATCTTCTCGATCCATTTGCCCTGGTTGCCGCGATTGAACTTACGTCGATCGATCCCGGAATTCTCGATGATCGCGTCAATCTCACCGACTGACTCAATCCATTTTTGTTTGATGTCGGCAATTTTAGCGATGATTTTTTCATGGCGTGAGGCCAGGGTTTCATCCGCCGGGGGCGGAGATTTGATAACCGGCGCTTCCCCCTGAAGATAACGATCGATGGCGCGCAGCAGTGCTTCGGGCCCCTTCCACAACGCATGTACAGCTTCCGCAATATCCCGCTGTAACGGATAGCAGTGGCGACGCCAGAAATCCGCGCAGGCCTGATAGCGAAGCACGGATTCATCTTCAATAAGCTGCTGCTCAAACAGCATGCCGGATTCAAACGCATTCAGGCTAAGCATGCGCTGGCAAAAACCGTGAATGGTGAAGACGGACGCTTCGTCCATCTGCCTTTCAGCGAGGAGCAGCCACTGGGCTGCCTGTTGCTTATCGGCAATCTCTTCCAGAAGGCTCGCGTAGAGAGGGTTATCCGTGCTCTGGCGCAGACAGGCGATGCGCAGTTCGTGGATATTGGTCCGAATACGGCCGCGCAGCTCAGCGGTGGCGGCCTCGGTAAAGGTAACGACCAGCAGCTCTTCAACGCTCAAAGGACGAGGAAAAGCGGCATTACCGCCAAGGCCTAACAGCAGGCGCAGATAGAGCGCGGCGATGGTGAAGGTTTTTCCCGTTCCCGCTGAGGCTTCAATCAATCGTTCACCCTGCAGAGGTAAACGTAAGGGATCAAGGGACTCAGCGGTATCGGTCATTCTTTCTTACTCCAGGGCATAGATTGCTGCAACGCGCTGACGCTCTTCCAGACTTTCCAGCCTTTAGGGTTCACGTAGTCCGTTTTCCCGTTCTGGCTACCGGAAACCTGAGACAGGATAGTGATGCCCTGCGGCTTAATCACGGCCTGATGGAAGAAATCGGCAGCCTTCTGCGGCGTCAGCTGTTTTATCTCGGCCACTACTTTATCACGCGAATCAAATTTCAGATTACCGCGATCGAAATCTTTGCTCAGCTGTGACGCCTCTTCGCCCAGCGTCTGCGGCGGCTGCATCACCTGCGCGATGACGGCCTGCTGGATCTGAGCAAACTCTTCCGGCTTCATGGCCCGCAGTTTTGCTTCCACCTGCGGGAAGAACGCCTGATAGCGGTGCCAGAGATAGGCTGGCTGTTTGTCGCTGCTTTGCAGCAGGAAGCCCAGCCCCCATTGACGCCCCACGTTCATTGAGAAAGCAAATACCGCATAGCCAAGCTGCTCTTCTGTGCGCAGCTGGTTATAGAACCACGGCTGAATAATCTGACCCAGAACGGCGCTCTGCGCAGAGCTTGCGAATTCATCATAGCCCGTTGGCACAAACACCGCGGCCAGCGCGGAATCGGTGCTGCTCCCCGCTTTTTCAAAGATCACATTCTGTTTTTTCTCAACAAGCACGTCCTGGTTACGGCACCACTCGTCCCCTTTCGAACCGAGCTGCGTGCGAACATTTTCTGCCAGCGTTTTGGCCTGATCTTCGCTCATGTTGCCGACGATAAGAAACTCCGGGCGCGTGTTGGTTTTTAGCGAGCCACGGTAAGCCAGCACCTCTTTTAATGAGATTGATGGCAGCAAGGCACGGCGTTCTTCACGCTGGAAATAAGGTATTTGCGACAGCATTTGCGCCGGCATAAGCGCCTGATCGTAAGCTTTGCCCTTTTCTGCAGAATCCATCATCTGCGCATACCAGGATTTAGCCTGCTCAAGCTGCTCTTCCGTTGGCGTGTAGCTGAAGTAACCCTCGAGCAGTGCCTTGAAAAGCTGAGGCAGACGCTGAGTATAGCCATTTGCATTAAGCATCAAACCGTTGTTGGCGTTGGTGGAGAAACTGATCCCGCCCACGGCCGCCTGGTTGCTGAGCTGATCGAGCGCGATACCGGCCAGATAGTCATTGAGCGCGAACATTACCTGATTTTTGGCGCTGTTCATCGCTTTCGGGTTACGCAGGACCACGCTGACATCGGCCTTTGGCTCGCTCGCAAAATAACGGCTTGGGGTATACACCACGCGCAGCGTCGGTTCATCAATAATGAGCTCCGGGTGCGGATAATCCTTAGTCGTTTTGATCAGCGAGAAATCATCCGGGATATAGGGGTTCAGCTCCGGCAACTTCAACGCAATCTCACCGGCCTTCTTCTGCCAGTCGGCGAAGGTCTGGTCGCTGATTTTGTCTACCTGATAAGGGGCATCAACAAAGTATGCCGTCTTGTTATGCGGTTCGTTCGGGCTGATGTACCAGATGCGGGCATTTTGCGGCGTCATCATTGCCAGGCGCGCTTTTACCGCCTCGGCATCATAACGATCGGCAATATTGACCGCGTCGAGCGTGTGCGCCACCGGCACGCGGATCATGGTATCCGCCAGCCACTCCACGTAATCCATATCGCGGGTAATGGACGGATAACGGAAATCGAGATCCAGCACGTGCGCCAGTTCATCAAAATAGCGCTTATCGACGCCTTTCTCGCGCAGTAAAGAGAGGTAGCTAAAGATAGCCGCCACCACTTCATCACGGTTGGCCTGACCTTTGTCGGTCAGGGTGGCGGAGATCGCCAGCACGCCGCTGTTGCCGTTTACCACGGGATCGGAATCGGCGCGGATCCCTTCCACCAGCCCCTGTTTTTGCAGCCAGTCAGATAAGGTTCCCGGGCTGCGGTTACCAATCAGGTAGGTCACCAGCTCGTCGGTTTTACTGCGAAACTGGGCTGTGTTGTTATCAATGCGGAACTCAACGCGCAGCACTTTGCGGGGCATGGCAGGGACGTAGTGGATGACGATCCCTTTTTGCGCGTCCGTGACAACCGGTACGTCTATCTTCGGCAGGTCAATATTTTTATTCGCCACCCGGCCAAACGTTTGTGCCGCCAGTCCGGCAAGCTCCGGCAACGGTTTGTTGCTGTAAATAACCGCCTTCATCAGGTTGGCGGAGTAGTATTTGTCACGAAACGCATGCAGGGCGTCAATGACCGGGCTTCCCGGTTTATCGCTCAGCGTCTCCAGGTTACCGCCCGAGAAACGTGAGCCCGGATGCGCCGGGTTGATGGTCTCGGCGCTGACCTGCGCCATACGCATACCGTCCCGAGTACGGGCCATGGTCAGCTCCGCATTGACGGCATTGCGCTCGCGGTCGGCGTATTTTTTATCCAGCAGCGGCGCGGCGATAGCATCGGCAAGACGATCAACCGCCCCTGCCAGCGCGTCATTTTCGACTTCGAGATAAAAGGCCGTGCGGTACGGTGCCGTGCTGGCGTTGTGGCTGCCGCCGTGCATTTTCAGGAATTCTGAAAGGCTATCCGGCTGCGGATATTTTTTAGAGCCCATCAGCGTCATGTGTTCGAGGTAATGCGCCAGCCCCGGATGCGCCTCAGGATCTTCGAGCGATCCAACCGGCACCACTAACGCCGAGAGGGATTTCACCGCCTGCGGATCGGAAACCAGCAGCACGGTCATACCGTTATCAAGGCGGATAGCCTGATACTGTCGGGTATCTTTTTCGCTCTTACGGATAGTTTCCTGAACGGGTTGCCAACCGGAGTCTGCCTGAGTGACGGGAGCCCAAAGGGCGACAAACAAAACAAACGCTTTGAACAAGGTGCTGCCTGGCATTACGACCTCTTTATCACGGCTATCCCGTCATACTTCAAGTTGCATGTGCGTCGGCTGCATGCGTTCACCCCAGTCACTTACTCATGTAAGCTCCCGGAGATTCACGCCCTTGCCGCCTTCCTGCAACTCGAATTATTTAGGGCAAACATCATTAACAAACTGCGTGCTGGACACGCCAACATCTCTTTATTTAGGTACATCAGTCCGTGATAAGAAGTGCATCATAAATGAACACCCCATACTGCGCAATTTTTATACAGCGCTCAGGACTGATTAAACTTAAACAACGGTAACAGGTAGCGCTGTGCCTCTTCCGTAATAGCCTCGAAGTATTCTGGCTCAAGCGTTCGCCATAGACGTTGATACCAGACATCCTCACCTTCACCGCGTACCATCATGTTTCCTTCATAGGCCTGCATAAATTTACTGCGCGCTTTCTGCAGCGAAGCCTCATCCGTTAACATCGCATCATTCTGCGCGTCATAACAGGCTTTTATCCACGCACCGCCACTTTCGGGCAGTAACAGGAGGGGTTTGTTCATTCCCTGAAGATAGCCCTCAATATACAAAGACAGATAGCGTAACGCCTGTTCTGCCTCCATAGGTGGGAAGCGCCATTCGCCCTCTTTGCGCACGAAGATCCGGCTTTCACCTTTATTCCCACCCGCACTGTAGACAAGATGTTCCAGCCAGAGTTGCAATCCTTGTGAAACGCTGAGCAGAGAAGGCCGCCAGCGCAGTAGCCCATCTGGCTGAACCTGGGTTAGCCAGCCCGTGAGCTGTATGCCCTTGCAGCTGAGATCGATTTCGATGCTTTGTCCGGGCTGGCGGTGCTCCCTGACGCGCTCCGCCAGAGCGGTCATCTCCTGGCACTGCGCCTCCCAGACGATTTCCCCAAACGCACCGTAAGGTAGTTGTCCTGCGGCACGGTAGCGGCGGTAAAGTTTGTCTGCATCTTCCTCTTCAACCAGCGCATTAAGCAGCTGGAGGTTTAGCTGATAGCGCTCCAGCCCTTCCAGAGTAAAGGGTTCTGCATCAGGAATTTCGCTCTCTTCAGAGCGGAAGTTGACCTGTAATCGCTGCTGGAAGAAGGCGCGCACCGGATGCGCCCAAAACCGCTGAAGCTGTTCGAAAGTCAAAGTATTAATGGGCAGCGGATCAAGCGGCTGAATAAAATCCGTATGGGCTCTCCCCTCTTTTTTCGCTGCTGGCAGCCATTCGCGGGCATAGCTCTGCTGTTCGCTGACAATATAGTTTACCGGGTCAAACGGCATGCGGCTGTGGATACAGGTAATGTGCGCCTTCACCCGCTGCTCGCTTTCATCGCAGTTAAGCGCCTCATCCCCAGCCAGATAGTGGCTCTGGCCGATATAGTCCACCAGTTCCTGCACCAGAACGGAGGGGAAGCGCTCGCTGTTGTCCTGAATGGAACGACCGATATAGCTGATATAGAGCTTACTTTGAGCAGAGATGAGCGCTTCAAGGAAGAGATAGCGGTCATCATCACGACGGCTACGGTCACCCCGCTTTGGATCTGCGTTCATCAAATCGAACCCCAGCGGTGCCAGGGCCCGAGGATAAATACCGTCGTTCATGCCGAGCAGGCAGACCACCTTAAAGGGAATTGAGCGCATTGGCATCAGGGTACAGATATTGATGGGGCCTGCCAGGAAACGCTGGCTGATTCGCTCCTGGTCAAGGCGCTGCGTCAACTCATCTCTCAGCAGCGACAAAGGAATCGCTTCGCGATAGTGGGAATTCACGCCCTCATCAACGATAGCCTGCCACTGCGTTTCAATGAGCGCCATCGCCGCTTCGGTGTCGTTGTCTGGCAGGAAGAAATCATTAAGTAACGCCCTGCACACCGGGAGCCACTCTTCAAGCGGACGCGGCTGCATTAGCTCACGGCGCCAGCGGTTAAGCTGCATCAGCAGAGAAGCTAAATGCCCTACCAGGTCAGCAATCAAACCGCTGGACTCATCGTAAGGCAGCACTTCGTTCCACTCGCCCTGGCTGCTCTCCATGGCGTAGCCCAGCAGCATACGCGTCAGGCCAAACCGCCAGGTATGCTGGCCGGTTGGGGGAAGCTCGAACTCCTGAACGTTATCGTCATCGATGCCCCAGCGAACGCCTGATTCGTTTACCCACTGGCGAAGGTAGCGCAGCCCTTCTTCATTGATGTTGAAGCGGGCTGCCAGCACGGGAACATCCAGTAACGCCAGAACATCTTCGGAGATAAACCGGCTATCCGGCAGTGAAAGCAGGGTGATAAATGCCTGCAATGCCGGGTGCGACTGACGGGCACGACGGTCAGAGATAGCGTAAGGCAGATATCGCTCACCCGTCGCACTGCCGAAGACGGCCTGAATAAAGGGACTGTAGCTGTCGATGTCCGCCACCATCACCACGATATCGCGCGGCGTCAGTTCAGGGTCGTCCTGCAGCATCGCCAGCAGTCGATCGTGAAGCACTTCGACCTCACGCTGCGGGCTATGACAAACATGGATCGTGATACTGCGATCCTCAGCGTCCAGCTTCCGCTTGCTGTCGCTGCGCTCAAACTCTTTCGCCGTCACGCCCATGACGGCGCGGTTCTCCAGATCCAGAATATCTAACTGAATATTATGCAGCAGACTATCCGGGGCGATCTCGACAAAGGCGTCAACGTCACCTTCGCCTGATGACGTAATATCGGAGAGCATGTGAATGTAATCACGCCCCAGCTTCCCCCATGAGGCAAGCAGTGGATTGGGCAGGTTCTGGATGCCGTCTTCATCAAAAAGCTGCCCGGCAGTCGAGCCGTCTTTAAACAGCGGGACGGATCGTTCTTCAAAAAGGCGCTTTCGCTGGCGAGTCACCAGCCGCGCAAGCCAACGTTCGTCGAGGATATCCCCCCAATACTGTCGGCAAGGGTTGGTGAACAAAATATGAATATCGATATGTTTACCCAGCGCATTCAACGCTTTCAGATAAACAGGCGGTAATGCGGATATCCCACAGATAAAAACGCGTGACGGCAGTCGGGCTGGACGCGCCGACGCATTCTCGAGTATTGAGATAAACCGATCGTAGAGGTTGGCACGGTGCCACTTAGGCTGCCCAAGTTTCTCCGTATGCTCGACCAGCGCTTTCCAAAGCGGTGCCTGCCATATTTGCGCCTCCGGTAACCCTTCAACCAGTTCGCCCGCTTCCCAGCGAATTAACCAGTCAGAACGGTAAACAAGATATTGGTCGTAGAGATCGGCGGTGCGCGACGCCAGCTGGAACAGCTTGCGCTTATCGGTATCATCATTGAGGTAGTGGCGCAGCATGGCGAATTCATCGTGCTGGAGCATTTCCGGCAGCAGCGCCATCAGCTTCCAGCTCATGCCCTGCTTGTTGAAGGCGCTCTGCTCGGGGATGTCCGGTAACACGCGAACAAACATCTCCCAGATAAAGCTCGCGGGCAGCGGGAAATCAATATTCGCGGCAATGCCAAACTTACGGGAAAGCGACATTTGCAGCCACTGTGCCATACCGGTGCTCTGCACCAGCACCATTTCAGGCTCAAAAGGATCGTCGAGCCGCTCGCGCTCAACGATAAATTCCATCAGTGCTTCCAGCACATCCAGACGATTTGAGTGGTAGACCCTTAACATAGACGCTCCCGACTACTGGCTAACCGGGCAATGCAGACGCGTTATTTCACCGCGTCGCCCCAGAGGAGAAATAAGTGTAACCGTGATGCTGACACATCCTGCGTGCGTTGTCTGCACCCGACTGGCCTGCCAGCCTGCGGGCAGAACATTTGTTGAGAGCTGAGCCTGATTCCAGGCGTGGTGCCAGAGCTGACGATACTGGTTAAACAGCGTAAACCGCGCCGCCAGCGCCCGATGATAGCCGGCCAGTGCCGTGACGATGATGACCAGCAGCATCATCGCCAGCAGAACCTCAACCATGCTAAATCCTTTTTCTTTGCTTACGGCAGCTGGCATAGCGAACGTTCCTTTAGCGGGCAAAAATCACTCCAGCCGTGAGGCGAAAAGCGAATATTACCGTCAATAATCTCTCCTGAACGCCAGAGCAGCAGGTCGTTGACTCCGGCAATCAGTAAAACAGTGGTCTCACTCAGCCGCCGCAAACACACTTGCCAGGCGGGTGCCTTTTTGCACTGGACTTCAGGATCGGGTGACCAGCTCTGAACGCGTCCCCACTCAAGCGCTGACTGTACAGAAGCCTGCTGTTGCAGCGAACGGCTCTCACCGCCAACGAGCGCGCTGAACGTTGTCAGCTGCTGGTTAAGGCCGGTGAGGATCAGCGTACCAAGCACCAGTAAAAGTAGAACCAGCGCCAGCGAAGACATACCGCGTTGACGGTTCACAGGTTGTACCCCGTGACCGTATACAAAGCCTGATAAGGCTCTCCTTGATCGCCGTTGCGCAGGGCGGACAGTTCGATATTCAGCTCCGGCGCAAACCCGGTGTGTGTTACTTTCCTCACCACAAAATGCACGATGGCGAGCCTGTCCGGGTCCGTGAGCTTTTCCCATCCCTGACCTTCACACGAGGTTGCCCCACGAAGCGTTTCCAGCGCGCCCGATTCCAGACGAAAACCGGTGCTGTCGTTTTCTGATGCACTGCGATCCCAGCGACCGTTACTGTTGGCATCCCACCGAACAATGACGCAGCTGCCCTGTCTTGCGATCGCCAGCCCTTGCCCCTGGCAGTTCCCCGCACAGTAACCCGCACGCTGAAGCTGTTTACCGAGAGCAAACAGGCGCTGCCAGACCTCTTCTTCCAGCTCTCTCTGGCCGGATTGCAGTAATACCGCCTGATGCAATCCGGGTAGAAAGCGCGATGCGCCAATCAACAACAGGCTACTGATGGCTGTAGCAATCAGAACTTCTGTCAGCGAGAAACCGCGTTGTCTCATCGACATGAACCTCCTTGTGAGACCTTACACATTCTGATGCGCCCTCCGTCTGAGACCAGGATAAGCCATTCTCCGGCACGGCTTTGCACGCGTATCCGCCCCGCCCATGCCGTATCCCTTAACCCATAGAAGCCTAATGACGGTGTGACCTCGCTCACCGCGACCTCTGGCCAGAGTGGAATCAGAACAAAGGGGCTGCCCTTCTCACAGCCTTGTACGGCAGCGCTCACCAGACACTCCTGTCCCCCAACCCGCAGCTGGGTTATGTGATGGTCGCGGTTGTACCGGTTGGCATCATTTCGCAGAAACACCAGATAGTCGCGCACCTGGCCGGCGGTTTGCCACAGCCGCTGCTGCCGCTGCCAGCTGTCCCAGCCGTACAGACCTGAGGCGCTGAGTATGACAACCAGCGAGACTGCCACCAGCGTTTCGATAAGCGTAAAGCCGTTCTCTTTTTTCATGCAGGAAGTGTGGCGCTTCGCCGTGGGCGTGGCGAGCGGTGAATAATGGTTTTACGAGGCGTTATCCGAAGTATCAGGAGAGTTGCAGCGCGTTGCACGTTTTCTGGATAACGCCTCGGAAAACGGAATAAAGACGAAAAAAAACCGGCGCTAAACAGCACCGGTTATGTCACGCTTTACCGCATCAGATAGCGACGGGCGCTTTGATACCAGGGTGCGGGTCGTAGCCCTCAATCTCAAAATCATCAAAGCGGTAATCGAAGATCGATTCCGGTTTGCGTTTGATAATCAGCTTCGGCAGCGCGCGCGGTTCACGAGTGAGCTGAAGATGCGTCTGTTCCATATGATTGCTGTAAAGATGGGTGTCCCCACCTGTCCAGACGAAATCACCCACTTCCAGGTCGCACTGCTGCGCCATCATGTGGACTAACAGCGCATAGCTGGCAATGTTAAACGGCAGGCCGAGGAACACGTCACAGGAGCGCTGGTAGAGCTGGCAGGAGAGCTTGCCGTCTGCGACATAGAACTGGAAGAACGCGTGGCACGGAGCCAGCGCCATTTTATCCAGCTCGCCCACGTTCCAGGCGGAAACGATGATTCGGCGCGAGTCCGGATCGTTTTTCAGCTGGTTCATCACGGTGGTGATCTGGTCAATATGGCGGCCATCAGGCGTTGGCCATGCGCGCCACTGCTTGCCGTAAACCGGGCCCAGGTTGCCGTTTTCATCTGCCCATTCGTCCCAGATGGAGACGTTATTTTCGTGCAGATACGCAACGTTAGTGTCGCCTTGCAGGAACCAGAGCAGTTCATGAATGATCGAGCGCAGGTGGCAGCGCTTCGTCGTCACCAGAGGGAAGCCTTCTTGCAGATTGAAGCGCATCTGGTGGCCAAAAATGGAGAGCGTACCGGTACCGGTACGGTCGTTTTTCGGCGTGCCCTCATCGAGCACTTTTTTCATCAATTCAAGATACTGTTTCATGGTTCCTCAGGAAAGTTGTTGCTGTGGACGACGACGATACGCCCAAATCATCATAATGGCACCCGCGACAATCATCGGAATGGAGAGGATCTGCCCCATGCTGATGTACTGTACCCATTCGCCGGTAAACTGCGCATCCGGCTGGCGGAAGAATTCAACGATGATGCGGAACGCGCCATAGCCAATCAGGAACAGTCCGGAAACAGCTCCCATCGGGCGCGGCTTGCGAATAAACAGGTTGAGGATGATAAACAGCACCACGCCTTCCAGCGCCAGCTCATACAGCTGGGACATATGACGCGGCAGCACGCCGTAGGTATCGAAAATGGACTGCCACTCCGGGTGCGACGGCAGCAGCGCGATATCCTCCGCGCGGGAGCCCGGGAAGAGCATCGTGTACGGCACGCTTGGGTCAACGCGGCCCCACAGCTCACCGTTAATAAAGTTGCCCAGACGACCCGCCCCCAGACCAAACGGGATCAGCGGTGCGATAAAATCTGACACCTGGAAGAAGTTGCGTTTGGTGCGTTTGGCAAAAATCACCATCACCAGGATCACCCCAATCAGGCCGCCGTGGAAGGACATGCCGCCGTCCCAGACGCGGAACAGGTAGAGGGGATCGTTCAGGAACACCGGGAAGTTATAGAACAGTACATACCCAATACGGCCACCGAGGAACACGCCGAGGAAGCCCGCGTACAGCAGGTTTTCAACTTCGTTTTTGGTCCAGCCGCTGCCAGGACGGCTGGCGCGACGGCCCGCGAGCCACATGGCAAAAATAAAGCCCACCAGGTACATCAGACCGTACCAGTGAAGCGAAACAGGTCCTACTGAGAAAATGACCGGATCAAATTCCGGAAAATGCAGATAACCACTGTTCATCTGTCACCACAAGATGTTGTTATTCCGCTGAAAGTGGACAGCGGTAGACATGCGATTCTGCCTTAAGCAGAGGCTCCAAAGTTGCGAATCATAGCATAAGGCGGGCGCGGAGGATGCGCCAGAGATGTAAAAGATGTGTATAGGTTTTTGTGCGCACTGGCGCCCTCTCCACAAGGAGAGGACGAAAGACGATTAGCGACCACCGCGGATCAGGCCGCCCATACCGCGCCGTTCCATAAATGCCGCCACCTGGTGACGAACCTCTGCGGCCAGCTGCGCCTCAAGGCTGCGCTCAGCCAGCTCGCGGGCATCATTGATGTCGATATGCCGCAACAAATACTTCACGCGCGCTACTGCGCGGCCGTTCATTGACAGATGGCGATACCCCAGACCAATCAGGATCGCGACGCACATCGAGTCTCCGGCCATTTCACCGCACAGGCGGAGATCAATACCGTACTGTTCAGCCTCACGGGCAATCATCGCCAGCGCGCGAATGATCGCCGGGTGCAGGCTATCGTAGATACTGGCGACGCGGGTGTTGTTCCGGTCGACGGCCAGAATATATTGCGTCAGGTCGTTGGTACCGACAGAGATAAAATCAACGCGATTTGCCAGCTGCGGCAGCATAAAGACCATAGATGGCACTTCGAGCATGACGCCGATCCGTGGTTTCGGGATCGCATAGCCAATCATCTCTTCCACTTCACGACCAGCACGTTCGATCAGGCGCCGCGCTTCGTCGATTTCATCTATGCTGGTGACCATCGGCAGCAGGATACTGAGATTGCCCGTCGCGGCGTTGGCGCGCAGCATCGCGCGCACCTGGATCAGGAAGATCTCCGGCTGATCGAGCGTAATGCGGATCCCGCGCCAGCCCAGACACGGGTTCTCTTCGCTGATGGGCATATACGGCAGCTGTTTATCCGCCCCGACATCCAGGGTTCGCAGGGTGACAGGCTTGTCGTTGAACATCTGCAACATCCCCTGATACTGCGCCACCTGCTCCTCTTCGGAGGGGAAACCGCTCTGCAGCATGAAGGGGATTTCAGTGCGGTATAAACCGATCCCGTCGATTCGGCTGCCAAGCTTCTCTTCGTGCTCGGGGCTTAAGCCGGCGTTGAGCATGACTTTGATCCGCTCTCCGCTTTTCAGCTGCGCGGGCAGGTTAACGTCATCTTCCGCCAGCTTGCTTAATTCATTCTCTTCGCTGATGAGACGCTGATATTCCTGGAGCAGAACCGGCTCAGGATCGACCAGCAGTTCACCGCGGTAACCATCAACCACCAGCGTGCGGCGATGCAGCACCGAAGGCTGAATATCCGCCCCCATAACGGTAGGGATACCGAGCGCGCGCACCATAATGGCGGCATGGGAGTTCGCTGCACCATCACGTACGACAACCCCGGCGAGTCTGTCCTGCGGCAGCTCGGCCAGTGTTGTTGCCGAAAGTTCATCGGCCACCAGCACAAACCGTTTTGGCCAGGCATTCGGCCCCTGAATGGTATCATCGAGGTGGAACAGCAGGCGCTGTCCCAGCGCGCGGAGATCTCCCGCCCGCTCTTTCAGATAACCGTCGGTCAGGGCAGCGAACTGCTCGGCAAATTTTTCGATGACCTTTTTAACCGCCCACTCCGCGACTGCGCCTTTATCAACCTCAGCAAAAAGCTCACGGCGCAGACGAGCGTCGGAAAGCAGGTGCGAGTAGAGGTCGAAGATGGCCGCCGTCTCTTTTTGCGCACCAGCGGCAAAGCGCTTGCTGTAGCGACGGAACTCATTGGCCGCCTCTTCCAGCGCGGCGGTAAGACGCTCGCGCTCCAGCGCTTCATCAAGCGTAGAGGCTTCGTAGACCTGCTCCATCAATGGCAGCGTGGCGTCCATCCAGCCTTCCGCAATCGCCACCCCTGGCGATGCCGGAAGGGCGCGAATGCGCGTATGGCGGTACTGACCAAAGAGCGCAGCAAGCTGAGACTGAGAGAGGATCGCCGCCATCTGTGTCGCCAGCGTGACGAGGAAGGACTCTTCGCTTTCATCATACTGACGCAGCTCGCGCTGCTGGACGACCAGCACACCGAGTAGCTGACGACGCTGAATAATCGGCACACCCAGAAACGCGCGGAAGCGTTCTTCTTTTACGGAAGGGATGTATTTAAAGCTGGGATGTTTTTGCGCGTCGGCAAGGTTGATAGGTTCAGCCAGCCGCCCAACCAGACCGACGATACCTTCATCAAATGCGAGCGTTACTGTGCGCCCCCGCGGCTTTTTCAAACCGCGGGTCGCCATCAGGTAATAGCAGCGCCGATCGTGGTCGGCCAGATACACCGAACAGACCTCGGTCTCCATCGCAAGACAGATGTCAGTGACCAGAATATTCAGCGCCTCGTTGAGGCGCGGAGCGCTGGCCACCTTCTCGACTATTTCTCGCAAGCGGGTGAGCATGATTTGCGTAGCTTAACCTCTTTTACGTCGCCAGGCAGGTGCGCTCTGCGGCTTAGGCGGGATCTCCTGAAGCTGCATCACCACACTTGCAAACTCTTTCATCACCCTACGGTAAACATCGCGCTTAAATGACACGACCTGACGAACAGGATACCAATAGCTCACCCAGCGCCAGCCATCGAACTCCGGCGTACTGCTGGTTTGCATATTGATGTCCGAATCGTTGCCCACCAACTGCAGAAGAAACCACTTCTGTTTCTGGCCGATACAAACCGGCTTTGTGTCCCAACGCACCAAACGTTTCGGTAACTTGTAACGCAACCAGTTGCGGGTCGAGGCAAGGATGCGAACATCTTTTCGGCTTAAACCGACCTCTTCAAAAAGCTCCCGGTACATCGCTTGTTCTGGGGACTCTCCCGGATTGATCCCGCCTTGCGGGAACTGCCAGGAGTGCTGACCATATCGACGGGCCCACATGACCTGGCCCTGACGATTACAAATTACTATTCCTACGTTCGGGCGGTAGCCATCGTCATCAATCACCGGACTACCCCAAACTAAACCTTATATATGAATGATTGTTTCACACTACAGTGAGGCGGTAAACCACTCTCTTACAGGCCTGCAACCTAATAACATTTGAATAACTCACAAATAAGCGCAGAGTTATAAACAGATATGCGGTCTCAAGGGCAATTTTATTCACCTTTTCTGTGGATATAGTTGTGAAGAAGTGTCTGATTACCGATGAACAACCTGAAATGGCCTCTGCCCTCCCGTTTCTCACCTTCATCATAAAGCTATATTTTTCATGATGTTATATTCATATCAACAAACAAAATGCAGAATAGCGTGACGATCGTCACAGCAGGGATCGTCGTGCTGATGAAAGATCGAACAGCGTCGGTTTTATCCACAGATTGTGCCAATAAGTTAGGCACAATTTGTCTGAAATTTGGATTTTCGTCGCACGTCAAGGCTGTAAATTGAAACAGTAGTCAGGGTTATGCCCAGTTATCCCATTTTTCTGTGGATAACATGGTGTAAGATCCTGTTTATTGTCAGTGACCAGATTTGAACAACCCGTTTTGCGTCCCTGATGAAACCGTGAAAAATTCATAAAAAAACCTATAAATCATGCACATGGAATATTGGTACAGAAAAAGTTAAACTCTATCCACAGGGGACTGTTTCTTCGTTTATTTTTTAATCAAAAGGTTATCGTCATGCATCCGCTTTCACCCTTGCTCTCACCGCCTTCGAGCGAAAGTCAGTTGCTACAGCAGGCTCAGCGCCTTGCAGGCTTCTCGCTGGGCGAACTGGCGGCGATGGCAGGGCTACAGATCCCGAAGGATCTGAAACGAGATAAGGGCTGGATCGGCATGCTTCTGGAGCTGTGGCTGGGGGCAAGCGCCGGGAGCAAGCCAGAGCAAGATTTCGCGGCCCTTGGCGTAGAGTTAAAAACTATTCCTATCGACCGCCAGGGTCGGCCCCTGGAGACTACCTTTGTCTGCGTTGCGCCTTTAACCGGCAATACCGGCGTAACGTGGGAAACCAGCCACGTGCGCCATAAGCTGAATCGCGTGCTTTGGGTTCCGGTTGAAGGCGAAAGGCAGATCCCGTTAGCTGAACGCCGCGTTGGCGCGCCGCTGCTCTGGAGCCCGGATGAAGAAGAGGAGCATCAGTTGCGCCTGGACTGGGAAGAACTGATGGACATGATTGTGCTCGGTCAGGTCGAGCGAATTACCGCCCGGCACGGAGAAGTGTTACAGCTGCGCCCGAAAGCGGCAAACAGCAAAGCGCTTACCGAGGCGATCGGCGCGATGGGCGAACCCATACTGACGCTGCCGCGCGGTTTTTATCTCAAAAAAAATTTCACCGGCGCGCTGCTTGCTCGTCATTTCTTACTTAAAACATAGTTTTTTACTTATTTTGCGAGCTCACAAACATAATCGCCTGGTTTTTAAGATTTTACCGCTTCACCCTGTTGCTATAACGGGTTAATACTACACTATGATTTGATACGAGCCAGATGAGGACGATAACGATGAAAAAATGGGCGGTGTTAATTTCAGCAGTCGGGTTGGCGTTTGCCGTTTCGGGCTGCAGCAGTGATTATGTCATGGCGACGAAAGACGGCCGGATGATCCTGACTGACGGTAAACCTGAAGTCGACGATGATACCGGTCTGGTCAGCTACCACGACCAGGCAGGCAATAAAATGCAGATCAATCGCGACGAAGTCTCGCAAATTATTGAGCGATAACAGTCGGAGGTCAGTAGCCTACTGGCCTTTTTGATTTTTTTCTTCCCCTTTTGCTTCCCCTCTGCCATGTTTATATTCCTTTGTCGGGAGGTTCCTGACGCGGTCTACATGTCTATTGAAGGAAGCCGGCTATGCATTATCACCGTATCCCCCACAGCGCTCTGGAGATAAGTCAACTGGGGTTGGGCACGATGACATTTGGTGAACAAAACAGCGAAGCCGATGCCCATGCACAACTCGATTATGCCGTCAGCCAGGGGATTAACCTGATTGATGTCGCAGAGATGTACCCTGTGCCTCCACGCCCTGAAACGCAGGGACTTACCGAAACCTACGTCGGTAACTGGCTGGCAAAACGCGGTAACCGAGAAAAGCTGGTTATCGCCTCGAAAGTGAGTGGCCCCGCGCGAAACAACGATGCCGGGATCCGCCCAAACCAAATCCTCGATCGCAAAAATATCCGCGCCGCGCTGGACGCGAGCCTGAAGCGCCTGCAAACCGACTATCTCGACCTTTACCAGGTCCACTGGCCGCAGCGTCCAACCAACTGTTTTGGCAAGCTCGGCTACAGCTGGAATGAGAGCGCCCCCGCCGTTACGCTGCTGGAAACGCTGGAGGCGCTGACCGAATGCCAGCGCGCGGGAAAAATCCGCTACATTGGCGTGTCCAACGAAACGGCCTTTGGCGTAATGCGCTATCTGCACCTGGCGGATAAACACGATCTGCCTCGCATCGTCACCATCCAGAACCCGTACAGCCTGCTTAACCGCAGCTACGAGGTGGGGCTGGCTGAAGTGACGCAATATGAGGAAGTGGAACTGCTCGCCTATTCATGCCTCGGTTTCGGCACCCTGACGGGGAAATACCTGAACGGTGCGAAACCGGCCGGGGCGCGTAATACCCTCTTTAGCCGCTTTACCCGCTACAGCGGCGAGCAGACGCAAAAAGCCGTTGCTGCCTATGTGGATATCGCGAAGCGCCACGGCCTGGATCCGGCGCAGATGGCGCTGGCCTTCGTGCGCCGTCAGCCGTTTGTTGCCAGTACCCTGCTTGGCGCGACGACCATGGAACAGCTGAAAACTAACATTGAGAGTTTCCATCTGAACCTGAGTGAAGAGGTGTTAGCGGAGATTGAAGCGGTGCATCAGGTTTATACCTATCCTGCGCCGTAGCTGATGCTTTTGCCGGGTAAGGCGAAGCCGCCACCCGGCTACTTATTAACGGCGACGCTGCCAGACCCACAATCCCGCAATCGCCGCCGCGAACAGCCCACCAAATCCGACGCCAATCGCCACCACCGGGACACCCACTTTTACCGCCAGCGAGTAGAGCCCCAGCATTAACAGCATGGCCAGGTTTTCACCGAGATTTTGAACCGCAATGGCATTCCCCGCCCCGACGGTCTGCTTGCCACGCTCCTGGAGTAACGCATTCAGCGGTACCACAAAGAAGCCCCCCAGAATACCAATCAGGATCAACAGAGCATAAGCGGGCAATAACGCATGTTGTAGCGAGAAGATAAGCACCACGAGGCCAATCAGGATCCCCGCTGGCATGCAGCGTGCAACCGTTTCAAGCGTCACCAGCTTCGCCGCCGCGCCCGCCCCAGCCACAATGCCGATCGCCACCATCGCATTAAGATAGGTCGGCGTCGCATTGTCCGTAATCCCCAGCGCCACCGGTACCCACAGAACCAGCAGGAAGCGCAGCGTGACGCCCGCCCCCCAGAACATACTGGTTCCCATCAGGGAGAAACGCGTTTCCCCGTTACGCCAGAGCACGCGGCACGCGTTAAAGAAACTGCCGGTCATTGGTTTAAAGCGCCAGGACTGGCCCGGGCGAGCCACCGGCAGCTTCGGAATAAACAGGTTAGCCACGACCGCCCCACCATACACCACTGCACACACGCCCAGGGCCGCCAGAACATGCCAGTCGGCCAGCACGCCACCCGCGACGGAGCCGAGGAGGATAGCGGCAATCGTTGACGACTCCATCAGGCCGTTGGCTTTCACCAGTTTATCGCCCGTGGTCAGTTCTCCGAGAATGCCATACTTCGCTGGGGAGTAGGCGGCAGCACCGATGCCCACCAGCGTATAGCCAACAAACGGATTAAAACCAAAACATATACTGGCAGCGCCCAGCAGCTTGAGACCGTTGGCAAACATCATCACCCGGCCTTTCGGGAAGCTGTCCGCCACCTGCCCCACAAACGGGGCAAAGATAATGTAAGCGCCCACAAACACCATCTGCAGGATCGGCTGACTCCAGTCAGGGTAAAACTCGGCTTTCAGCAGCGCCAGCGTGGCAAACAGCAGCGCGTTATCACCGAATGCAGAGAGAAATTGCGCGGCGATGACCGCCATCATGCCTTTTGAACGCAGCGAGGTGTTAGTGTGTACTGACTCACGCATTTTGCTGTTCCGCCTCTTCAATCATACCTTTCAGGGTCACGAAATCGGGCTTCCCGCTTCCCAGCACCGGAAGCTGCTTCAGGTGGCGGATATCGCGCGGCACGGCCAGTTCAGGAATACCGTGTTCACGCGCGTAGCTCAGTAACCTGTCGCGCTTAAGCTCAGCATCAGTGGTAAACAGCACCAGCGCCTCGCCTTTGCTGGCATCGCTCTTCACGACCGTGGCGTGCATCTTCTCGGCGGACACGGCCGTCGCCAGTTGTTCAACCATTTCCAGAGAGACCATCTCACCGGCGATTTTGGCGAAGCGTTTTGCGCGCCCCTGAATCTGTACAAAGCCTTGCTCATCGAAACGAACGATGTCACCGGTGTCGTACCAGCCGGTTTCAATCTCGCCGTTGACGTTTTCCGCCGTTGGCGCTTCCAGCACGCCTGGGTTTTCCACGCGCAGGTAACCGTTCATCACGTTCGGCCCTTTCAGCTGCAGGCGGCCACCGTCCTCGATGCCCGGCACCGCCAGCAAGCGCGCATCCATCCCCGGCAGAATTCGGCCCACCGTTCCCGGTTTCGCCGCCATCGGTACGTTGATCGAGACCACGGGCGCACACTCGGTAACGCCATAACCTTCAAGAATGCGCAGGCCAAACTTATCCTGCCAGATCTGACGCGTGCTCTCCTGCAGCTTTTCCGCACCGGCCACCACGTACCGAACGCGGAAGAAATCATACGGATTGGCGAAACGGGCATAGTTACCCAGGAAGGTTGAGGTCCCGAACAGGACGGTGCAGTTACGGTCATACACCAGCTCCGGCACGATGCGGTAGTGCAGCGGGCTGGGATAGAGGAACACCTCGGCACCGGTCAGCAGCGGCGTGAACAGCCCCACCGTCAGGCCAAAGGAGTGGAACAGCGGCAGCGCCGACATAAAACGGTCATTCGCGGTAAAGTCGGCAATGCTTTTGATCTGCTCAACGTTCGCCAGAATACTCTTGTGGCTGTGGACGACGCCTTTCGGGTTACCCTCCGAACCCGACGTGAAAAGGATAATCGCGTCATCTTCCGGCTGCTGTTTGACCTGCGCCAGATGCGGCATCAGCAGATGCGCAAAAATCCACAGCTTGTCGCCGGTGGTCACGTCCGCTTTTAGATCTTCCAGGAAGACCCAGCGTACCTGGGTCAGCTGTTCCGGCAGATGCCACAGCTTGCCTTTGTCCAGAAACTGTCGGGAGGTAAAGATGGTATTGATTTGGGCGGCGGTAATGGCGCTGGTCAGCCCTTTCACGCCCGCCGTGTAGTTCATCATCGCCGGTATACGGCCACGGGAAACCGCACCAAAAATCACCGCCGCGCTGATGCCCGCGTTTGGCAGCATCAGGCCGATCTTTTCGCCCTTTTTGCTGTACTTCTCAAGAATGCGGCCCACGAACAGCGTCTTGGTCAGCAGTTTACGATAGGTATCCGGGGTAAAGTTGATGTCTTCAATGCAGTTTTTCTTCGCGCCGTAGCGGTACTGCGCCGAAAGCAGGGATTCATACAGCGTTTCGCGCGGACGAACGGCCATGCGCGCTTCCATCATAATCTGGTGCAGCATTTCCCCGGCGATTTTACGGCGATCGCGGGCACGCGGCGCTTCCGGCATCGGTAACGACGTTGGCGGCAGGATATGCAGGGTAATTTTGGGGAACAGACGCTGCTTCACCAGCCCCTTAAGGCGGCTGAAATGGGTCAACTCTGCGCCTTCAATGCGCAGCGGCACTACGGTCGCGTTTGATTTCGCCGCGACAAACCCCGCGCCGTCGTAGATTTTCATCAGCGAACCGGTCACTGAAATGCGCCCTTCCGGGAAAATGACCACCGGACGCCCCTGCTCTACCAGACGTACCAGGTGTTTAATCATCATCGGCTTTGTCGGGTCAAGCGGTACGAAATCAATCAGTGGGGTGAGCCAGCGCATATACCACTGCTGGCTGATGGAGGTATAGACCGCAAACACCGGACGCACGGGCAGAAACAGCGCAAGCAGGATGCCGTCTATAAAGGAAACATGATTGGGTGTGATAAGAACGCGCTCGCCACGAAGCGCCTGGGCATCGCCAGTGACGCGGATGCGAAAAAGAATACGGAACAGTGTACGGAAAAACCCAAATAGCATCTCAACTCCCTTTGCCAGACAGTGTGGTGGGTTGACAGTAAATGGTGGCAGATTACACGAGAAGTGATATGGGAGCGACAGCAAAAATGGAGGCGAAAAAAAACCTGCGCATCCGCGCAGGTTGGTGCAAGAGATGAGTACGAAACCGTACTAAGAATTCTCACCAATCAATACCTCTGGGATCTTGATTGTGGCTGTTGACCCTGCGCTTCGCCAGCAGGAAAACGCAAGGGAATGAGCCGAAATGCAACCAGGTGTGAATATTCTCTTTTGCTGTTACAGGTTGAACTATCAGGCAAAAAAAAACCTGCGTAAGAACGCAGGCTGGTGTAAGTCGTGTTAATCAACCGGAGTTGATTCCACCTATCAATACCTCTGGGATCTCGACTCTACCAACCTCTTTAACGTCATCGCCACCGGACAATCGCAACAGCCTGAGGCAAAGTGTAACTAAAGGTTCAGAATGACATTCTTCTGACATGACCAGGCGTGTAACGATTACACTACCAGGGTTGGTCTGCGTCACGTTTGTGGCGCGCGAAAACCGGCTTCCCTTGAATGGACGTCACTTTTCCGCAACACTATTCACTGTGTAAACGCTTACCCCAAATAAGAAGGTTATAAATGGCGACAATAAAGGATGTGGCTCGTCTGGCAGGTGTGTCGGTAGCCACCGTCTCCCGCGTGATTAATGATTCACCCAAAGCCAGTGACGCATCACGCCAGGCGGTACAAAGCGCCATGGAAACCCTGAACTACCATCCGAATGCCAACGCCCGCGCGCTCGCCCAGCAGTCAACAGAAACTATTGGGCTGGTGGTGGGAGACGTTTCCGACCCCTTTTTCGGTGCCATGGTTAAAGCGGTTGAACAGGTCTCTTATCAGACGGGTAATTTTTTGCTGATCGGCAATGGCTATCATAATGAACAAAAAGAACGCCAGGCCATCGAGCAGCTGATCCGCCACCGCTGCGCTGCGCTGGTGGTACACGCCAAAATGATCCCGGATGCCGAGCTAATTCACCTGATGAAGCAGATGCCCGGCATGGTGATTATCAACCGTATTATCCCCGGCTTTGAAAAACGCTGTGTAGCCCTCGACGACCGCTACGGCGCCTGGCTTGCGACCCGTCATCTGATTCAACAGGGTCATACCCGGATTGGCTATCTCTGCTCCAATCACCCCATTTCTGATGCGGAAGACCGCCTGCAGGGCTACTACGACGCCCTGCGCGAAAACGGTCTGCCGTGCAATGACCGTCTGGTGGCCTACGGTGAACCGGATGAGAGCGGCGGCGAACAGGCCATGACGGAGCTGCTGGGTCGCGGACGGAATTTCACCGCGGTCGCCAGCTATAACGATTCGATGGCTGCCGGGGCAATGGGCGTCATGAATGACAACGGGATCGAGGTGCCGGCGGAAATCTCGCTGATTGGCTTCGACGATGTTTTGGTCTCCCGGTACGTGCGCCCGCGCCTGACCACCGTACGCTACCCCATCATCACGATGGCCACCCAGGCCGCAGAGCTGGCGCTGGCGCTGGCCGAACAACGCCAGCCGCCGGAGATTACCCATCTCTTCAGCCCAACGTTAGTGCGCCGTCACTCCGTTGCTGCGCCCGCTGACGCGCAGAGCGAATAGCGATACAGGTGTACCGTTTTATCCGGATACTCCAGCCCATCGCCAATATACTGCCAGCCGTAACGTTCATAGAAATCGCGGCAGGCAGACCAGAGATGAAGTTCCTCGTACCCGGCCCGTGCGGCGAAGCGTATAACATGCTGCTGTAACTTTCCTGCCAGCCCCTTGCCGCGCGCCGCGTCGTCAACGTAGAGCGCCGCCAGCCACGGACAGAGATCCTGACGGGTAATCAAATCACAGCGCCAGAGTCCCACCGTCCCGAGAAGCCGTTCATCCTCTACGGCGATAAAGGTCAGCGGCAGGGCACCCGGCGTCTGGCTGTGCTCGACGATGCTATGGAAAAAATCCCGCGCAAGCCCCTCGCCAAAGGCCTGCCAGAGCCAGTCGGTGACCTGCTCCGCATAGCGCGGTGCCTCGTAAAGCGGGAGAATGACGGTCTTTTTCACGTTTCACCTGCGTTTTTAATGAATATGCTGGCCTGACGCCTCCAGCCCGGTTTGGCGATTATTTTACCAGAGTCAGACTATTTAGTTTTACTTCCGGCAGGCCAGGCGAATCGTGACCAAAAGCGTGATCGTGGCAGAAGTTTTGCGCTTCCCGCATCGCTTATACGCTGTCAGGTCTGTGTTAAACTGCAAACCATTACGTGGAAGCAGGAATGTAGAATGGCAACAATGCTGGATGTCTCACTGCGCGCGGGCGTGTCGAAGGCTACCGTCTCGCGCGTGCTGAACGGCACAGGTCAGGTTAAAGAGAGCACGCGTCAGCAGGTCTTTGCTGCGATGGAAGAGCTGGGCTACCGCCCAAACTTTCTCGCGCGTTCGCTGGCTAACCAGACCAGCAACAGCATTGGTCTGGTCGTCTCTACCTTCGACGGCTTTTACTTTGGTCGTCTTTTGCAGCAGGCGTCGCGGCAGACCGAAACCCACGGGAAACAGCTGATCGTCACCGACGGTCACGACGCGCCAGAGCAGGAAGAGCAGGCGGTGCAAATGCTGGCCGACCGCCAGTGCGATGCCATCGTGCTTTACACGCGCTATATGAGCGAAAAAGCGATCATCAAGCTGATTAATACCGTGCAAACGCCGCTGGTGGTCATCAACCGTGAAGTCAGCCAGGCACCGGAGCGCTGCGTGTTCTTCGAACAACAGGATGCCGCGTTTAAGGCGGTGGATTACCTGATCAATCAGGGCCACCGGGAGATCGCCTGCATTACCGTTCCGATCCACACCCCCACGGGTAAAGCACGGCTGATGGGCTACCGTAAGGCGCTTGAAAAGCACGGCATTCGTCTGGATGAGCGTCGAATAAAGTACGGTGATGCGGGAATGACGCGGGGCTATGAGCTGTGTAAGGAGCTGATTGCTGAAGGGGTGTCGTTCAGCGCGCTGTTTGCCTGTAACGATGATATGGCACTGGGCGCGTCCAAAGCGCTGCATCAGGCAGGGCTTAAAATCCCGCAGGATATCTCCCTGTTCGGCTTTGACGATGCCCCAAGCGCAAAGTGGCTGGAGCCTGCGCTGTCGTCGGTTTATCTGCCGATAGATAACATGATCGTCACGGCTATCGATCAGGCGATCCGGCTGGCGAAGAACCAGCCGGTCGATGCGATCCCGCCGTTTACCGGCACGCTGGTATTACGCGATTCGGTCACAACGGGGCCGTACTTTAATCAAACGAGTTCCAGCGCCAGCAGTTCCTGAATGGTCTGACGACGACGGATCAGCCGCGCCTTGCCGTTATCAAACAGCACTTCCGGCAGCAGCGGACGGCTGTTGTAGTTTGAGGACATAGACGCCCCGTACGCCCCGGTGTCGTGCAGCACCAGGTAATCGCCCGGCTTCACCTCGGGCAGCGCGCGAGTTTCAACTTTGCCACCTTCCTGCTGGGTAAACACATCACCGGATTCACACAGCGGGCCTGCGACCACCGTCTCGCGGCGCGGCGCGTGCGTTAAATCGCGGCCATCGGCAGCCAGGGCGGTAATGTGATGGTAGCTGCCGTACATGGACGGACGCATCAGGTCGTTAAAGCCCGCATCAATCAGCACGAAGTGGCGGGAGCCCATCTCTTTGACGCTGCGTACCTGCGCCACCAGCACGCCGGCTTCGGCTACCAGGAAACGACCCGGCTCAATTTCCAGCTTCACGGCATGGCCCAGATGCGCGGCAATTTGATCGCGCGCGGCGCTCCACAGGCCGTAATAGTGATCGGTGTCGATCGCCTCTTCCCCTTCACGATAAGGAATGGAAAGACCGCCACCGGCGGAGATCGCCTCCAGCTCCTGACCGAAGTCGACAACCTGGCGCACCATCGCCCCGCACACCTGCTCCAGGTGCCCGTAATCGACGCCGGAGCCAATGTGCATATGAATACCGACCAGCTTCAGGCTGTAGCGCTGCAGTACCTCAAGCGCGGCAGGCATATCGGCATACCAGATCCCGTGCTTGCTGTTTTCGCCCCCAGTGTTGGTTTTTTGGCTATGGCCATGTCCAAAGCCCGGGTTGACGCGCAGCCAGACGCGATGGCCGGGTGAAACCTGCCCAAGCTGCTCCAGCATATCCACAGAACCGGCGTTCACCGGCACCTGCAGTTCATGCACGCGCGCAAGCGTTGCGTCGTCGATCACATCCGCGGTAAAGACGATCGCGTCAGGATCGGTTTTCGTATCAAAGCCTGCCGCCAGCGCACGTTCGATTTCACCCAGCGATACGGAGTCAACCTTCACGCCCTGCTCGCGCATCAGGCGCAGAATATGAATATTGGAGCAGGCCTTCTGGGCAAAACGCACCACGTCAAACTGATGCAGGGCGGCGATCTTCTCGCGAACGATCTGCGCGTCGTAGACCCATACCGGGCAGCCAAACTCGGCGGGCAGGCGCAGCAGGTTTTCAGCGTTCAAATCGGTATCCGTCTGGTTGAGCGGGCGTGGCATGGTCTTCTCCGGTTCAATTCATTTTTTATGATTACGCCACAGCGGAAGCAGAATAAAAAATATCGTTTTATCGCGAGTCTATGCAAAAATGATATGGACAGTTCCTTGCTTTCAGGTGCCCTATGCCCGCCGTCAATTTACGCCACATCGAGATTTTTCACGCCGTGATGACCGCCGGCAATCTCACCGAAGCCGCGCAGATGCTGCATACCTCGCAGCCGACGGTCAGCCGCGAGCTGGCGCGCTTCGAGAAAGTGCTGGGGCTGAAGCTGTTCGAACGCGCCCGGGGCAGGCTTCACCCGACGGTGCAGGGGTTGCGCCTGTTTGAGGAAGTGCAGCGCTCATGGTACGGGCTGGACAGAATCGTCAGCGCGGCGGAAAGCCTGCGCGAGTTTCGTCAGGGCGAGCTGTCGATTGTCTGCCTGCCCGTCTTCTCTCAGTCCTTTTTACCGACGCTGCTCCAGCCTTTTCTGGCCCGCTATCCTGAGGTCAATCTCACCATCGTCCCGCAGGAGTCGCCTCTGCTTGAAGAGTGGCTGTCGGCACAGCGGCACGATCTCGGGTTAACCGAAACCCTCTCGACACCCGCAGGAACGGCGCGCACGGAACTGCTCGCGCTGGATGAAGTGTGCGTTCTGCCCGCCGGGCATCGGCTTGCCCACAAAGCAGTGCTGACGCCCGCGGATTTTCATGGTGAAAACTACATTAGCCTGTCGCAAACGGACAGCTACCGGCAGCTGCTGGATACGCTTTTTTCTGAGCATCAGGTGAAGCGGCGGATGGTCGTTGAAACCCACAGCGCGGCGTCAATATGCGCGATGGTGCGCGCGGGCGTTGGCGTTGCGGTCGTCAATCCGCTTACGGCGCTGGACTATGCAGGAAGCGGGATCGTCATCCGCCGTTTTAGCGTTTCCGTCCCGTTCACCGTAAGCCTTATCCGCCCGCTGCACCGTCCGGCTTCCGCGCTGGTGGACGCATTCACCGAACACTTAGTTGAGCATGCGCGTCAGGTGGCGCTTCGCTTACCTGACCTGCAAAACCCGTTATGACAGCATAAATTCCACGGCATCTGCCGCGTGAATGGCCGCGGTATCAAACACCGGGATGGGGCTTCGTTCGGCCGGCACCAGCAAACCGATCTCCGTGCAGCCGAAAATCACCCCTTCAGCCCCCTGCTGCGCCAGTTTATCTATTACGCTGACGTAATATGCGCGGGAGGTTTCGCTGAAGGTTCCGAGGCAGAGCTCGTCGAAGATAATCTGATTGATGCGCGCCCGGTCCCCCTCATCCGGGATCAGGCTTTCAATCCCAAACTCGCTGTGCAAGCGCCCGCGATAGAAATCCTGCTCCATGGTGTAACGTGTGCCCAGCAAGGCCACGCGCGACATTCCCGAAGCGCGAATGGCGCGTCCGGTGGCGTCCGCGATGTGCAGGAACGGCAGCGAACAGCGCGCTTCAATGTGCGAGGCCACTTTGTGCATCGTGTTGGTACACAGCAGAATGCCCTGCGCCCCCGCACGCTCCAGCCCCAGCGCGGCATCAGCCAGGATTTCTCCGGCTTTATCCCATTCGCCGCTCGACTGGCAGGCTTCGATTTCATGAAAATCAACGCTGTGCAGCAGCAGGCTCGCGGAGTGCAGGCCGCCCAGACGCTGCTTTACGCCTTCGTTAATCAGGCGGTAATAAGGGATTGTCGATTCCCAGCTCATCCCACCTATCAGGCCAATCGTTTTCATCATCGCTCCTTATCTGTTTAAGCCAGTGAAGCAAACTTGTGATCCTGTTTCCAGTTCTTTATTACGTCGTTTTCTTTTTAAGCTGGCCAAAGTAAATTAAATAAAACACTGTTTTATTATGAAGGGCAAAGCCATGTTTATGTTCCACAAAGAGACCGCGTCTGAAGATCTGGGGAACGGCGTTACGCGTCGCGTGCTGGCCCACGGCGGCAGAATGATGGCGGTTGAAGTACATTTTGAGCAGGGCGCGATTGGCCCACTGCATAACCACCCGCACGAACAGTTAACCTATGTTCTCTCTGGTGAATTTGAGTTTACCATTGGTGAAGAGAAGCATGTCGTGACGGCGGGAGATACGCTCTACAAAAAACCTCATGTGATGCACGGCTGCGTCTGCCTCAGAGCCGGCACGCTGCTGGACACCTTTACGCCTGTTCGCGAGGATTTCCTGAAATAAAAAAGGCGCTGTTGCAGCGCCTTCATGTGTGCAGAATTTATTCCGTTACCGGCTCTGGCAATGGGTTTCGGCTGAGCATGGCCTCACGGAGTAATACGCTGCCGCAGGCAAACAGAGCGCCAAGGATCGCCGCCAGAATGACAATCATGCCTGTGCCCGGGCCGTCTTTTTTCACCGGCATCGATGGCGAAAGCTGATACCTGAATGGCTCAAGCTTAACGTCTGCGAAGGAGAGTTGTTTCAGCTGCGCCAGGTAATATTCCCGGTTCTGGAAGTCCGCGTTCAGCTCCGTCACATCCTTCAGATTTTTTTCAATCCTTAGCTTTTCCGCGATACCGTCAGCCCCGAGCGCAACGGAGTAATCCGGATCGTCTTTTATCCCCTGTCCGTTGCTATAAACGGGCTTCTTAATGCCCGCCGCATTCGCCACTTCCAGCGAATAGTTCAGCCGCTGCAGGTTGGTGTTATGTACATTGGTCAGACGAACGCGGTCGAGCGTCAGCTGCTGCTCTACCTCGTTCGTTTTGAGGGCGATCTGGTTGCGGATATTCTGCACCGTTTCTTTCTCAACAATTGCCGAGATATAATTGATATACCCCTCCAGAACGGATTGGGCATCGGCTGCGGTCGGCGCGGTGAAGCTCAATGTCCAGGAGACGAAAGGCGCTTTATCCGCATCTTTTCCCTGAACATCATTCACCGCTTTCATTTTGTCTGCAATATTGACAACCGCACGGTGCAGTTCAAGCGGGTCCACTTGCGCATTCTTGAGCTGCGCCATCACGTAAGGGGAAGAGGTCATATACTCTTCAAGCAATGACTGCGACTGGAATTTTTTAATAAACAGGTCAAAGACTTCCTGACGGGTAACCGGCACCTTCACATCAAGAACCTGCAGCGCAACCATCATCTGGCTCAGCGGGTTCCACTGTGTCTGTTCCGCCGGAGTGATCACCGCTTTACTGGTCCATTTTTGCGGCAGTAGAAGCGCAATTGCCAGACCTGCCAGCGCGAAAACAAAGATAATGGTGGCAATGCTTTTTTTCGCGGTAATCAGAATATCTAACAGGCCCAGAAGATCGATCTCTTTTGAACTGACTGCTGGAGGAGCATATGAGGAAAAATCGAGGTCCGTATTTTTTTTGAAATCCATTGCTGACATAGCCGTTCTTCTGTTTCGGGTGCAGTAAATTCCTGCCGGGTGAGTTCAGTTGCCCGATAATACAAGAAACTAAGAATAATCTGAACGCGAGAATGGACTATCTGAGGAATTGCTATCAAAGTTGGTAGTTATTCAGCATCACGCTAACAAAACGCCGGGTGGCGCTGCGCTTACCCGGCATTAACCTTACACGCCGATATTTCGCAGTTTCTCCCCGCTCATCAGCTTGCGTTCAATATGTTCCAGCGTCACGCCTTTGGTTTCTGGAATTAGCCAGAATGTCACGCCAATAAACGCCACGTTCAGCACCGTATAGAGCCAGAAGGTTCCCGCCGCGCCAATCGCATCCAGCAGCGTCAGGAAGGTCGCACCGATGATCATGTTCGACACCCAGTTGGTGGTGGTGGAACAGGTGATACCAAAATCGCGACATTTCAGCGGCTGAATTTCAGAGCACAGGATCCACACCACCGGCGCGGCGCTCATCGCGTAGCCAGCAATACACATCATGGTCATGCCCACGGAGAGCCAGGAGAGGCCGCTGGACGCCGTGCCGTTATCAAACTGCATCAGGCAGTAGCCGAGGATCAGGGTGCCGAGTGCCATCACGCTAAAGCCAATCTTCAGCGCCGGTTTACGTCCGGCTTTATCGACGGTGAACACCGCGATAAAGGTGGCGAACATAAAGGTAAGCCCCACCACCAGCGTGGCGATCATCTGCTGTTCGGTGGTGGTAAAACCGGCCATTTTGAAGATGCGCGGGGCGTAATACATGATGATGTTCATCCCCGTGAACTGCTGCATCGCCTGCAGCAACATACCGAGGAACACCGCGCGGCGCACGTTGCGGTTAGCCTTAAACAGCGACCAGCCGCCCTGCTTCAGCTTCAGGCTTTCGCGGATCTCGTTCAGCTCTTCACGCGCTTTCTCAGACGTGTCGCGCAGCATGCGCAGCACCTCTTCCGCTTCCACGTGACGCCCTTTTTGCGCCAGCCAGCGCGGACTGTTGGGCAGGAAGATCACTAAAACAATCAGCACTACCGCAGGCAGCGCCAGCACGCCGAGCATCGCCCGCCAGTTACCGCTGTAGCTGAAGTACGTATCGGACAGGAACGCCAGCACGATGCCCAGCGTCACCATCAGCTGGTACATACTAATCATCTTGCCGCGCACGTTCTCGCTCGCCATTTCGGAGAGATACAGCGGCGCGGTGTAGGAGGCAATCCCCACCGCCACGCCCAGCAGTACGCGGGAGAGCAGCAGCACTTCAACGTTAGTGGCAAACGCCGAACCAATGGACCCGGCAACAAACAGGACCGCCCCGACCATCAGGCTGTATTTACGCCCAAGGCGGAACGAAAGCCAGCCGTTAAACAGCGCGCCGATGGCCGCGCCGAGCATCATGCTGCTCACCACCCACTCCTGCAGGCGGTTACTCAGCGTAAAGTGATCGGTAATAAACGGCAGCGCCCCGGCGATAACGCCGATATCCAGGCCGAACAACAAACCGGCCACGGCTGCCGCAATGGAGACAAACTGGTTCATGCGGCGGGTATCGCGCAGCGCGGCGGGCATCAGGGTAGAGTCATTTATAGATGTCATATTTTTCCTGCCTCAACAGCAAAATTCGTTAAATGAAATTACGAGATAGCGGGGAAAAGTGTCAGGCCGGAATTCGTGAAGATATGGATTATTTCGCTATGGCATAGCGATCTGTGATGGACATTACAATTTCAACTAATGCTGGATAATCACCTTATTTTACTAACGCCTTAATTTTTCAATAATAAAAATGTGATGGCAGTCATCTATGATTTTTAAGTATGGATTTTTCGTGTTTATCAATATGGACTTTGACAAATTTTAAGCAAAAAAAACCTCCGCCGAAGAGCAGAGGTATTTGTCATAAGTTAGGTTATCGCGCCAGCCAGCCGCCATCAACCGCGACGGTATAACCATTGATATAGTCCGATGCCGGGGAAGCCAGGAACACTACCGGCCCCATCAGATCGCTCGGCAGCCCCCAGCGGCCCGCCGGAATACGCTCCAGGATCGCCGCACTGCGTTCTTCGTCCGCGCGAAGCTGCTGGGTGTTGTTGGTGGCCATGTAGCCCGGCGCAATCGCGTTGACGTTGATGTTGTGCTGCGCCCATTCGTTCGCCAGCAGGCGGGTCACGCCCATCACCGCGCTTTTCGACGCGGTGTAAGACGGCACGCGGATGCCGCCCTGGAAGGAAAGCATCGAGGCGATGTTAATGATCTTGCCGCCCTTGCCCTGCGCGATGAAGTGCTTCGCCGCCGCCTGGGACATAAAGAACACGCTCTTGATGTTCAGGTTCATGACGTCGTCCCAGTCGGTCTCGCTGAAGTTAATCGCGTCCTCACGGCGGATCAGCCCCGCGTTGTTGACCAGAATGTCGATATGACCAAATTCCGCCACCGCGCGATCCAGCAGCTCCGGAATGGCGTCGATTTTACGCAGGTCGGCGGTCAGGCTGAGAAAACGGCGGCCCAGCGCGGTTACGCGTTCGATGGTTTCCGTGGGCTCAACGATGTTAATCCCGACGATATCACAGCCCGCTTCCGCCAGGCCTAACGCCATCCCCTGGCCCAGTCCGGTGTCACACCCGGAAACCACGGCCACTTTACCCTGCAGAGAAAATGCATCCAGAATCATGTTTGTTCCTTACTCTTTCAGCGCCTGTCATCAACAGGCAGATGTATGCTTAACTGCCCGCGACTAGCGCAGATCCTTAACCGCAACGTGGTCCATGTCATCGAAGACCTGGTTTTCTCCAACCATCCCCCAGATGAAGGTATAGGCTTTCGTTCCCACGCCGGAGTGAATAGACCAGCTGGGTGAAATCACCGCCTGCTCGTTATGCATGACGATATGACGGGTTTCCTGAGGCTGTCCCATCATGTGGAACACGCAGGCGTCTTCATCCATATTGAAGTAGAAGTAGACTTCCATGCGGCGTTCGTGGGTATGGCACGGCATGGTGTTCCACAGGTTGCCTGGCGCAAGCTCGGTCAGCCCCATGCTGAGCTGGCAGGTTTCCAGCACATCCGGCACGAAGTATTTATTGATGGTGCGGCGGTTGCTGGTGAGGTTGTCGCCCAGCGTCACGGGCGCAACGTCTGCGGGCGTTACTTTTTTGGTTGGATAAGCGGTGTGCGCCGGGGCGCAGTTGTAGTAAAACTTCGCGGGTTTACCGCCGTCGATGCTGGCAAAGACCACCTCTTTCGCCCCTTTGCCGACGTACAGCCCGTCGCGGTGGCCAATCTCGTAGCACTGGCCGTCCACGGTAATCGTGCCCGGCCCGCCAATATTAATCACGCCCAGTTCACGACGCTCCAGGAAGTAGCTTACGCCCAGCTGCTTGCCTACTTCACCGCCCACGGAGACGGTTTTCGCCACCGGCATAATGCCGCCCACGATAATGCGGTCGATGTGGCTATAGACCATGGTGTACTTATCGGCTTCGAACACCTGCTCAACTAAAAACTCGCTGCGCAGTCCCTGAGTATCCAGCGTTTTGGCGTGCGCGCTGTGGATGCTTTGTCTGACGTCCACGGTAACCTCCAGATGTGGTCATGCCCGAAGGCAGAAATTAAACGAAACGACGTTTCGTTTTATGATGAGCACATACTAGCGGCATAAAATAGGGTTTTCAATTGCAATTAAAACAACGTTTCATTTTTTATTTTTGTTTATAACAGAAATGACGCGCGGATCACGATTACTTCCCATGAAGAGAACAACACGATAAAAAAAACCTCCCGAAGGAGGTTTTTTAAGTGAGGAGAAATTAGCGTTCGATGGCGAGCGCCACGCCCTGTCCGCCGCCTATACAGAGGGTAGCGATCCCTTTGCGCGCGTTTCGCTTTTTCATTTCGTGGACCAGCGAAACCAGGATTCGGCAGCCGGACGCGCCGATGGGATGACCCAGCGCAATTGCACCGCCGTTCACGTTGACCCGCAGCGGATCCCACTCCAGCATTTTGCCGACCGAGATCGCCTGCGCGGCAAAGGCTTCATTCACTTCAATCAGATCGACATCCGAAAGCTGCCACCCTGCGCGCTCCAGGCAGCGACGGGTAGCGTAGACCGGCGCAATCCCCATCAACGCAGGATCCACGCCCACGCTGGCAAACGCCTTAATGCGGGCCAGCACGGGGAGATCGAGCTCAAGGGCTTTACTTTCGCTCATCATCATCACGGCGGCGGCACCGTCGTTAATGGACGAGGCATTGCCTGCGGTGACCGAGCCCTGCGTTTCAAACGCGGGGTTCAGTCTCGCCAGGCCTTCCGCGCTGGCATCCGTGCGCGGCTGTTCATCGGTATCGACGACGATCGCCTCGCCGTTCTGACGCTGCGTGCTGACCGGGACAATCTCGTCGCGAAAGCGACCGGAATCAATCGCGGCACGCGCTTTTTGCTGCGAACTGAGCGCATAAGCGTCCTGCAATTCGCGGCTAATGCCGTACTCGCGCGCCAGGTTTTCTGCCGTCACGCCCATATGATAGTCGTTGAACGCATCCCACAGCCCGTCATGCACGAGGCTGTCGAGCAGCTGGCTGTTGCCCAGCTGCGCGCCGGTTCGGCTATCGGTGAGAACGTGCGGCGCGCGGCTCATGTTCTCTTGTCCGCCAGCGATAACCACATCCGCTTCACCGCACTGAATGGCCTGGGTGGCGAGATGCAGCGCTTTTAACCCTGAACCACAGACGTCGTTGATGGTAATGGCGGAGACGGTATTGGGCAGCCCGCCCTTCAGCGCCGCCTGACGCGCAGGGTTTTGCCCGGCACCGGCCGTGAGAACCTGCCCCAGGATCACCTCATCAACTTCATGGGCTGCGATCCCGCTACGTTCCACCAGCGCTTTAACGACCACGCTGCCCAGGTCAACCGCCGAGTGACGCGCAAGCGCTCCCTGAAAACAGCCGATAGCCGTACGCAACGCACCCACTATTACGACATCTTTCATCACGACCTCTGTGTTAAATGACATGACGATAGTAGAGGATTGTTACTGGCAATTATCTTAATTGTTTAAAAATAGTGAGTTTAATCACAAGGATTAGCGTGCATCCTGCAGATACTGCCGCAGCCAGCTTCCGGCCACGCCGGGAGGGGATCGTTTATTCCACAGCAGATCGATGCCGATCGCCCGTGGCCAGCCGGGAACATTGAGCTGTACCAGCGACTTCGCGGCGGCGAATTCATCCACCAGCGCGCACGGCAGCACGCACCAGCCGAACCCCTGGACGGCCATACTCAGCAGTAACAGGTAGTTCGGCGCTGACCAGACGGGCCCGCGCGCGATCTCAGCCTCGCGCTCAAGGTAGGTGCTGAGCCTCAGCTCCCGCCAGCCGTGCAGCTCGTCGCTCTGCACCTCGTGTTGTCCGGCGAGCGGATGCGTGGTCGCGGCATATATCGCCATTCGGGTCTGCACCGGCAGCCGGGTAGCGCCAATATCCGTAGGATAACCGTCTCGCGCTTCCGTCAGCCCCACCTGCGCGCGCTCCTTTTGCAGCAGATCGATCACGTCCTCTTCCTCGCCAATCAGGCATTCGAATTCCGTGTGGGGAAAGCGAGCGTCAAACTGCTTCATCAGATCTTCAAGCACGTCGGGGTTGAGGGTATCGGAGAGGACAAACGTCAGACGCGCCTCCGTTTGTGCCGTTAACGACACCGCCAGCTCATCCAGCCGCGTGCTGGCGGCGAGAATGGCCTGCACATAGCCCAGCACCTGTTCTCCCTGGACCGTTAACACCGGCTGGCGCGCCGAGCGGTCAAACAGTTCGAAACCCAGATCGGCTTCAAGGTTGGCAATGGAGGTGCTGATCGTCGACTGGCTTTTACGCAGCCTGCGCGCGGCAGCAGAGAAAGAGCCTGCCGCAACGGTCTCAACAAATGCGGTAAGAGCTTCAGGTGAATAGCGCATAAACTATCTACTTTATCGATGGATACTATCTTTAATATATCAGCTTTAGCGATAAAAATAGGCAGCATCAACGCCCATACCGGTGAATAAATGAGGTCTACACTATGCAACATCAGGATGCACTCCAACGTAAGCTGCCGGAGCGGATCTTTCATGCTGTCTGTTTCGAAGGGATTGCCACGGCAATTCTCGCCCCCACGGCGGCATGGCTGATGCAGCGCTCGGTGGTGGAGATGGGTGGGTTAACCATTATCCTGGCTACCACCGCCATGCTCTGGAACATTATCTATAACTTCGGCTTCGACCGTTTCTGGCCTGTCCAGCGCGTAAAACGTACGGCAAAAGTGCGCGCGCTGCACGCCCTGGGGTTCGAATGCGGGTTTATTGTAATCGGCGTGTCGATTGTCGCCGCCGTGCTGGGCGTGACCCTGCTTGAGGCATTCACGTTAGAAATTGGTTTCTTCCTGTTCTTCCTGCCATACACCATGTTCTATAACTGGGCATACGATAACCTGCGTGAGAAATTCCTTAAGCGTCGCCAGCAACGACGCGCTCTGGCAGGCTAAACCCTCGCTGGCCGGACGCCTGTTCCGGCCAAACTCCGTCGAAGCAACTGCGCTCTTCAGGCATAACTATGGTAAATTGCACGCCATTCTGATGGTTTGTTAGTTGAAACGTTGCTCTAATGTCGAAAATTTGGTCAAAAGATGAGACTCTCTGGAGTTTCGCTCTCTATGGCACGGCCGTGGGCGCAGGAACGCTGTTCTTGCCCATTCAGCTGGGCTCCGCAGGCGCTATTGTCCTGTTTATCACCGCCCTCGTGGCCTATCCGTTAACCTACTGGCCGCACCGGGCGCTGGCGCAATTTATTCTCTCGTCAAACACAAAAGGTAATGAAGGGATCACCGGCGCCGTCTCCCACTACTATGGTAAGAAGATTGGCAATCTGATCACCACGCTCTATTTCATCGCCTTTTTTGTGGTGGTGCAGATTTATGCGGTGGCCATTACCAACTCGTTAACCGAGCAGCTGGCAAAACACCTGACGGTGGATACCGCCGTTCGCGTGCTGGTCAGCCTGGGGGTGGTGCTGGTATTGAATCTGATTTTCCTGATGGGACGGCATATCACCATAAAAGTGATGGGCTTCCTGGTGTTTCCGCTGATTGCCTATTTCCTGTTTGTCTCGATCTATCTCACCGGAAGCTGGCAGCCCTCGTTGCTCACCAGCCAGATGGCTTTCGATCGCCAAACGCTGCATCAGGTATGGATTTCAATTCCGGTGATGGTGTTTGCCTTTAGCCATACCCCGATTATCTCAACGTTTGCCGTTGACCGTCGCGAGAAGTTTGCCGACGGTGCCATGGATAAATGCAAGAAGATCATGAAGGTGGCGTACCTGATTATCTGCCTGAGCGTGCTGTTCTTTGTCTTCAGTTGCCTGCTCTCTATCCCACCGTCCTATATTATGGCCGCCAAAGAGCAGGGGGTGACGATTCTGTCAGCGCTGTCGATGATGCCGTCTTCCCCAGCCTGGCTCGGCATTTCCGGGATTATCGTGGCGATCGTAGCGATGTCGAAATCGTTCCTCGGCACCTATTTTGGGGTGATTGAAGGGGCGACGGAGATCGTGAAGTCGTCGCTAAATCAGGTGGGGATTAAAAAGAGCCGCGCCTTTAACCGCGCGATTTCCATTATGGGGGTGTCGTTAATCACCTTTGCGGTCTGCTGCATTAACCCGAACGCCATCTCAATGATTTACGCCATCAGCGGCCCGCTTATCGCCATGATCCTGTTTATCATGCCGACGCTGTCGACGTATCTGATCCCTTCCCTGAAACCGTACCGCTCAATTGGCAGCCTGCTGACGCTGGTCGTCGGCGTGCTGTGTGTGTCGGTGATGTTTGTTGGCTAGACGTACTCGTGCCCGGCGTGCTGCCGGGCGCGTTATTTACGCCCGAATATCGTCATATTCCCGCGTCTTATCAAACTCATGCTTCGCAAACGGGCACAGCGGAATAATTTTGCGGTTCTCACCGCGCATCTTCTCCACCACTTTCGCCACCAGCTGTTTACCGACGCCCTGCCCTTTCAGGCTCTCATCCACATCGGTATGCTCGATAATGCTCAGGTGCTCGCCGGTCGGCACGAAGACAATCTCTGCGACCTGGTTGCCGTTCTCATCATTCACGTAAAACTTGTTATGGCCTTCCAGAATATCCATGGTTCCTCGCTTATTTTTGGCGATACTTCAGCGCACCGCTCGGGCAGGTATCAATCACGCGTACAACCGTTTCAACGTCCACTTCATCGGGAATGATCCACGGCTTACGTTTCAGATTAAACAGCTTTGCGCTCCCACGCACGCAGTTACCTGAGTGTTTGCAGATCCCGGTATTAAAGTAAACGTCAATTTTCTCGCCGGTATAGGCCCGATACCCCGCATCCAGTAGTTCTTTATCCATGACATTGCCTCTGTAATTATTATCTTGCTGAATGAAGCATAGCCTTACGGGATCCTGATGGCTATAACGCCGAAAACGAAAAGCCAGGTCACAACTCTTTTCTCGCCAGATTGCGTCCGCTATTGGCACATGTCAGGCTCCGCAAATCTCTCACTTTCATAGGGCTAGCACAGGTTGAATGAAACGCAGACTCTCTTTTCAGGTAAAGCTGTTTTTAGCGCTGGTGTGCTTCTCCTGCCTGCTGTTAGTTCTGCTGGGAACGATCCTGTTTCATTTTATTGACCGACAGCTACACCACGATTTGGGCCAGCGCGCCCGGGTTCAAGCCAGTGAAATCGCCCTGATACCGGGTCTGGCGGAAATGGTGGCAGCCAGAGATATCCCCGGTATCGCCCGCTTAATACAGCCGCTGCGTGCCGAAAGCGATGCCAGCTATATTGTGATTGGCGATACCCGGGAACAGCACCTTTATCATTCGGAATCACCGGAGCGCATTAATTTACCGATGATTGGAGGGGATAATGCGGAGGTGTTAAAAGGCAAAACCATTATTTCCGTGCGTCAGGGCGGGATTGGGGTGTCGCTGCGCAGCAAAGCGCCAATCTTTAATGCGCAGCATCAGGTAATTGGCATCGTCTCGGTCGGCTATCTGACCTCGTATATCGCCAATATTAACGCCCGCATTCTCTGGCAGGCTGGACTGTACGGCATTGCCCTTCTGCTGTTGCTGTTTATTTTCTCCTGGCTGTTTACCCGCAATCTTAAAAAGCAGATGTTCCGCCTTGAGCCGAAAGATATCGCCCAGTTGGTTTTGCAGCAACGCGCGCTATTAGAAGCGATGTACGAGGGGGTATTTGCCATCAATGAAGAGAAGCGGCTGATTTTAATTAACCGGGCAGCCAGGGAGATGCTGGATATTCATCAAAGTGAGAAAGAACTTATCGGCAAACCGCTGGAAGACGTTCTGCAGACGTCGCCGGGCTTTTTATCCCAGCGCTACGCCTCGGTAAGCGCTGGTCGCCACGACCAGATCGCAGTGCTTAACCAGCGAGAGGTGATCGTTAACCGCGTGGCGATTGAGGTCGAACCCGGCGTTGAAAGCGGCTGGGTGTACAGCTTTCGCGACAAAAACGACATTAACACCCTCAGCAGCCAACTGAGCCAGATCAAGCGCTATGCGGACAACCTGCGCATTATGCGCCACGAGCAGTTGAACTGGACCGCCACGCTGGTGGGGCTGCTGCAGATGAAACACTATGACGAGGCGATCCGTTACATCCAGATGCAGTCAGAAGGCGCGCAGCGCGTGCTGGATTTTGTCTCCGCCCATTTTGTCTCTCCGGCCCTGTGCGGGCTGCTGTTAGGAAAATACGTTAGCGCGCGCGAAAAAGGCGTTGAACTGCTGTTTGATCCGGCCTGTCAGCTCACCCGCATGCCCGGCACGCTCAACGAAACGGAGCTGATGTCCATTATTGGTAACCTGCTGGATAACGCGGTGGACGCGACCCTTAAGGCACCGGTCCCCGCGCCGGTGGAACTCTACATTTCTGACCGCAACCAGGAGTTGTTGATAGAGGTGGCAGACAAAGGCTGCGGTGTGGATGAGGCGGTGAAGCCACACATTTTCCGCCAGGGATTCAGCAGCAAACCGGAAAGTGAAAACGACATTGTGGGTACCGAGCACGGTATTGGCCTGTTTCTGGTGGCAGGCTATATCAGGAAAGCGGGCGGCAGCATAGAGATCGCCGACAACACGCCGCAGGGCACCATTTTTTCTGTATTTATTCCCAATGGACAACCGCATGACCCAACCACTTGACGTTGTGATCGTTGAAGATGAACCGCACCTGGCGGAGCTGCATCGCGAGTATATCGAGCAGAATTTTCACTTGCGCGTGGTGGGCATCGCCGCGTCGATTGAGCAGGCATGCAGCCTGATTCGTCAGCATCAGCCGCGGCTTATCCTGCTGGACAACTATCTCCCGGACGGTAAAGGCGTGGAGCTCATCGATAACCCGCTGTTGAAAAGCTATGAATGCTCGGTGATCTTCATCACCGCCGCCAGCGATATGCAGACCTGCAGCCATGCCATGCGCAGCGGCGCGTTTGACTACCTGATCAAGCCCGTCTTTTTCCAGCGCCTGCACGCCTCGCTGGAGCGGTTTATGCGCTTCGTCCACACCGTGCAGCAGGTGAAGGTGGTCGACCAGCACGCGCTGGATCGTCTGTTTAATCTACCTGCCGCGGAAGCCTCCATTACGCCGTCGACGAAGGGCATTGAACCCCAAACGCTGGAAAGGATTAAACGCCTGTTCGCCGAACATCCCGACTGCGCGATGTCGGTTGAAGAGGTGGTGGAAAACGTGGGGATCAGCAAAACCACGGGGCGTCGCTACCTGGAATACTGCGTGGAGAGCGGGTTAATCATCGTCGAAATGCTGTATGGCAATATTGGTCATCCACGGCGGCTATACCGCAAAGCCGACGATAAACCGTAATCCGAAACCGTTCGCAGGCAAACGTTCGCGGATTTTATGGTGTTAATTGCTGAAACGATGGTGACAGTCACACTTCGGAATCATTGCCCGCGCCTCCCTATTGTCGGAGGCGCGCTTTACGCTATGTTGACAATTAGTTCCTCAAATGTAACTAAAAGGTTAACTATAATGTCGAACACGTTCCGAATTTCTCTGCTTACCGCTACCGTACTGTTCTCTGCTTCTGCACTCTCTGCCCTGCCGCAGGGCTATCCTGCTGAGTATCAAAAAGTTGTCGATGCCGCCACCAAAGAGGGCAAGGTGGTGATTTACTCCACCACCGACACCAAAGCCGCCGGGCCGCTGATTGCGGGCTTCGAAAAAACCTACCCGGGCATCAAAGTTGAATACAACGACATGAACAGCACCGAGCTGTACAACCGTTTTATCAGCGAACAGGCCTCCGGTGGCGGTAGCGGCGACGTGGTCTGGAGCTCCTCAATGGACACCGGGCTGAAACTCGCCACCGACTACGCCATGGAGTACAAATCGCCGGAGCAAAGTCAGCTGCCGAAATGGGCAGTCTGGAAAGATAAGGCATACGGCACCACCTATGAGCCAGTGGTCTTTATCTACAACAAGCGCCTGATCCCGGCTGGCGACGTGCCGGATTCTCACGCCGCGCTGGCGAAGCTGATTGCCAGCCAGACGGACAAATTCAAGAGCAAAGTCACCACCTACGACATCGAAAAATCGGGTCTTGGCTTTATGCTTTCCGTGCAGGATCACAAGGCCGATCCAAACTACTTTAAAACCCTGGCCGACGTCGCCAAAGGCGGCTTAGCGGTGCAGTCATCAACGGGCACCATGATGGAGAGGGTTTCCTCCGGTGAAAACCTGATCGGCTTTAACATCCTCGGATCCTATGCTGAAGCCCGCGCGAAGAACGATCCTTCTCTCGGCATTTCGTACCCGAAAGATTACACGCTGGTGCTCTCGCGCGTGTCGTTCATCAGCCAGCAGGCGCAAAACAGCAATGCGGCAAAACTGTGGCTGGACTATGTGCTGTCTGAAAAAGGGCAAAGCATTCTGGCCAGTCAGGCGGATATTCCCTCCATCCGTAACGATATCGAAGGCAAAAATGATATTGACGGCCTGACCAAAATCCTCGGTAACGCGCTGAAGCCGATCCCGGTTGATGAAACGCTGCTGGAGTACCTGCAGCCGAAAAAACGCCTGGAGTACATCAAAGAGTGGCGTGCAGCCGCCGCCAAATAAGCGTTCGGGCGCGGCGCACGCCGTCGCGCTCCCTGTCGACTGAGTTCGTTTTATTGGGCTGCAACACCAGGGATACCCCATGAATACATTACGCAGAAAGTGGCAAAGCCTGCCGCGCGGCTTCGTCGTGCTGATAACCGCTCTGGTTATCTACACGCCGCTGTCATTTATCGTGATACAGAGCTTCCTGTCCGCTCCGTTCTTTTCTCCGGCAAAAGAGTGGAGCCTTGAATCATTTGGCTTTATCTTCACCGACCCTGATTTCTATAAGGCCCTGAGAAGCGGCTTTATTCTCGCCTTCGGGCTGGTCATCATCGCCATTCCGCTGGGTGGCGTGCTGGCGTTTCTGATGGTTCGCACCGACCTGCCCGGCCGCCGCCTGATTGAACCGCTGATCCTGGTCCCCATTTTCGTATCGCCGATGGTGCTCGGCTTTGGCTATGTGGTGGCCGCCGGTCCGGTGGGCTTTCTGTCCCTGTGGGCGCAGGCGCTGATCGGCTTTGTGCCGTGGAACATCTACGATATGTCGAGCATCGTGGTCATTGCTGGCCTGACGCACGTGCCGCATGCCTATCTCTATATTTCATCCGCGCTGCGCAGCGTCGGCTCTGATGTGGAAGAAGCCGCGCGCATTGCGGGTGCCTCTCCGCTGCAGGTGATGACCTCCGTCAGCCTGCCGATGGTGCGCCCGTCGATCCTGTACGCCATCGTGCTGCTGTTCTTCCTCGGGCTGGAAGTATTTGGCCTGATGCTGGTGCTCGGCGATCCGGAAGGCAATATGGTGCTGGCAACCTACCTGTACCAGCTGACGAACAAGCTCGGCACGCCTTCCTATCACCTGATGGCGGCGGTTGCCGTGGTGCTGATTTGCATCACCATCCCGCTGGTGATGCTCCAGCGTCGTCTGATGCGCACCGCCAACCGCTTCGTCACTATGAAAGGGAAAGCCTCACAGGCTCGCGCGTTACCGCTGGGCAAATGGCGCTGGGTTGCCGGGGCGGTGGTTGCCTTCTGGCTCACCGTCACCATCGGCGTGCCGCTGCTCGGCGTGGTGCTGCGCGCGTTTATCTCCAACTGGGGTGTGGGCGTTTCGCTGTGGGATGAGCTTTCGCTGAGCACTTTCCGCACCATCTGGGCACAGCCCAACCTGCTGCGCGCCATCGTCAACTCCATGGCAATTGGGGTGATTGGCGGCGCACTGGCCGTGGCGTGCTACCTGTTCGTCGGGATTGCGATGCACCGTAAACCGGATAACACCACGCGCTTCCTGGACTACAGCGTGCTGGTGCCGCGCGCCGTGCCTGGCCTGCTTGCCGGTCTGGCGTTCCTGTGGGTGTTCCTGTTCCTGCCGATGTGGCTGGACAACTCGCTGAAATCCGGCTGGCTTTCCGGGTTCGCCTGGACCGACTGGATGCGCGAGAACGTCATCGTCTGGCTGCGTTCGCTGCGCAGCACCATTTTCAGCGTCTGGCTGGCCTATACCGTGGTGTGGATGGCTTACGGGCTGAGGCTTATCTCTTCCACGCTGCTGCAGGTGGGGCCAGAGCTTGAAGAAGCCGCGCGCAGCACCGGGGCGACGCGCGGGCAGATCACCCGCCATGTGACCATTCCCCTCTCCCGCTACGGTCTTATTGGTTCGTGGCTGCTGATGTTTCTGATCTTTGAGCGCGAATACTCAACGGGTGTGTATCTGCTTTCCCCCGGCACGGAGACCATCGGTTCAATGCTGGTTTCCCTCTGGGCCGCGGGTGCCATTGATATCGTGGCGGCGCTCTCTTTCATTAACATCCTGCTGGTCGTGGTAGGTCTGGGCATTGCCCTTCGTTTCGGAGTGAAAATACATGATTGAATTAGCGGTTGACGATCTGCACTTAACCTACGGCGACAATCCTGTTTTAAAAGGTGTCTCCATGAACCTGAAGCGCGGCGAAGTGGTCTCCCTGTTAGGCCCCTCCGGCAGCGGTAAAACCACCCTGCTGCGTGCCGTCGCGGGTCTGGAAAAACCGACGCAGGGGTCGATTGTCATTGGCAACAATAAAGTTTACGACGGCACGCCGCGCAGTGAGATCCCGGCAGAAGAGCGTAACCTGGGGCTGGTGTTCCAGTCCTATGCCCTATGGCCGCACAAAACCGTGTTTGAGAACGTGGCCTATCCGCTCAAGCTGCGTAAAGTTCCGGCCAAAGAGATCCAGCAGCGCGTACAGGACGTGCTGGACCAGCTGGGTCTGGGCCATCTTGGCAAACGACACCCGCACCAGCTCTCCGGCGGGCAACAGCAGCGCGTGGCGATTGGCCGGGCGCTGGTGTACAACCCACCGGTGATTTTGCTGGACGAGCCGCTTTCCAACCTCGACGCCAAGCTGCGCGAAGAGGCCCGCGTGTTCCTGCGCGAGCTGATTATCAAGCTCGGGTTATCCGCGCTGATGGTGACGCACGACCAGAACGAAGCGATGTCCATATCCGACCGCATCCTGCTGCTTAACAACGGCAAAATTGAGCAACAGGGCACGCCGCAGGAGATGTACGGCTCGCCAAAAACGCTGTTTACCGCCGAGTTTATGGGCAGCAACAACCGCCTGCACGGTAAGGTCACCGAAGTGCGCGACGGCAGAGCGCGTATCGAAGGAAAAGGCTGGGTGCTGTGGGGCCAGGCGGGCGAAGGGGTGCAGAGCGGTGATGACGCTACGGCGGTGATCCGGGTCGAACGCGTGGCGGTGGTTGAGGGGCCAGGGGAAAATCAGCTTGAGCTGCCGCTGCTCACCAGCATGTATCTTGGCGACCGCTGGGAGTACCTGTTCCGCACGCCGGGAGATGATTTTGTCATTCGCGCGTATGGGCATGAGGTTCGGGATCCGCAGCACTGCCATCTTTCGCTGCCGGAGAAGCATGTTTGGGTGTTCCCGAAAGGGTGAGTGTGAGAGGAAAGGCTGCAGGATGCGGCCTTTTCTTTAGGTGTATTATGAATGCATGCAAACATATCTTATGTTAAATTTTGTTTAGCCGTTATTAAGTATCACCATCGCTGTATATGGCAACATTTCATGCCTGTGTCGTTTGCATATAAAATTGTGGACATCGTATGTCCTACGATATCCACAACTAACCCAGGATTTAGGTCAAAAATTAAAAACTATACCCAATATTTAATACTCCAGAAATATTTCGATATCCCTGACTGCCGTTTTGATGAATACCTTCTACAGAAACCGAGAAATTATCTGCGATGTTCCCGGTAATTCCGACCCGCATGTCGAGCACATCTTTTGCTCCCTCAAACCCGACTTTTGTAGTATCCATTCGCACGGTATCTCCACTGGATTTACTGATCCAGTTTGCCTCAATATACGGCACCACACTACTCTTCCCTGTGGTTGGTACTTTATAGCTGAATCTGCTACCCAGGCGATAGGTGGCACTACCCTGATCTGTTTCAATACGGGTTCCATTTTTCTCTCTGAAAGTGTCACCTTTAATGTTATTCCATACGATCTGAGCGTTAGGTGTAATGGTAAATCTGTCGGTGGCTTTCCAGATGAATCCCCCTTCAACGGAACCACTCAGTCCAGCACTGGTATATTTTTCGGTACTAATGTCATCCCCGTTTACCTTATTTGTAAAGTGATTATATAACATCCATGATTCAAGATAGGTGCTGCCGGTGTCAGAAAGGTTATGGCTCCAGTTAGCATAAACCCCACCACTGTACCCGGTGACACTTCCTTCAGATTTATAACCGTTCACGCGAGAGTGACTTTTACTGTTTTGCCTGCCATACCCCGTCATGACGCCCACATTGATTACATCTTTTTTAGCGTTCTCATACGTTAATAAATCACCTCCCAGCTGAACTGTATAGCGAGAATAGCTGTTGTCCAGCTGTCCACCTGCTGCATCAAAATCGGTATCATGGCCGGTTTGACGTAGCCATATCCCCGGATGGTCTGATGCGCCCGTCACATAATCTTGCGAGTCGATTTTGCCGTAACGGTCTTTGTAGCGGGTGGAAAACATATCGGTTGCCATGATGTTTGCCAGGTAGCTTCCGCTTTCAGGCCGAATAACGTGTCTTGCTTCCGGTGGCGTCACATCCGGCGGCGTTACATCCGGTGGCGTTATATCCGGTGGCGTTATATCCGGTGGCGTTATATCCGGTGGCGTTACATCCGGCGGCGGCGATGACGTGTCTACACTCGTCAGATGCCAGTCTTTACCGTTTTCAGCACGTTTAAGTGAATAGTCCCATGCGCCCGCTACAATACGTTCTTTTTGAACAAAATCGCCCTGTGACGTACCGGCTACGGTAATTAATGGAATACCATTAAGGGTTTCGGCACCTTTCCCCCCCAGGTTATTTACAACGACCTGCGTGGTGCCGGAAGTGTTGCCCTGCACTTCTAACATGTCGGTAAGGGAGTCATCTCCTGCGAGCTGACTGTTGAAACGCAGTGTGCCATTGTTGCCGCTGTAATCTCCCAGCACCGTTAACTGCCGACCTACTGTGTCACCACTAAATGTCACATCACCGTTGTTGTTGAGTGCCCCCAAGGTTGTGTCCGTAACAATCCGCCAGTTGCCTCCTTCATTAACAGTCATCTTACGAACATTCTCTGCTGTCCCCTGCAAGGTACCGCCAGAATGCAATGTTACGTCAATATTACGGGCTGCCGAAAAAATATCTCCGCTGACCGTGCTGTTGCTAACAGAGAAATCAATGGTCTGCTTACTATTAGTGCTTTCACTTCTTAATAAGCTGTTATTTTCACTTACTACCTGAGTGCCACCATTGATTGCAATATTGACATCAGACTGAAAATCCTGAGCAATACGGAATACCGCGTCACTCGCAGACAAATCACTACCAGTTATATTGACTGTACTGGATTGACTTACATTATCATTAAAACTTATTGGATTATCGAAGTTAAGTACATGGCCGGAGGCGCCGCTGGCCGAACCTGTAACCCCCGTGAGTGATATGTCAACAGCCTCATTCGTTCTGATTAGCGAAGCTCCTTCACCTTCAGTACTAAGGGTAGCAGAATTGATATTCAATGATGTTTTATGATCACCATAGGCTTGAATAAAGACCGAATCACTACCCTTACCATGCGTAGTTAGCCTCCCGCCGCTTATTTCTGCATTGTGGCTGTGTTTACCATCTTGATCATAATCTGCAAAAAGTAGTGCGTATGAGTACTCCCCTGAAGTTTCAATGGTACTATCTTTCAACAATGTATTCCGGCCTTCTTGCCCTTCATGAGAAAGCCCAACGCCGTGATCACCTGTAACAGAAATAGATGAATCTATGAGTGAAAGATTATTATTAAAATGACGCAATGCGTACCCATATTCATACGAATCTGCATGAGCACGTGTCAAGTTTAAATTAATAGTGCTGTCAGTGATTTTTCCATTACTGTTAACCGCGTGAATAGCATCTGTATTACCCGCAGCATTAATTGTCACGTTATTAAATTCATAATCACCGGGTAACGCAGAGGTGTAGTTTATATTAACAGCTCTGCCTGGGGTTTCTCTTTTCTCTGCATTATAGTTTATGACTCCACCGCCCAGAAGTTTTAAAGATCCGGAACCATTAACATACAACGCATCATTTTGGTCGGGGTCAGCAGTTAAATTGAAACTACCTTCGCTAGTATAGTTGCTGTTTTCAATGTGTGCATAACGAAACTCTTGATCATTGCTATGTATGACATTTTCATTTGCAATATGTAAATCTTGAAGCGTTTCACTTTTAGCAAAATTTGCATACAGTGAATGCATAATACCTAACGCAACAATAGAAATAGACTTTGGAATAAAATATTTTTCTTTCATATATCAGTCCTGAAGAGAAAATTGATTGTTAATATGGACATACAAGTAAAAAACAAATTGATATCACAATGACTCAGCCCCCCTCTTTCTAATTATTTCAATCAAATTATGAGCTGATTTAATTCCAAGCTTCGCATAAACGTGATCTTTATGACTGTAACATGTCTTATGATTGATCTTCATCAGTCGTGAAATTTGTCTGATCGACATACCACTACAAAAATAACAAATCACTTTTAATTCTTGCTCAGAAAATCGCACGCATTTACATATATCACAATTATATCTTGTCCCACTTATTTTTGTGGGTTCTCTAAGCACCCGCCTGATGCAATTCTTAGTTATGCGGATGCTTGCCTGACTGTTCAAAACCAGCGCATCTCTGTAGCAACTGGGTCCTCGAGGAGCTATATCATGCAACCGGTCTACTATCATTATATTCATCGAATTTAGACAATTGCATATCATGGCGTTACACATTCTCTCTTCACCCCGGACTAGTTTTATTATATTTATCTCTCGTTCTTGATAATTCTCGAAGTTAGACTGAATGTTATTTTTTGAACATCTATTTAACAGAAATATTTCGTTGGCCACGTCACTTATACATGCCCGAAGTCCATGAATAAAAAACTGATCATCAACATAAAAATTGAATTTGATACACCCTATACGCATTGAATTCATCAAACCCACCATGAACGTAACATTTCAGAATGATACTTAATTAAGATCCATTAGTACTGAGAGTGAAAATTGTTGATAACAAAAATTAGTTAATACCCTTTAAAGAGAGGCATGATGATTGAATCATCTATACGATATCCATTGCCATAGATGTTTTTTATAAATGTCTCAGGCATGCCTATGTAAGATAGTTTTTTTCTTACGTCATTCATCGTTTGCCAAAGCCGCTGATTTGATGATGAGTAATTTTCGTTATCCCAAACGCATCTCATTATTTCTTCCTTATCAAGATAACTTCGCTTCCGGTTCATCAGCAAATAAGATAACAATCTTGATTGTGTATCGTTAAGAGAAACCACCTTTACAGTTAATGGCGAATCTGCTTTCCCCAAGCGACAAAGTATTATTCGCTTCTTATCGATTTCGTAGAGTGTATCTTCCTTCAGAAGGAAACCGAAAATGGTAGTATTCTTCATATCTCTGCCATTCATTAATCAGTTTAAAAACCACACTTTAACCAAGGCCATTGTAAGAAATCTCTTACAAACGACAACTCCTCAAACAGGCGTAGTAAGTTTCATATGAACCGTCTTTCATGCAATATTTAAAACCATAAAAACACCTTAAACAGGATAAAATCTTACAAAAAAACACTCTCACAGTTCATCAAACAAGAAAAACTACTTCGTTTAGAATTAGCATATGTGCCTTTTTTATAAGCTCTTTACCATTTAATGTAATGAAAAACCCATAACCAGTTGATTTAAAAAGAGTAACATCCTCGAGTAAGTAACAACCAAAGGGCTCTTCTGCTGTTTCACGAGCCTAGAATAGGCATGAACAAGGGATTTTTGGAGTGACTAAAATTGATTATTTTTCTTAATTGTTTTTATCTATTATAATCAATAAGATATGGTTTATTCTTAACCTTTTACCCCACCTTTCTCAGCTGTGTTATTTGGAGTTAAGAAAACCTCGTAACCATCTGAAAAAAAATAAATATTCAGCAAACTCCTAACTCTGTACTCTATACTTTCATTAGCATTCATAACTATGCACAGGCTTTTACTATGCCGTCAGCTTATATCCTTAATGACGTTGTCCTTTTTATACCTGAAGAAAATTGTCTTAGGCCCCTGGGAGCCCGAGGGAAGGAAGTGGTACTTCATGCCCCGGCAAGCCGGCTTCTTGAGCACCTGCTAAAGCACAGCGGAAAAATTGTTAGCTATGATGATTTGATGCATTCGGTCTGGGAATCTAAGGGGCAAATCGTCACGGTCAATACGCTGTACCAGAATATATCGCTGCTGAGGAAAGGTTTAAAAAAAGCAGGTCTCGTATTGCCAGTCATACGTACCCATCCCAAAGCCGGGATTTCATATCGGGGGCAAGTTGAACCTGGAGATGAAATTATTCAAGTTCCTGACCGGGAAGTTATGTCTGATACGGATTTATCTTCTGTTGAGTTACCCTCACCGACCGCAAGCACTGTGAATGATGATGATTCGGATCATTCATTTATCAGCAATCAGATGTCTTCATCAACCGTTTCGCCCGCTTCAGGAAGGTTTTGGAGTCGACAGATACCCAGATCTATTTATGCTTTAATAATTCTTTTTGTGATTGTTGCAGTAGTGTTGATTTCTTTCCGGTCTGACAAATCAACTTTCTCAGTCGCACATATCATCGCTGCACACGTTAACCATTGTCCGGTTTACGTTAATAAAGAGAACAGCAATAAAAATATAGGGCCCCTTATCGAATTTATACGGGATAGCGGAATCGAATGTAAACCCGGAGAATATCTTTATCTTGCAAGGAATATGAATCATGAAGAGATGCTGATATTCAGATGCTCCAGACAAAAAAATGGTGAGCATCAATGTGTGACAGCAATGAGGCTACCCTTATAATTGTTCCTGTTTTTATTACATATTATTCAACCTGCTCCCAAAAATAGTCTTTGCCAACCTCCCTTTTTCCGTAGTGTATTTAACGATTGAGGACGGGATGTTCGCATCCTGACCGTGGATCCAGGAGAAGAAGTGCGGTCAGCCAACGGCCAAAGCGCGGTGAACTATACTTTGTCAGATCCAGTAATATTTTCATCTACTGTATAATCTCAACATTCCAGGAGATCACATGCAGGCACCCGGTATTCCGGAGAATGAACAACAAAGGCTCAAGTCTCTGTATATTACCGGCCTTCTTGATACCCGCGACGATGAGCGTTTTGAGCGTCTGACGCGGCTGGCCCGGAGAGTCTTTCAGGTACCGGTGGCCCTGATAAGCCTGCTGGATCGCGAGCGCCAGTGGCTCCTCGCCTGTCAGGGAGTGGGGACTCGCGAAACCCCGCGCAGTATATCGTTTTGCGGGCATGCCATTCTGCAGGAGGGGCCCTTCATCATTCACGATGCGGCGGCCGATGAGCGGTTCCACGATAATCCCCTGGTCACCGGTGAACCCCACATCCGGTTCTATGCCGGCCAGCCGGTGAGCCTGCCGGACGGCACGATTGCTGGCACGCTGTGCCTGATCCACACCTCTCCCCGCGGCTTCACGGATGAGGACATTGCGTCACTCCGGGACCTGGCCTGTATTGTGGAGGACGAATTCCAGGCCATCAGCATGGCCATGACGGACAGCCTGACGGGGATACCCAACCGGCGCGGGTTTTACCGTGCCGGAGAAAAACTCTTCCACACGATGAACCAGCATGACGCGACGTTCAGCCTCATCTATTTCGATCTGGACAAGTTCAAGCCGGTTAACGATCTCTGGGGGCATGCTGAGGGTGACGAGGTGCTTAAGGTCTTTGCCGGATTTTTACATCAGCACCTCGAACCGGGCGAAGTAGCAGGCCGCCTCGGCGGGGATGAGTTTGCTGCCCTGATCCGGCGAAACGGGAACACGAGTTCTTTTCTGCACGCGCTGAGTGCCAGTCTGGATCATTACAATGACACCTCGGGTAAGCCCTACAACATCAATTATTCCTTTGGCGAACTGATCAATAACGCAGACCAGTACGCGACGCTGGCAGAAATGATCGGTAAATGTGACGAAGTGATGTACCTGAAGAAAAAACGAAAGACCCTGTCACAGAAAACGGAATCGTGACCCCTTCCTTCCCGACTGACCCTGGTCTCCGGACCCGGGGTTCAGCCGTACTCGATAAAACATCATTTTTAACATCAGTTTGCATAAAGTCATTTTAAGTTGCGCTCAGAGCAATAATGCCCTGTCCGCACTAGTTTCCGTACATTTCTGCTTTATCTGCACCAGTCTCACTCTTCCTCCGCCAGGATCCGAAAATTATCAGTTTCGGATCTTTAATATCCACACTGCTACATTTTCGTGAAGCAATTACCATTTACCCCGTATAGATCAATTTTAACAGGGAGTTAGCGGTAATTCTCACCTCTGATAACGACTCTGGTCTTAAGCAACTGTTACCGCTTTGCACATTACCTCACCGAAGTATATTTCCGGAAGAGTGCTCTATGTCGGAAAGTCGGATCTCATAAAGGTAGTTGTCCGGTAATTACATGATGTTGTTATTTGAATGATTATTATCAGGAAGGAAAGGATGGTGACAGGAAAACCAAACGACTGAGGGTCTGGAGCTTTGATAGAGAAATATTTCAGAGCGGAAATATTCCATGTGTAAGAGGCTCTTAAAAGACTTTAAACGCTGTTTTTTCGAATGAAAATTGAGTCTGGAAGACTTCTGAAGAGTTGAAACTGGAGCGGGCGAAGGGAATCGAACCCTCGTATAGAGCTTGGGAAGCTCTCGTTCTACCATTGAACTACGCCCGCTTTGAGGTGCGTAAGGCATTATAGACCTTACGCACCTTCATACAAGCCTCTTCACAACTAACAGGCGATTAAATAATCACTTAGCACTTCGGTTTGCTGCCGGGCGCAGGAAGGTAACGCTGCGGATCGATGGCCGTCGCCTTATAGCGGATCTGGAAGTGCAGCTTCACCGAATCGGTACCGGTGCTGCCCATGGTGGCTATCTTCTGCCCCGCCTTCACGTTCTGCCCGTTGTTGACCAGCATCGTGTCGTTATGCGCGTAGGCGGTGATGTAATCTTCGCCATGCTTAATCATGATGAGGTTACCGTAGCCGCGCAGCTGGTTACCGACGTAAACCACCTTCCCTGCCCCGGAGGCATAAACCGGCGTACCGCGCGCAGCGGCGATATCAATACCCTTGTTGCCACCTTCAGAGAGTGAGTAAGGGGCGACCACTTTACCGCTGGCAGGCCAAATCCAGCAGCGCTGTCCAACCGGCGGCCATGACGATTGCGGTACCTGATAGGACGGCGTCACTTTGGCGGTTTTGCCTTTCGATGAGGATTTTTTGCCCGAGGACGAACTGCCGTTCACCTTGAGCTTTTGTCCCACTTCGATGGTGTACGGCGGAGAGATGTTATTCAGGCGCGCCAGATCCTTCACGCTGGTCCCCGTTGCGCGCGAAATCCGGTACAGCGTATCCCCGCGCTTAACGGTATAGACCGAACCGGAATAGCTACCCATATCCGACGATTTGCTTCCTGAACAGCCAGCCAAGAATAGCGTCAGCGTCAGGCAAAAGATGGCGATGATGGGGTTTCTCGTCAGGCTTCCTGCAAACAAAACAGATCCTCGGTCAGCGTGAATGGCGCACTATGATACCAGCCCGGAGAGATATGGGTCAGCCCTTTTCCGCTCCTGGAAACAAACCGTTCGTATAAGATTGCCGTATAATGCTCCCTGTTGATGGTGCAGAACCATCCGCATCGTTGGCTCTGGAGCATGAATGAGTATTCAAGAACACGTTATTTTGGTTAATGACCAGGGAATGGTGATTGGCACTCAGGAAAAATACGCCGCGCACACCACCCAAACCCCGCTGCATCTGGCGTTCTCATCCTGGCTGTTTAACGCCGAAGGCGAGTGTCTGGTAACCCGACGCGCACTAAGTAAAAAAGCCTGGCCGGGCGTCTGGACGAACTCCGTCTGCGGTCACCCTCAATCTGGTGAACGGACGGAAGAGGCAATTATCCGTCGCTGCCGCGATGAGATTGGCGCAGAAATTACCGCGATTACGCCTGTCGCCTCAGAATTCCGCTACCGCGAAACGGATCCTTCCGGGATCGTGGAAAACGAGATTTGCCCGGTCTTCGCTGCCCGCGTCACCAGCGAACTGCGAATTAACCATGATGAAGTGATGGCATTTGAATGGGTGACGCTGGAGTCGTTATTCCGCGCGCTGGACGCCGCCCCATGGAGCTTTAGCCCGTGGATGGTGCAGGAAGCAACGGTCGCGCGAGACGCGCTGAGAGCGTTCGCGGCGCAATAAAAAAGCCCCTTTCGGGGCTTTTTTAGCAACGTAACGCCTTATTTCACCGGGCGCATTGCCGGGAACAGGATCACGTCACGAATGGTGTGGCTGTTGGTGAACAGCATCACCATACGGTCGATACCAATACCCAAACCTGCGGTTGGCGGCAGGCCATGCTCCAGCGCGGTCACATAGTCTTCATCGAAGAACATCGCTTCGTCATCGCCTGCTGCTTTCGCGTCAACCTGATCCTGGAAACGCTGCGCCTGGTCTTCCGCATCGTTCAGCTCGCTAAAACCGTTGCCGATTTCACGGCCGCCGATAAAGAATTCGAAACGGTCAGTGATTTCCGGGTTCTCGTCATTACGACGCGCCAGCGGAGAGACTTCCGCCGGGTATTCGGTAATGAAGGTCGGCTGAATCAGGTGTGCTTCCGCCACTTCTTCGAAGATCTCGGTCACGATGCGGCCCAGACCCCAGCTCTTCTCAACCTTGATGCCGATGCTTTCAGCGATGGCCTTCGCAGAGTCGAAGTTATCCAGATCCGCCATGTTGGTTTCCGGACGGTATTTCTTGATCGCTTCGCGCATGGTCAGTTTTTCGAACGGCTTGCCGAAGTCGAAGACTTCTTCACCGTAAGGAACCTGCGTGGTGCCCAGAATATCCTGCGCCAGGGTACGGAACAGGGATTCGGTCAGCTCGATCAGATCTTTGTAATCCGCGTACGCCATATAGAGTTCCATCATGGTGAACTCTGGGTTATGGCGAACGGAGATACCTTCGTTACGGAAGTTACGGTTGATTTCAAACACGCGGTCGAAACCACCGACCACCAGACGCTTCAGGTACAGTTCCGGCGCGATACGCAGGTACATGTCCAGGTCCAGGGCGTTGTGATGGGTGATGAACGGACGCGCAGACGCGCCACCAGGGATCACCTGCATCATCGGGGTTTCCACTTCCATAAAGTCGCGGTTGACCATGAACTGGCGAATACCGGCCATGATCTGGGAGCGAATTTTGAAGGTCTTGCGGGATTCATCGTTAGAGATGAGATCCAGGTAACGCTGACGGTAGCGCGCTTCCTGATCCTGCAGGCCGTGGAACTTGTCCGGCAGCGGGCGCAGGGCTTTGGTCAGCAGACGCAGCTCGGTGCAGTGGATAGACAGTTCACCGGTTTTAGTTTTAAACAGTTTACCTTTCGCGCCCAGGATATCGCCCAGGTCCCACTTTTTGAACTGCTCGTTGTAGATGCCTTCCGGCAGGTCGTCACGGGAAACGTACAGCTGAATACGGCCACCCACGTCCTGCAAGGTCACGAAGGAGGCTTTACCCATGATACGGCGGGTCATCATACGGCCTGCAACGGCCACTTCGATGTTCAGCGCTTCCAGCTCTTCGTTCTCTTTACCGTCGAAGTCAGCGTGCAGTTGGTCTGAGGTGTGGTCACGACGAAAATCGTTCGGGAACGGCACGCCCTGCTCGCGCAGCGCTGCCAGCTTCTCGCGGCGGGTTTTCAGTTCGTTGTTAAGATCGACTACCGCGTCAGCGCCCTGTGCTTGTTGTTCAGACATGTTGGTTCCTCATAACCCTGCTTTCAAACTTGCTTCGATAAATTGGTCCAGGCTGCCGTCCAGCACCGCCTGCGTGTTGCGGGTTTCAACCCCGGTACGCAGGTCTTTGATGCGGGAGTCATCAAGGACGTAAGAACGGATCTGGCTGCCCCAACCGATGTCGGACTTGTTGTCTTCCATCGCCTGTTTCTCAGCATTTTTCTTCTGCATCTCCAGCTCATAAAGCTTCGCTTTCATCTGCTTCATGGCCTGGTCTTTGTTCTTATGCTGGGAACGGTCGTTCTGGCACTGTGTTACCAGCCCGGTTGGAATGTGGGTAATACGCACCGCAGATTCCGTACGGTTAACGTGCTGACCACCCGCGCCGGACGCGCGGTAAACGTCAATACGCAGGTCCGCCGGGTTAATTTCGATATCGATATCTTCGTCAACTTCCGGGTAAACAAACGCAGAGCTGAAGGAGGTATGACGACGGCCACCGGAGTCGAACGGGCTCTTACGCACCAGGCGGTGAACGCCGGTTTCGGTACGCAGCCAGCCGTAGGCGTAGTCGCCAATGATCTTGATAGTGACGGATTTAATACCGGCCACTTCACCTTCAGACTCTTCGATAATTTCGGTTTTGAAGCCGCGCGCTTCCGCCCAACGCAGATACATACGCGTCAGCATGCTGGCCCAGTCCTGCGCTTCGGTACCGCCAGAACCTGCCTGAATATCGAGATAGCAGTCAGCGCTGTCGTATTCGCCGGAGAACATGCGACGGAATTCCAGCTGTGCCAGCTTCTCTTCCAGCCCGTCGAGTTCTGCCACGGCTTCGTTAAAGGTTTCTTCGTCGTCGGCTTCGACGGCCAGCTCCAGCAAACCGGAAACATCTTCCAGCCCCTGGGCCATTTGATCCAACGTATCTACGATAGCTTCGAGAGAGGAACGCTCTTTACCCAGCGCCTGTGCGCGTTCAGGTTCGTTCCAGACGTCCGGCTGTTCCAGCTCGGCATTTACTTCTTCAAGACGCTCTTTCTTGGCATCGTAGTCAAAGATACCCCCTAAGAACGTCAGAGCGCTCCGTGAGGTCCTGAATACGGTTTTTTACCGGATTAATTTCAAACATGGTCTGTTTTCTTTTATGGACTTGTCAAAATGCGGTGATAAGAGCGGGATTGTACCGAATCCACGCCCTTTTTTATAGAGATTACTGCCGCTAAATTGGCCAGATATTGTCGATGATGATCTGAAGGGTGCGGTTACCGCGAAACTCGTTGATATCCAGTTTGTACGCCAGCTCGACCTCGCGCACGCCGTTGTCCGGCCAGATGGAGGTGTCAACGTTGAAGGCGATGCCGTCCAGCAGCGGTCCGCCGCCCACGGGCTCGACCATCACTTTCAGGTGGCGTTCGCCAACGATACGCTGCTGCAGCAGGCGGAATCGCCCGTCGAACAGCGGTTCCGGGAACATCTGCCCCCATGGACCGGCATCGCGCAGCATCTGCGCGACCTCCATCGTCATTTCGGAGACAGACAGCTCACCGTCAGAGACCACTTCGCCCTGCAGCAGCGCCGGGTCAATCCACTCGGTGACCAGCTCGCCAAACAGGCGCTGGAACTCGTCGAACTTTGCCTCTTCCAGCGACAAGCCTGCCGCCATCGCGTGGCCGCCGAACTTGATCATCAGACCCGGGTAAAGCGTATCCAGACGCTCCAGCGCATCGCGCATGTGCAGCCCCTGAATCGAACGGCCAGAGCCTTTCAGCGTGCCGTCACCCGCAGGCGCAAACGCGATCACCGGGCGGTGGAAGCGCTCTTTAATGCGCGACGCCAGAATGCCGACCACGCCCTGATGCCACTCGGGGTGGTACATTGCCAGCCCGCCCGGCAGCGTATCGCCGCTGCGCTCAAGTTTTTCGCACAGGGTCAGCGCTTCGGCCTGCATCCCCTGCTCAATCTCTTTACGGGTCTGGTTCAGGGCGTCCAGCTCGTTGGCCAGCACGCGCGCTTCACCGATGTTGTCGCACAGCAGCAGCGCCACGCCGACGGACATATCGTCCAGCCTTCCGGCAGCGTTCAGACGCGGCCCGAGGGCAAAGCCCAGGTCGCTTGCCGCCAGCTTAAGCGGATCGCGGTTGGCAATCTCCAGCAGCGCCTTAATTCCGGGACGGCACTTGCCCGCGCGAATACGGCTTAAGCCCTGCCAGGTCAAAATGCGGTTATTGGCATCAAGAGGTACCACGTCCGCCACGGTGCCCAGCGCCACCAGGTCGAGGTATTCGGCCAGGTTTGGAACGGCAATGCCGCGGGATTCGAACCAGCCCTTATCGCGTAAGAGAGTACGCAACGCCAGCATCAGATAAAACGCCACGCCCACGCCGGCGAGGGATTTCGACGGGAAATCGCAGTCGCGCAGGTTGGGGTTAATAATCGCTTCTGCTGCGGGGAGCGTATCGCCGGGCAGGTGATGATCGGTGACCAGCACCGGGATCCCCAAAGCGTGAGCATGCTCGACGCCCGCATGGGAGGAGATCCCGTTGTCTACTGTCATGATCATCTGCGCACCGCGGGCATGGGCCTGATCGACCACCTCCGGGCTGAGGCCATAGCCGTCTTCAAAGCGGTTCGGCACCAGATAGGTGACATTATCGCAGCCCAGCGCGCGCAGGCTGAGCACGCTCAGGGCGGTGCTGGTTGCGCCGTCGGCGTCGAAATCCCCTACCACCACAATGCGCGTTCCCTCACGCAGCGCGTTGTAGAGCATTTCGGTAGCTTTCTCGATACCGTTCAGCTGCTGCCAGGGCAGCATCCCTTTCACGCTGCGCTCAAGATCCTCTGCGCGGCGCACGCCGCGGCTGGCGTAGAGGCGCTTTAGCAGCGGCGGGAGATCGTCCGGTAAATCAACGTGTTCAACCGCCTCGCGGCGGCGCAATTTGATGGGGGCTTTCACGCGAATTATTTACCACCAAACTGTTTCTGGTGCGCGTCGAGAAACTCTTTCATCTCTTTCGGTCCCTGATAGCCCGGAACAACATAGCCGTTACTCAGGACAATCGCTGGCGTACCGCTCACGCCAAACTGCACGCCCAGCGCGTAGTGGTTAGCAATGTCGATGTCGCAGGAGGCAGGCTTAACGTCTTTACCGTTCATCGCGTCATCAAACGCTTTGTTGCGGTCTTTGGCACACCAGATCGCTTTCATGTCCTGCTCTGGCTTGCTCTGTACGCCTGCGCGCGGGAAGGCCAGGTAACGCACGGTAATGCCCAGCGCGTTATAGTCTTTCATCTGTTCATGCAGCTTGTGGCAGTAGCCACAGGTGATGTCGGTGAAGACGGTAATCACATGTTTTTCCTGCGCCGCTTTATAGACGATCATCTCTTTTTCGAGCGCGTTCAGGTTTTTCATCAGCAGCTGGTTGGTGACGTTCACCGGCTGCGCGCCGCTGACGTCGTACAGCGGTCCCTGAATAAAGTGTTTGCCATCTTCGGTGACGTACAGCACGCCGCTGTTGGTCAGTACGGTTTTCATACCGGCAACCGGCGCAGGCTGGATGTCGCTGCTGGTGACGCCAAGCTTAGCCAGAGACTGTTTGATGGCGGCGTCATCCGCATGGGCGAAGCCGGTAAATGAGGCTGCCAGCAGGGTGAACAGCACGAAAGACTTTTTCATAATTGATCCTGTTACAATTTGTCGGCACTCACGCACGAGGGTGGTGCTGTTGGTGTAGCTGCCGCAGGCGTTCCGTCGCGACATGGGTGTAAATTTGCGTCGTTGAAAGATCGCTGTGTCCCAGCAGCATCTGCACCACGCGTAAATCTGCGCCGTGGTTTAACAGATGCGTCGCGAAGGCGTGACGCAATACGTGCGGCGAAAGCTTTTCACTGTCGATACCCGCCAGTGTGGCGTAATGCTTGATGCGATGCCAGAACGTTTGTCGCGTCATCTGCTGCGCGCGCTGGCTCGGAAACAGGACGTCGATAGACGCGCCATTGAGCAGCCAGGGGCGGCCATGCTCAAGATACGTCTCCAGCCAGTAAACCGCCTCTTCTCCCAGCGGAACCAGCCTTTCCTTGTTTCCTTTACCGATGACGCGCACCACGCCCTGACGCAGGCTGATGTCGCTCATCGTCAGGCCAACCAGTTCCGAAACGCGCAAGCCGGTTGCATACAATAGCTCAAGCATGGCTTTATCGCGTAACTCCAGCGGCAGGTCAACAGCCGGTGACTGTAATAATCTCTCAACTTGTGCTTCGCTGAGATCTTTCGGTAGCCGCTGCGGGAGTTTCGGGGACGCCAGCAGCGCGCTGGGATCGTCTTCGCGAATCTTCTCCCGATAAAGATGCTGGAAAAGCCGACGCATTGCGCTAAGCAAGCGTGCAGAGCTGGTGGCTTTGTACCCCCCTTCTACGCGTTCAGCGAGCAGCGCCTGCAGGTCGTCGCTTTGCGCGCTCGCAAGCGATAGCTCCCGACGCGCCAGCCACTCCACCAGCATGGTGAGATCGCGCCGGTAGGCACTGAGGGTATTCTCGGCCAGATTTTTCTCCAGCCACAGCGCGTCGAGAAACTGTTCAACGAGTGCGAGATCCTTTTCCACATCAGCCCCTTTGATTTTGCAGTCAGGCCATTATGCCTGATTGCGACCGGTTTCTGGTACACTACGCGCAAAGTCATAGCAAGAATTGAGATAGTTACGCGATGAATATTGGTCTGTTCTATGGTTCCAGCACCTGCTACACCGAAATGGCGGCGGAGAAAATTCGCGACATCATTGGCCCGGAACTGGTGACGTTGCATAACCTGAAAGATGACTCGGTCGCCTTGATGGAGCAATACGATGTGCTGATTCTGGGCATCCCAACCTGGGACTTTGGTGAGATACAGGAAGACTGGGAAGCCATCTGGGATCAGCTCGATTCAGTCAATTTCGACGGTAAAATTATTGCGATGTACGGCATGGGTGACCAGTTAGGCTACGGCGAATGGTTCCTGGACGCACTCGGCATGCTGCACGATAAGCTGGCACCAAAAGGGGCGGCGTTTATCGGCTACTGGCCAACCGAAGGGTATGAATTCACCAGTAAAAAGCCGATTATTGCCGACGGCGAGCTGTTTGTCGGGCTCGCGCTGGATGAAACCAATCAGTACGATCTCAGCGACGAGCGCCTGCAGGCCTGGTGCGAGCAGATCCTCGGCGAAATGGCAGAAAAATTCAGCTAACGCGCGTTACTCCTGCGTCGGCTGTTGCAGCAACATCCGGCGCAGATCCCGCCATTCTGATGCGTCCATACTGTCCGCCGCCAGCCACAGGTGCTGGCAACGTCCGCCCCCCACTTTGCGTAACCGTAACATCATCCCGGCGTTAAGCATCCAGGGCACACCGAGAATATCCCACTCTTTTCCCTGCCAGCGCAGGCGGGAATCCATCAGCAGCTTAATCTCGCCCTGACGCGCGTTAATCCGACGCTGGCTGCGTACGCTGTCAAAAACAACAAACGAAAGTAATAGCAGCCACAGCGGCGTATAGCTGAGCGGCCACGGCATGAGTAAAACGATGGCCGCAACCAGGCCGTGGAGCAATAAAGACATCCACTGCGAGCGCCACGAGACGCGAAGATCAGATTGCCACAGGACCACGTTCCCGATTCCGTGTTTGAATTAATTGCACCATCCGTTGCAACTCGGTGTCGGCGGGTTTGCCGTGATTCATCAGCCAGTTGAATAAATCCGGATCGTCAGACTCAAGCAGGCGAACAAACAGACGCTTATCATCATCGCTTAAGCTGTCGTACTCATATTCGAAGAAAGGCATGATGGAAATATCAAGTTCACGCATTCCGCGACGGCATGCCCAGTGAATACGGGCCTTGTTGTTAATATCCATGTTCAGTTTCCTGCATTACGTTTGGCACAGTCGGTACCCCGTTTTCTGTTCTTAATTTCTCTACGGGGACACCAGCTAGTGTAACGTGTTTTTGACCGTTTCATTACTGGAATATTGCGTTTGACGAGCTGGCTTCCAGAATAATCCCTACATAGACAGCGGATTACACTATTTTGCGTAGCGCTACGCATAACCCGTTTATGGCACAAATGGTCTGCTGAAAGCGCTTGCAATGCCTGCAGGCTCTTTTACCATTAGGCATTATCAAAGCGTTAAGCAATTCAGGATACCGTTATGGCCTTTACACCATTTTCTCCTCGCCAGCCCGCCGCCTCTGCGCGTCTGCCGCTGACGCTTATTTCTCTTGATGACTGGGCGCTGGCAACCCTCTCCGGCGCCGACGCCGAAAAATACTTGCAGGGTCAGGTGACTGCGGATGTTGCGCAGTTGACTGAACACCAGCATCTGCTGGCTGCGCACTGCGATCCTAAGGGCAAAATGTGGAGCAACCTGCGTCTCTTCCGCCGTCAGGACGGTTTTGCCTTTATTGAGCGCCGCAGCCTGCGCGATGCGCAGCTCAAAGAACTGAAAAAATACGCGGTCTTTTCCAAAGTCACCATCGCCCCGGACGATGAACATGTTCTGCTGGGCGTGGCGGGCTTCCAGGCGGGTGCGGCGCTGAAAAACCTGTTTGCTGAACTGCCGGATGCAGAAAAACAGGTGGTCAGCGAGGGCGCGACTTCCATCCTGTGGTTTGAACACCCGGCAGAGCGCTTCCTGTTAGTCACGGATGCCGCAACAGCCGAACGCGTGACCGAGGCGCTGTGCGGCGAAGCGCAGCTCAACAACAGCCAGCAGTGGCTGGCGCTGAACATCGAAGCGGGTCTGCCGGTAATTGACGCAGCCAACAGCGCGCAGTTTATTCCTCAGGCAACTAACCTGCAGGCGCTGGGGGGCATCAGCTTTAAAAAAGGCTGCTACACCGGTCAGGAAATGGTCGCGCGTGCAAAATTCCGTGGGGCAAACAAACGCGCGTTGTGGACACTGGCAGGCCATGCCAGCCGCGTACCGGAAGCAGGTGAAGACTTAGAACTGAAGATGGGCGACAACTGGCGCCGCACCGGTACCGTGTTAGCCGCAGTCCAGCTGGACGATGGCCGTCTTTTGGTACAGGCTGTAATGAACAACGACATGGAAGCGGACAGCGTGTTCCGCGTGCGCGACGACGCGAATACGTTGAGTATTGAGCCGCTACCGTATTCACTGGAAGAGTGATGCTCTATCGCCCGGTGGCGCTGCGCTTACCGGGCCTACGGGTGCAAATCCAGGTCGGGTAAGGCGAAGCCGCCACCCGACAACAAACTAAACCTGCCCCACGTACAAATAAATCGCCAAAAAGTGGCACACGCTGCCGCCCAGCACAAAGCCGTGCCAGATGGCATGGTTGTATGGGATGCGCTTGCAGACGTAGAAAATAACGCCCAGCGAGTAGACCACACCGCCCACCGCCAGCAGCGTTACCCCGCCGACCGCCAGCTTAATCGCCAGCTGATACACCACAATCAGCGACAGCCAGCCCATCGTCAGATAGGTGACCAGCGACAACACTTTAAACCGGTGCGCAATGGTCAGCTTAAACAGGATCCCCAGCAGCGCCAGGCTCCAGATAACAATCATCAGGCCGCGCGACAGCGGTGAGTTTAGCCCCACCAGCAGGAAAGGCGTATAGGTACCCGCAATCAGCAGATAGATAGCGCAGTGGTCAAATTTCTTAAGCCATATTTTGGCCCGCTGATGCGGAATCGCGTGATAGAGCGTCGAGGCCAGGAACAGCAGGATCATACTTCCGCCATACAGGCTATAGCTGGTAATAGCCATCGCGCTGGCATTGGTTTCCACCGCCTGTACCAGCAATAACACTAAACCGACAATCCCAAACACCAGGCCAATGCCATGGCTGATGCTGTTGGCTACTTCCTCAGCCAGCGAATATCCCTGTGCGATTAATGGTCTGCTCGCCATACTAAACTCCGGGAAAACTAAAGATGATTATTCATCGCATGACTATGCTAACTGAGAATGATTCCAGTGAACACCTGTTAGCTAAAATAATTTTAAAGTAAATTTTTATAATAAAAATCAAAAACATAAATGAACAATTCACCTGACATTTGTTCACATAAAAATTTAAGCGTTACTAATCAATGGCATAAAATTGGCTCCTGCCGTCTGGCTGCATGATATGATGGATAAATGAGGTCTGAATGAGAGTTTTGCCACTGTGAGTATGTTCACCCACTCCGCCATTGCCAGTCTCAATAACCTGGAAATGATGGTCTACAACTATGTCATCAAAAACCGGGACAAAGTGATGTACATGACCATCCGCGAGCTGGCGGATGCGGCCGGCGTCTCAACCACCACTATCCTGCGCTTTTGCCGCAAGCTCAACTGCGAAGGGTATTCTGAATTTCGCGTGCGCTTTAAGCTCTATCTTGAGCAGAACGAGCCCCAGCAGGCGAATTTCGGCGTCAGCGAAATTATCAGCTTCTTTAAAAGCGTGAATAATGAAGAGTTCGACGCGCTATTAAATGACGCGGTAAATATCATTTTGTCTTCCGAGCGAATTATATTTGTCGGGGCGGGCACGTCAGGCTCACTGGCGAAATATGGCGCGCGTTTCTTTTCAAATATTGGTAAATTCAGTAATCATATTGATGACCCTTATTTCCCGGTTACCAATGATATGGCGAAAAATGCGCTGGCGATTGTGCTCTCCGTCTCGGGCGAAACCGAGGAGATCCTGCGCTTCGCCAGCCAGTTCAGCCTGCATCACTGCAAGGTGCTCTCTATCACCAGCCACGAGCACTCGCGCCTGGCAAAACTGGCGGACTTTAATCTCTCCTGGCACGTTCCCCAGACGCGAATTGGCGGCGTCTACGATATCACCACGCAAATTCCCGTCATTTATATTCTGGAATCTCTCGGACGCAAGCTGGCGAAAAAACTGACGGAATAAAACACCCTGTTTTTTCGATGTGACAAATCACAATTTTCGCAAATTGTTATATCGTGACATTCAATTTCGCTTTGCTAGACTCAATGCCAATAAGCCATTTATTGAGAATAGCAGCGATGAAAAAAATAACCTTACCGAAAGATTTTTTATGGGGCGGCGCGGTTGCCGCTCATCAGGTTGAAGGCGGCTGGAACAAAGGCGGCAAAGGGCCAAGCATTTGCGACGTGCTGACCGGCGGCGCACACGGCGTGCCGCGCGAAATCACGCAGGAGGTGGTGCCGGGTAAATACTACCCAAACCACGAAGCCATCGACTTCCACGGCCACTATAAAGAAGACATCAAGCTATTTGCCGAGATGGGCTTCAAGTGTTTCCGTACCTCTATCGCCTGGACGCGCATCTTCCCGAAAGGTGACGAAACGCAGCCAAACGAAGAAGGGCTGAAGTTTTACGACGACATGTTCGATGAGCTGCTGAAGTACAACATCGAACCGGTGATCACCCTCTCCCACTTCGAAATGCCGCTGCACCTGGTGCAGGAGTACGGTAGCTGGACCAACCGCAAAGTGGTCGATTTCTTCGTGCGCTTCGCGGAAGTGGTGTTTGAGCGCTACAAGCACAAGGTCAAATACTGGATGACCTTCAACGAAATCAACAACCAGCGCAACTGGCGCGCCCCGCTGTTCGGCTACTGCTGCTCGGGCGTGGTCTACACCGAACATGACAACCCGGAAGAGACCATGTACCAGGTGCTGCACCACCAGTTTATGGCCAGCGCCCTGGCGGTGAAAGCCGCGCGCCGCATCAACCCGGAGATGAAAGTCGGCTGCATGCTGGCGATGGTGGCGCTCTATCCGTTCTCCTGCAAGCCGGAAGACGTGATGTTCGCCCAGGAATCCATGCGCGAGCGCTATGTCTTTACCGACGTCCAACTGCGTGGTTACTACCCGTCCTACGTGCTGAACGAGTGGGAGCGCCGCGGCTTTTCCATCAAAATGGAGGCGGGCGACGAGCAGATCCTGCGTGAAGGTACCTGCGACTACTTAGGCTTCAGCTACTACATGACCAACGCGGTGAAGGCGGAAGGCGGTACAGGTGACGCCATTTCCGGCTTCGAAGGCAGCGTGCCGAACCCGCACGTGAAGGCGTCCGACTGGGGCTGGCAGATTGACCCGGTGGGCCTGCGCTATTCCCTGTGCGAACTTTACGAGCGTTACCAGAAGCCGCTGTTTATCGTTGAGAACGGGTTCGGTGCCTTCGACAAGGTGGAAGAAGACGGCAGCATCAACGATGACTATCGCATCGACTACCTGCGTGCCCACGTGGAAGAGATGATCAAAGCCGTCACGCATGATGGCGTGGATCTGATGGGCTATACGCCGTGGGGCTGCATCGACTGCGTGTCGTTCACCACCGGTCAGTACAGCAAGCGCTACGGCTTTATCTACGTCAACAAGCACGACGACGGCACGGGCGACATGTCGCGCTCCCGTAAGAAGAGCTTCGAGTGGTATAAAGGCGTGATTGCCAGCAACGGCGAGAAACTTTAACGCCGGGCGCCGTTCCCTCTCCCCTTTGGGGAGAGGGTTAGCATGAGGGGTTTACTTCCCGCCAGCCAGCTCGATAAAACTGCCCGTCACGTAAGACGCCTTCTCGCTCAGCAGCCAGACAATCGCCTGCGCCACCTCTTCCGGCTGGCCGCCGCGCTGCATCGGCAGTAACGATTTCACACGATCCACTCGCCCCGGCTCTCCGCCGGAAGCATGGATATCGGTATAAATCAGCCCAGGCCGCACGCAGTTCACGCGAATGCCCTGCGCCGCCACCTCCAGCGATAGCCCGGTTGTCAGCGAATCTACCGCGCCTTTGGAAGCAGCGTAATCGACATACTCACCCGGCGCGCCCAGACGAGACGCGGCGGAAGAGACATTCACAATCGCCCCGCCCTTGCCGCCATGCTTGATGGACATGCGTTTCACCGCTTCACGACAGCAGAGGAAGTAACCCGTGACGTTGGTCGCCAGCACGCGGTTAATGCGCTCTGCGGACAGATTCTCGATGGTGGATTGCTCAAACAGAATGCCTGCATTATTGACCAGCGCGCGAAGCGGCTCACCTTCACGATCGATGCTGTCAAACATCGCCAGCACCTGAGCTTCATCGCTGATGTCCGCACGCACGGCAAACGCTTTACCGCCGGCCTCAACGATCTGATTGATAACGTCCGTCGCGGCTTTAATGTTGTGGTGATAGTTCACCGCCACGGTGTAGCCTTCACGTGCCAGCTGCAGCGCGGTGGCTTTCCCAATGCCCCGGCTCGCGCCGGTGACCAGTGCAATTGCCATTCACAACCTCCAGATAAAAAAAAGCCGGGTGGCGCTTACGCTTACCCGGCCTACAGTATGGCAAATAATTACTGGTATTCGCTCATCGGCACGCAGGAGCAGAACAGATTACGGTCGCCGTAAACGTCATCAAGACGCTTCACGGTCGGCCAGTATTTGTTTGCCACGCCAGCCGGGAAGACGGCCAGCTCGCGGGAGTAACCGTGGTTCCACTCTGCCACCATCTCGTGCTGGGTATGCGGGGCGTTGACCAGCGGGTTATCTTCCAGCGTCCATTCGCCGTCCTGCACGCGGTCGATCTCCATGCGGATGGCCAGCATCGCGTCGATAAAGCGGTCCAGCTCGGCTTTGCTTTCAGACTCGGTCGGCTCCACCATCAGCGTCCCCGCAACCGGGAACGACATGGTTGGTGCGTGGAAGCCGTAGTCGATCAGACGCTTGGCGATATCCAGCTCGCTGATGCCGGTCTGCTCTTTCAGCGGACGAATATCCAGAATGCACTCATGCGCCACGCGACCGTCGCGGCCGGTATAGAGCACCGGGAAGGCGGACTTCAGGCGAGTCGCAATGTAGTTGGCGTTCAGAATAGCCACCTGGCTCGCCTGCTTCAGCCCTTCCGCGCCCATCATGCGGATGTACATCCAGCTGATTGGCAGGATTGATGCGCTACCGAACGGTGCCGCAGAGACCGCGCCCTGACGGGTCAGCATGCCTTCAATCTGCACCACGCTGTGGCCCGGCACAAACGGCGCCAGGTGCGCTTTCACGCCGATTGGTCCCATGCCCGGGCCGCCACCGCCGTGCGGAATGCAGAAGGTTTTATGCAGGTTCAGGTGCGACACGTCCGCGCCGATAAAGCCCGGAGAGGTAATGCCCACCTGAGCGTTCATGTTCGCGCCGTCGAGGTATACCTGACCGCCAAACTGGTGCACCACTTCGCACACTTCACGGATGGTCTCTTCGTACACGCCGTGGGTGGACGGGTAGGTCACCATGATGCAGGAGAGCTTGTCGCCCGCCTGCTCGGCTTTCGCACGCAGGTCGGCCAAATCGATGTTGCCGTTCTTATCGCACGCGACCACCACCACTTCCATGCCCGCCATCTGGGCTGAGGCCGGGTTGGTGCCGTGGGCGGAGCTTGGGATCAGGCAGATATCGCGGTGACCTTCGTTACGGCTTTCGTGATAGTGACGGATCGCCAGCAGGCCCGCGTATTCACCCTGTGCGCCGGAGTTCGGCTGCATGCAGAGCGCGTCGTAACCGGTCAGCTTCACCAGCCAGTCTGAAAGCTGGTTGATCATCATGTGATAGCCTTCCGCCTGTTCTGGCGGGCAGAACGGGTGCAGTTCGGAGAATTCAGGCCAGGTAATCGGGATCATCTCTGCCGCAGCGTTCAGCTTCATGGTGCAGGAGCCCAGCGGGATCATCGCCTGGTTCAGCGCCAGATCCTTGCGCTCCAGAGAGTGCATATAGCGCATCATCTCGGTTTCGCTGTGATAGCGATTGAACACCGGGTGAGTCAGGATCGCGTCATTGCGCAGCATGCTTTCCTGAATGGAGCGGCTGTCGAGCGCGACCTCTTTGTCGAGCGTATCAACGTCCAGACCGTGTGCGTCGCCCAGCAACACGCTGAACAGGCTCAGGATATCGTCGCGAGTGGTGCTTTCATCCAGCGTAATGCCGACCGCGTTGTGGATGTCGCTGCGCAGGTTGATTTCTGCTGCATTCGCGCGCGCCAGCACGGCGGCTTTGTCTGCCACTTCCACGCACAGGGTGTCGAAGTAGTGCGCGTGGCGCAGCTTGAGGCCCTTCTGCTGTAGGCCGCAGGCCAGAATATCGGCCAGGCGGTGAATGCGGCTGGCAATGCGCTTCAGGCCAGCCGGACCGTGGAATACCGCATACAGGCTGGCGATGTTTGCCAGCAGTACCTGGGAAGTACAGATGTTGGAGTTCGCTTTCTCGCGGCGGATATGCTGCTCGCGGGTCTGCATCGCCATGCGCAACGCGGTATTACCGGCAGCATCTTTTGACACGCCAATGATACGGCCTGGCATGGAGCGTTTGAATTCATCTTTCGCGCCGAAGAACGCCGCGTGCGGGCCGCCGTAGCCCATCGGCACGCCGAAGCGCTGCGCGGAGCCGAATACAATATCCGCGCCCTGTTTGCCCGGCGCCGTCAGCAGCACCAGCGCCATAAAATCGGCGGCAACGCTGACAACCACTTTGCGGGATTTCAGCTCGGCAATCAGCGCGCCGTAGTCGTGAACTTCGCCGGTGGTACCCACCTGCTGCAGCAGCACGCCGAAGACGTCCTGGTGATCCAGCACTTTGTCGGCGTCGTCGACGATCACCTCAAAACCGAAGGTTTCTGCACGGGTGCGCACCACGTCCAGCGTCTGGGGATGCACGTCCGCCGCCACGAAGAAGCGGTTAGCATTTTTCAGCTTGCTTACGCGTTTTGCCATCGCCATCGCTTCGGCAGCGGCGGTCGCTTCATCCAGCAGAGAGGCGGAAGCGATATCCATACCGGTCAGATCCAGCGTCACCTGCTGGAAGTTCAGCAGCGCTTCCAGACGCCCCTGGGAGACTTCTGGCTGATAAGGGGTGTAAGCGGTGTACCAGCCCGGGTTTTCCAGCATGTTGCGCAGGATAACCGGCGGTAACTGCACGTTGGTGTAGCCCATGCCAATGTAAGACTTATAGCGCTTGTTGAGGCCTGCAATAGCCTTCAGCTCCGCCAGCGCGGCGAACTCCGTGGTGGCATCCCCTATCTGAGGCGGCGTGGCAAGCTGGATGTCTTTTGGCACAATCTGGCCGATCAGTGCGTCTAATGAATCCGCGCCAACCGTCTTCAGCATCTCCTGCTGTTGCTGAGCATCCGGCCCAATGTGACGTTCAATGAAGGCGCCACGGTTTTCAAGCTGGCTTAAAGTCTGTGTCATGAGCGATGGTTCCTGATACGTGCAGTGAATCGTAGTTATCTGTAACGCTGTTGCCCGGTGGCGCTACCGCTTACCGGGCCCGGTAAGCCGGATAAGCGCAGCGCCATCCGGCACAACGTTATTCGTCTTCCAGTAGTGCTTCGTACGCGGTTGCATCCAGCAGCGCGGCAACTTGCGATTCGTCGCTGGCTTTGATCTTGAAGATCCAGCCGCCTTCATAAGGCTCGCTGTTGACCAGCTCTGGCGAATCGCTCAGCGCGTCGTTGACCGCAACAATCTCACCGCTTACCGGTGCGTAGATGTCAGACGCCGCTTTTACGGACTCCGCCACGGCGCAGTCGTCGCCCGCGCTAACGGTCGTGCCCACGTCAGGCAGGTCAACAAACACCATGTCGCCCAGCAGCTCCTGCGCGTGCTCGGTGATCCCGACGGTGTAAGTGCCGTCCGCCTCTTTGCGCAGCCACTCGTGTTCTTTGCTGTATTTCAGTTCTGCTGGCACATTGCTCATTGAAGTTCTCCTGATAAAAATAGTTAGGCGACCGGCTTACCGGCGCGAACAAAAATCGGTTTGGTCACGTTGACCGGCATTTCGCGGTTGCGGATTTGCACTACCGCCGTGTCGCCAATGCCTGCCGGCACGCGTGCCAGTGCAATACTGTAGCCCAGCGTCGGAGAGAAGGTTCCGCTGGTGATCACGCCTTCGCGATGATTGCCGTCAGCATCGGTAAAGCGCACCGGCAGCTCGCCGCGCAGCACGCCTTTTTCCTTCATCACCAGTCCCACCAGCTGTTCGGTGCCCTTCTCGCGCTGCATCTCCAGCGCTTCACGGCCAATAAAATCACGGTCAGCCGGTTCCCACGCGATGGTCCAGCCCATGTTGGCCGCCAGCGGAGAGACGCCTTCATCCATTTCCTGACCGTAGAGGTTCATGCCCGCTTCCAGACGCAGCGTATCGCGCGCGCCCAGGCCCGCAGGCTTCACGCCCGCTTCTACCAGCGCACGCCAGAAATCGGCAGCTTTCTCGTTCGGCATCGCAATTTCGTAGCCCGCTTCACCGGTATAGCCGGTGGTGGCGATAAACAGATCCCCCGCCTGCACGCCGAAGAACGGCTTCATGCCTTCGGTGGCGGTGCGCTGCTCGTCGTTAAAGAGAGAGGCGGCTTTTGCCTGCGCGTTTGGTCCCTGCACGGCGATCAGCGACAGATCGTCACGGACGGTGATGTCGATGGCATAAGGTTCGGCGTGTTGGGTGATCCAGGAGAGGTCTTTTTCGCGGGTGGCGGAGTTTACAACGAGGCGGAAGAAATCTTCGGTGAAGTAGTAGACGATAAGGTCATCAATCACGCCGCCCGAGGCATTCAGCATGCCGGTATAGAGCGCTTTACCCGGCGTCTTCAGTTTGGCGACGTCGTTTGCCAGCAGATAACGCAAAAACTCCCGGGTGCGGCTACCGCGCAGGTCGACAATCGTCATGTGGGACACGTCGAACATACCGGCATCGGTGCGCACCGCGTGGTGCTCATCAATCTGCGAGCCGTAGTGCAGCGGCATCATCCAGCCATGGAAGTCCACCATGCGGGCGCCGCATAACACGTGTTGTTCGTACAAAGGAGTCTGTTGAGCCATCTTGTCCTCGTTGAAAAATTCACCGTGAAACCCGGTATCGGCCTCGTTCCCGAATGCCGACGCAAACGTTCTCTTTTACCTGAACTTACCACCGAAACCGGCGGTTAACCATAAGGTAAAACGGGTCATCACATTAGCTTATGACCAAAAAACGCTGAAAAGCCTACAGAGTTATTCACTGGAAAAATGCGATTAACCCCGCACAAAATTAACAATGATCTAACAGGATTTAGCACATGGTGATATTTCGTGCGGAAAAACGGGCCGAATTTCCGTCACGTAAAAATCACGACATGAGAATAACTAATGCGAAAAATGGCGTGGAATTAGAATATTTCAAACGAGGGGATTTCCCCGGCGCAGAGGCCGGGAAAATAAAGTGTGACGGGGATCGAGATTAGCGTAACCAGTCGGGAAGATCGTTAAGACCCATTGCCTGACGAAGAAGTTGAGGTTTGACGCCGGGAAGGGTGTCGGCCAGCTTGAGGCCGATATCGCGCAGCAGTTTTTTCGCCGGATTTGCCCCGGCAAACAGCTCGCGGAAGCCCTGCATTCCTGCCAGCATCATCGCCGCACTGTGCTTGCGGCTGCGCTCGTAGCGACGCAGATACAGATGCTGGCCGATATCTTTACCTTCACGGTGCAGGCGACGCAGTTCTTCCACCAGTTCCGCCGCGTCCATAAAGCCGAGGTTAACGCCCTGCCCGGCCAGCGGATGAATGGTATGGGCCGCATCCCCCACCAGCGCCAGACGGTGCGCGGCGAACTGACGCGCGTACCGGCCGGTTAACGGGAAAACCAGCCGCTCGCTTTCAAGCGTGCACAGGCCAAGGCGGTTATCAAACGCCACGCACAGCGCCTGGTTAAAGGCCTCCGGCGTCGCATCCTGCATCTGCTGCGCTTTCTCCGGCACCAGGGACCAGACAATCGAGCACAGGTGCGGATCGGCAAGCGGCAGAAACGCCAGTATGCCGTCGTTGTGGAAAATCTGCCGCGCAACGCCGCCGTGCGGCTCTTCAGTACGGATCGTTGCCACCATCGCATGATGGCGGTAATCCCAGTACGTCAGCGGGATATCGGCCTTGTTGCGCAGCCAGGAGTTAGCGCCGTCGGCACCGACCACCAGACGCGCGGTCAGCATGTCGCCGCTTTGCAGGGTGATAAACGCCTCGTTTTCGCCCCATGCCACCTGCTGGATCTGCGCAGGCGCAACCAGCGTCACGTCGCTGCACTGCTCTGCTTTCTGCCACAGCGCGTGGTGGATCACCGCGTTTTCAACGATGTGCCCCAGATGGCTATAGCCCATGCTTTCATCATCAAAGGCAATATGGCCAAAGCTGTCTTTGTCCCACACTTCCATGCCGTGATAGCAGCTGGCGCGCTGGGCGACGATATCTGACCAGACGCCGAGACGCGTCAAAAGCTTTTCGCTGGCCGCGTTAATCGCCGACACGCGGAGTTCCGGCGGGGCATCTGATGCGACAGGCTGGGGCTGCTTTTGCTCCAGCACGGCCACGCGCAGGCCGCTGCCCTTTAATCCACAGGCCAGCGCCAGCCCAACCATTCCGCCGCCAACGATGGCAACATCAACATTTTGCACAGTGATAACTCCTTAACGCGCGACCCAACCCAGGGTCCGCTGCGCCAGCACGTCACGTGCCGGAATGAACAGTTCCATCGCCATCAGCCCGAGGTTGCGACCAACAACCAGCGGCGCCCAGCGATTGGCAAAGAGATGGACTAAACCATCGGTGACGCCAATTGTCGCCTCTTTATCGGCCTGACGTCGCGTCTGGTAATGGCTTAGCACCGGATAAGCGCCACAGTCTTTTTGTTCGCTCCACGCCTGCGAAAGCGTTTCGGCCAGGCTCATCACATCCCGCAGGCCAAGGTTAAAGCCCTGACCGGCGATGGGGTGGAGGGTTTGCGCCGCGTTGCCGACCAGCGCCACGCGGTGAGAAACAGACTGTGATGCCGTGGTTAACGACAGTGGATAGACCGCACGTTTCCCGGCATGGGTAATACGCCCCAGCCGCCAGCCAAAGGCTTTCTGCAGCTCGGTACAAAAACGTTCGTCGGACCAGGATTTAACCTCTTCGGCCTTTTCCTGCGGGTGGCACCAGACCAGCGAGCAGCGCCCGCCCGTCATCGGCAGCATCGCCAGCGGGCCGTGCTGGGTGAAGCGCTCAAACGCCCGGCCGTTGTGTTCTGCTGCGGTCGAGACGTTCGCGATGACCGCGACCTGCCCGTAAGGCTGCTGCCGCCACTCTACGCCGCACTGGGTGCCGAGCGCCGAGCGCGACCCGTCAGCCGCCACCAGAAGCTGTCCGTCAAGCACGGTGCCATTGTCCAGCGTTACGCTGACCGCGTCTTCACTGCGGGTGAAGCTGGCAACGCGTGCCGGGCAGTGCAACGTGACGCCCGGCGCGTCCTGTAACAGGCGGAACAGGCGCAGGCCAATATCGTGCAGTTCAACGACCTGACCCAGCGCGTCAATACGGTAATCATGGGCATCCAGCGTCACAAACCCGGCATGACCGCGATCGCTTACGTGCACGGTATTAATGGCGGTAGCGCAGTCGGCGATGGCCTGCCAGATGCCAATGCGGGATAGCTGCTGGCAGGTGCCCTGCGCCAGGGCAATGGCGCGGGAATCAAACCCAGGGTGATTCTTCGCCTGCGGCGCGACGGCTTCAACCAGATGCACCGGAAGCTGCCCCTTCGTCAAATGCGAGATGGCTAACGCCAGCGTGGCGCCAGTCATGCCGCCGCCAACGATAATCACGCTCATACGCGCGCCGCTGCCATCAGCGCCTCGATATCGTCCGCTTTTTTCACCACGCTCGCGGTCAGGTTTTCGTTGCCGGTTTCGGTGATGACGATGTCGTCTTCAATACGAATGCCAATTCCGCGGTATTCCTCTGGCACGTCGGCATCCGGCGCGATGTACAGGCCCGGCTCGACGGTCAGCACCATGCCCGGTTCAAGCACGCGCGAACGTTCAGGGCCGTACACGCCCACGTCGTGCACGTCTAGCCCCAGCCAGTGGCTCAGGCCGTGCATAAAGTACGGGCGGTGAGCATTCTCGGTAATCAGGGTGTCGACATCCCCTTTGAGGATCCCAAGCTTAACCAGCCCGGTAATCATGATGCGCACCACCTCGCCGGTCACTTCCTGAATGGAGGTGCCCGGGCGATACAGCGTCAGCGCCGTCTCGAGAGATTCGAGAACGATGTCATAAATCGCCCGCTGCGCTGGCGAAAACTTGCCGTTCACCGGGAAGGTACGCGTGATGTCGCCCGCGTAGCCCTGATATTCGCAACCGGCGTCAATCAGCACCAGATCGCCGTCGCGCAGCGCGCTTTCGTTTTCGGTGTAGTGCAGAATGCAGCCGTTTTCCCCGCCGCCAACGATGGTGTTGTAGGAGGGATAACGCGCGCCGTGGCGGTTAAATTCGTGGTGAATTTCGCCTTCCAGCTGGTATTCAAACATTCCGGGACGACATTTCTCCATCGCGCGGGCGTGCGCCAGGGCGCTGATTTCGCCCGCACGGCGCAGCACGTTCAGCTCTTCTTCAGATTTGAACAGACGCATCTCGTGCACCACCGGACGCCAGTCCGTGAGGGTGGCGGGCGCGGACAGGTTCTGCCGCGAGCCTTTACGCAGTTTTTCCAGCGCGTTGAAAACAATCTCATCGGCGTAGGCGTATTCGCCCTGCGCGTGGTAGAGCACGTCGAGGCCATTAAGCAGCTGATAGAGCTGCTGGTTGATTTCGCTAAACGCCAGCGCGCGGTCAACGCCCAGCTTTTCCGGGGCGGCCTCTTGCCCTAAGCGGCGGCCAAACCAGATCTCAGCGGTTAAGTCTCGTACGCGGTTGAAAATCACGCTGTGGTTGTGGGTGTCATTGCTCTTAATCAGCACCAGCACCGCTTCCGGCTCGTTGAAGCCGGTGAAGTACCAGAAATCGCTGCTCTGGCGATAGGGGTATTCGCTGTCGGCGCTGCGCGTCACTTCCGGCGCGGCAAAAATCAGCGCCGCGCTTCCCGGCTGCATATTTGCCAGCAGCGCCTGACGACGGCGCAAATACTCTTGTTGCGAGATAACCATGACACCCTCCTGTGCGTTATTTTTCTTAATGTAAGGTTGGCTTGCGAACTTCCGGCGCGGTCGGCTGCGAGCGCGTAAAGTTGTCGTGGCACAGCAGCGCCGCCACGCGCACGTACTCGATGATCTCTTCGAGAGACATTTCCAGCTCTTCCTGATCTTCCTCTTCATCGTAGCCAAGCTGGGCGATGTTGCGCAGATCGTCAATCGCTTCACCCGCTTCGCCGGTGACTTTATCAAGCTTAGGCTGGGTGACGCCCAGGCCAAGCAGATAGTGGTTTACCCACCCCGCGAGCGCATCGGCGCGATCGAAGACGCTGACATCGTCGCCTTCAGGCAGATAAAGCTGAAAAAGGAAGCCATCGTCTTCCAGCGAATCGCTGGTTGCCGCGTGCATTTTTCGCAGCGCTTCCGCCAGTTCGTGGCCAAACGCCAGCCCTTCGTTGGTGAGGTCGTGGATCAGCGGCTGCCATGAGCTGTCGCTGTTTCCGCCGCACAGTATGCCGCTGATCAGACCGTGCATTTCGGCAGGGGTAAGACCGACTCCCTGCTGGTTCAGTAACTGGTTTAAATCCTTGTAACCAGGCATTTCGTTCTGTATAGACATACGCATTCGTCATCAAAGGGAGGATATTCATGATATGCTACCACTTTGGACCCTGGTGATACCAGAAAAGGGCTTGTATCTTCACATCAGGGTAGCTATAGTGTCGCCCCTTCGCAGCCCCCGGGGCAGTAAGCGAAGGCAGCGCAGTCAATCAGCAGGAAGGTGGCATGTCTGCACAACCCGTCGATCTCCAGATTTTTGGCCGTTCACTGCGAGTGAATTGTCCGCCTGAACAAAGGGATGCTTTGAATCAGGCTGCGGACGATTTGAATCAGCGGTTGCAAGATCTAAAAGAACGCACTAGAGTCACAAATACTGAGCAGCTGGTTTTCATCGCCGCGTTGAACATCAGCTATGAACTGACTCAGGAAAAAGCGAAGACCCGCGATTACGCGGCCAGCATGGAGCAACGCATTAAAATGCTCCAGCAGACCATTGAACAGGCGTTGCTTGATCAAGGTCGCAATCCCGAAAGACCGGGACCAAAGTTTGAATAACACTTCGCAGTTGACTATGGTAGAGTAACTGTGAAGACAAAATTTCTCTGAGATGTTTGCAAGCGGGCCAGTCCCCTGAGCCGATATTTCATACCACAAGAATGTGGCGCTCCATGGTTGGTGAGCATGCTCGGTTCGTCCGAGAAGCCTTAAAACTATGACGACACATTCACCTTGAACCAAGGGTTCAAGGGTTACAGCCTGCGGCGGCATCTCGGAGATTCCCTCTCTCTTCTTCTACCGACTACCATGACTCAATTCCCTGAAGTTTCTGCTTCACGCCAGGACATCCGTCAGCTCATTCGCCAGCGTCGTCGCGCCCTGACGTCTGAACAACAAGCACACTTTGCGCAGCAGGCCGCTGCCCGCATGATGGCCTATCCGCCCGTGGTGATGGCAAACACCGTCGCGCTGTTTCTCTCGTTTGACGGCGAACTGGACACCCAGCCGCTGATCGACCAGCTCTGGCGCGCCGGGAAAAAAGTTTACCTGCCGGTACTGCATCCGTTCAGCCGGGGCAATCTGCTGTTTCTGCACTACCATCCGCACAGCGAGCTGGTGGTGAATCGTCTGAAAATCACCGAACCGAAACTCGACGTGCGCGACGTACTCCCGCTGTCACAGCTGGACGTGCTGATTACGCCGCTGGTGGCGTTTGATGAACAAGGACAGCGCTTAGGTATGGGCGGCGGTTTTTACGACAGGACGCTGCAAAACTGGCAGCAGTACGGGTTGCAGCCGGTGGGGTATGCGCATGATTGCCAGGCTGTAGAAGCCTTGCCGGTGGAGAAATGGGATATTCCGCTGCCTGCGGTGGTAACGCCAGGTAAAACGTGGCTTTGGTAGCATAAAGCCGGGTGGCGCTTACGCTTACCCGGCCTACAAAAGCTCAACGTAGGTCGGGTAAGGCGTAGCCGCCACCCGACACCACAGACCGCACCATCAATACAACAGACGCGCGCGAATCGTCCCCGGTATGGCCTTCATGCTCTGCAGCGCTTTCTCAGCAACATCTTCATCGGCTTCAATATCGATAACCACATAACCCATCTGCGAGTTGGTTTGCAGATACTGGGCGGCAATGTTAACGCTCTGCTCGGCAAAAATCTGGTTGATGGCGGTCAGCACGCCAGGACGGTTTTCGTGGATGTGCAGCAGACGACGACCGCCGTGCAGCGGCAGAGACACTTCCGGGAAGTTCACCGCAGAAAGCGTTGAACCGTTGTCGGAATATTTGCTCAGCTTACCCGCCACTTCCAGACCAATATTCTCCTGCGCTTCCTGAGTAGAACCGCCGATGTGCGGCGTCAGGATCACGTTGTCGAATTCGCACAGCGGAGAGTTAAACGGATCGCTGTTGGTGGCCGGTTCCGTCGGGAACACGTCGATGGCCGCCCCCGCCAGATGCTTACGCTTCAGCGCATCGCACAGCGCAGGGATATCGACCACCGTACCACGCGCGGCGTTGATCAACAGAGATCCCGGCTTCATCAGCGCCAGCTCTTCCGCGCCCATCATGTTTTTGGTGGAGGCGTTTTCCGGCACGTGCAGGCTGACCACGTCGCTCATGTTCAGCAGGTCAGACAGATGCTGTACCTGCGTCGCGTTACCCAGCGGCAGCTTGCTTTCGATATCGTAGAAGTAGACGTGCATCCCCAGCGATTCCGCCAGGATCCCCAGTTGGGTACCGATGTGGCCGTAGCCGATGATACCCAGCTTTTTACCACGGGCTTCGTATGAGCCCGCGGCCAGTTTGTTCCACACGCCACGGTGCGCTTTGGCGTTAGCTTCCGGGATACCGCGCAGCAGCAGCAGCAGCTCGCCAATTACCAGCTCCGCCACGGAACGGGTGTTAGAGAACGGGGCGTTAAAGACTGGGATACCGCGTTTTGCGGCAGCGTTCAGGTCGACCTGGTTGGTGCCGATGCAGAAACAGCCAATAGCAACCAGCTTTTCTGCCGCGGCAATCACGTCTTCAGTCAGGTGGGTACGGGATCGCAGGCCAATGAAGTGGGCATCACGGATGGCGGCTTTCAGCTCTTCCGTGTCCAGCGCGCCTTTGTGAAATTCGATGTTGGTGTAACCCGCCGCACGAAGGCTATCAAGCGCTTTCTGGTGCACGCCCTCGACCAGCAGGAATTTAATCTTGTCTTTCTCCAGTGATACCTTTGCCATTTCCCCGACCCTGTTTTTATCTGAACTGATGTTGTGCTGGATTGAAATCCGCTGTAGCCAACATATCAAAAAAAACTATTGCAGCAATATGAACGTTTGCGTCGGCACTCTGAAGAAAAGTCATACAGGGCAAAATGACAGAGTAAAATGCTGAGGAAATTTACAAACGTGGCAGGATCGGCAAAAGAGGCGGAAAAGCGTGACACAAGTCACCAAATTTAGCTTTTCAAAAATTTTTTAGCGGGGGGAGCACTCCCCCCGTCAGATCATTTTACGATGGTTTTCACACCGTCAGCCGTACCGATCAGCGCCACATCCGCGCCGCGGTTGGCAAATAACCCTACGGTGACGACGCCTGGAATGCCGTTGATGGCGTTTTCCAGCGCAATTGCGTCGAGAATCTCCAGACCGTGAACATCGAGGATGACGTTACCGTTGTCGGTGACCACGCCCTGACGGTATTCCGGACGGCCGCCCAGCTTAACCAGTTGACGGGCAACCGCACTGCGCGCCATCGGGATCACTTCAACCGGCAGCGGGAAATTACCCAGAATGTCGACCTGCTTGGAGGCATCCGCGATACAGATGAACTTGTCCGCCACGGAGGCGATGATCTTTTCACGGGTCAGCGCCGCGCCGCCGCCTTTGATCATCTGCATATGGCCGTTGATTTCATCCGCGCCATCAACGTAAATGCCCAGACGATCCACTTCGTTGAGATCGAAAACGGTAATGCCGAGGCTTTTCAGCTTTTCCGTGGACGCATCGGAGCTGGAAACCGCGCCCTCGATCTGCCCCTTCATCGTGCCCAGTGCATCGATAAAGTGCGCCGCCGTTGACCCCGTACCAACACCGACAATGGTCCCTGGCTGTACGTACTGGAGAGCGGCCCATCCTACTGCTTTTTTCAGTTCATCCTGCGTCATGATCGTTTTGCCTGTGGTGTGAAAACTCAGGGCGCATTATAGAACACGTCGAATGGATTTCGTCTGTCAGGAAGGGAAAATTGTGTCATAGTGCAGATTAAGCAAAATTTAGGAGCCAGCCAGAGCAATGAAACGTCCGGACTACAGAACACTACAGGCACTTGATGCAGTTATTCGTGAACGCGGCTTTGAGCGCGCAGCGCAAAAGCTGTGCATCACCCAGTCCGCCGTATCACAGCGTATCAAACAGCTTGAAAACATGTTCGGGCAGCCGCTGCTGGTGCGTACCGTACCGCCGCGCCCAACGGAGCAAGGGCAAAAGCTTCTCGCCCTGCTGCGCCAGGTTGAACTGCTGGAAGACGAGTGGCTGGGTGACGAACAAACGGGTTCCACGCCGCTGCTGCTCTCGCTGGCGGTGAACGCCGACAGTCTGGCGACCTGGCTGCTGCCGGCCCTTGCGCCGGTGCTGGCCGACTCCCCTATCCGCCTGAATCTTCAGGTCGAAGATGAAACCCGCACCCAGGAGCGCCTGCGTCGCGGCGAAGTGGTTGGGGCGGTCAGTATCCAGCCTCAGGCCCTGCCAAGCTGTCTTGTCGATCAGCTGGGCGCGCTCGACTACCTGTTTGTCGGTTCAAAAGCCTTTGCGGAGCGCTACTTCCCGAATGGCGTCACCCGCGCTGCGCTGCTGAAGGCGCCTGCCGTGGCGTTCGACCATCTGGACGATATGCACCAGGCGTTTTTGCAGCAAAACTTCGATCTGCCGCCGGGCAGCGTGCCGTGTCATATCGTTAACTCGTCCGAAGCTTTCGTGCAGCTGGCGCGTCAGGGCACCACCTGCTGCATGATCCCGCATTTACAGATTGAGAAAGAGTTGAAAAGCGGTGAGCTGATTGACCTGACGCCGGGGCTGTATCAGCGCCGGATGCTGTACTGGCACCGTTTTGCGCCAGAAAGCCGCATGATGCGCAACGTGACTGATGCGCTGCTGGCGTTTGGACATAAGGTGTTGAGACAGGATTAAAATGAAAAGCCGGGTGGCGGCTACGCCTTACCCGGCCTATTGATTATTGTGCAGGTTTCGGCTGTGCTGCAACGGGTTCCAGCTGGAACACCACATCAACCTGATCGTCGAACTGAATCGTTGGCTGCTCGTAGGTTTCCTGAGCAGAAACCGGCGCGGCGTCCGCCTTCATCATCCGAACCATCGGGCTTGGCTGGTAGTTTGAGACGTGGTAACGCACGCTGTATACCGGGCCAAGCTTGCTCTTGAAGCCAGACGCCAGCTGTTCCGCCTGATGAATGGCATCATCAATTGCAGCTTTACGCGCTTCGTCTTTGTATTTCTCCGGTTGCGCAACGCCCAGCGACACGGAACGGATTTCATTCAGGCCGGCCTTCAGCGCACCGTCCAGCAGAGAGTTCAGCTTGTCCAGCTGACGCACGGTCACTTCCACAGTGCGCACGGCGCGATAGCCTTTCAGGATACTTTTGCCGTTCTGGTAGTCGTAATCGGGCTGGGTACGCAGGTTCGCAGAGCTGATGTCTTTTTTAGCAACACCGTTCTGTTCCAGGAAAGAGAGATATTGCGCAACACGATCGTCTGCCTGTTTTTTGGCGGAAGCGGCATCTTTTGCCGCCACATTCACTTCAATTGCCAGGGTTGCAACATCCGGTACCGCGTCCACGCTTGCGGTGCCTGACGTGACGATGTGCGGGCCATCCGGCAGTTCACTTGCCTGCGCCGACACCGCACCGAAACTTACTAATGCCGCGAGGGCCATCACTTTAAACTTCACTGTCATTCCTCCATGTTGCGAAGAGTGCCCTAACAACAGGGCTCATGCCAGCAAGCTTAGCGGGTCTTGCTCAGTTGTCCATAAGACAAGGATTAGTTGAACAATTCCTGGACGTGGTGAATGCCCTCTTTTGCCAGCTGAAAAGCAATAAACCACATCACCAGCCCCACCAGGGTATTAATAATGCGCTGGGCTTTGGCAGTCCGCAGACGAGGCGCCAGCCATGCCGCCAGAATGGCGAGACCGAAGAACCAGAGGAAAGAGGCGCTGACCGTGCCGAGCGCAAACCAGCGTTTCGGCTCAACGTCCAGCTGTCCGCCCAGGCTGCCCAGCACTACGAAGGTATCGAGATAAACGTGCGGGTTAAGCCAGGTGACCGCCAGCATGGTGACGATAATCTTCCAGCGGCCCTGCTTCATCACTTCGGCACTTGCCAGCTCAATGTTGCTGGTCATCGCCGTTTTCAGGGCACCGAATCCGTACCAAAGCAGAAACGCCACGCCGCCCCAGGTCACCAGCGCCAGCAGCCAGGGCGACTGCATCAGCAGCGCGCTGCCGCCAAAAATGCCGGCGCAAATCAGCAGCAGATCGCTCACCGCGCACAGGAGGGCAATCATCAGATGATACTGGCGACGAATGCCCTGATTCATCACGAAGGCGTTTTGCGGGCCGAGGGGTAAAATCATGGCCGCACCTAAGGCAAGCCCTTGAAAATAATAAGATAGCATGACGATTTTTCTCGCAGTGTTGTTCTGGAGGCTGACTATACTGCGCGAATCACATTAGAGGAAATGGATAATATTAATTGGGTATTAGCGGAGCTTATGAAAGTAAAGCCCGGTGGCGCGAGCGCTTACCGGGCCTACGGGTGACGTTATTCTGCTTCTTTGACTTTTTTGACGTTTACGTCCATCTGCGGGTAAGGGAAGCTGATGCCGTTGGCGTCGAAATCGCGCTTGATGCGCTCCAGCACATCCCAGTAAACGTTTTGCAGATCGCTGCTTTTGCTCCAGATACGCACCACGAAGTTAATAGAGGAAGCACCCAGTTCGTTCAGGCGAACCGTCTGCTCGCGGTCCTTCAGAATGCGGTCGTCAGAGGCGATGATATTTGCGATCAGCGACTTCACCTGATCGATATCGGAATCGTACGCCACGCTGATGATGAGCTCGTTACGACGCACCGGCTCGCGGGAGAAGTTAATGATATTGCCCGCAATGATTTTCCCGTTCGGTACCACCACAATACGACCATCGACGGTTCGCAGGGTGGTAGAGAAAATCTGTACCTGCAACACGGTACCGGCGATGCCGCCAAGGTCAACATATTCACCGGAACGGAACGGACGGAAAGTCACCAGCAGTACGCCCGCCGCCAGGTTTGAAAGCGAGCCCTGCAGTGCCAGACCAATGGCCAGACCGGCGGCACCAAGAACGGCAATCACGGAGGCGGTTTGCACCCCAACACGGCCCAGCGCGGCAATCAGCGTGAAGGCGATAATGCCGTAGCGCACCAGTGCGGAGAGGAAGTCAGCCACCGTGGCGTCAATGTGTCGTGCGACCATCACACGGTTGACGGCGTTCGACACGATACGCGCCACGATCATCCCGACGATGATGATGGCAATCGCCGCGACAATGTTCACGGCATAGCTCAGCAGCAGGGCCTGGTTGCGCACCAGCCAGTTACCGGCGTTATTGATGCTGTCTACAACATCGAGTTGTTCCATTTATTCTTCCTTTTGTTAAACCAAAACACAAAATCCATCCCCCATGGAGACAGGCAGGTCAGTAAAGGGTAAACAAAAAGCACCGGCTTTGCCAAACAGATCACAAAAACAGGTATTGCAGGATATTGAAAAAGCATAAAAAAAGGCCCGCATTTGCGGGCCTTCTGATGCTGTCAGCAGCTCAAATTACAGAACGTCGATTGCGTTCAGTTCTTTGAAAGCCTGCTCCAGACGGGTCACCATGGACGTCTGAGCAGCGCGCAGCCATACGCGTGGATCGTAGTATTTCTTGTTCGGCTGGTCTTCGCCTTTCGGGTTGCCCAGCTGGCCCTGCAGGTAAGCTTCGTTCGCTTTGTAGTACTGCAGGATACCGTCCCAGGTTGCCCACTGGGTGTCGGTATCGATGTTCATTTTCACTACGCCGTAGCTTACGGAGTCTTTGATTTCCTGAGCAGAAGAACCGGAACCGCCGTGGAAGACGAAGTTCAGGCTGTTGTGCGGCAGGTTGTGTTTCTTAGACACGTATTCCTGAGAATCACGCAGGATGGTCGGGGTCAGAACCACGTTACCTGGCTTATAAACGCCGTGCACGTTACCGAAGGACGCTGCAATGGTGAAGCGTGGGCTGATTTTGCTCAGCTCGGTGTAAGCGTAATCAACGTCTTCTGGCTGGGTGTACAGGGCAGAAGCGTCCATGTGGCTGTTGTCCACGCCGTCTTCTTCACCACCGGTGCAACCCAGTTCGATTTCCAGGGTCATGTCCATTTTGGCCATGCGCGCCAGGTACTTAGAGCAGATTTCGATGTTTTCGTGCAGTGACTCTTCAGACAGGTCGATCATGTGAGAAGAGAACAGTGGCTTACCGGTTGCCGCGAAGTGTTTTTCACCCGCGTCCAGCAGACCGTCGATCCACGGCAGCAGTTTCTTCGCGCAGTGGTCAGTGTGCAGGATAACTGGAACACCGTAGTGTTCAGCCATCTGGTGAACGTGGTGCGCACCAGAGATAGCGCCCAGGATAGCAGCACCCTGAGGAATGTCAGTTTTCACGCCTTTACCTGCGATGAACGCAGCGCCGCCGTTAGAGAACTGAACGATAACCGGTGCTTTAACTTTTGCAGCGGTTTCCAGTACGGCGTTGATGGAGTCGGTACCTACGCAGTTAACTGCTGGCAGAGCGAAGTTGTTTTCTTTAGCTACCTGGAACACTTTCTGTACGTCATCACCAGTGATAACGCCAGGTTTTACGAAATCAAAAATTTTAGACATGTTGCTTAGTCCTGTATCTTCGGCCGTTAGAAAAGGTGCGAGCTCTTAAAAGCGCGCTGAAAATTGGGCAGGTTTCCCTGCCCTTGAATGGCTTACTTCTTAGCGCGCTCTTCGAGCATTGCTACTGCTGGCAGTACTTTGCCTTCCACGAATTCGAGGAATGCGCCGCCACCAGTGGAGATGTAGGAGATCTTGTCAGCGATACCGAACAGGTCGATTGCTGCCAGGGTGTCACCACCGCCTGCGATAGAGAACGCTTCGCTGTCTGCGATTGCGTTAGCCACGATTTCAGTCCCTTTGCGGAAGTTCGGGAATTCGAACACGCCAACAGGACCGTTCCACAGGATAGTTTTTGCGTTTTTCAGGATTTCAGCCAGTTTCTGTGCAGAAACGTCGCCCAGGTCCAGAATCTGCTCTTCGTCTTTGATGTCGTTTACTGATTTCAGGGTCGCGGTTGCGGTTTCGGAGAACTCGGTCGCCACGCGAACGTCAGTTGGAACCGGGATATCACAGGTACCCAGCAGACGTTTGGCTTCGTCAACCAGGTCTGCTTCGTACAGGGATTTACCGACATTGTGGCCCTGAGCGGCAACGAAGGTGTTCGCGATACCACCGCCCACGATCAGCTGGTCAGCGATTTTAGACAGGGAATCCAGAACGGTCAGTTTGGTAGACACTTTAGAACCACCAACGATAGCGACCATTGGGCGAGCAGGTTCTTTCAGTGCTTTACCCAGTGCTTCCAGTTCGTCAGCCAGCAGAGGACCCGCACACGCGACGTCTGCGAATTTACCGATACCGTGGGTAGATGCCTGCGCACGGTGCGCAGTACCGAATGCATCCATCACGAATACGTCGCACAGTGCAGCGTATTTTTTGGACAGGGTTTCGTCGTCTTTCTTCTCGCCTTTGTTGAAGCGAACGTTTTCCAGAACAACCAGCTCACCTTCGGCAACGTCTACGCCGTCCAGGTAATCTTTCACCAGGCGAACCGGGTTGGACAGTTTGTCTTTCAGGTAATTAACAACCGGCAGCAGAGAGAACTCTTCGTTGTACTCGCCTTCAGTTGGACGGCCCAGGTGGGAGGTGACCATCACTTTAGCGCCCTGCTTCAGAGCCAGTTCAATGGTTGGCAGAGATGCACGGATACGCGCGTCGCTGGTCACTTTGCCATCTTTAACCGGTACGTTCAGATCGGCACGGATGAAAACGCGTTTACCTGCCAGATCCAGATCGGTCATCTTAATTACAGACATGGTGAATCCTCTCGTTGATTCTTAAAGTTTTGCAAGCGCAAGGTGCGCTCTACCTGAAACCTTTTGCGGCCATGGCTAACGTGGTGTCGAGCATTCGGTTAGCAAAGCCCCATTCGTTATCACACCAGACCAGCGTCTTGATAAGGTGCGCACCACTGACTCGCGTCTGCGTGCCATCCACGATGGCGCTGTGCGGGTCGTGGTTAAAATCTACTGAGACCAACGGTAATTCCGTATAGTCAACTATACCATGAAATGCTCCCTGTGCCGCTTTTTGCAGCAACAGGTTGACTTCACAGGCTTTTACCGGTTTTTTCACCGTCACGCTGAGGTCGATTGCGGTGACGTTTATCGTCGGAACACGCACGGCAATCGCTTCGAAACGGTCATTAAACTGCGGGAAAATTCGGGTGATCCCTGCAGCCAGTTTCGTGTCCACCGGGATGATTGACTGGCTCGCCGCGCGAGTGCGTCGTAAATCCGGGTGATAGGCGTCGATAACCTGCTGATCGTGCATGGCGGAGTGAATCGTAGTTACGGTGCCGGATTCAATGCCATACGCATCGTCTAACAGTTTGATGACCGGAATAATGCAGTTGGTGGTGCAGGAGGCGTTGGAAACAATGCGGTGTTCGGCTTGCAGCTCATGCTGGTTGACGCCAAACACGACGGTCGCGTCGAGGTCGTTACTTCCGGGATGAGAAAACAGGACTTTTTTCGCGCCTGCTGCCAGATGCGCTTCGCCGTGTTCGCGGTTGCCATACACACCGGTACAGTCAAGCACGATATCCACACCCAGTTCACGCCAGGGTAGCCCGGAAATGCTGTTCTCATGCAGCACACGAATAGCGTCATCACCCACAAAAAGCTGATCTCTTTCCTGGCGCACATCCCAGGCGAAGCGTCCGTGGCTGGTGTCATACTTCAATAAATGCGCCATGCCAGCAGCATCTGCCAGTTCATTGATTGCCACCACGGTGATTTCCGCCCGACGTCCGGATTCATACAAAGCACGAACCACATTACGCCCGATGCGACCGAAGCCATTAATCGCTACGCGTACGGTCATAGATCTCCTGCAAAGCAATCCCTGAGTTTGAGGTGGCTGAAAGAGTAATCCAGCGACGCCCGAAGGGGAATCTTTGCTATCACAAACTGCGATTGATTGGTCAATTGTCGAACATTTAATCGACTGAAACGCTTCAGCAAGAATAAGCGAATCGGGGAATAAAAGGAATGTCTGTCCAGATGAATAAGCGAGCTATATGACTTGCGTCACATTTTCGTTGGAATAATGACGCAAAAAAAGCCGGGTAAGCGCTAGCGCTTACCCGGCCTACTTTTGAGCCATTTGTAGGCCCGGTCAGCGTAAGCGCCACCGGGCAAAACGGCGATTACAGCAATTCTTTCGCCTTCGCGACAACGTTCTCAACGGTGAAGCCGAACTCTTCGAACAGCTGTTCTGCCGGAGCAGACTCACCGAAGGTGGTCATACCGACGATAGCGCCATTCAGACCCACGTATTTGAACCAGTAGTCAGCAATACCCGCTTCCACCGCCACGCGAGCGGAAACCGCTTTAGGCAGTACGGATTCACGGTAAGCCGCATCCTGCTTGTCGAACGCATCGGTAGACGGCATGGAAACCACGCGCGCCTTCACGCCTTCGGCAGTCAGTTTTTCCCATGCAGCTACAGCCAGTTCAACTTCAGAACCGGTCGCGATGAAGATCAGCTCAGGCTGGCCCGCGCAATCTTTCAGCACGTAGCCACCGCGGGCGATGTTTGCCAGCTGCTCAGGGGTACGCTCCTGCTGCGCCAGGTTCTGACGGGAGAGGATCAGCGCGGTCGGGCCGTCCTGACGCTCAACGCCGTATTTCCAAGCCACCGCAGATTCAACCTGGTCACATGGACGCCATGTGCTCATGTTCGGGGTTACGCGCAGGGAAGCTACCTGCTCTACCGGCTGGTGAGTTGGACCGTCTTCGCCCAGACCGATGGAGTCATGGGTGTAGACCATCACCTGACGCTGTTTCATCAGCGCAGCCATACGCACAGCATTACGTGCATATTCCACGAACATCAGGAAGGTAGAGGTGTATGGCAGGAAACCACCGTGCAGAGCGATACCGTTCGCGATAGCGGTCATACCGAACTCACGTACACCGTAATGGATGTAGTTACCGGCAGTGTCTTCGTTGATTGACTTAGAACCAGACCACAGGGTCAGGTTAGAAGGCGCGAGGTCAGCGGAGCCGCCCAGGAATTCTGGAAGCAGCGGACCGAACGCTTCAATCGCATTCTGAGATGCTTTACGGCTGGCGATTTTAGACGGGTTCGCCTGCAGCTTCGCGATGAATTCGTTGGCTTTCGCGTCGAAGTCAGACGGCATATCGCCTTTCATACGACGGGTGAATTCAGCCGCTTCCTGTGGGAACGCCTTCGCATAGGCAGCGAATTTCTCGTTCCAGGCCGCTTCTTTCGCCTGGCCCACTTCTTTAGCATCCCACTGAGCATAGATCTCAGACGGGATTTCGAAGGCAGGGTGTTTCCAGCCCAGTGCTTCACGGGTCAGTGCGATTTCCGCGTCGCCCAGCGGTGCGCCGTGGGAGTCATGGGTGCCCGCTTTGTTCGGAGAACCGAAGCCGATGATGGTTTTGCACATCAGCAGGGACGGTTTGTCGGTGACTGCGCGAGCTTCTTCTACTGCACGTTTAATCGAGTCAGCATCGTGGCCATCAACACCACGCACAACGTGCCAGCCGTAGGCTTCGAAACGTGCGGCGGTGTCGTCGGTGAACCAGCCTTCAACGTGACCGTCGATGGAGATACCGTTGTCGTCGTAGAACGCCACCAGTTTGCCCAGCTTCAGGGTACCAGCCAGGGAGCACACTTCGTGAGAAATGCCTTCCATCATGCAGCCGTCGCCCAGGAAAGCGTAGGTGAAGTGGTCAACGATGTCATGGCCAGGACGGTTGAACTGCGCCGCCAGGGTCTTCTCGGCAATCGCCATACCCACAGCGTTAGCAATGCCCTGACCCAGCGGGCCGGTGGTGGTTTCTACGCCAGCGGTGTAGCCCACTTCCGGGTGACCTGGAGTTTTGGAGTGCAGCTGACGGAAGTTTTTCAGCTCTTCGATTGGCAAATCGTAGCCGGTGAGGTGCAGCAGGCTGTAGATCAGCATAGAGCCGTGGCCGTTAGACAGCACGAAACGGTCGCGGTCAGCCCATGCCGGGTTCTGCGGGTTGTGGTTAAGGAAATCACGCCACAGGACTTCGGCGATATCAGCCATACCCATAGGGGCACCCGGGTGGCCGGATTTGGCTTTCTGTACTGCGTCCATGCTCAGCGCACGAATAGCATTAGCAAGCTCTTTACGTGAGGACATTTTAACTCCAGATCGGACTGTTAAAGGCCATGCCCTTGACGACAGCGCGTTTTGGGCTACGCCGGAAAAAAGTGCCAACAATGTAACCCAAGCCGCAGGGCATGTACATGGACCATTCTTTTGCAGCTTAAGAAATCTCTGGATCATGCTCGCATGTTGCGCAATCTGCTCGCCCGCGCCTGTAGATATTCCTTATACTTATCCCGCCCCGGCTTCGTTGCGGGGGCACTTTTCGGATTTTATTCAGTTTAACGAGTACGGAAGCAACCTCATGAAAATGCGTGCAATAGTGCTGGCCCTGGGTACAACGCTCGTGCTGAGCGGCTGTCAGAATATGGACTCTAACGGTCTGATGACCTCAGGTGCAGAAGCCTTTCAGGCCTACTCCCTGAGCGACGCGCAGGTTAAAGCGCTGAGCGATCAGGCCTGTAAAGATATGGACGGAAAAGCCACGCTTGCGCCGGCTGACAGTACCTACACACAGCGTCTGAATAAGATTGCTTCCGCGCTCGGCGATAACATCAACGGCCAGCCGGTGAACTACAAGGTTTACATGGCGAAAGACGTCAACGCCTTCGCGATGGCTAACGGCTGTATCCGCGTCTACAGCGGGCTGATGGATATGATGACCGACAACGAAGTGGAAGCGGTTATCGGCCATGAAATGGGTCACGTTGCGCTCGGCCACGTGAAGAAAGGGATGCAGGTTGCCTTAGGCACCAACGCCATTCGCGCGGCGGCGGCCTCTGCGGGCGGCATCGTTGGCAGCCTGTCCCAGTCGCAGCTTGGTGACGTAGGTGAAAAACTGGTTAACTCCCAGTTCTCGCAGCGTCAGGAGTCCGAAGCGGACGACTACTCCTACGACCTGTTGCGCAAACGCGGTATTAATCCATCCGGTTTAGCCACCAGCTTCGAAAAGTTGGCAAAACTGGAAGCGGGTCGCCAGAGCTCCATGTTTGACGATCACCCGGCCTCAGAAGCGCGCGCGCAGCATATTCGCGACCGAATGGCCGCTGACGGAATTAAATAATTTTGGAAGGAGGCAATTTTGCCTCCTTTTTATTTCGCATGAATTGCTAACTAAATCGCACGTATCGGTAACACCTCTGAAAGCCCCGTCAAATCTACCCTTTCCGGCTGAAACGTCTGGTCACATATTTATTGCAATCGTTAATCTTTCCGGTAATTATCAAACGCGCAGTAATTCAATTTAATATATTAAGACAGAGACGTTCCCTCCGTGAAAAAAGAATTATCGTTAATTGCTTTAAATTTATTCGCCGCATTACCCGCCGCTGCAAGCCAGCAATCTGACAGCAAGGGTTTTATCGACGACAGCCATTTAGACCTGTTTTTACGCAATGCGTATATCAGCCGTGACTACCATCAGGGCCAGCAGGATAAAGCCGAATGGGGTCAGGGCATCATCGCCTCCTTTGAATCCGGCTATACCGAAGGGCTGGTGGGCTTTGGCGTGGACGGCATCGCGCAGTACGGCGTGCGCCTGGACGGCGGTCGCGGCAAGAGCGGCGCGGGCGGTATCGACTTCTTTAAACAGGAAGACGATGGCCGGGCCAAATCCGATTTAGCGAAATTTGGCGCTACCGCCAAAATGCGGATCTCGAATACCGTGCTGAGCTACGGTAACCAGCGTCCTGAACTGCCTATCGTTAATGCCGACAGCTCCCGCCTGCTGTTTGAAAGCTACACCGGTGCCATGCTGACCTCGAAAGAGATCGACGGCCTGGAAGTGAACGCCGGTTATTTCACCGACGAGCAGCGTAAAAGCGACGACCGCCACGACAGCGGCCTGAAAAGCCTGACTTTCGGTGGCGCAAGCTACCAGTTCAACGACCAGTTCAGCGGCGCGCTATACGCCTCTCATAACGAAGAGGTGATGAACAAACAGTACCTGGGGATGAATTTCAAACAACCGTTCAGCACCGGACAGCAGCTGGTGCTCGACTTTAACGGCTATAACTCGCGTCTGGATCAGGGCTACGCTGACAGCCTCGACACCGGCCGCAGCAACACCATCTGGAGCCTGGCGGCGAGCTACATCTGGGATATTCACACGTTCAAAGTGGCGTACCAGCAGAGCAGCGGCAGCACCGGCTACAACTACGGCGGATATCGCGACAAGGGCGGCGTGGGTGACGGCGGCAACACCATCTGGCTGGCGAACTCCTACTGGTCTGATTTTAACGGTGAAGACGAACGCTCATGGCAGGCCTCTTACGGCCTGGACTTCGGCGGACTCGGCCTGCCGGGCCTGAGCTGGACCACCGCCTACGTGCGCGGCGACAACATTAAGACCTCTGAAACCAGCAACGGCAAAGAGCACGAGTGGTTTAACCAGATCCAGTACCAGGTGCAGGATGGTCCGGCAAAAGATCTGAAGCTGAAACTGCGCTACTCCGTGCTGCGCGTCTCCAGCAACGCCAGCGACTATAACGTGGGCGGGGACGAGATCCGCGCCTACGTGGAATACCCGTTTAACGTGTTCTGATAAAACAAGCCGGGTGGCGGCTTCGCCTTACCCGAACTACTGTTTTCTCCCTCTCCCCGTGGGAGAGGGAGAAAACAGCTAGTAAAGCGTTTTCTGCGGCGGCCCGGCAAACTTCAGCGCGCCAATCTGACCCATCCGCACTTCCACTACCGACGGTCCCGGCATCGCCAGCGCCTCCGTCATCACGGCTTCAAAATCCTCTGCCCGCTCAACGCTCCACGCCTGCAGGCCAATTGCCTGTGCCAGCAGGGTAAAGTCCGGCGTATGCAGTTCGTTATAATACTGTCGCCCGCCGAAGTACTTATCCTGAATGCCGCGCATCACGCCGTAGCCCCCGTCGTTCATGATCAGCAGCGTCACGTTAGCTTTCTCCTGCGCCAGCGTCGCCAGCTCGCCTAAATTCAAGCTCAGGCCACCGTCGCCCACCAGCCCCACCACCTTACGCTGCGGGTTGGCAATCGCGGTACCAATCGCCATTGGCAGCCCCATGCCAATCGCCCCGGCAAGAGAGTGAATGTTCATCAGCGGACCGTTAGCGCGGAACAGACGACTGCCCCACAGGCTGCCGGAAACGGTGATATCGCGCACCAGCAGGCCGTCCTGCGGCAGGGCTTTTTCAATGGCGTCGTTGAGCTTCGCATAGGCGCCGCACTGCTCGCGCAGGCCCTGTTCAGCCTGCGAGACCACCTGCTGCACCTGCGCGTCCCACTGGGCGTTGCCCCACTCGCGGCCCTGCGCTTTTTCAGCCAGCGCGCCAAGCAGCGCTGAACAGTCGGCTATCAGCGTGTTGTCCATCAGATAGTTACGGCTCGCCGCCGCCGGGTCGATATCTATCTGCACGCGTGGAGACGGCAACTCCAGCGACCAGGAGCGGGTTTCGTTGCTGCGCAGGCGTGAACCGGCGACCAGCGTAAAATCACACTGCGCAATCAGCGCCTCTACCGACGGCGAGTTGTGGAACGCGCGCAGGCTGGCACGATGGCCGTCCGGCAGCACGCCGCGCGCGTGGGTGCTGGAGATCACCGTCACGCCCGCATCCGCCAGTTTTTTCACCGCGTCCGCGCTTCCCAGCGCCCCGCCGCCCAGCCACAGCAGCGGCTGTTTAGCCTGCCTGAGCTGCGCCCATAAAGCATCCACCATCGCGGGATCCACAGCTGCAACCGAAGCCGGTTTCACCGGTGCGGTCACCAGAGACAGCGGAATTTTAGCCCCCTGAATATCAATCGGGATTTCCACGGAGACCGGCCCGCACGGCGGCGTCTGCGCCTCCTGAATCGCTTTATGCAGGATGGCCATCGCCTGGCTGGCATTGCTGATGCGGTACGCCCGTTTTGAACTGGCCTTCAGGAAGGTCAGCTGGTCGCGGGTCTCGTGGATAAACCCGGTGTCGGCATCCAGCCAGGCCTTTTCAACCTGTCCGGTTAAATGCAGCAGCGGCGTGCAGGCGTTCATCGCCTCCACCAGCGCGCCTACCGCGTTCCCCGCCCCCGCGCCGGTGCTGGTCAGCGCCACGCCGAGGCCGGAAAACCGCCCGTGGGCGTCGGCCATGGTGACGGAACCCGCCTCGCCGCGCGCGGGCACGAAGCGGATTTTGCCCCGCTGCCCTACCGCGTCCGCGATCGGCAGGTTGTGAATGGAGATGACGCCGTAGAGGGCCTCAACCTGATACTGCTCCAGCGTTCTGGCGATGGCGTCGCCGACGGTTATCATTTCGCTCATTGCTCACCCTTTCTCAGTCGCACCAGTGGTTGACGCTGTTACCCGTCGCCAGATAAATGCTCTTTTGCTGCATCCAGGCTTTCAGCCCCTGAATGCCCTTTTCGCGGCCCAGACCGCTCTCTTTAAAGCCCCCGAACGGGGTCGAAATCGCAAAAACTTTGTAGGTGTTGATCCACACCGTACCGGCCTCCAGCTGCTCGCTCAGGCGCAGCGCCCGCCCGGTGTCGCGGGTCCAGATCCCTGCCGCCAGGCCGTAAACCGAGTCGTTCGCCTCGCGGATCAACGCCGCTTCATCGCGAAACGGCATCGCCACCAGCACCGGGCCGAAGATCTCCTCCTGGCAGGCGCGGGCGCCGTTCGTCAGCCCTTCGATAATGGTCGGCTGGAAGAAGCTGCCGTTTGCGAGGTCAGGATCCGCCGGGCTCTCCCCGCCGCACAGCACCCGGCCCCCCTCGCGCTTCGCCAGCTCGACGTATTCCTGCACGCTCTGGCGATGTTTCTCATTGATCAGCGGCCCAACGTGAACGCCGTCGGTGAAGGGGTGCCCTACGCGCAGCCCGCGAGTTAATTCCAGCAGCCGCGCCATCAGCGGCGCGTACAGGCTTTCGTGGATAAACAGCCGGGACCCGGCGATGCACGCCTGCCCTGCTGAGCTGAAAATGCCGTAGCAGATCCCGCGCGCGGCCTGCTCAACGTCGGCATCCTCCAGCACAATGGTCGGGGATTTTCCGCCCAGCTCCAGCGACGCCGGAATAAGCTTTTCCGCGGCCACGTGCGCCAGATGGCGGCCCGTGGCGGTGCCGCCGGTAAAGGAAATTTTTCGCACGCGGGGATGGCGCGCCAGCGCGTCGCCAATCACCGAGCCTTTGCCCGGCAGCACGCTCAGCAGCCCGGCGGGCAGCCCGGCCTGTTCAAAAATGCGCGCCAGCTCCAGCGCCATCAGCGGCGTGGCTTCGGCAGGCTTGAGGATCACCGCGTTCCCGGCGGCGATGGCCGGGGCGACCTTCTGCATCTCGCTGGCAATGGGCGAGTTCCACGGCGTGATGGCCGCCACCACGCCGAGCGGCTCATAGCGGCTTAGCGTCAGCAGATCCGGCTGGCGCGGCGTGGGCAGTTCCCCTTCCAGCAGCTCGCAGGCGGCGGCGAAGTAGCGGGCCGTTCCCGCCGCGCTCATCACCAGCCCGCGCGCCTCCGCCAGCGGCTTGCCGTTATCCCGGCTCTGCATCTGCGCCAGCTCGTCAGCGCGGGACTCAATCAGATCCGCCACCTTGTGCAGGATCTTCGCCCGCACGTGCGGCAGGCTGTTGCGCCAGACGGGATCGCGCCACGCGCACTCGCCGGCCTCGATCGCGTCGTGCAGATCGTCAAGGTTTGCCGCGTTCAGCGTCGCATTGAGCGACCCGTCAGCCGGGAAGTGGCTCTGCATCGGGTTGCCACCGCCGCGTCGCCACTGGCCGCCGATAAAAATCTTCAGATCGTCCATCGTCACTCCTCAGCTCAGGGCCAGCTCGCGGCAGGCGCGCACCGCGCTGAGTGCCGCCAGGGTGGAGGTTTTAGGGTTAGACGCCAGCGGCAGCCCGCTCAGCTCCAGATGGAATTCGCCAAACAGCCCTTCTACGTGCAGCGTGTGGGTGTTACGTTTCGTTGCCGGGTCAACCATCAGTTGCACGCGGGTTTCATCCATCCCGACGCCGCCGAGCGCCACGGTCGCCGCCACGTTGGCATTCGCCGGAAACAGCCTCGCCGCCTCGCGGGCGCTGCCTTCAAAAAAGACCTTCGCCTCTGAGACCGCGTTAAGATCGATAAGCTGCTCGGCGTAGCTGCCGCGCCAGCTGGCCGGGCTTTTACGCGACTGATAGGTGACGCGTTCAAGCCCGCCCTCCTTCGCCGCCGCCAGCCCGTCGATGCCGGCGACCGCCCCGGAAAGCAGGGTAAGTTTTCCGCCCGCCGCGAGCAGACGCTGCTCCAGCGCGCTGTCCGCCAGCGCGCCGGTGGAAATGACCGCCAGATGCCAGCCGCGACGCAGAATGCCTTCGCCGTACTGCGCAACCGCCTGCTGGCTGGCGCACTCCAGCACCAGATCGGGCGTTTGTGCGCACGCCATCGGCGAGGTCAGCGCCTCGACCGCATCGCCAAACTGGTCGCGAATGGCGGCATGGTGAGACGCGCGCGCCACGATCCAGCCGATAGCCACGCCGGCGGGCAGACGCTCAATCACCGCCTGCGCCATGGCGCCATAACCAATTAACATTACCTTTTTCATGATGTGTCCTTACAGATGGCGGCAAAAGCCGCCGGAAACGTCCAGCGCCGCGCCGGTGGTAAACGAGGCCAGCGGCGAGGCGAGAAACAGCAGCGCCTGCGCGGGCTCCTGCGGCTTGCCGAGACGCGCCATCGGAATGCCACGCTTGCGCGCGATCTCCGCCGTCCACTCCGGCCAGCTCTGGCTTTTATCCGCCCGGCTTTCAAAGCGGCGCTGCCACTGGCCGGACTCGACCATACCGAGCAGTATGGAATTGACGCGAATGCCTTTGCCTACCAGCTCTTTCGAGAGCGTCAGCGTCATGTTCAGCAGCGCGGCGCGAGCTGCCGACGTGGCGATCATGTGCTCTTCCGGCTGAAGCGCCAGCAGGGAGTTCACGCAGGTGATGGAGGCGATGTCGGACCGTTCCAGCAGCGGCTGAAACGCCTGCACCGGATTAATGACGCCAAACAGTTTAAGTTCGGCTTCGTGCAGCCACGCCTCGCGCGGCGTGTCGCTGAAGTGCGCCACGTAGCCCTGACCGGCGTTGTTGATCAGCATATCCGCCGCGCCAAAGCGCGCCTGCACCGCATCCGCGAAGGCCTGCACCTCGTCGGCGCTCAGCACGTCGCAGCGGTATGAGAAAATCTCCCCGTCGGGATAGTCGTTTTGCAGCGTCGCATGGGCGCTGGCGAGCCGGTCCGGGTCGCGCCCACAGAAGGCGACTTTCGCCCCTTCGCCCAGCAGCAGGCGCAGCGTTTCAAAGCCAATGCCGGACGAACCGCCGGTAACGACCGCTACGCGGCCGTCAATGTGTGCATTCATCGCGCACCTCTTCGTTAATGCGTAAAAGCTGTTGATTAAAAAACGCGTCGTTATCGAGATAGCTCGCGTGTCCGGCCTGCGGAATCGCGGTAAACGGCATGCCGTAGCGCAGCGCCAGCCCCTGTACCAGCTCGGGCTGCGTGATCGCGTCCTGCTCGCCGCACCAGACTTCAAATTGACCGGCGTAACGCTTAAGCCAGCCGTGAATGTCGTCATGCGCCAGCATCCACGCGGCAGCGAGGTAGCCTTCGGGGCGCAGCCTGCGCATGCCCGCCGCGACGGTGGCGATATCTTCTGCGCGCGCGCCGGGGCGCAGCAGCTTCGCGGCGCGGGTCTGCGCGAGGATGTCGCCGCCGAGCGCCATCTGCTGCTCGCGATTACGCCAGACCTGCTCTCGCTGCGCCGGCGCGGCATTGCCGTAACCCTGCGCGGCGTCCGCCAGCACCAGATGAATGACGCGTTCAGGGAACTTCGCCGCAAACGCGCTGGCCACCAGCGCCCCCAGGGAATGGCCCACCAGTACCGCCTGCCAGACGCCTGCGCGGTCGAGCATCGCCGCCAGCGCGTCGGCGTAATCTCCGGCGTTCGCCCGCTCAACCGCCAGCATCGGGCTTTCGCCGTAACCGGGCATGTCCCACGCCAGCACGCGAAAACCGTTCAGCGCCATCTGCTTGTGCCAGGACGCAGCGCCAGAGCTGATCCCGTGCAGCAGCATCAGCGGGATGCCGCTTCCCTGTTCACGAAAACCCGTCATGGCGCCCCCTTAGTTCCGCTTCACTTTTGAGAGCGGATGATCGGAGGGGTAGGTCGGGATTTCCGGCTTGTTGGTTCCCAGCATGACGCACATCAGCGCCTCTTCTTCCCCGTGGTTAAACAGGCCGCGATAGATGCCCGGCGGGACGGAGATCAGGTCACGCTCGCGCAGCACGGTTTCGGTGTAGTTGTCGCCGTCCTGGATCATCAGCGTGATCTGCCCTTTGAGCATGAAGAACACCTCCTCCACGTCGTCGTGCAGGTGCAGCGGCCCTTCGCACTTCGACGGCAGCACCATGGTGGAGAAGGTAAAATGGTCCGCCTGCACGGTATTGGTGTCGTTCGCCACGCCAGTTGCGCCGGTGCCGATGTAGCGCATCTGCGCCCGGCGGTATTTCGGGTCAAAATCGGCCTGGAACTTCAGCGCGTTCCAGTCGTATTTACGGCCTTCGAAGCGCGCGATGCGCGACTCGACCCACTCTTCCATCGTAAGGTGGTCAGGTTTGATGCCTGTTTTGTTGGTTACGGTTGAATCAGTCATGACACTCTCCTCAGTAACGTCTCAGCAGCGGCAGTAACAGGACGCAGCCCACCGCCGCCATCACCGCCAGAAAAATCAGCCCGGAATCCATGCTGTGGGTGAAGGCAATAAGCGCGCCCATCACCGCCGGCGACAGCGCGCCCGCAAAGTTTCCCAGCCCGTTGAAGATGCCGCCCGCCGTGGCGCTCACCCGGGGATGGGTGGCTTTCGCCAGCAGGGCGAAAATGTTGGGTGCGCCGGTGCCCCACATAAAGGTGCTGAAGCTCATCGCCGCGATGATGGCAAGCGGGGTATCAAGGTGCATCACCGCCGCCAGCCCGACGGCTGCCCCTGCCATCGAGATAAAGCAGGCCGCCGCGCGCTTATCGACCCGGTCAGAGAGCCACGCGCCAATCACCTCTCCCGCCAGCATGGCGATGAACGGCATCGACGACAGCCAGCCCGCGTGCTCCAGATGAATGCCTTTGCCCTTGATGAGATAGCCCGGCAGCCAGCCGTTGATGCCCCACAGGTAGGTCAGAAAAGCGATGTTAAAGATGCAGATGATCCAGAAGTGCGGGCTGACAAACAGCTCGCGCCGCGCCGCGCGCCGCTCGTCCTGAGACGCCTGCGAGGTGCAGGGTTTTGCTTCCAGACGGATCCCGCGCAGGCCAACGCGCACAAAAATAAACACCGGCACGGTCAGCATTGCCATGACAAAGAAGGTGCTCTGCCAGCCGAAGGTGTTCAGCAGCCAGAGGGAGAGCGGGAAGCCAATCGCCGCGCCAACCGGCGTGCCCAGCAGCCAGAGCATGGTGGCGCGCGCCTGTAAATGCTGCGGGAAGTTGTGGCGCACGATGGCGAAAGCCAGCGGGAACAGCGGTCCTTCCGCCACGCCCAGCAGGATGCGCAGGACGATCATTAGCGTGTAGTTATGGGTAAAGCCCATCGCCACCATCAGCGCGCACCACACCACCATCATCCCGGTGAGCAGGCGCAGCGGCGCGATTTTGTCGCCTAAACCGCTCAAAAATACCGACGAAAAGCCATAGCTCAGCAGGAAGGCGCTCATCAGAATGCCGAGGCGCGTGGTGTCAAAATCGATGCCCATCGCCTGTTGGAAATGGGTGTCGGAAAAGAGCGCCGCGATGCTGATTTTGTCGAAAAAGGCCAGCAGCACGCAGGCCAGCAGCGACAGCGGGATGGCCCAGCGCACCGCTTTTTCAGGCGTGCGGGCTCCCTCACCGCTCGCCTCGACGGGCGCGGTGTTGGTCTCTAATGTGGTCATGTCTCCCCCTACGGGTGCGGGTTAGCTATCGCAATGACATCAGTGAAAAAGCCGGGTCGGCGAGCGGTACGTCCGACAGGTCCCGCCCCGCCGCCATCCAGCGCTTCGCCAGCTTGACGGTGCGCGCATCGTTGAACGCCACCAGCTGCGTTAGCCGACCGTTGTCGTCCAGCGAGAAGTACAGCGCCTCTTCACGCACTATCGTTCGGCTGCCCGGCTGCGGAATGCCGAGGATCTGGATGTTGTGCTGATATTGATCCGACCACAGCCACGGCGCGTCGTCGTAGCCTGGCGCATCGGGGTTAAGCATGGCTTTCGCCGTCGCCACCGCCTGATTCTGGGCGAAGGCCCAGGACTGGATGCACAGGCCGTAGTGATGGTGCTGCGCCACGTCGCCTGCGGCAAAGATGAACGGATCGGACGTGCGTCCCTGGGCGTCCACCACGATCCCCCGCTCGGTGCGAAGTCCCGCATCGCGCGCCAGCTCCAGATTGAGATCGACGCCGATCCCCACCACCACCGCGTCAAAGGTTTCGCGCTGGCCGTCGCAGTGGATGACCGGCAGGCCGTTATCGTCCTCCAGCTCCAGCGCGCCGCAGCCGGTACGGATATCCACCCCCTGCTCGCGATGGATAGCTTCTAAGCGCTGCGACACCTCGCCGCTCACCGAGCGCATGCACAGCGCGGGCTGCTGCTCGAACAGCGTGACCGCTACGCCGCTTTTGCGTGCGGAAGCGGCAATCTCAAGGCCGATCCAGCCGCCGCCGACAATCGCCAGTTTTTTACTTTCCGCCAGACGCGCCTTCAGGCGCTGCGCGTCCTGCCAGTGGCGCAGAGTGTAGACCTGCGGATGCGCCGCCCACGCCTGTGAAGGCAGGCGCGCCCGCCCGCCGGTGGCCATTAAAAGAATGTTGTAACTAAGACGTTCGCCGTTGCTTAAACGCACGGTTTTCGCTTCACGATCGACTGATTCAGCACGCAGCGGGCGGTACCAGGTCAGGTTCAGCGCCTGCTGTGCTTCTTCGCTAAACAGCCGCGGGAGCGCCGCGTCCGGCTCCAGCAGAGACGCTTTCGACAGCGGCGGACGTTCGTAGAAATCCCACTCCTCTTCCGCCACCACGCAGATCTCGCCGTCGAAGCCCTCGTCGCGCAGGGTTTTCGCCGCCCAGCCGCCCGCCTGACCGCCGCCGATAATGACAATGCGCGACGTCATACCGCCTCCGGCTTTTTCTGCTGACGGCGGGTGTCGTGGTCAATCCCACCCTCCACCGCCCATTCGGTAAAGGAGACCAGGGAGTGCTCCAGCTCGCGCGGCTGCCAGTTTTCCGTCAGATAGTCGTCGTTGGTGTAATACTCAAACGCGCCGCCGGTCGGGCTATTGACGTACCAAAAATAGGCCGACGACACCGGATGGCGGCCCGGCCCGATAAAGGTGCTCCATTCATTTTTATTCATCGCGATACCGCCGCCGATCACCTCGTGGATGTCGCGCACGGTGAAGGCCACGTGGTTGAGGCCGCGCCTGCGGTTCGGCAGTTGCAGCAGGAACAGGTTGTGATGGCCGCCGCGCGCACCGCAGCGCAGGAACACGGCGCGGTTGATGTAGCGGTCCGAAACCTGGAAGCCGAGCACCTCGCGGTAGAATTTCTCCACCGCCGCCAACTCCTCCACGAAGAACACCACGTGCCCGACGTTGATCGGCTGCGCGCGATCGTAAACCGGGCTGGGCGTGTCGATACGGCGGGCGTCGCCCCACTGGTTGATCGGCTCAACGTTCAGCTCCACGTCGGTCTGCTGGCTGACCTGCACACGCAGGGTCATGCCGTTCGGATCGAGACATTCCAGCGCGTCGCCCACTTCGCGAAAGCCGGGCTGCTGCGCCAGCTTCGGGCGCAGCGCGTCGAGATCGGACTGTGCGGCAACCGCCCAGGTCATGCGGCGCAGGGTGTTGCCCGCTTCAAACGCCGGCGGCAGGTCGGGGCTGTCGATGGGGTTCAGCTCCACGCGCGCGCCGCTCAGGGTGGTAAAACGCTGGCCGCTGGCATCGCCCGTCAGGCCAAAATCACGCATAAATTTGGCGCAGTGCGTCAGGTCTTCCACGCCAAATTCCAGCTTTTCAATTCCGGTTACACTCATCGTTCGTTGCCTCATCTGGCCCAAATTGGGCGTAAAACATGCCCGACGCAGTCAAGCGCCTGACGTTAACTCACTGATTTAGCTGGCCTGTGACAAATAGCCTAAGAAGCCAGAAATTTTATCCGCCGCGAGGCGAACCTCGTTTTGCAGCCGCTCGCGGTCGGTCTGCGGGATCTCCTCCGACGGCACCAGAATGCTGACCACCGCCGCCACGCGTCCGCTTCGGTCATACACCGGGTAGACGATGGAGGAGATGCCGTGGCGGAAGAAGGATTCGCCGATGACAAACCCGCGGGCTTTGTCCTGCTGCACCATCTGCCACAGGGCCTCGCGGTCGTGAAGCTGCCCCGGCGTGTTGCCCGGCAGGCGCTCGTGCGGGAACAACTGTTCGAAATCGGCGCGGGAAATATCGGTCAGCAACATGCGGCCCAGCGAGGTGCAGTGCACCGGCAGGCGGGTGCCAATGCTGACCTGGTTGATGCGCGACCCGGCGGCGCTGACGCGGGCGATGTAGATAATGTCGCGCCCGTCGCGGATCGCCAGATGGCTGCTGCACTGGCTCACGTCGCGCAGCTGCTCGATCACCGGCTGGCCGACCTGCGCCACATCCAGCGAGGCGATGTACTCAAAGCCGAGACGCAGCACGTTCATGCCCAGCGAAAAGGTATTGGTGCGCGCGTTGCGCTCCAGAAAGCCCATGTACTCCAGCGTCTGCACCACGCGATAGGCGGTCGCCTTCGGCATATCCACCAGCCGGTGCAGCTCGGCAAAGGTCAGATCGCGATGCTGCTCGCCAAAGGCCAACAGCAGCTGTAAACCGCGCTCCAGCCCCGGCACCAGATACTTCACTTCCTGATCGTTTGCCATAATCGCCACACCTTAGTTAAAGACAAAACCGCCGTTGACCGGGATCAGCTGCCCGGTGATAAACCGCGACAGATCGCTTAACAGCCAGACCACGCTGCCGGTGACGTCTTCCGGCTGCTGCGCGCCGGTTAACGCGCGGCCATTCTCGTAGAGCTGATGGCGCTCGGCCGGAACATATTCGGTCGCCTCGACGCGGGTTAACCCCGGCGCGATGGCATTAATGCGTATACGCTTTTCACCCAGTTCGCGTGCCATTGAGCGGGTCATGGCAATCACGGCGCCCTTACTGGCGACGTAGGCCATCAGGCGCGGCGCGCCCCACAGCGCGGTGTCGGACGCAACGTTCACGATACCCGCGCCCTCGCGCAGCAGCGGCACCGCGGCGCGCGTCACCAGCCAGGTGCCTTTGACGTTGACGCTCATCACCCGATCCCAGAGATCCGGATCGTAATCGAGCATATTTTTGCCGCCGACGCCCGTCGCCATCGCCGCGTTGTTCACCAGGCCATCAATCTGACCCTGCTCGCCAATCGCGCTGAACACCTGCTCAATGGACTGTGGATCGGCCAGATCGATAACGTGCGGTTCGATCGCATAGCCCCGCTCGCTCAGGGCGTGGGCGCTTTCGGCCAGCTCACCCTTGAGGATGTCGCACATCACCACCGCTGCGCCCTGCTCCGCGCAGGCTTTGGCAAAGTGAAAGCCCAGCCCGCGCGCGGCGCCGGTTATGACGATGCGTTTGCCGCTCAGCAGCCCGTTCATCAGGCGGCTCCCTGCTGTTCTTCGCGCATCGCCAGCTGCTCTTTGGCGGCCTTTTGCATCATGCGGCGCAGGCGCGAGAGGCCGACGTCGTGCTGATACAGGTATTCATGGTCGCGGGCGTTTGGCGCCAGGCTTTCCAGCACCACGCGGTCCTGCTCCAGCACTTCCCAGTGCAGTTTTTCCAGACGGTTGCGGTACATGAAGCGCCACATGTCGCGCTGCCAGCCCTGCACCCGGCGAATGCGCCAGAAGAAGACGCGGCAGTTGTCGTTATCTTCCGGCACCACCATGCCGACGATAAAGAAGTGGCCGCCCGGCCCGAAGCGCTTCTTGTACGGAATGGAGAGGCGCATCCAGCAGGTGCCGCTGTTGCCCAGCTCCACCCAGTCAAAGTTGACGCCGCTCTGCCCTTTCTTCTCAAAAATAAAACCGGTTTTGGTCGGCTGGAGCACCATGTCGGCCTTGCGATCCCCTTCCGCCATTGAGTGCGACGAGGAGTGCAGATAGGTGCCGTGCATCGGGTCCATCACGTTTTCCAGCGCGTACTGGTAATTGCATTTCCACGCGGCGGTGCAGAGGAAATTGCTGAAGCTGTCCGTATCGGCGAGCTCGTCCGGGAAGGTCAGCTCGTCCGGCTGCTGGTCCGCGGTGACGCCAAACCACAGGAAGATTGCGCCGTGCGCCTCCTGCACGTTGTAGCTGCGCACGCACTGCTGGCCGACCAGCGGACATTTGTCCACGGCGGGCACGTCTTTCACCTCGCCGTTGCCCGCGACCTCCACGCCGTGATACCAGCAGGCAATGCGGTCCCCCAGGTTCCAGCCCATCGACAGGCGCGCGCCGCGGTGTGGACAGCGGTCCTCCAGCGCCTGCACCTGGCCGTCTTTGTTGCGCCAGACCACAATCTGTTCGCCCAGGCGGGTAATGCCCACCGGTGCAGACTGCACCTCCCAGCTCGCCAGCACCGGATACCAGAGGCCGCGCAGACCTTTATCGAGATAGTGTTGTACGGTCGTCGTCATCGCGTTGCCCTCAGTAGCCGTTAACCTGTAAGAATGCCTGGAAGCTGGCCTCGCTCCACGGCTCGCCCTGCTGATCGTGCATGCGCACCGCGTTCAGCCCGTTCACCAGCTCCGGTAAGGTTTCAACCCCCTGCTCGAAGAGATCTTCCAGCGTGGCGATGAGGTTCACTTCCCAGCTTTCCGGCTCGCGGCTGCGGGTCTGCCAGATCAGGTTCTGGTAATCACCCGGCTTATGGATCGCACCGTTACCGCCCTCAGCCGGTGGGGCAAACTGACGGCTTTCCGGCAGCGCCGGGTTGTAGTTCAGGGTGTCGCTCATGCCACGGTCTCCTCGACGAAGGTAATCTGAATCTGGTTTTCAAAAACCCGAACCGGGTAGCGGTTGAGGTTGCGCCCGCCGGGGCCGTGCAGGCACTGGCCGGTTTTGACGTCGAATACCGCCTCGTGCAGCGGGCATTCCACCTTGCCGTCCTCCACGAAGCCCTGGCTCAGCAGGGCATAGGCGTGGGGGCATACGTCTTCCAGCGCGTAATATTCACCGTCAATCAAATACACACCGATCTCTTTACCGTCGACGTTGCCGCTAAAAGGGAAATCTTCCTGTACTTGTTCTGCGTCACATACGCCTATCCAGCTCATCACGATCCTCCAGGCTTTTGTTTCATATATGAAACTCTGTTTCTTATTTAATACGGTCAATATAAAAGCGATGAATGTTTCGTCAAGCCGCAATGTGACGAATTTGTTAATCAAACGGCAATTAATTAACTAAGTGTGCAAAGGATCACGAAAAAATGCAGCGATATGAAATTTTCATTATTTCGGTGTGAAAGAATACGATTTATCGATGGCGTTAAATTTTAATAAACAGTGATTGACTTCTTTTCTTTTTGTTCCTTAAAAATAAAAGAAGTGAAAAACATGGTGTTTCACCGGTGAAACTTAATTTTATTTTTTCTTTAATAAACAATGAGTTTCACAGGTGAACCATTTTACCCACGTGACAATCACGCGCATAAAAATAGAAATAAGCGAAAACATAAGGCAGGCGTTATGACGGCAAGATGGCAAGGCACAGTGGCATTGTTATTACTGATTATTATTTCCTACGTTGACCGGGTGAATATTTCTGTAATGATTTTAAACCCGGAATTTGCTCAGCATTTTCAGCTAAATGAAAACAGAATGTTACAGGGAATGCTTATGACCTGTTTTCTGCTGGGTTATGGATTTTCAGCTTTATTATTAACTCCGGTTATTGAAAGCAAACTCCATTATCGACAGGGATTATTGAGCAGCATAGCGATGTGGGCAGCGGTATGCGCCATTTCCCCGCTGCTCGGATCGCTGATGGGCATGCTCGTCGCGCGCACGATCCTGGGGATCGCTGAGGGGCCGCTCTTTTCGCTGAAAACGCGCTTCATCAGCGATCACTTTAGCGCGCAGGAGATCGGCAAACCCAACGCCGTGACCGCGCTGGGCGTCTCGCTCGGGCTGGCCGTGGGCTTTCCGCTGGTAACGTGGCTGATGGCGCATCTCGGCTGGGCCGGATCGTTTTATGCCCTGGCGGCACTGAATCTGGTGCTGGGTGGCGGCCTTGTCTGGCGCTTCCTGCCCGCGCCGCGGGGTGCGGAGAAAATCAAAAAACCGGGCTTCGCAGAGACGTTTTCGCTTGCCTGGCAGACGCCGCTGCTCGGGTGGATCCTGCTGGTGGAGATTGCCACCCTGAGCTATCTCTGGGGGAGCAGCGCCTGGCTGCCCGCGTGGCTGCGCGACGAGCATCATTTCTCGCTGCACGCCACGGGCATGCTTGCGGCCATTCCCTTCCTGCTGAGTCTGGGCTCGAAGTTCCTCGGCGGGGTGCTGCTCGACAAAATGCGTCCGGAACAGGCGCCAATGCTGTTTGTGGTGGGCGGCGCGCTGACGGCGCTGTCCGTGGTCGCGCTGATGCTCAGCCATCAGCCTGCCTGGCTGGCGCTGTTTATGCTCTCGGCGAATATCTTCTGGGGGCTACAGGGGGCGGCTATTCCGGCGGTGATCCAGCATCACGCCGCGCGGGAAGCGGTGGGCAGCGCTTACGGCATTATCAACGGGATCGGCAATATCTGCGCGGCGTTTATTCCGCTGCTGATGGGGATGGTGATGAGGTCGGTAGGGTCGGTCAGCTCAGGCTTTTCGGTGCTGGTCGTCTCGCAGGTAATCACCCTGCTTGCCGGGGGAATGTTGCTGCTGCGCATGCGTCGCGCAGCAGCAATCAGCGCGTAAGGCTTATTCGCCTTTTTTCGCGGCCTGGATGTAGAGCATTTCCAGCGCCAGGGTCGCCGCGGCAAGCGCGGTGATCTCGGACTGGTCATAGGCTGGCGCCACTTCCACCACGTCCATTCCAACGATGTTCAGATCCTTCAGGCCACGCACCAGCTTGATGGCGCGGTCTGACGTCAGGCCGCCAATAACCGGCGTACCGGTACCCGGTGCAAACGCCGGATCCAGGCAGTCGATATCGAAGGTCAGGTATACAGGCATATCGCCGACGATCTGCTTAACCTGAGCCAGAATATCGTCCACGCCGCGATCGTTCACCTGGCCAGCGTCCAGCACGGTGAAACCGTTGTCTTTGTCGAACTCGGTACGGATGCCGATCTGCACGGAGTGGTTCGGATCGATCAGGCCTTCTTTCGGCGCGGTGTAGAACATGGTGCCGTGGTCGAACTCGCAGCCGTTCGCGTAGGTGTCGGTATGCGCATCGAAGTGCACCAGCGCCATTTTACCGAAGTGCTTCGCGTGGGCGCGCAGCAGCGGCAGAGTGACAAAGTGGTCACCGCCGAAGGAGAGCATGCGTTTGCCGGCCGCCAGCAGTTTCTCTGCGTGCGCCTGCAATTTTTCGCTCATTTCGCGCGCGTCGCCGAAGGCGTACACCAGGTCACCGCAGTCCACCACGTTCAGGCGCTCGCGCATGTCGAAGTTCCACGGGAAGCGGTTGTGCTCCCAGGCCAGGTTGGTGGAAACCTGACGGATTGCCGCCGGGCCGTGACGACCACCCGCACGACCGGAGGTTGCCATGTCGAACGGTACGCCGGTGATCACCCAGTCAGCGTCGCTGTCGTACGGCTGGAAGTTCATTGGAAGGCGTAAAAAACCAAACGCGTTAGATACCAGAGAGTTATCGTACTGATGACCTAAAGTGCTCATGTCCTGACCTCTTTTGACGTCGATACATTAAAAACAGATGAAAAAAAATCCCCTCCGCGTCGTTAAACCCGACGAGGAAGGGATTGATTCGTAAATCGCATATTGGGGCGAATTATCGCCGTTAATTCATACGGGTTCAAGTGAGTATAGGGCATTGTGCGGTCTGATGCCCTCACCTCAACCCTCTCCCACCGGGAGAGGGAGGTTTTACTACTCGTCTTCCAGGTAGGTGTACCCGTACAGACCCGCTTCAAACTCTTCCAGGAACTGCTGCTGCAAGGCATCGTCCAGACCGGTGTTTTTCACCTGGTCACGGAACTGGGTGAGCAGTTTTTTCGGATCCAGCTGCACGTATTCCAGCATATCCGCCACGGTGTCCCCTTCATCGGACAGCTCAACCTCGACGCTGCCGTCAGGGAAGACAAACACGTCAACCGCTTCGGTATCGCCGAACAGGTTGTGCATGTTGCCGAGGATCTCCTGATACGCACCCACCATAAAGAAGCCCAGCATTGGCGGGTTCTCCGGATCGTACTCCGGCATTGGCATCGTCGTTGCGATACCGTCACCGTCAACGTAGTGGTCAATCGCGCCGTCAGAGTCACAGGTGATGTCCAGCAGCACCGCGCGACGTTCCGGAGCGTGGTTCAGCCCTTCCAGCGGCAGAACCGGGAACAGCTGGTCGATACCCCAGGCATCCGGCATCGACTGGAACAGGGAGAAGTTGACGTACATTTTGTCCGCCATACGCTCCTGCAACTCGTCGATAATCGGACGATGCGCGCGGTTGCTCGGGTCGAGCTGTTTCTGCACTTCATGGCACATGTTCAGATAGAGCTGCTCCGCCCACGCGCGCTCCTGCAGGCTGAAGGTGCCTGACGAGTAGCCGACGTGGATATCGTGCAGGTCCATCTGGCTGTCGTGCAGCCATTCGCGCAGGGAACGGCGCGTGCCCGGCTCGTGCATCTCCTGCCAGGTTTCCCACATGCTTTGCAGGGAACGCGGGGCATCATCTTGCGGAGGCGTCGCTTCGGTGATTTCGCTGCGCTCGACGCCAATGATATTAGACACCAGCACCGTATGGTGCGCGGTAACCGCGCGGCCGGACTCGGTGATCACCGTCGGGTGCGGCAGGCCGTGCTCTTCACAGGCATCGCCAATCGCCCAGATGATGTTGTTGGCGTATTCGTTCAGGCCGTAGTTCACCGAGCAGTCGGACTGCGAGCGGGTCCCTTCGTAGTCCACGCCCAGGCCACCGCCCACGTCGAAGCACTGAATATTCACGCCAAGCTTGTGCAGCTCAACGTAGAAACGCGCGGACTCACGCACGCCGGTGGCGATGTCGCGAATATTGGCCATCTGCGAGCCGAGGTGGAAGTGCAGCAGCTGAATGCTGTCCAGACGACCGCGCTCGCGCAGGATCTCCACCAGCTGCAGCACCTGGTTCGCCGCGAGGCCGAACTTGGATTTTTCACCGCCGGAGGACTGCCATTTACCGGAACCCTGCGACGCCAGACGCGCACGCACGCCGAGGCGTGGGATCACATTCAGACGCTCGGCCTCTTCCAGCACGATCGCAATTTCGGTCATTTTCTCGATAACCAGATAGACCTTGTGGCCCATCTTCTCGCCAATCAGCGCCAGACGAATGTATTCGCGGTCTTTATAGCCGTTACAGACGATCACCGACCGGGTCATGCCCGCGTGCGCCAGAACCGCCATCAGCTCCGCTTTGGAGCCTGCTTCCAGTCCCAGCGGTTCGCCGGAGTGGATCAGGGATTCGATTACGCGGCGGTGCTGGTTCACCTTGATCGGGTAAACCAGGAAGTAGTCGCCGTTATAGCCGTAGGATTCACGCGCGCGCTTGAACGCGGCGTTAATGGAACGCAGGCGATGTTGCAGGATCTGCGGGAAGCAGAACAGTGCAGGCAAACGCTGGCCCTGCGCTTCACGGGCTTTCACCAGCTTAGCGAGATCCACGCGCGCTTCAGGGACGTCCGGATCCGGGCAGACGCTGATGTGGCCCAGCTCGTTGACGTCGTAGTAGTTATTGCCCCACCAGGCAATATTGTAAGTGCGCAGCATCTTGCTGGCTTCCTGGGAGCTCATCGCAACCTCCTGCATAGAACGTAGTACACCCTGTTCGCCCGCTGACGAAGGCGAAAAAGAAGACATGTCGTCAGACATAGCGAACCTCAACTCTTTGTATTAAGTGTAAAACAGTTGACTACTATCGCAGCGTTATACGGCGATAACAACCCATAAACGGCTCCGTTTCCCAGCAGAGTATGCTGAAATCCAGACCGTGCGACCGGTTTCTTATTCATATCATTGTAAAACACGTATCCGAACTCTGTATGACAAGGTTCGGCGAAACCACGAGAAAACTCTTGTATTAACAAGAGCGCCCTTGTTCAGTTTTCACAGAGCGTAACCGGCCCTTGAATCCTGAGAAGCGCCGAGATGGGTATAACATCGGCAGGTTTGCAGACTAGAAATGCGGGTTGCGGGAATCAATGGCGCGCCAGAACGGCAGCGCTGAATTAGCGGAAAACGATGGTTCATTATCTCGTATCACCTCCACGGCCGCCTCTGATGAAACGGACCCCAAGCCAAAGCTAAAAGTTCACTGCTTAACCCGGCTGGAAGTGGCGACACGATGTATTCATCGAGCGCTGATTTTATATGAGCCGCGCGCCGCGTTTTATACCGAGAAGGGGGCTAAAAAGCAAAACAAAAATACGCGTGTTGCCAGCAGCGTCAGGAAAAATTTCCAGCAACCATTTCAACGCAGTGAGAGATGAATCAAAAAAAACTGGAAATCGGGCGAAGAAGTGACCTAAAATAGCCATCCAGATGTTAATCCATCTATACTGATTAACACTCATACTGCCAGTGTCAAAAACCTGCAGGCCTTGGTAGAATTATCTCCTTTGGCTATTCCACACAGCAGCTTGAGCTAACCAAATTCCTCTTAGGTGAAATAAAACATGGCAAAACACCTGTTTACGTCCGAGTCCGTATCAGAAGGACATCCTGATAAAATTGCTGACCAAATCTCCGATGCGGTGCTGGATGCGATCCTGGCGCAGGATCCTAAAGCGCGCGTAGCGTGTGAAACCTATGTCAAAACCGGCATGGTTCTGGTTGGCGGTGAGATCACCACCAGCGCATGGGTTGATATCGAAGAGATCACCCGTAACACGGTGCGTGAGATCGGCTATGTACATTCTGATATGGGCTTTGATGCCAATTCCTGCGCGGTGCTGAGCGCGATTGGCAAACAGTCTCCGGACATCAACCAGGGCGTTGACCGTGCCGATCCGCTGGAACAAGGCGCGGGCGACCAGGGCCTGATGTTCGGTTATGCAACCAACGAAACCGACGTGCTGATGCCAGCGCCTGTGACCTACGCACACCGTCTGGTGCAGCGTCAGGCTGAAGTGCGTAAAAACGGCACCCTGCCGTGGCTGCGCCCGGATGCGAAAAGCCAGGTCACCTTCCAGTACGACGACGGCAAAATCGTCGGTATTGACGCGGTGGTGCTGTCTACCCAGCATGCCGAAGAGATCGATCAGAAATCCCTGCAGGAAGCAGTGATGGAAGAGATCATCAAGCCAGTTCTGCCAACCGAATGGCTGAGCTCAGCAACCAAATTCTTCATCAACCCAACCGGACGCTTTGTTATCGGCGGCCCAATGGGCGACTGCGGCCTGACCGGTCGTAAAATCATCGTTGATACCTACGGCGGCATGGCGCGTCACGGTGGCGGCGCGTTCTCCGGTAAAGATCCGTCTAAAGTTGACCGTTCTGCCGCGTACGCTGCGCGCTATGTAGCGAAAAACATCGTTGCTGCCGGCCTGGCCGACCGCTGTGAGATTCAGGTTTCCTACGCAATCGGCGTGGCTGAGCCAACCTCCATCATGGTGGAAACCTTCGGTACGGAGAAAGTGCCTTCAGAACAGCTGACCCTGCTGGTGCGCGAGTTCTTCGACCTGCGTCCATACGGCCTGATTCAGATGCTGGATCTGCTGCACCCAATCTACCAGGAAACCGCTGCATACGGTCACTTTGGTCGTGAACATTTCCCATGGGAAAAAACCGACAAAGCCGCTCTGCTGCGTGAGGCTGCCGGTCTGAAGTAATCGACAGCCGAGAGTATTAAACAGGCCAGCCTTTGTGCTGGCTTTTTTTATGTCGGGTGGCGGCTAAAGCCGCACAACTGAAAGCGATTACACCGCACCGGCACCACTCCGCTTTCAGAATAATCTCTTTGCATGTTCGCCTTTCTTCTGCTGTTACATTTCCTTTCAGTTAAGTCTGAAATTCAAACAAACGCGATGCGCATCACCTCGTTTACCTCTATATTTTCAAAGCTTTAATAATTTTTACGGTTGCACGTTAGTGTAACCGATTACACCATTGTGATTAATCTCACATATTTTTACGGGTCGCTCACCTACCCTTATCATCAATAAAACTGATAACCCAACTGGAGGGCATAATGCCTGACAATAAAAAACAGGGGCGTACGTCCAACAAGGCGATGACTTTCTTCGTCTGCTTCCTCGCCGCCCTGGCAGGATTACTCTTTGGCCTGGATATCGGCGTCATTGCCGGCGCTCTTCCCTTCATCGCAGACGAATTCCAGATTAACGCGCATACCCAGGAATGGGTGGTTAGCTCCATGATGTTCGGTGCGGCCGTTGGGGCCGTCGGCAGCGGCTGGCTCTCCTTCAAGCTCGGACGCAAAAAGAGCCTGATGATCGGTGCGATTCTCTTCGTCGCCGGTTCGCTCTTCTCCGCTGCCGCCCCTAACGTTGAAGTGCTTATTCTTTCCCGCGTGCTGCTGGGCCTTGCGGTGGGCGTGGCGTCTTACACCGCCCCGCTTTACCTCTCCGAAATTGCGCCGGAGAAAATCCGCGGCAGTATGATTTCCATGTACCAGCTGATGATCACCATCGGTATTCTCGGCGCTTACCTGTCCGATACCGCGTTCAGCTACAGCGGCGCATGGCGCTGGATGCTCGGCGTGATCATCATCCCGGCCATTCTGCTGCTGATTGGCGTCTTCTTCCTGCCGGACAGCCCGCGCTGGTTTGCCGCCAAACGCCGCTTCGTTGATGCCGAACGCGTGCTGCTCCGCCTGCGCGATACCAGCGCGGAAGCGAAAAACGAGCTGGAAGAGATCCGCGAAAGCCTGAAGGTAAAACAGTCCGGCTGGGCGCTGTTTAAAGAGAACAGCAACTTCCGTCGGGCGGTGTTCCTCGGCGTGCTGCTGCAGGTGATGCAGCAGTTCACCGGGATGAACGTCATCATGTACTACGCGCCAAAAATCTTTGAACTGGCGGGTTACACCAACACCACCGAGCAGATGTGGGGCACCGTTATTGTGGGCCTGACCAACGTGCTGGCGACCTTTATCGCCATCGGCCTGGTGGACCGCTGGGGTCGTAAGCCAACCCTGACCCTGGGCTTCCTGGTGATGGCGACGGGTATGGGCGTTCTCGGTACGATGATGCATGTGGGCATTCACTCCCCAACCGCCCAGTACTTCGCGGTGGGCATGCTGCTGATGTTTATCGTCGGGTTTGCGATGAGCGCCGGTCCGCTGATTTGGGTACTGTGCTCTGAAATCCAGCCGCTGAAAGGGCGTGATTTTGGTATCACCTGCTCTACCGCAACCAACTGGATTGCCAACATGATCGTCGGCGCAACGTTCCTGACCATGCTCAACACCCTGGGCAATGCCAACACCTTCTGGGTCTACGCCGGTCTGAATATCTTCTTTATTGTGCTGACCGTCTGGCTGGTTCCAGAAACCAAACATGTTTCTCTGGAACATATTGAACGTAACCTGATGAAAGGTCGTCCGCTGCGCGAAATCGGCGCCCACGACTAATCCTCTTGCGGGAGGCGCCTCTTGCGCCTCCCCGCTTCCCGCTTTATGCTCTGCCCCTATGAAAGCTCCCCGTCTCCCCATCGCCATTCAGCAAGCCGTTATGCGCAGCCTGCGGGAAAAACTTGCCCAGGCGAATCTGAAACTCGGCCGCAATTACCCTGAACCGAAGCTGGTCTATCAGCAGCGCGGCACCGCAGCCGGCACCGCCTGGCTGGAATCGTACGAGATCCGCCTGAACCCGGTGCTGATGATGGAAAACCAGCAGGCGTTTATTGAAGAAGTGGTGCCGCACGAGCTGGCGCACCTTCTGGTATGGAAGCATTTTGGCCGCGTCGCGCCGCATGGAAAAGAGTGGAAATGGATGATGGAGGCGGTGCTCGGCGTTCCGGCGCGCCGTACCCATCAGTTCGAGCTGGAATCGGTACGCCGCAATACCTTCCCCTATCGCTGCCAGTGTCAGCAGCACCAGCTTACCGTCCGCCGCCATAACCGCGTGGTGCGCGGCGAGGCGACCTACCGCTGCGTCAAATGCGGCGAACCGCTGATTGCGGAGTAATCACCTGAACTTTCAGGAACTTTCCTGATCTGACTGATTGCATACAGGAACAACATTCGTTACGTTGCGGGCTCGTTTTGACACGGAGTGTAAGATGTCCCGTAATGTTTCTCTCGCGGTCGCTTTTCTGGCGACGGCGCTTTCCGGTCAGGCCCTGGCCGACGGTATCAACAGTTTTTCCCAGGCCAAGGCAGCAGGCGTGAAGGTGAACGCCGATGTGCCGGGCGATTTCTACTGCGGCTGCAAAATTAACTGGCAGGGCAAAAAAGGGGTCGTTGACCTCGAATCCTGCGGCTATAAGGTGCGTAAAAACGAAAACCGCGCCAGCCGCATCGAGTGGGAGCATGTCGTTCCGGCCTGGCAGTTTGGTCACCAGCGCCAGTGCTGGCAGGACGGCGGACGTAAAAACTGCGCCAAAGATCCGGTTTATCGCCAGATGGAAAGCGACATGCATAACCTGCAGCCTGCGGTTGGTGAAGTGAACGGCGACCGCGGCAATTTCATGTACAGCCAGTGGAACGGTGGCGAAGGCCAGTACGGCCAGTGCGGTATGAAGGTAGATTTCAAAGAGAAAGTCGCCGAGCCCCCTGCCCGCGCGCGCGGCAGCATCGCCCGCACCTACTTCTACATGCGTGACCGTTATGACCTCAACCTTTCACGCCAGCAGACGCAGCTGTTCAATGCCTGGGATAAGCAGTATCCGGTGACGGAATGGGAATGCCAGCGCGACGAACGTATCGCCAGAGTCCAGGGGAATCATAACCCGTACGTCCAGCGGGCTTGCCAGGCGCAAAAGAGCTAACCTACACTACGGCAATTCGCTTATACCGCATGACATATGGAATTTTTGACTATGCGCATTCCCCGCATTTACCACCCTGAACTGATTACCGCAGGCCGCGAAATCGCCCTGTCTGACGACGCCGCCAACCACGTTGGCCGCGTGCTGCGCATGGGGGCTGGCCAGGCAATACAGCTGTTCGACGGCTCTAATCAGGTTTTCGACGCGGAAATCACGCGGGCGGATAAAAAAAGCGTGCATGTGAATGTCTTGCGCGGCGAAGTGGACGACCGTGAATCGCCGCTGCACATCCACCTTGGGCAGGTGATGTCGCGCGGAGAAAAGATGGAGTTCACCATTCAAAAATCCATTGAGCTGGGTGTAAGCCTCATTACGCCACTTTTTTCCGAGCGCTGTGGCGTTAAACTGGATGCGGAACGTCTGAACAAAAAGATCCAGCAGTGGCAGAAAATCGCCATTGCGGCCTGCGAACAGAGTGGTCGCAACCGTATTCCGGAGATCCGCCCGGCGATGGATCTGGAGGACTGGTGTGCAGAAGAGGAAAGCGGGCTGAAGCTCAATCTTCATCCGCGCGCCAGCGCCAGCATCAATACGCTGCCGCTGCCCGTTGAGCGCGTACGCCTGCTGATTGGCCCCGAAGGCGGCCTGTCGGCGGACGAAATTGCGATGACGGCGCGCTACCAGTTTACTGATATTCTGTTGGGACCTCGCGTTCTGCGCACTGAGACAACGGCACTCACGGCCATAACCGCGCTACAGGTACGGTTTGGCGATCTGGGTTGAAGTATTAACGGAGAAGAACATGATAAAGCTCGGCATCGTGATGGATCCCATCGCAAACATTAACATCAAGAAAGATTCCAGCTTCGCCATGCTGCTGGAAGCGCAGCGTCGTGGCTATGAGCTCCACTATATGGAGATGAACGATCTTTATCTGATCAACGGTGAAGCCCGCGCACGCACCCGCATCGTTAACGTCGAGCAGAACTACGACAAATGGTACGAATTCGGCACCGAGCAGGACATTGCCCTGGCCGACCTCAACGTCATCCTGATGCGTAAAGATCCGCCGTTTGACACCGAATACATCTATAGCACCTACATCCTTGAGCGTGCCGAAGAGAAAGGGACGCTGATCGTCAACAAGCCGCAGAGCCTGCGCGACTGCAACGAGAAGCTTTACACCGCCTGGTTCTCTGACCTGACGCCGGAAACGCTGGTCACCCGCAGCAAAACGCAGCTGAAAGAATTCTGGCAGAAGCACGGCGACATCATCATGAAGCCGCTGGACGGCATGGGCGGCGCGTCTATTTTCCGCGTGAAGGAAGGCGACCCGAACATTGGCGTGATTGCCGAAACGCTGACCGAGCTGGGCACGCGTTACTGCATGGCGCAAAACTATATTCCAGCGATCAAAGATGGCGATAAGCGCGTGCTGGTCGTGGACGGTGAGCCGGTGCCTTACTGCCTGGCGCGTATCCCACAGGGTGGCGAAACCCGCGGTAACCTGGCGGCAGGTGGCCGCGGCGAGCCGCGCCCGCTAACCGAAAGCGACTGGGAAATTGCCCGCCGCGTTGGCCCAACGCTGAAAGCCAAAGGCCTGATCTTCGTTGGCCTGGATATCATCGGCGATCGCCTGACTGAAGTTAACGTCACCAGCCCAACCTGCATTCGCGAAATCGAAGCGGAGTTCCCGATCTCGATCACCGGAATGCTGATGGACGCTATCGAAAAACGTTTACAGAAATAAACTGTGACAGCGCCTGGGTTTATCCCCATACTGGGCGCTGTCGCTTTTTAAACCAGGAAACAGTACCTCTGACAATGAATTTACAGCATCACTTTCTTATTGCCATGCCTGCTCTCCAGGATCCGATTTTTCGCCGCGCCGTGGTTTATATTTGTGAATACAATGAAGACGGCGCGATGGGTATTATCATCAACAAACCGCTGGAAAACCTGCAGGTTGAAGGGATTCTGGACAAGCTGAAAATCTCGGCTGAAGCGCGCCTGCCGGAAATCCGGCTTGATAAACCGGTGATGCTGGGTGGACCTCTTGCCGAAGATCGCGGCTTTATCCTGCATACCCCGCCGGTATTCTCTTCCAGCATTCGCATCTCCGATAACACCGTGATCACCACCTCGCGCGACGTGCTTGAAACGCTGGGCACCGCTGAGCAGCCTTCCGAAGTGCTGGTGGCGCTGGGCTATTCGTCGTGGGAGAAAGGCCAGCTTGAGCAAGAGATCCTCGATAACGCCTGGCTTACTGCACCTGCGGACATGAATATTCTGTTTAAAACCCCTATTGCCGATCGCTGGCGTGATGCGGCAAAGCTGATTGGCATTGATATTCTGACCATGCCTGGCGTAGCGGGGCACGCGTAATGAGCGGCACCCTTCTCGCCTTCGACTTCGGCACCAAAAGCATCGGCGTCGCCGTGGGTCAACGGATCACCGGCACCGCCCGCCCGCTCGCGGCGCTGAAAGCTAACGACGGCACGCCGGACTGGAACCTGATTGAGCGCCTGCTCAAAGAGTGGCAGCCGGACGACGTGATTGTCGGCCTGCCGCTGAACATGGACGGCACCGAGCAACCGCTTACCGCCCGCGCGCGTAAATTCGCCAATAAAATCCATGGCCGCTTTGGCGTCTCCGTGAAGCTTCACGACGAGCGTCTCAGCACCGTCGAAGCGCGTGCAGGCCTGTTTGAACACGGTGGCTTCCGGGCGCTCAACAAAGGCAGCGTAGACTCCGCTTCAGCCGTTATCATCCTCGAAAGCTACTTCGAACAGGGCTTTTAACGCAGGGGCCTACAGCCGCCCCTGTGCCCGTCTCTCCGCCAGGCTCTGGTCAAAGTTCTGCATTCCCGCCTGCTGGCCGGTTTGAATGATGCCGGGCAGCTGCCACGTCTTCCCCTCACGAATCAGATTCGCCGCCGCCGCGGTGTTTACCAGCAGCTCGTACAGCGCGACGCGCCCGCCCTGAAGATCGGGAAGCAGCTTTTGCGCCAGCACTGCCCGCAGGCTGCCAGCCAGCTGGTTACGCACCGGATCTTTCTCCTGCGCCGGGAACGTATCGACCAGCCGTTCAATCGCCTGTGCTCCCCCGCGCGTGTGCAGCGTCGCCAGCACCAGATGCCCGGTCTCCGCCGCCGTCAGCGCCAGGCGGATCGTTTCGCTGTCGCGCAGCTCCCCCAGCAAAATAACGTCCGGGTCCTCGCGTAACGCACTGCGCAGCGCCTCTGCAAATGACGGGCTGTGCTGGCCTATCTCCCGCTGCTGAATCAGGCAACGTTCACTCTGGTACATAAACTCCACCGGATCTTCAAGCGTGAGGATATGGCCGTCAGTATGGCGGTTGAGGAAGTCGACCATTGCGGCCAGCGTGGTGGATTTACCGCTGCCGGTCGCTCCCGTTACCAGAATCAACCCGTTGTCGCTGGACAACAGTTCGGGAATAGCGCGCGGCACCCCAAGCGAAGGGAGCTGCGGACAGGAACGCGGCAACAGCCGCAGGGTAACGGAGATGCCCTTCATCTGCTTAAACGCACTGCCGCGCAGACGCTGGTCTCCTGCGACCGTCACGGCAAAATCGACCTGCCCGTTTGCCCACCATGCGCCCTGCTGTTCGTCGTTGAGCCACGCCTTTAGCAACGCCCCGACATCGGGCGGCGGAAACGGGGCCGGCTCAAGGCGGCCCAATCTGCGCCAGCGCGGTGGTGAATCACTGCACAGGTGTAGATCGGAGACGTTATGCTTTACACTAAGGGCCACAATTTCTTCCACATCCATAGACTACTCCTCGGAAAATGAACGACATTGCGCATAACCTGGCACAGGTCCGGGACAAAATCTCAGCCGCTGCAACGCGTTGCGGCCGTGCTTCAGAAGAAATTACGCTACTTGCAGTCAGCAAAACCAAGCCTGCGAGCGCCATCGCAGAAGCGATTGCTGCAGGTCACCGGGCGTTTGGCGAAAACTACGTGCAGGAAGGTGTGGATAAAATTCGCTACTTCCAGGAGCAGGAGACGTCCGATCTGCAATGGCACTTTATTGGTCCCCTGCAGTCGAACAAAAGCCGTCTGGTGGCAGAGCACTTTGACTGGTGCCATACCATCGACCGTCTGCGTATTGCTTCCCGTCTGAACGACCAGCGCCCGGCGGAGATGCCTGCGCTTAACGTGCTGATTCAAATCAACATCAGTGATGAAAACAGCAAGTCCGGCATTGCGCTGAGCGAGCTGGATGCGCTGGCCGCAGAGGTGGCCGCCCTGCCGCGCTTAACCCTGCGCGGGCTGATGGCCATTCCGGCACCTGAGTCAAGTTATGAAAGGCAGTTTGCCGTGGCACAGCAAATGGCTGTAGCATTTGAGGCGCTTAAAGCGCGCTATGAAACGGTAGACACGCTTTCACTGGGCATGTCGGATGATATGGAAGCCGCCATCGCGGCAGGCAGCACTATGGTGCGCATCGGCACAGCCATTTTCGGTGCGCGCGACTACACCAAATAATAAGGAAACCTGAGGAACGCCATGAAGACGTTGACTTTCCTGCTCTCAACGGTCATTGAGCTGTACACGATGGCGCTTTTGCTGCGCGTCTGGATGCAGTGGGCCCGCTGTGACTTTTACAATCCGTTCTCCCAGTTTGTCGTGAAAATCACGCAACCTGTTGTCGGACCGCTGCGCCGTATTATCCCGGCCATGGGCCCCATCGACAGCGCTTCGCTGCTGGTGGCGTTTATTCTGAGCGTGCTCAAAGCCATCGTGCTGTTTATGGTCATCACCTTCCAGCCGATTATCTGGATTGCCGCCGTTCTGATTCTGATCAAAACCGTCGGTTTGCTGATCTTCTGGGTACTGCTGGTGATGGCGATCATGAGCTGGGTAAGCCAGGGACGTAGCCCGGTAGAGTACGCCTTGATTCAGCTGGCCGAGCCGCTGCTGCGTCCAATCCGTAACCTGCTTCCGTCCATGGGCGGCATCGACTTCTCCCCGATGATCCTGGTGCTGCTGCTCTATGTGATCAACATGGGGATCGCCGAACTGCTCCAGTCTACGGGCGATATGCTGCTGCCGGGGCTGTGGATGGCGCTATGAGTGCAGTAAGCACCTGCGCCGACGGGCTGGTTTTACGGCTGTATATTCAGCCGAAAGCCAGCCGTGACAGTATTGTTGGGCTGCATGGCGACGAGCTAAAGGTCGCCATCACCGCCCCACCGGTCGATGGCCAGGCGAACGCGCATCTGACCAAATATCTGGCAAAACAGTTTCGCGTCGCCAAAAGCCAGGTCATCATTGAAAAAGGTGAACTTGGGCGGCATAAACAGGTAAAAATCCTTAATCCGCAATCTATCCCGACGGAAGTCGCGGCTCTGACAGAACAGGACTAAACCATGCAGAAAGTTGTTCTCGCGACCGGTAACGCCGGTAAAGTGCGCGAGCTGGCCTCGCTATTAAATGATTTTGGGTTGGACGTGGTGGCTCAGACCGAGCTGGGCGTGGAGTCCGCCGAAGAGACGGGCCTGACGTTTATCGAAAACGCCATTCTGAAAGCACGCCATGCGGCGCAGGTAACCGGCCTGCCCGCGATTGCCGACGACTCCGGTCTGGCCGTGGATTTCCTCGGCGGCGCGCCGGGAATTTACTCCGCGCGCTATTCCGGGGTGGACGCCACCGACCAGCAGAATCTGGAAAAGCTGCTCGTGGCCCTGAAGGACGTTCCCGACGAACAGCGTACCGCGCAGTTCCACTGCGTGCTGGTCTACATGCGTCATGCGGAAGACCCGACGCCGATTGTCTGTCACGGCAGCTGGCCGGGCGTGATTACCCGTGAAGCGGCGGGCAACGGCGGCTTTGGCTACGACCCGATTTTCTTTGTCCCGACCGAGGGCAAAACCGCTGCGGAACTGACCCGCGAAGAGAAAAGCGCGATTTCCCACCGTGGACGCGCGCTGAAACTGTTACTGGAAGCACTGCGTAATGGCTAATTTGCCGCCTCTGAGTCTTTATATTCATATCCCGTGGTGCGTGCAGAAATGCCCGTACTGCGATTTCAATTCGCACGCGCTGAAGGGCGAAGTGCCGCACGATGACTACGTCGCGCATCTGCTGGCCGACCTGGACGCCGATGTGCCGTACGCACAGGGACGTGAAGTTAAGACCATTTTCATTGGTGGCGGTACGCCGAGCCTGCTGTCAGGCCCGGCAATGCAGACGCTGCTGGACGGCGTGCGTGCGCGCCTGAACCTGGCGGCGGATGCGGAAATTACGATGGAAGCCAACCCCGGCACCGTTGAGGCCGACCGTTTTGTCGAGTATCAGCGCGCGGGCGTGAACCGTATCTCCATCGGCGTGCAGAGCTTTAGCGAGCCGAAGCTGAAGCGTCTGGGTCGCATTCACGGCCCGGAAGAGGCGAAGCGCGCGGCGAACCTGGCAACGGGGCTTGGGCTGCGCAGCTTTAACCTCGATTTGATGCATGGCCTGCCGGATCAGTCGCTGGAGGAGGCGCTGGACGATCTGCGCCAGGCAATTGAACTGAACCCGCCGCATTTGTCGTGGTATCAGCTCACCATCGAGCCAAACACGCTGTTCGGCTCCCGCCCGCCGGTGCTGCCGGATGACGACGCGCTGTGGGATATCTTCGAGCAGGGCCACAAGCTTTTGACCGCTGCCGGGTATCAGCAGTATGAAACGTCCGCCTACGCGAAGCCGGGCTTCCAGTGTCAGCACAACCTGAACTACTGGCGTTTTGGTGATTATCTGGGGATTGGCTGCGGCGCCCACGGCAAGGTGACCTTCCCGGATGGTCGCATCCTTCGCACCGCCAAAACCCGCCACCCGCGCGGGTATATGGAAGGCCGCTACCTGGAGCGTCAGCACGACGTTGAGGCGGCGGATAAGCCGTTTGAGTTCTTTATGAACCGTTTCCGCCTGCTGGAAGCCGCGCCGCGCGCGGAGTTTTCGCTGTACACTGGCCTGGCGGAATCGGTGATTCGTCCGCAGATTGACGAAGCGCTGGCAAAGGGGTATCTCACCGAGAGTGAGGAATGCTGGCAGATCACCGAGCACGGCAAGCTGTTCTTAAACTCCCTTCTTGAGCTGTTCCTCGCCGAAGATTCCTGAAGGCTGATTCAGGATTTCGCATCCCGTTCTGCCGGCTAAGGGAAAGGCTGGCAGAGTATGGGGATGGAAATTATTCGTTTTCTGGAACAACGAACTCTGGGATACGAAGAGGTGGTGTTAGAGAGGATCTTTGAGACGCTGCAAATGCTGCAACTCTCACTCCTGCCCTCTCCCTGAAAGGGAGAGGGATAGGGTGAGGGGAACTTACTTCAGCGTCCCCACCAGCGCCTTCCGGCTGTCTTCCAGCGACACCACGCGTTTACACACGTCTTTGCCGAACTGCTGGAAATCATCTTCCTGGTTCTTCCACTCGTTCTGAATGGAAGTCTGCAAGCCGCCCAGACTGCCCAGCACGCCCTGCAGCGGGTTACCGCCGCCTTTCAGCACGGCTTTGGCGCCCATCTCGTTGATGCTGTCCTGCAGGATGCCGCCCATCGCCTGGTTCACCAGCTGCTGGCCGTCAGCGCGGACCTGATCGATCGCCTTATAGTGGAACGTCAGGCCATCAGAGCGCGTCTCGATAATGCGGTTCATCTGCTCTTTGAGCTGCTTGTCGAGCTTCGTAAGGCGGGAGCGCATATTACTGCTCTCCCCCACCTCTTTAGTGATGATTTTGTCCAGCGCGACGCGGCTCTTTTCGACGCGCGTCAGGGCGCCTTCATTAATCCATGGCAGCGCGGTACGCAAATCGGCCTGATAATCTTTCGCCTGCTCACGCTGTGCGGCAGTCAGGTTGTACTGTTTGCCGTTAAAGGTGACGTTCCCTTCCGGCGTAATCACCAGATTGCCGTTCTCGCCTTTGACCTGCACGGTTTGCGGGCTTAACACCACGTCATCACGCGGGGTGACGCTACATTGATAATCCGCATGGGCGGTGAATCCGGTTGCCATCAAAGCAACAGCCAGCAACGTTTTGCGCATCTTAAACACTCCCTCAGACAAAATGGGCCAGCTAATGCTGGCCCGCTTACTGCTTTATTAGTCCCACCAAACGTCGAAAAGTTCGCTCACGCGGACATCTTCCAGCTTGTGCTCTTCGAGCCATTTGCGAACCAGGGCCTGATGTTCTTCGGTGCATTTGCCCACTTCCTGGGTGCAGATCAGACCTTCCCATGCCAGGTAGCCGCTACCGTCGAAGGCCAGCTTGTTAGGCTCGATTACCTCGTTGATGAACGCATCAACGTCCTGGTCGATCTGCTCAACGCTGGTGCCTTCCGGGAAACGCCAGGCAACGGAGAAGCCCACTTCCTGAAATTCTTCGATGTGCATCTTTTTACGCAGACGACGGCTACGATTCTTTGCCATTATTTCACCCTCTCGAACATTAAGTCCCATACGCCGTGACCAAGACGATGGCCACGCTGTTCAAATTTTGTCACCGGACGCGATTCCGGACGCGGTACGTAGTCGTTGCTCTCGGACTGATTTTTGTACCCGTCCAGAGACGACATCACTTCCAGCATGTGTTCCGCATAAGGTTCCCAGTCGGTCGCCATGTGGAAAACGCCGCCCAGCTTGAGCTTGCTTTTCACCAGCTCGGCAAACGGTGCCTGAACGATACGGCGTTTATTATGACGCGCTTTGTGCCATGGGTCAGGGAAAAAGAGCTGAACCATGTTCAAAGAATTGTCAGGAATCATTTTGTGCAGCACTTCCACCGCGTCGTGACACATCACGCGCAGGTTCTCAACGCCCTCTTCGTGGGCCGTTGCCAGGCACGCGCCGACGCCCGGCGAGTGTACTTCAATGCCGAGGAAGTTCTGCTCCGGGCGCGCTTTCGCCATAGTGACCAGCGAGGTGCCCATACCAAACCCGATCTCCAGCGTGACGGGCGCGTCGCGGCCAAACAGCTCGGTAAAGTCGAGTGGCTGCTCGCTGAACTCAACGCCCATCACCGGCCAGTAGTTGTCCAGCGCGTGTTGCTGCCCTTTGGTCAGGCGGCCCTGACGGCGGACAAAGCTGCGAATACGGCGCAGCGGGCGACCGTTTTCATCAAATTCCGGTGAAATGACGTCGTTTTTCATAAAAGAGTTGTCTGCTTGTGAGAATGTTCGGGAAACGGGCATTATCCAAAGTTAAGGCTTCTATGCAAGCATGGGAAAGATCCGGTTTACAGCAGATTGACGCTGTGCTGCAATCTGCGTCCCTGATTATGCGAATCGATGACCATGCAAGCCTCTCAATTTTCAGCCCAGGTGCTGGACTGGTACGACAAATACGGGCGTAAAACCCTGCCCTGGCAAATTGAAAAAACGCCCTACAAAGTATGGCTCTCCGAGGTGATGTTGCAACAAACGCAGGTCGCCACCGTGATCCCTTACTTCGAGCGTTTTATGGCACGCTTCCCGACGGTCACCGACCTGGCAAACGCGCCGTTGGACGAAGTGCTGCACCTGTGGACCGGGCTGGGCTATTACGCCCGCGCGCGCAACCTGCACAAGGCCGCGCAGCAGGTCGCCACCCGCCACAACGGTAAATTCCCGGAAACCTTCGACGAGGTGGCCGATTTGCCCGGCGTCGGACGTTCAACCGCAGGCGCGATCCTCTCCCTTTCATTAGGCAAGCATTTCCCGATCCTCGACGGCAACGTGAAGCGCGTGCTCGCACGCTGCTACGCCGTTGACGGCTGGCCGGGTAAGAAAGACGTTGAAAAACGCCTGTGGGAGATCGCTGAAGCGGTCACCCCGGCGAAGGGCGTAGAGCGTTTTAACCAGGCGATGATGGATCTTGGCGCGATGGTCTGCACGCGCTCAAAACCGAAGTGCGAACTCTGCCCGGTGAACAACCTCTGCGTGGCGTATGCCAACCAGTCATGGGCGCAGTATCCGGGTAAGAAACCCAAACAGACGCTGCCGGAGCGCACCGGCTATATGCTGCTGATGCAGCACGGTGACGACGTCTTCCTCGCCCAGCGTCCGCCGAGCGGTCTGTGGGGTGGTCTATACTGCTTCCCACAGTTTGAAGATGAAAACTTGCTGCGTGAATGGCTTAAACAGCGCGGCATTGCGGCAGATACCCTGACGCAGCTGACCGCGTTTCGCCACACCTTCAGCCATTTCCATCTGGATATAGTACCGATGTGGCTTCCCGTGTCCTCATTCACCTCCTGCATGGATGAAGGCACCGCTCTCTGGTATAACTTAGCGCAACCGCCATCAGTCGGGCTGGCGGCTCCCGTGGAGCGCCTGTTACAGCAATTACGTGCCGGTGCAATGGTTTAGCATCGGCAACACAAAGAGGAATACGTATGGCCAGAACCATTTTTTGTACTTTCCTGCAGCGCGACGCTGAAGGCCAGGATTTCCAGCTCTACCCGGGCGACCTGGGCAAGCGCATCTATAACGAGATCTCCAAAGAAGCCTGGGGACAGTGGCAGAAAAAACAGACCATGCTGATCAACGAGAAAAAGCTCAGCATGATGAACCCGGAGCACCGCAAGCTGCTGGAGCAGGAGATGGTGAGCTTCCTGTTCGAGGGCAAAGACGTCCACATCGAAGGCTATACGCCGCCGGAAAAATAACAGCGTGCGGGTGAAACCCCGCCGTTAAAGCAAACACAACACGCACTCCCGGAATGATGAAAAAACTTTTAGCGCTAGCCCTTGTTGCGCCGTTGCTGGTCTCGTGCTCGTCCAAAAAAGGCGATGATTACAACGAAGCCTGGGTCAAGGACACCAACGGTTTTGACATTTTGATGGGGCAGTTTGCCCATAACATCGAGAACATATGGGGATTTAACGAAGTTCTTATTGCCGGACCGAAGGACTACGTTAAGTACACCGACGCCTATCTGACCCGTAGCCACATCAACTTTGATGAGGGTACGATCACCATTGAGACCATCGCAGGCACCGACCCTGCGGCACGGCTGCGTCAGGCGATCGTCAAAACCCTGCTGATGGGTGACGATCCGGGATCTATCGATCTCTACTCCGATGCGGACGACATCACCATTTCGAAAGAGCCGTTCCTGTACGGTCAGGTTGTCGACCAGACCGGACAGCCGATCCGCTGGGAAGGTCGCGCCACGAAGTTTGCCGACTACCTGCTGCAGACGCGCCTGAAGAGCCGCTCTAACGGCCTGAAGATTATCTACAGCGTTACCATTAACCTTGTCCCGAACCACCTCGACAAGCGTGCGCATAAGTATCTGGGCATGGTGCGTCAGGCGTCGCGTAAGTATGGCGTGGACGAGTCGCTGATCCTGGCGATTATGCAGACCGAATCCTCGTTCAACCCGTACGCGGTGAGCCGTTCCGACGCGCTGGGGCTGATGCAGGTTGTCCAGCACAGCGCCGGTAAAGACGTCTTCCGCTCGCAGGGGAAATCCGGCACGCCGAGCCGCAGCTACCTGTTCGATCCGCAAAGCAATATTGATACCGGCACGGCCTATCTGGCGATGCTGAACAATGTCTATCTCGGCGGAATTGATAACCCGACGTCGCGTCGCTACGCGGTAATCACCGCCTATAACGGCGGCGCGGGCAGCGTGCTGCGCGTCTTCTCGAATGACAAAGTGCAGGCTGCGAACATCATCAACAGCATGGCGCCGGGGGATGTTTACTCCACCCTCACCACCCGCCACCCGTCTGCGGAATCCCGCCGGTACCTGTATAAGGTGAATACGGCGCAGAAAAACTATCGTCGTCGATAATCAACACACCTTCTCCAGCAAGGAGAAGGTGTTCTGCTTCCCCTCTCCCTGTGGGAGAGGGTCAGGGTGAGGGCATCAGGCCGCACCTATCCTCCACCCATACGAAAATGTTATTTGCATCACAATCCAAACTGCAAATTAATGTGGATTGCATTTTTTTGCGGGAGGTAACAAAACATATCGTTGCCAACTGATAGAATTGCATCAAATAACAACCCTGAATGTTCCTATAACAACATATCTCCCGCTCACTTGTGAGGAAAGTAACATGAACCTTAAGCTGCAGCTTAAAATCTTGTCGTTTCTGCAGTTCTGCCTGTGGGGTAGCTGGCTGACTACACTCGGCTCCTATATGTTTGTGACGCTCAAGTTTGATGGTGCGTCAATCGGTGCCGTCTACAGCTCGCTGGGTATTGCGGCTGTTTTCATGCCAACGCTGCTCGGTATCGTGGCGGATAAATGGTTAAGTGCGAAATGGCTGTATATGCTTTGCCATCTGGTGGGTGCGGGGACGCTGTTTATGGCGGCCGAAGTGACCACGCCGGGGGCGATGTTTATGGTGATCCTGCTTAACTCGCTGGCGTATATGCCAACGCTTGGGCTGATCAACTCCATCTCCTACTACCGCCTGAAATCTGCCGGCCTGGATATCGTCACCGACTTCCCGCCAATCCGTATCTGGGGCACCATCGGCTTTATCATGGCGATGTGGGGCGTGAGCTTCGCGGGCTTCGAGCTGAGCCACATGCAGCTGTATATTGGTGCTGCGCTCTCCGTACTGCTGGCGCTGTTCACCCTGACGCTGCCAACCATTCCGGTATCTAACCAGCAGAAAAACCAGAGCTGGAGCACCATGCTTGGCCTGGACGCCTTCGCGCTGTTCAAAAACAAGCGCATGGCGATCTTCTTTATCTTCTCCATGCTGCTGGGCGCGGAGCTGCAAATCACCAACATGTTCGGCAACACCTTCCTGCACAGCTTCGATAACGATCCGCTGTTTGCCGGGAGCTTTATCGTTGAGCACGCGTCGGTGATGATGTCCATCTCGCAGATCTCCGAGACGCTGTTCATCCTGACCATCCCGTTCTTCCTGAGCCGCTACGGCATCAAAAACGTCATGCTGATCAGTATCGCCGCGTGGATGCTGCGCTTCGGCCTGTTCGCCTACGGCGACCCGAGCGCGTTCGGCACCGTGCTGCTGGTGCTGTCGATGATTGTTTACGGCTGCGCCTTCGACTTCTTCAACATTTCCGGTTCGGTGTTTGTGGAAAAAGAGGTGAAGCCTGAAATCCGCGCCAGCGCGCAGGGCATGTTCCTGATGATGACTAACGGCTTCGGCTGTATTCTGGGCGGCGTGGTGAGCGGTAAAGTGGTTGAGATGTACACCACCAACGGTATCACCGACTGGCAGCCCGTGTGGCTGATCTTCGCGGCGTATTCGCTGGTGCTGTTCTTCGCGTTCCTCGCGCTGTTCAAGTACAAGCACGTTCGCACAGCGCACGGTACGCAGCCGATTGCGCATTAATTGTTGTGCCCGGTGGCGCTTCGCTTACCGGGCCTACAAAAGCACGGAGAGTAGGCCGGGTAAGCGTTAGCGCCACCCGGCTATTTTATTGCAGAGAGCACCCACCCCACCGACAGCAAATCCGCGCTGCCGCCCGGACTCAGGTTTCGTTCAATCAGTGCCTTATCCATCTTAAGCAACGCGTCGCGATCCCAGCCGTTAGCCAGCAGTTTCCGCGCATAGCCCTGAACGTAGCGCAGCCCCTGAATGCCGCCGCGTGACACGAGATTACTGTCCTGATTGACCGCCATCAGGTGCAACAGCAGGCCGTGAAGCGACTGTCCATTCCACTGCCCCAGCGCCTTACGCACCGTCGCAAAGCCGCTCTCCGCCTCGCCTCGCGCCCCGGTTAAGCCGTACTGCTGAAACTGCCGCTCGCCCGCCGTCGCCTGCCCGCTACGCGCTGCCAGTTCCCGCGACACCAGCCCGCGGCAGATGTTACTCACCTCACAACAGAGGCTCTCTGCGGAGAGCTTTTTCACACGCCCGGCGGCAAAGCACAGTAAACCCAGGGCAAAAATCCCACCCTTGTGGGTGTTCACCCCGTTCGTCGCGGCGTACATCGCCTGCTCGCAGGCCAGCCCCATCGGGCGGAGAAGCCGTAGCTGTTCGCCAGCCGGTTTATCCGCATGCGCGCTGCCCAGCTCGGCAAAGCGCGAAAACCACGGCGTAATTGCCGTGATGCTGCGGACAAACAGCGCGTGGTCCATATCGCGATGGGAACCGTTGTTGAGCTTGTCCACAAGCCCCGGCTTGGGCGTCAGCTCCAGCTCCTGCCACAGCGCCGCTTCGGCAAGCGCGGGCACATCAATCGGGCGCGGTTTAGTCGCGAGCAAACCAGTCATCGATCGTCTTCTCCACGCGGGAAACAACCTGCTCAACGGGGTGATTGCGCGAACGGGAGCAGGCATGCGCGGGCTCGTCGCAGATCAGACAGCGCCTGAGGTTTGCCCCCAGCGACTGACGCCCGACGTGGCCGTGCCGAGGGCAGATCACGTCCAGATCCCACAGCCTGCCGAGCGGGTGCGTCTGCTCCAGTTCCGCGCAGTGCGCTTTGATTTCCGCCGCCGCATGGGCGACGCACCACAAGGCTTCCGGTCCGGTGGGCAACCACAGCACCTGGCGGTCCAGCACCTGCCAGCGGTTCTCCCACAGCAGCTGGTCGCACATCTGGAGCGCCACGCCCATGGTGTTGCGATAGCGCAGGCTGTCCTTAATTTCCCCTGGCGTAACCAGCGTGAGGGAGATCACCGGCTGTTTATAGTGCTCAAGCATGTCAGCCTGACGGGCTGCGCGACGCTCTTTCGCCGCCAGCAGTTCCTCCAGGCTGACTCCCGCCCGCACGGGTGTCGCTAAAATCATACTGACTCCTTCACCTGTCGTACGGTGTCGATCACGGTGCCGTCGCGGTAACGGATCACCCCGACGATTTTGTCGGTAAATTCAATCGGTTTCGGTACGCCGGTCAGGGAAATCGCCCGCTCATAGAGCGCGCTGATGTCCACTACATTCAGCCCGGCCTCCAGCAGCCGCTCGCGGATCTCCGGACGCGCCGGGTTGACTGCAATACCGTGGTCGGTGACCAGCACGTCGATGCTCTCCCCCGGCGTGAGGCGCGTGGTGACGCGCTTGACCACCGTCGGAATGCGGCTGCGCAGCAGCGGCGCGACGACGATGGTCAGGTTGGCTGCCGCCGCCACGTCGCAGTGCCCGCCGGATGCGCCACGCATCACGCCGTCGGAGCCGGTGATGACGTTGACGTTGAAATCAACGTCAATTTCCAGGGCGCTGAGGATCACCACGTCGAGCTGGTCGCAGCTTGCCGCCTTGCTGCCGGGGTTGGCGTAGACGTTGGTGGAGATCTCTACGTGGTTCGGGTTGCGCGCCAGCGAAGCCGCCGCCTGGCCGTCAAAGCACTGGGTGTCGAGCAGCTTTTCGATAAGCCCCTTCTCGTGCAGATCTACCAGGCTGCCGGTGATACCGCCGAGCGCAAAGCGCGCCTTTACGCCGCTGCGCTCCATCTTCTCTTCCATAAAGCGGGTGCAGGCGGTGGCCGCCGCGCCGGAGCCGGTCTGCATCGAGAAGCCCGGCTTGAAGTAGCCGGAATGCTCGATCACGTCCGCCGCATAGCGGGCGATCATCAGCTCGCGCGGGTTGCTGGTGACGCGCGCCGCGCCGACGCTGATTTTCGCCGGATCGCCCACGCTCTCCACCTGCACGATGTAGTCCACCTGGTCCTGCACCAGGCTGGCGGGCATATTCGGGAACGGCACTAGCTCTTCGGTCAGCAGCACCACCTTACGGGCAAAGTGCGCGTCCACCATCGCGTAGCCGAGCGAGCCGCAGCACGATTTACCGTGCGTGCCGTTAGCGTTGCCAAACGCATCGCTGCACGGCACGCCGAGAAACGCCACGTCGATATTCAGCTCGCCGTCCTGGAGCAGCTTCACGCGCCCGCCGTGGGAGTGAATGTGTACCGGCTCGTCCATCAGCCCGTGGGAGATGGCGTCCGCCAGCCTGCCGCGCATGCCCGAGGTGTAAATCCGGGTGATGACGCCGCTTTCAATATGCTCGATCAGAGCGTCGTTGCAGGTCATCAGCGAGCTTGAGGCCAGAGTCAAATTTTTAAATCCCATCCGCGCCAGCAGCGCCACAACGGTGTTGATCACCCGGTCGCCTTCGCGAAAGGCATGGTGGAAGGAGATGGTCATCCCGTCCTGCAGGCCGCTGCGCGCTACGGCTTCTTCAAGGGAGGCACAGAGCTTGCGGTTGTGCTTCGCGTCACTATCCGCCAGCCAGGGCGTCGCGCTGTGGGCAGTATCAAAGGGTTTCAGGTCCCGCAGATGGGGGAAGTTTACGTGGAGAAGTTCTGTTTGATTCATTTTGTCATCCTTACCGACGCACGCCGGAGGCCGCCGCGCGCTCCAGCACCACCTGCGCGTGGTTAATAATCGGTGCATCCACCATTTTGCCGTTGAGCGACACCACGCCCAGGCCGTTACGCTCGCCCTCTTCTGCCGCCTCAATCACCCTTTTGGCGTGATCCACCTCTTCCTGCGTCGGGGCGTAGGCGTTGTGCAGCAGGTCAATCTGGCGCGGGTTAATCAGCGATTTGCCGTTAAAGCCCATCTTGCGGATCAGATCGACCTCGCGAAGGAACCCGGCCTCGTCGTTAACGTCTGACCACACCACATCGAAGGCGTCGATGCCCGCGGCGCGAGCGGCGTGCAGCACGGCGCAGCGGGCATAGAACAGCTCGGTGCCGTCGCCGCGCTCGGTCTGCATGTCCATCACGTAGTCAAAGGCGGCCAGCGCGATGCCGATGAGGCGCGGGGAGCTGCGGGCAATCGCCACGGCATTGATGACGCCAATGGCCGACTCAATCGCCGCCATCACGCGGGTGGAGCCGACCTCGCGGCCGCACTCGCGTTCAATGCGCTCAAGATGGCCTTCCAGCTCGTAGACGTCGTCCGGGGTGTCGGTTTTTGGCAGGCGGATCACGTCCACACCCGCGCGCACGGCGGCTTCCAGATCCAGCAGGCCAAACGGCGTGCTGAGCGGGTTAATGCGCACCACGGTTTCGATATCCCGATACATCGGGTGCTGTAGCGCGTGGAATACCAGCAGGCGCGCGGTGTCCTTCTCACGCAGGGCGACGGCGTCCTCAAGGTCAAACATGATGGAGTCGGGGCGGTAGATAAACGCGGTGGAAAGCATGGCGGCGTTGGCGCCCGGCAGGAACAGCATGCTGCGGCGGAGTTTGCTCATTTCAGCGCCTCCCAGTTGATGGCCTGTTCATCGGCGGCACGCATCAGCGCGCTTTGCAGGCGGGCGCGAATAACACAGTCCAGCGCCCCTTTGTCTTCAATAATGATGAGCCCCTGGCGCACGTTCATGGCGCGCAGCGTGTCGTTGACCACCTGGCGAATTTGCTCGCCAAACTGCTTAATCACTTCACTGTGGATGACAATCTCCAGCTCGCCGTGAGCGGGGGCGATTTTCACCATCAGGTCGCTGGACTCCTGCGTTCCGGCCAGCGCCTCCCTTACAATATTCATGATAAATTCCTGATAGTTATGCGACTTCCGCACTCGCACGATAGTGTGTTTCGAGATGCGCGAAGGTGGAGTCCGGGACGATCTCCCGGATCCGGGAAAACTGCTGTGTCTTGAGTAAACGGCGTACTTCGGACGCCGAAATGGCGTTGCCGGTGGCCTTGATGCGCGGCATTTCCACCACCTCGATATGCGAAGCCAGCAGATCGTGCAGCGTCTGGTTGTACTGGCGGGTGATGTCGCAAAACGGCTCCGAGCCGATGAAGCGGTGCGTGATGCCGAGCGCCGGGGCGATGAAGTCCCGGAAGATCAGCACGTCGATCTCGCTCCACGCCTGCTGCACTTTGCCGGTCTCCTTCAGGAAGTAGGCCGGGAAGGTGGCGCGGGAGATGATGTACTGCGAGCCTTCATGCACCACCACGTTTGGCAGATAGGCTACGCCCGCGCGCACCATCTCGAGACGCGCGCTGAACGGGAAGAACGACGCGTCTTCACGCACCACGAACAGATGCAGGGCATCGCACCGCTGCGCCGCCTGCTCCACCAGATGGCGGTGGCCGAGGGTGAACGGATTGGCGTTCATCACTATCGCGCCAGTTTTCTCCCCGCCCTTTCGCATCCGGCTTAAGGTACGGCAGTAGCGCGCGATCCCCTGCGGGGTGTTCTCCATCAGCACCGCGTTGTTCCCGCTCTGGGCAATCGGCCAGAAGCCGCTGCGGGCAAAGCGCTCCCGGTTGCACGGACGGGTGCAGAGGAAGAGGTGAAAATGGCCGCGCTCCAGCGCCGCATTTTCCACCTCTGCCAGCAGCCGCGCGCTGAGGTTTTCCCCACGAAGCTGCTCGTTGACCGCCACGCATTTGATGACGTTGCCGGCAAGTCCTGCGCAACCCACCAGCTGCGCGCCGGACCAGGCTTCGACAAACAGCGTGATGTCGTTGTCCAGGCCAAGGCCGCTGTCTGCCAGCAGGTAGCGGATCTGGCTTAAGCGTTCCGGGTGTTTCGCCACCAGCGTCTGGCGAAAATCGATGGGTTGACTGTTCATGCCGCCTTTCTCAGTGTGCCGCCGCAAGCCCGACGGCTGGCGCTTCAACAATCACGTTGCTCAGATGACCGATATGCTCGATCTCCACCTCAATGCGATCCCCCTCTTTCATAAACAGCGGCGGGTTACGCTTTTTACCCACGCCGCCCGGGGAGCCGGTGATGATCACGTCGCCCGGGCTTAAGCGGGTAAAGGTGCTGATGTACTCGATGAGCTCCGCGACCTTGTGGATCATGCTGCTGGTGTTGTCCTCCTGCACCATGCGGCCGTTAAGCCAGGTGCGGATCGCCAGGCTGTGCGGGTCCGGGATCTCATCCGCCGTCGCCATCCAGGGGCCAAACGCCCCGGTCTGACGCCAGTTTTTACCGGCGGTGAACCAGGTGTGCTGCCAGTCGCGGGCGGAGCCGTCCATGTAGCAGCTGTAGCCCGCCACGTGGCGCAGGGCGTCATCGCGGCTGATGTTCTCCCCAACCTTACCGATGATCACCGCCAGCTCGCCTTCGTAGTCGAATTCGCTGGAGTGGCGCGGCTTCAGTACCGGCTCGTTGTGGCCGGTCTGTGAGTCCGGGAAGCGGACAAACAGCGTCGGGGCCGGGTTGTGCTGGTCAAACTCCTTGCGCTTGTCGGCGTAGTTCATGCCCACGCAGAGGATTTTTTCCGGCTGCACGATCACCGGTAAGAAGGTGATGGCGCTCAGCGGTACATCCACCGCGTCGTTCAGGTAACGGGTGGCCAACGCCAGCCCGTTGCCCTGCAGCAGCGCTTTAAGGTCGCCGTAGCGGTCGCCGAGACGGCGGCCTAAATCAATCACGCCCTCGGCCTGAACGATGCCGTAGCTGCGTTTTCCCTGGTATAAAAAGCTTGCGAGTTTCATTGTTTTTTCCTGAATACTTAGACGAGGAAGTTGCCCAGAATCAGCAGTGAGACAGAGACGTTAATCGCCCCGCCGATACGGGTAGCAATCTGGGCGAACGGCATCAGGCTCATGCGGTTGCCTGCGGTCAGTATCGCCACGTCGCCGGTACCGCCCTGTCCGCTCTGACAGCAGGAGACGATGGCGACATCAATCGGGTGCATACCAATCTTTTTACCGACGAAGAACCCGGTCGCCACCAGCGCAGAAACGGTGCTGATAATCACCAGCAGGTTGGTCAGCGTGAAGGCGGCCACCAGTTCATGCCACGGGGTGATGGCCACGCCGACGGCGAAGAGGATCGGGTAGGTCACGGAAGTCTGGAAGAATTTGTACACCACCTGCGAGCCCTCCAGCAGGCGCGGAGAAGCGCCGTTGCAGAGCTTCACCAGCACCGCCATAAACAGCATGCCAACGGGCGCAGGCAGGCCAATCAGCTTGTGGCCGAGCATGCCCAGCATATAGAGCAGCACCGCCAGCAGCGCGCCGGAGGCGATAGTCGTCACGTCCGCTTTACCGGAGAACGCAGGCTGAGAGACGGTGGCATCGGCATTCGCGCGGTTAGGCATCAGCTGGCCTTCACCGGTCAGGTGCGGGTAGCGTTTACCGAGCTGGTTCAGGCAGCCGGAGATGATGATTGCCGTCAGCCCGCCGAGCATGACCATCGGCAGCACGCGGCCGAGCGCTACGCCCTGGTCCATATGCAGCAGGGTGGCATAGCCGATGGAAAGCGGAATCGCCCCTTCCCCGACGCCGCCCGCCATGATCGGCAGAATGATAAAGAAGAAGATCTGGAACGGCTCCAGGCCCAGCGCCAGCCCCACGCCCATGCCAACAATCATGCCGACGATTTCACCGCACAGCATCGGGAAGAAGATGCGCAGGAAGCCCTGAATCAGCACCGTGCGGTTCATGCTCATGATGCTGCCGACGATAATGCAGCAGATATAGAGGTAGAGAATGTTGGTGGATTTGTAGAATTTGGTCGTGGATTCCACCACCACGTCCGGCAGCAAACCGTAGTAGACCAGCGCGGAAGGGATAAAGGTGGCGCAAATCGCCGCCGCACCAAGCTTGCCGACAATCGGCAGGCGTTTGCCGAACTCACCGCAGGCAAAGCCGAAGAAGGCCAGCGTCGCCACCATCACCACGATATCGCTCGGCAGCTTTCCGCCCAGGCAATCAATCGCGATCAGCGCACCCGCCAGAACGAACAGCGGCAGAGGAATAATTCCGATTTTCCAGGTATCCATAATATGCCACCACCGCTCCTTGAGGGATGGCCGCTGAATTTCAATCGGGTCGTGGGTAACAGAGAAAGAATCGTCAGTTGTGCTCATAATAAGCCCCTTAGTTATTTTGTGCGTTCAGCTTAGAGTCACAAAGGCCTACTTTATGTGAGGAATGGCATATTAAAAGCGAAGTTTTAATGGCAGCTATGGTTTTTATGGTTTCTTTTATTTAATGTGATTTATGCCTTATTTATTATCGTGGTTTTTATGGTTTCTTTTCTGAATTGAACGACCAAATAACATTTAACTTAGCAGCATGAAGATCTTAAGCCTTCTGGATAAATCATTTACAGCCCTTGCTGTGCAAGGGATCACAAGTTTCCCGCAAAGCGGACATCCGCATGAAAAAAGATGATATATTGACGATCTTTGCCGCTACTTTGCGTGATAGTTATGAAAGTGTCTTTCCAGATTAAGCTGTTTATTTCGCTCGTTGCCTTTTTCTCAGTGCTTTTTGTGCTGCTGGGCGGATATTATTATGCCGATGTCGGAAAACAGCTTTATCAGGAAATGAGTGCGCGCGCTAAAATACAGGCGGAAGAGATTGCGCTTATTCCGTCATTGCGTACTGAAGTTGAACAAAAAGATATCAACGCCATTCATGATTTCATGCAGAAAATGGCCGCGCACAGCGACGCCAGCTTTATTGTCATTGGCGATAATACGGGACGGCATCTTTTTCACTCCGTCTTTGCCGACAGGGTGGGCACGACGCTGGTCGGCGGCGACAATGAAGCCGTATTGCAGGGGAAAAGCACGACAACCATACGTAAAGGCGGGTTGGGCATTTCACTGCGCAGTAAAGCGCCCATTTTCAACGACGCCGGGCAGGTGGTCGGCATTGTTTCAGTTGGCTATCTCACCAGCTACCTGGACACCATTACCGTCAGTAAAGTGGTCAATATCCTGATTGCCGCCGTGCTGCTGCTGATCGCCCTCTTTGTCTTCTCCTGGTTCTTTACCCGTAGTATTAAGAAGCAGATCTTCTCCCTGGAGCCACGAGAGATCGGCCTGCTGGTGCGCCAGCAAAAGGCGATGATGGAGTCCATCTACGAAGGCGTGATCGCCATTGATAACGAACGGCGCATAGAGGTGATCAACCAGGCGGCGCGCAAGCTGCTGGGCCTGAGCCAGCCGGCCCGGGAACTGCGCGGGCAGCTGATAAGCCAGGTGATCGATCCGGTCCCGTTCTTCGACACGCAGACGATGCTGGCGAAAGATACCCATGACGAGATTTGCCGCTTTAACGATCTCACGGTGATTGCCAGCCGGGTACACATCATGCTTGAGGGGTCGCTGCAGGGCTGGGTGATCACCTTCCGCGATCGCAACGAGATCGACTCTCTCAGCAGCCAGCTCAGCCAGGTTAAACGCTACGTCGATAACCTGCGCATTATGCGTCATGAGCAGCTGAACCGGATGACCACCCTCTCCGGCCTGCTGCATATGGGCCGCTATGAAGAGGCCATTCGCTACATTCAGGCGCAGTCGGAGCATGCTCAGGAGCTGCTGGATTTTATCTCCTCCCGCTTTAGTTCCCCGACACTTTGCGGGCTGCTGCTGGGAAAAGCCGCCCGCGCGCGTGAGAAAGGCGTGGAGCTGAGTTTCGACCCGGCCTGTCGGCTGGACAAACCGTTCCTGCCGCTGGGAGAGCAAGAGCTGATTTCGATTATTGGCAACCTGCTGGATAACGCCATCGAAGCGACGCAGCGATCGCCGCTCCCGCATGCGCCGGTGGAAGTGCTGATAAAACTCAGCGAGCAGGAGCTGATTATTGAAGTGGCCGACCAGGGCGTTGGCATTACCCCGGCGATCCGTGACCGGATATTTGAACGCGGCATCACCACCAAAACGCGGGGCGATCACGGGATTGGCCTGTATCTGATCGAAAGCTACGTCACGCAGGCTGGCGGCACAATAGAAGTTGCCGATAACATGCCGCACGGGACCATTTTCTCACTGTTTATCCCGGCCTCGGGAACCGTCCGGCAACTGGAAGATACCGACTATGCAACATGAACTTATCGACGTACTGATTGTTGAAGACGAGAACGAACTGGCACAGCTGCACGCGGAGCTTATCGGTAAACATCCGCGCCTGAGGCTGGTGGGGATAGCCGCGTCGTTGGCCGACGCGCAGCGACAGCTGGAGAGCAAACAGCCGAAGCTGATGCTGCTGGATAACTACCTGCCGGACGGCAAAGGCATCACCCTTATCAGCAACCCGATGCTGGCCCGCGCCAACTGCTCGGTGATTTTCATCACCGCCGCCAGCGATATGGACACCTGTAGCCAGGCCATTCGAAACGGCGCGTTTGACTATATCCTTAAGCCAGTCTCCTGGAAGCGGCTCAGCCAGTCGCTGGAGCGTTTTGTGCAGTTTGCCGAACAGCAGCGGGTCTGGAAGATTGTCGACCAGCAGAACGTGGATTCACTCTATCAGTTACAGGCGAAAAACTATCGTCTGGACAACGGCAGCAAGGGAATAGAGGAGAACACGCTGGCGCGGGTGCAAACGCTGTTTAACAGCAAGGCGGCGCACTGCTTTACGGTGGATGAGGTGGTGAGCGAGACGGGACTGAGTAAAACCACCACCCGACGCTATCTGGAACACTGCGTGGAGGTGGGTTTTCTGACGGTGGAGATGCTGTACGGGAAAATTGGGCATCCGAGGAGGATGTACCGCCGCGCAGAAGCCTGACGAAGTATTCCAGGCCCGGTAAGCTTGTGCCACCGGGCCTACGTTCAGACATTCAATACGTACCCATACAGCCGCTTAATCCCGTCCGCATCCTTCTCGCTGTAAACGCCCTGCAACTCCGGTGAGAAGCCCGGCAGCATATTAATGCCCTCTTCCAGCGCCAGGAAGTAACGCTGTACCGCCCCGCCCCAGACTTCTCCCGGCACCACGCACAGCACGCCTGGCGGGTACGGCAGCGCGCCTTCGGCGGCAATGCGCCCTTCAGCGTCACGAATACGCACCAGCTCCACGTTCCCGCGAATGTACTCCTGGTTGGCATCCTGCGGGTTCATCACTACGGCGGGCAGGCTCTCCCGGCGGAACATCGCCTTCTGTAGATCCTTCACGTTAAAGCTGACGTAGAGATCGTGCATCTCCTGGCACAGTTGACGGATCGTGTAGTCGCGGTAACGCACCGGGTATTTTTGGTAGATGGTCGGCAGCACGTCGGCGAGCGGCGTGTCGTCTTCAATATGCTGCTCAAACTGCCCCAGCATCGCCACCAGCTGCGCCAGCTTCTCGCTGCTTTCGGCAGGCGTCAGCAGGAACAGGATCGAGTTAAGGTCGCACTTCTCCGGCACGATGCCGTTTTCGCGCAGGTAGTGGGCGAGAATGGTCGCCGGAATGCCGAAATCGGTATAGTGACCTGTTTCTGCATCAATGCCCGGCGTGGTCAGCAGCAGCTTGCACGGGTCGACGAAATACTGCTCGCTCGCATAGCCCTCAAATCCGTGCCATTTGGCCCCCGGCTCGAAGCTGAAGAAGCGACGCTCGCTCGCGATGACCTGCGTGGGGTGATCCTGCCATGGCCGCCCCGCCACTACCGGCGGGATAAACGGTTTGATCATATGGCAGTTGGCGATGATGGCCTTGCGCGCCTCAATGCCCAGCTCGACGCACTCCGCCCACAGCCTGCGCCCGCTCTCGCCCTCGTGAATTTTGGCGTTCACGTCCAGCGCCGCAAACAGCGGATAAAACGGGCTGGTGGAGGCGTGCAGCATAAACGCGTTGTTCAGCCGCTTGTGCGGACAGAAGCGCGCCTGACCGCGGATGTGGTTATCCTTTTTATGGATCTGCGACGTTTGCGAGAACCCGGCCTGCTGCTTGTGCACCGACTGGGTCACGAAAATACCCGGATCGTTCTCGTTAAGCTCCAGCAAGAGCGGAGACGTTTCCGTCATCATCGGAATAAACTGCTCGTAGCCCACCCACGCGGAGTCAAAAAGGATGTAGTCACACAGATGGCCGATCTTGTCGATCACCTGGCGGGCGTTGTAGATCGTCCCGTCGTAGGTGCCAAGCTGAATGATCGCCAGGCGGAACGGGCGAGCCTCGTCGGCCTTTTCCGGCGCCGCTTCGCGGATCAGATCCCGCAGATACGCGTCATCAAAGCAGTGCTCGTCGATCCCGCCGATAAAGCCAAACGGATTGCGCGCCGCCTCAAGATACACCGGCGTGGCGCCCGCCTGGATCAGTGCGCCGTGGTGATTAGATTTATGGTTGTTGCGGTCGAACAGCACCAGGTCGCCGCGGGTCAGCAGCGCGTTGGTCACCACCTTGTTGGCCGCCGACGTGCCGTTCAGCACAAAGTAGGTTTTGTCCGCGTTGAATACTTTCGCCGCGAACTTTTGCGCGTGCTTGGCGGAGCCTTCGTGGATCAGCAGATCGCCCAGCTTAACGTCGGCGTTGCACATGTCGGCACGAAACACGTTCTCACCGAAGAAATCATAGAACTGTCGCCCTGCCGGGTGTTTTTTGAAAAAAGCCCCGTGCTGGTGGCCCGGACAGGCGAAGGTGCTGTTGCCCATCTCTACATACTGGCTCAGGGTATCGAAAAAAGGCGGCAGCAATTCCTCTTCGTAACGGCAGGCGGCGCTCTCCAGTTCCAGGAACTCCTGAGCTTTACCCGAGATAATCGCCGTGACGCCATCAGGCACCTCTCCAGGCTCTTGCGAGAACATAAACACCGGTAGCTGAAAGCCCGTACGCTTCAGCAACGCGAGAATGCCGCTGTAGCTTTCAACAACGCTAATGACGACTGCCGCCACATCGGTGAAATCGGTGTTATCCAGCGTCACCTTTTCACGGTGCGTAGAAACTTTGGATACCAGCTCATGGCTGACGGCAATTTTCATGGTTTTCATAAGCGCAAATACCCTCACCGAGCGGTGAGACAGGGAGGAGAAAATTCGCGCAATCATGTCACTTTTTATTTTCACGCGCAAGAAGGAATCAGTATGCACGAAACCACCCAAAGCTAAGGCTCGCGCAGCCCTGACGTGCCATAATAATGCAATATCAATGAGTAAATAACAGGAGTTAACTGTGGTTATCGGGCCATTTATTAACGCCGGAGCCGTATTGCTGGGCGGCGTACTGGGCGCAGTGTTGAGTCAGCGGCTGCCGGAGCGTATCCGTTCATCCATGCCCTCTATATTCGGCCTGGCATCCTTAGGCATCGGCATCCTTTTAGTGATCAAATGCGCCAACCTGCCCGTCATGGTGCTGGCTACACTGCTCGGCGCACTGATTGGCGAGTTTTGCTATCTGGAAAAAGGCATCAATAGCGCGGTGGGCAAAGCCAAAAACCTGATTGCCCGACCGGGCAAGGCGAAGCACGGCACGCACGAGACGTTTATTCAGAACTACGTCGCCATCATTATTCTGTTTTGCGCAAGCGGCACCGGGATTTTCGGCTCGATGCAGGAAGGGATGACGGGCGACCCAAGCATATTGATTGCAAAAGCGTTTCTCGATTTCTTCACCGCCACCATTTTCGCCACCACGCTCGGCGTTGCCGTTGCGGCGATTTGCGTCCCGATGCTGCTAATCCAGCTGGCGCTTGCCACCTGCGCCACCTTGATTCTCCCGCTGACCACGCCAGCGATGATGGCGGACTTCACCGCCGTCGGCGGCCTGCTGCTGCTGGCGACGGGCCTACGTATTTGCGGGATCAAAATGTTTGCCGTGGTGAATATGCTGCCCGCATTACTGCTCGCCATGCCGCTCTCTGCGCTCTGGACTCACTTTTTCGCTTAAGATTGCGGCGAAATGGCGAGAGATTGCGCAGTCTGTAACGAAAACAACATTTTTCGTTGACGGCAACGGGCAGATCGGGTTTAATGCGCCCCGTTGCCCGGATAGCTCAGTCGGTAGAGCAGGGGATTGAAAATCCCCGTGTCCTTGGTTCGATTCCGAGTCCGGGCACCACTTATTTATAACCCTCGCTTCGGCGGGGGTTTTTGCTTTCTGAGTCAGCAACTCGTTGTTTGAACAGTAGTTACCGTCCTTATCTCTCCTCCGGCCCCGCTTCCCGGTGGTACAACTGGCGTGTTTATCGCCTTTACCGCCACACAGAAGCAGAAAAACCTGACCTTCACCGATCTATTTGAGCATTACAAATGCATATTTCAATTGGACAGAGCCCGACAGAGCGGCATCACATATCCGTGATTACACCCCATCGGCTAACTGTTTTATTAGATTGATTGGTGGTAAATCCATCCGGGACATCCTGAAAAGTGACCTGTTGGCGTTTCGTACACTGCTGGAACAGGCCCTGGCTAACCGCAGTAAAGTAGGCCGAGGAACGAAGCTGTAAAAAGCGACTTCTACTTCAGACACCGTAACCACATTGCTACTATATTGTGTGTGCGTTGGCACGCATGGCTGTCAGGGGGGCGTTTATCAGTCTAAGCAGAGGCCGGTAAAGCAATTGAGAGGAACTACAATGGATGCAGCATTACTTAACATGATGCGCTCAGGTGGAAGAAATAAAGCCTGGGCGGAAACGATGGTGAATATGGAAGCCAGGAAACTGGTAAATACAGCCAACACTCTGTCGGCTTTTCATCTCAGCGATAGTTTGACTCGAATGAAGTTTGTTCAGGAAATTCGGGACCTCATAGAACATCAGTTTACGTTAGCTCGTCGGGCTAAATCAGATGAAGAATGCATGGAATGCGTTAAAATTCTCAGAGAAGAAAACAGTAACCTGCTGGAACAAGCGCGTTTATTAAGAACGAAGGCAGCGAAGCTTTACGCTAAAGTCGAGTTTATCCGAGAGAATAACAAAATTGTTGGGTATGTGATCTCGGCTGTTAGTGTTGTCCTGGCCGGTGCTGAAATAGCCGCAGGATTTACCCTCATAGGCACTATGACCCCTCTCGGGGTTCTTGCTGGTGCGATTCTGGTTACTGACGGGGCAAACAGCATCAGTAAAGAAGTGGCTCGCTACGCAACTAACAACACTACCAGTGAAGGGCTGGTAGCGAATGCCGCGATGTCTACAGCTGAGTTTATGGGCTTTAGTCGTGAGAATGGGTTAGGTGTCTACAAATCAATTTCACTGGCCGCTAATGCGTACACCATTTTTGGCTTGTTACGGCGACCTGGTACCTGGCGACTGTTTCGTTATCTCCCTGCTGACTATTACCGAAAGGTGAGCACACTGAGCCGCCCGCAGCTTACAATGAAAATAGCGGGTTATGGCGTGAAAGCTAAGATTATTTTTGATCTGTTGTCCGTCAGCGACCCGTCCCAGAATTAGTCAGCATTTTACGATAACGCCAGGATTTGTAGCCAAGTTTTGCTGGCGTTATATACCAGATGAAAGGTAGTACAATCAATAACGTGAGTGCAAGTGTCAAGCTTGTATCCTTGGATGCAAGTAAAAGAGTTAAAGCCAGTATGATGAAGGCAATAATAGTTATCCACTTCATAGCCTTAAAACGATTGGCCAGATCATGAGTTACGCTATCAAACGAACCACCGTAATTTTCAATATTGTTTTTTAGCTTTTGAAGATCTCGTTTGCTAAAACCTGATTTTAAAAGTGCCTCTTCGCTGGTCATTCTGTTATCCGTCCCATAACTCACTGAAACCTGTGACGAAGTTTAACTTAATTTGGCGGATAAATCGCTACCTGACGATATTCGTCAAATTTATATATATCAACGAGTTGAAGATATCTTAGAGTATACGCTCGAAAACTGACATTATTGCCCACTGCGGAACTTCGCTGGTAGCAACTCTAATGACTCCTTCGGGGCCGTTTCCAACATCTCCCGCCCTGCCCTGTAGAAGCAACATGCAGATCACCACAGGAGGCTGAATCATGCACGATGAAATCATTAATCAGGCCCGCGAAATCCTCCCTCAGCGGCTCAACCATACCGACACATTGGCATCACAGCAGGACACCGCGAACTATCTGGCCCTACAGTGAAGCGCAATGCTGCTATTATCTATTCCCCTATCCACGACACCCTGACCACTGCGTCAGCAGCGCATGCAGTTTAGCCGGCTCCAGAGGCTTGCGCAGCACCAGATACCCTTCCTGCTCCGCCTCCAGCAGAACAGGCGAATTAAATTCGCCGCTGACCATCGCGCCGCTCATGTCCGGCAGACGTTCAAAAAGCGCTTTCAGGATGTCGAAGCCGCTTTCGCCGGATCGCAGGCGCTGGTCGCACAGCACGGCGAACGGGGTGAAGCCGTCGTCGATGATGGCGAACGCTTCTTCAGCGGAGGCCGCGCAGCGCACGTTGATTCCCCAAACGCTCATCAGGCTCTCCCAGGCTGACGTCACCAGCGGGTCGTCATCGACGACCAGGCAAGAACCGCGCAGCGGCGCATAGCGTACCGGCGCAGAGGCGTTGTTATCGGCGGGCGGGATGTCCGTCGCGATCTCTTCGCCAGCATATTGAGTGAAGCGCATCCAGAAGCGTGAGCCTTTACCTTCTATGGATTGCATCCCGTACTTCACCTTCATCAGCCTGGCACAGCGGGCAACCACGGCGAGGCCCAGCCCGTGTCCGGCGCTGTCGATCTTCCAGGCCAGTTCGGGGCGGTAATAAGGGGAGAAGATTTTACCTTTCTCGTCATCAGCGATACCGACACCCGTGTCCCACACCTCCACCAGGCACTCGTCACCGCGCGGTCGGATGGCAACCAGCACGCCGCCCTGCTGCGTGTAGCGAAGGGCGTTTTGAATCAGGTTAATCAGCGATTGTCGCACCAGCAGCGGGTCGCCCATCACGTGGATGCGGCGTTTGGGTCGACGGGTGGACAGCCTAAGTGCACGGCTGTTGGCCTCTTCGCGAAACAGCGTGATCACAGAGTCGAGCAGAGCGCCGATGTCCACTTTGGTAGGGGCAGTGAGCACTTTCCCGGATTCAATCTTGCTGAGGTCGAGCAGAGAATTGAACATCAAATGCACCGAGCGAACGCTCTGCTGCAGGTCAAGCAGCTGGGGCGTCAGGCTGTCGTCCCGGTTTCGGTGGATAATCGCTTCAATCAGAAAGCCCATGGCGTGTACCGGCTGACGCAGGTCGTGGCTGGCTGTCGTCAGGAACTGATTTTTATCCAGCAGCGCCTGCTCCGCTTCCTCTTTGGCCTGGCGAAACTGTTCTGCCAGGCGTGAGCTTTTTTCCTCAAGCAGCGCTTGCTGAATAAAGTACGCGTGCGACGTTAACGCATGGCGGTAAATGGCGAAGCCGTACAGCAGGTTCAGCATCAGCACAATGAATATCAGCTCGTCCAGCCGCCAGATGATGCCGATATTCAATACTCCCCAGGAGGCGAAGAAAAAGCACGTAAAAGTGCTGATGACCGGCGTCAGATGCGTTGCATTGGCGGCGACGATGGCGGCAATACTGATATTAAGGAGCAGGAAAAAGTCAAAGTTCTGCGTCTGCGGAGTAATTAAATAGAGAGATGAAATCCCCAGCCCGTGAATAAAAGCGATCTTATTTATGCGCGGAAGCCAGCGGCGCAGGACGTCCTCTTCATCATGCTCTTTCACTTCGCGCTGGTAGCGTCGGTGCAATATGCGGATTGCCACGGCACATAGCAGGTAAATAATTATCCAGATAATAGTTGGGCCAAGTTCATCGCCCAGCAAATAGATCCAGATGGCAAAAGGAATACCGACAAATGGCACCGCGCTAAAGCTGAACACCAGCCGCAAAAAAGTGTTGTTTAGCAAACGGATCTGCGCGGGAGATGAGATACCATCTTTCTGTAAACTCTGGAAAAACCTCATTCTGATGATTCCCGCTTGCCATGCAGAAGCGTGATGGCTTCGACCCGGCTGTTAACGCCTATCTTTTTCAATATATTGCTGATGTGTTCTTTGACCGTGGGCTCAGAAATTGAAAGCTGCGCGGCGATTCGTTTATTTGGCAGGCCGCGCATAATCATATTTAAAACGTCTAATTGTCGCGGCGTTAAGTTAAATTTACTTAACTTCTCATTATTCGATTCAACGGGAAAATCGTTTCTCTCAGGAAACCAGGTCAGATTATCAAGGAGTGCACAAACGGCCCGTGAGAACATTTCAGGCGGTTCGCTTTTCAATACAAATCCGTGTCCCCCGGCGGCGTGAACTTTCTGCCAGATGTCATTATTGTCGTCCCCGCTGACCACCAGGAACCGTACCTGTGGGTAATGTTGTTTTACTTCTTTGAGTAATTTCAGTGCCGTTCCGGACGAAAGCCAAAAATCGATGACCAGCAAACGCGGCGGGCCATTATCCCTAATTTGACGGTAGCAATCTTCCTCATTCGTCACCACGCTCGCCTGTTTAAACTGGCAATGTGAAATCAGAAAATTAGCGATGCCGCTTGCTACCAATGGATGGTCATCAACGACCAACGCATAATTCTGCCCCAAAGGATCCTCCTTTTACCTTCGCATATCTGAGTGTACAGATGAATTATTATCTACCCACCCTACTTTAGGAGGGTTTTTTCGATTAGGAAAGGGAAATATATTATTCGCTGATTTGGGTAATTGAAAACATAAATACAATCAGTGAAATTAACTGATTGGATATCAAGGATAATTTATGAAAAAACCACTCATCTTTTTAAGCGTTACGTTGATGCTCGCCGGTTGTTCCACGCTAAAAACCGATCAGGCTATTCCACTCCTGCAGGCAGAGACCGCTAAAATGCTGGGGTTGGGCTCATCGGATGAAATAACCGTGACCAATGTTAATGGCGCCCAGCCGGACGCACTGGGAGGGCAAAAACTGTCTTATCGCGCTACGACGGAAAAAGGGCGTATTTTCGATTGCTCATCAATGATGATGCCGGGGATTTTAGGATCCGCCCCGACGCTCAGCGCACCAACCTGTACCCCTGTTGTCACGCATAAATAATTAACGGCAAATGAAAAGGCGTACATAAATAACGCCTTTTATATTTTCTGACATATCTGAGTTTTCATAAAAACGATTTTCCAGACATCACGCTAATGAGTACGGAGATAGCCCGTGAATAACTCTACATCGCATGCTTTAGCGGTTAAGACGCCGCTTTCCAGACTTTACCTCGCTCTATTTTCCGCGCCGCTGTTACTGCTTTCACCTGCCGATTTCGCGCGTGCAGCCGATGCCATCTTTGATGGCGACGCGCGTATAACCGAAACGCTGGGTTACACCGGCGATGTTTACGTTGGACGTAATCAACCCGGAAACCTGCTGATTGATAATGGCAAAATCACCGCCTATAACATCAACATCGGTCGGTTGTTCGACGGCCAAATTTATGAAAGCGTGGTCACGGTCCGTGGGCCAAACGCTGAGCTTAACGCAGTGAACGATCAGTACGTCCTGCGCGGCGACCTGAATCTTGGCCTCGGCACCCTGCGAGTCGAAGAAGGCGCGCTGGCCAGCGCAAAAGAAATTGTTGTCGGCACCACCCGCGGCTACGACAGCCACCTTATCGCCACTGGCGCCGGCTCTCGCGTGACCAGTAATTTTCTCAGCGTAGGTACCGATCTGGGGGCACGCTCCACGCTGGCGATTGAAGACGGCGCGGCGCTCAGCACCGCCTACGATGCGCGCATCGGCAACGGTACCGGGCCGGGTGAAACCGACACGCTAAGCCCGAAAGCCACCGTCACGGGGAGCGGCTCACAGTGGAACGTTGGCCGTACGTTGACGCTTTATGGCGACCTGGACGTGCTGAACGGCGGTGCGGTTAACGTTGGCGGCGTGCAGGTGGCGGGCGTCTCCGGGGCAGGTAAAACCGCCGAGCTGGTTATTGCGGGCAAAGACTCGCGCTTTACCAGCGGCAGCAGCGTGAGCGTGGGCGATTATGGCAATGGCGTGCTGTCGGTGATTGACGGCGGTTCATTTTCCGCTGGCAGCAATACGCTGATCGTGGGGACCTCGGGTTCCGGCTCGAACCGGGGTGCGCTCATTGTCGGCAGCCGCGGCAATATGGACACCGGCACGGGTTTAACTGAGCCAACGCTTGGCACAGCGGGCGGCGCGGGTACTCTCGATGCGAATACGGCAATCAGCCTGCGCGGCGGGCTGTTCGGCAGCTATGTCTACTTCAACCATACCGATGAAAATTACGTCTTCAGCAACAAGATGAGCGGCGAAGGTGAGGTGATCAATACTTCCGGGCAGACAACGCTGAATGGCGATCTTTCAGACCTGCAGGCGAACGTGACCGCGCGCGGTGGCAAAGTCATTATCGCCAGCAACATCAACACCCAGCCAGAAGACGATATTTTTGATATTCAGACGCTTAGCGCCGAGAACGGCGGGACGCTGATCCTCAACGCGACGGCTGGATCCGACGTTAGCAACGGGCTGGGCTACAGCAGCGCCGCCTCAATCAAGGCCGGCGGAACGCTGGGAGGGAACGGCACGCTGGGCCAGACCGAGATCCTTTCCGGCGGGCATATCTCGCCAGGGGATGGCGATATCGGCACGCTGACGCTGAAACGTTATCTGAATTTTGTGGGTGACTCTTTCTATGATGTCGATATCGCCGGTGATGGCCGCAGCGACCAGCTGCTGGTCGCAGGCAAAACGACCATCAGCGATCGGGCTCAGGTACAGGTCACTGCGCTGGATCCGCAAACCAGCTACAAAACGGGCCAAAGCTACCGCATTTTAACCTCCGACGGGGGAATTGACGGTCAGTTCGCGGGGGCGGTGTCTAAATCCGCCTTCCTGGACGTGGCGCTCAACCAGAGCACCAACGCCGTCGATCTGACTATCGCGCAGAAAGAGACCGGCGGCGAGAATCCGGGAGGCGAAAACCCGGGAGGTGAAAATCCAGGAGGAGGAAACCCAGGCGGTGAGAACCCGGGCGGAGAAAACCCGGGCGGAGAAAACCCGGGCGGAGAAAACCCTGGCAGTGAGAATCCGGGCAGCGGCAAGCCGGGGATTTTCCAGACCGTCGCCAAAAGCAGCAACCAGTGGAATACCGCCGGCGCGCTCTCCACCCTGACACAAAGCGGCCCGTCACTGGCGCTGTATAACTCGCTGCTGGTACTCAGCGCGCCGGAAGCGCGCGAGGCGTTCAACCAGCTGTCCGGTGAAGTTTATCCGTCAATGCAGTCCAACCTGATCGCTGGCAGCACGCAGGTGTTTAACGTCTTAAACCAGCGTATGCAGCGCGCGTTTGATAACGACAGCCTGCCGATACCACCGTTAGCGATGTCGCTGGTGCAGCAGCCGGAGCCACAAAACAATGGCGTCTGGGGCCAGACCTTCAGCTCCTGGAGCCGAAACGACGGCGACGGTAACGTGGGCAAGCTGGACGGCAACACCACCGGCTTCCTGCTGGGAGCAGATCGCAAGCTGGCGGATCATAACGTGCGTGTCGGTGGCTACTTCGGCTACAGCCGCGGTGATTACGACGTCGACAGCCGTCGTTCCTCAACGGATACCGATAACTACCACCTTGGCCTGTATGCGGCGGGTCAACAGGATGCGTTCTCCCTTCGCGGCGCGCTGGGTTACACCTGGCACAAGATCGAAGGCGAGCGCAGCGTTGATTTCAGCGGCTTCTCGGATCGGCTGAAGTCGGATTACGACGCCAACTCGCTGCTGGCATTCACCGAAGCGGGCTACCGCTTCGGCCAGCCTGATATGAATATCGAGCCGTTCGTCAATTTATCGTACATTCGACTGCATACCGACAGCTTCAGGGAAGACGGCGGTGCCGCCGCGCTGAGCGTAAGTAACGAAACGATGAACACCTTCTACTCCACCCTCGGGGTGCGCGGTGTGACCGAGCTGCCAAAGAACGTGAACCTCTACGGTTCGTTGGGCTGGCAGCACGCCTATGGCGATAAGAATACCTCTTCGCGCATGGCGTTTGCGGGCAGCGACGCGTTCATTACTCAGGGGCAGGCCGTGGATGAGGACGTTATGGTGGGTGATATCGGCGTGAGCGTACAGCTGTCGCGTGCTGCGACGCTGGATGTGGGTTATCAGGGGCAATATGGTGCGGATACCCGCGTCAACTCGGTTAACGCTAATCTGCGCTGGTCGTTCTGAATTATTTCCAGTAAAAGAACCCGCCCTTGTGGCGGGTTTTTGCTTTTAGGCTCTGAGGAATTCAGGGATCGTTCCCAACCACATCCAGCAGTTTGTTTTTAAAGATAAACAAACACGCCTCGTTGAAGTTCTCCGCCCCCAGGCGTTCCGACAGCGCTGTCCGTTTGCGATAGAGGCTCTTCACCGACGTGTTCAGTTCATCGGCAATCGCTTCCATCGACATCCCTGCCCTCAACAACCGCAGCATGATCGCTTCGTGCGTGCCAAGCCGTAAGTTAAGCAGCCACTTGGTGGTCAGACGCCTGCCCTTCATATTGAGCACCAGGTTAAATAACGATGCCATATCCGGCGCCGTAAGCGACGTGTTCATAAACAACTTCATACTGAGTAGATTCTCCTCGCGATGTCGCATATCCAGCATAACGCAGCAGATCGTTTTTTTTGTTCTGGCCGGATGGCGTATCAGGTAATCATATAAACGGAGCGGAGAACGGCTATCAATCAACACAGAATATTCATCTGCACCGTTATCAAATATGTTTCTGTCAATCGAGTCGAGCAGGATAATATCCGGGAAAAATAGCCTCATCCCCCTGACAAGATAGCGATCCTGGGTCACTAACACTATTGAAGTTGCCACTAACCATCCCTTTTAGATTAAAGCAAGAACGCACCTTCAGAAAGAAGGCCGCCTTCGTTTTATAGCGCTGTAATATTAACGACAATATGTATTCTGGCGTTGAACATCCCTCAATACAGACATTGATGAGTAAGACTTCCTGTAGACTTTCATTCAATGGCTGGCGTTAATTATAAATAAAAAACAATCGCAGAAAAGTCACTTCGCTGAACATTAAGACTTTTTGTCATGAAACTTCCCAAACATGCACCAGAAAGTACTTTAATTGCTACAATAAAACCTCGCCGGGAATATAAGCAAACTCAAAAAGACATAAATAAAACACATTAATATCAAATAGTTACAAATACATATTCAATTCAAAATAATCACAAAAGACATCTCATTCCAGAATTATCCCAAAACTACCCCTCTGCTTTTCACCATATTTATCCGGCAACATATCAGGTGTACATTACCTTCCACCCAGTTCCCAAAGAGGAGGTTCCATAATTACCTTAAAGTAAGTACCCCATAACGTTACTGCATTCAGATTTAATGTTCTCATTTATGGCCTTTAACGCAGAGTTAAAAGGCGGCCGTGTTATGCAATGGATTCATGATAAACAAATGGCAAATAGATATGGAAAGATCGCTTCGCTTCAATACGTTATTCTTTTATCGCGCCCCAGGATTATTGTTTCTGCTATTTCTGTTTCCTGTTCTCGTTCAGGCAACGGAATCCGTTTATGAGCAACAGATTCAACAGGCACGTAACGGTAATTACACGCCGTTTCTCAATTATCTTCAGCGGTATCAGCAACAGCATGCTCTGACGCCCGAGCAAGTGGCGGACTGGTTACAGGTGGCTGCATGGGCAGGTCGTCATGACGAGGTGATTCAGCTCTGGCAGCGCTATGGCATTTATATGCCGCTGCCCGCTCGCGGCGTTGCGGCTGTCGCGCAGGCCAGGAGAGATCAAAAAGCGTGGCAGCCTGCCTTATCACTGTGGAAAGAGGCGCTTAGCCTTGCGCCACATAATGACGATTATCGTATCGGCTATATCAAAACCCTGGCCGATGCCCGCATGGATACGCTCGCTCTGCAGGAAGCCCGCCAGCTGGTGACGGAGGATCCCTCTCCGGCGCATCTTCAGACGCTTTCGTACGTCTGGTTACGCCAGGGAAAAAGCTGGGATCGGCTTTTAGCGGACACGCGCGCGCTGACCCTTGCGCCGGAGAATAACGCGCTCCTTAGCGAGTTGATTGACGCGCTAACGGATAACCGGGTGAGTACTCCCGCGCTGATGCTGTCACAAAGGGTAACGCTGACCCCCGCGCAGCGCCGCCGTCTGGAGCTTAATGCCGCCGCAGAATGGGTTCGCCTTGCCGACGTGCCTGGCAGAACGGAAAAGGAGCGCCTGCAGCTGGCGCAAACGGCACTGAATCGTTACGACGCCCTGCTCTCACGCTGGCAACACGAACCGCAGGCAGCGGAAGACATCATCCTCGCCCGTATCGACAGGCTGGGTGCGCTGTACGCGCATGGCGATTACCCGCAGGTCATCCGTGAATATCAGGCGCTGACGGAGGCGCAGCATCCGGTGCCGGGCTGGGCCATCGGCTGGGCGATCTCCGCGTATCTGCAGGAGAAAAACGCCACTGCCGCCTTCTCGCTGCTGCAACGCTATCCGCAATACGCCGCCGATCCGCAGGACGAGGAGCATGCGCTTTTCTACGCCTGGCTGGACACGGGGCAGTATCAGGCCGCTCGCCAGTACGTAGAGCGCCAGACCCGCAGCGTTCCGTGGATCCGCTACGATTTCGGCTCGCCCACTCCGCAGCCCAACGATCGGTGGCTTACCGGGCAGTCGCTCAAATTTAACTATTTGCTCTCAACCAACGCCCTGCCGGATGCGGATAAGCTGGCGCACCGTCTGGCCACAACGGCGCCGGGCAATCAGGGGCTGCAGATTGACTATGCCACCCTGCTTCAGGCGCGGGGCCAGCCGCGCGCGGCCGAGCAAACGTTAAAAAGGGCGGAGGCGCTGGAGCCATCTAATCTGGAGCTGGAACAGCAGCAGGCTTACGTCGCCATGGATCTGCAGGAGTGGCGCCAGATGGATTTACTGGCCGACGACGTGCTTGCCCGCGCGCCCGTTGCTCGCAGCGCCAGGCGTCTGAACAGGCTCAGAACGGTGCATCACATGTCCGAGCTGCGCCTTAACGCGAGCAAGGGCTTGCACTCCGATAACCCCATCAGCGGGACGCACGACCTGAACGGGGATGCCACGCTCTATGGTCCACCGGTAGCGGATAGCTGGCGGCTGTTTGCGGGTACCCGCTATGCGCAGGGTAATTTCGATGAAGGCAAAGGCACCAGCCGTCACCTCCTGGGCGGCATCGAGTGGCGTCCTCGCGACCTTCAGCTCGAAGCCGAGGTATCCAGCAACCGCTATCACGGTGAAAACAAGCCGGGTGCTCGCCTCTCAACCACGTACTTTCTCAATGATAACTGGCAGTTCAGCGGCAGCCTTGAACGCTTATCCCGCACCGCGCCGCTACGGGCATTACGCAACGGGATTAGCGCCAACCGGGGTGAAGGCGGGATCCGCTGGTATCAAAACGAGCGCCGTGAGTACCAGTTCAGCGCCGCCGTCAGCCGCTTCTCAGACCATAATCGCCGACAGGAATACACCCTTACGGGTAAGGAGCGTCTCTGGCAGACCCCGACCCTGACGCTGGATCTTGAACCGGGGATCGCCGCCAGTAAAAACAGCCTGCGGGACACGCTCTATTACAACCCGGCGCGGGATCTGTCCGTGACGGCCGCCCTGTCCGTGGACCATGAGATGTACCGCCATTACGACACCCTCTGGAGCCAGCAGTTGGTGGCGGGAGGCGGCAGCTACTGGCAGAAAAACCAGTCCGTTGGCGCCATCGCCCTGCTGGGCTACGGGCAACGCGTCCAGTGGAATAACGTCATTGATACCGGCGTGATGCTGAACTGGGATAAACGCCCTTACGACGGCAAACGCGAGAGCAACCTCTCCGTCACGCTTGACGCGACTTTACGCTTTTAAGGATGAATATGCTGAACACACGTTTTTCCGTGAGCCTGATCCTCATCGGCTGGCTCTGCCTCAGCGCGAGCGTCTGGGCGCAGGCGATCTCGTTCGTTGCGCCCAGCGAGCGGCCGCAGCCGGAGGCGAGCAAACCCTGGCCGCAGAACCAGTTTCTGGTGCTGGCCTACCACGACGTCGAAGACGATGCCGCCGATCAGCGCTACCTCTCCGTGCGCACCAGCGCGCTAAACGAGCAGATTAGCTGGCTTCTGCACAACGGCTATCACGCCATCAGCGTGCAGGACATTCTGGACGCGCATGACGGCAAAAAATCGCTGCCGCCGAAAGCCGTTCTGCTCAGCTTTGACGACGGCTACAGCAGCTTCTACACCCGCGTCTGGCCGCTGCTTAAGGCCTGGAACGTGCCTGCGCTCTGGGCGCCGGTGGGCAGCTGGGTGGATACGCCAGCAAACCAGAAGGTGAACTTTGGCGGCCTGATGACGCCCCGGGATCGCTTCGCGACCTGGGACATGGTGCGCGAGCTCAGCCAGTCTCCGCTGGTTGAGATCGGATCGCATACCTGGGCCTCGCATTACGGCATCGTCGCCAACCCGCAGGGCAGCCGCGAACCGGCCATCGCCAACCGCTTTTATGATAAAGCGACAGGGCGCTATGAAACTGACCAGCAGTTCAGCCAGCGGATCGGCGATGACGTCCGCAAGGTGACGGAGAAAATCGCGCAGGTGACGGGCAAAGCGCCGCGCGCCTGGGTCTGGCCTTACGGTGCCGCCAGCGGTACGTCGCTCGCCATCGCCAGGCAGCAGGGCTACCGGCTCGCCTTTACTCTGGAGGACGGGCTGGGTGACGTGCGCAATCTCGGTAGCATTCCCCGTTTGCTGATCGCCGGCAACCCCTCGCTCAAAGCGTTTGCCAGTTCGGTCAGCCGGGTTCAGGAGCACGATCCCGTGCGCGTGATGCACGTCGATCTCGACTACGTCTACGATCCCGATCCGGCTCAGCAGACCCAAAACATCAACAGGCTGATCCAGCGGGTCTACGACATGAAAATCAGCCACGTCTTCCTGCAGGCGTTTGCCGACCCGCAGGGCGATGGCAGGATCAGGGCGCTCTATTTCCCCAACCGCCGGCTTCCGGTCCGGGCCGATCTCTTTAACTTCGTATCCTGGCAGCTGCAAACCCGCGCGGGGGTGAAGGTCTACGCGTGGATGCCGGTGCTCTCGTTCGATCTCGATCCTGCCCTGCCGCGCGTGCAGCGCCGGGACGATCGAACCGGCCAGCTGCGCGAGGCCAATGAGCCCTACATCAGGCTTTCACCGTGGGACCCGCAGGTTCGCCTGCAGGTGACGGAAATCTATGAAGATCTGGCCCGCCATGCCAGCTTCAACGGGATCCTGTTCCATGACGATGCGGTACTGACGGACGTTGACGCTGCCGGGCAGGACACGACGCGCCAGAAAAGCCGGAGGCTTATCGATTTTACCCTCGCTCTGAGCCAGGCGGTGAAGCACATCCGCGGCCCGCAGATAAAAACCGCGCGCAATATGTTCGTCCTTCCCATTCTGCAGCCCGAAAGCGAAGCGTGGTTTGCGCAAAAACTCGATGATTTTCTGGCGGCCTATGACTGGACGGTGCCCATGGCAATGCCGCTGATGGAGTCCGTTCCGGCGAACGAGAGCAATGCCTGGCTGACGCGTTTGATCAAGGCCGTCGCCGCGCGGCCCGGCGCGCTGGATAAAACCATTTTCGAGCTGCAGGCCAGAGACTGGGAGCAGAAGCCGCAGCGCGCCGTCTCCGACAGTCAGCTTGCGGCGTGGATGCGCGTCCTCCAGCTGAACGGCATCAAAAACTACGGCTACTACCCTGACGATTTCATCAATAACCAGCCTGATATCTCGCGCATCAGGCCCGTCTTTTCTTCCTACTGGTACCCTGACAATGACTGATCGCATAATCGCCTTTTCAATTTTGTGTCTGGTATTCGGGCTGCCGTTAGGTGTGGCCGCCCTCTTTACCGGCGAGCTGATTCTGGATTTTGTCTTTTTCTGGCCGCTGTTTATGTCCGTGCTCTGGGTCACCGGCGGCCTCTATTTCTGGTTTCAGCTTGAACGCCGCTGGTCGTGGGATAAAGACACGCCCGCCCCGACGCTCGCCGGCGAGCCGCTCATCTCAATTCTAATCCCCTGCTTCAATGAGGAAAGAAACGCCAGAGAGACCATCAGCGCCGCGCTGGCTCAGCGATACGAGAATATTGAAGTGATCGCCATCAACGACGGCTCGTCTGATAACACCGCGCAGGTGCTGCAGCAGCTGGCGCTGGAGCAGCCGCGTCTGCGGGTGATTAACCTCGCGGAGAACCAGGGAAAAGCGGTGGCGCTCAAAGCCGGGGCGGCGGCGGCCCGGGGCGATCTGCTGGTCTGCATTGACGGCGACGCCCTGCTCGACCGCGACACCGCGGCCTATCTGGTCGCGCCGCTGATTCAGTATCCCCACGTCGGGGCGGTTACCGGGAACCCGCGCATTCGCACGCGCTCCACGCTGATTGGCCGCATTCAGGTTGGCGAGTTTTCGTCCATCATTGGGCTCATCAAGCGGACGCAGCGGATCTATGGCCGGGTCTTTACCGTCTCCGGCGTCATCGCCGCCTTTCGTCGGCAGGCGCTGGCGGACGTCGGGTACTGGAGCCCGGACATGATCACCGAAGACATCGACATCAGCTGGAAGCTCCAGCTGCGCCACTGGGATATCTTTTTCGAGCCGCGGGCGCTGTGCTGGATCCTGATGCCGGAGACGCTGAAGGGCCTGTGGAAGCAGCGTCTGCGCTGGGCACAGGGCGGCGCGGAGGTATTTCTGGTCAACCTGCGCAAGATGGCGCGCTGGGAGCATCACCGCATGTGGCCCCTGTTTCTGGAGTACGCGCTGTCAACGCTGTGGGCCTTCGCGTATGCGATAACGGTGCTGCTGTACATCATCAGCCACGTCGCGCCCATTCCCGCCAGGCTGACCGTTGAAACCCTGTTTCCCCCGGCGTTTACCGGGCTGCTGCTGGGCGTGATGTGCCTGCTGCAGTTCCTGGTCAGCTTGTACATCGAGCGGCGCTATGAGCGCAAGGTGGCAAGCTCGCTTTTCTGGGTGATTTGGTTCCCAATGGTCTACTGGATGATTGGTCTGTTCACCACCCTCGTCGCATTTCCAAAAGTCATGCTTAAACGTCAGCGCGCCCGCGCGCGCTGGATCAGTCCGGACCGGGGAAAAGGAAGCCTTCAATGAACGAAAATACCTTAATTTTGACTGAACATCGGTTGCTGCCACGACTTTTTGATGCCGCGTTAACCGTGGTGGCGTGGGGCGGGTTTCTGTTTTTCCTGTATGCCAGGCTGTGGATGCAGTTAACCGAGGAGAGCGACCACCGGTGGAGCGTGATTATTGCCTCCTTTAATACGGTGTTGATCTATTTGCTGTTCGCCGCGCTCAACGGCTGGCTGCTGATTTTGTGGTATCAGTACAACCGCTGCCGCGCGAACGTAAGACGACGTCAGCCGGGCTTGTTGCATCATGACGAACTTGCCCGCAGCTTTAACGTCTCACCGCAGCTCATCTCGGAGATGAGCCAGCACAACCTGCTGACGGTTTATCATGACCAGATTGGACGCATCATCGAATTGAAAACCAGCGCGCAGCAGGACGAGGAAGCGCAGTAACTAAAAGCCCCCACAGAGAATACCCTGCGGGGGCTTTTTTAGCGCAGATGCTCGTTACTTATCCTTGAGTACAATCAGCGGCTCGATATCGCTCTCTTTTTTCACCACCAGCGAGTCATCACCGCGCAGGCAGGTCCCGCCGTAATTTCCGCCCACGGTAAAGGTACAGACCTGAATGTACTTGCCGTCCACGTTTGGCAGGCACCACAGCTGCTGGTAGATATTTTTGCGGTCAACAAACTTGCCGCTGGATTTATCCAGCAGCTCGTCCTGGGCGCTGATGAGATCGATATTGCTGCCGCAGCGTCCGGCAATCGGCTTGACGGCGTATCCGGTCTGCTTCAGTAGGTCGTTCACTTCAAAATCGGTGTCGAGCAGGTAACGGTGGTTCGGGAACAGCTGCCACAGGACCGGAAGAATCGCCTTGTTGCCGGGAATAACGGTCCACAGCGGTTCAAAGACCAGCACTTCCGGGCGCAGCAGAACATCAATCAGGCGTACCTCGCCCGCAGGATGCCCGGTGCGGATCGGCACGGCGGCGTATTCGGTTTCGCTGACCTCGCGGATCTGCTCTATCGCCGTCTCCCACGCCCAGGTTTTCCACACGCAGTTGACGTGGCGACCTTCGTCGTCAATCAGCTGCCCGGCAGCATCCCAGCTCAGGGCGCCAAGCCCGTGCAGAATTTTGGTTTCAAACCCGGCCTGCATCAGCGAGCGCTGGATAAAGAGCGCGTGATAGTCCTCTTCGACATCGTTGTCCTGCATGATGTGAACGAACGGCCGCGCGTGGCTGTGCTTCCATGCGCCGGTCAGCTCTTCCAGCAGCCCTTCCGCCGGGTTGTGCCCGTTGCCGCGATAGCCGTTTTTGACCCACTCTTCGAGGATCAACCCGCCTTCTGTGTGACAAGACGCGGAGTCGGCATTGTACTCGTAGACCTTAATCCCGCGCTCATCCATGCAGAAATCCATACGACCGGTGATCATATGGTGGCGGCGCCACTGCCAGGAGAGGCGCAGGCGCGGCCAGAGGATTTTCGGGATGTCGAAAAGCGCCAGCAGATTGTCGTCTTTCAGCACCTTGTCCGTCGCGTGCAGGTACATCAGGTGCAGTTCGTTGGTGGCCTTGATCAGCTCCTGCTCGGCGCTTTCGGTGATGGTGAAATACTGGCAGGGATCTTTGTTGATCACATGGCCGTTGGCGCGGATATATGCCTGCTGCAGCGCGTCATTTTCGTTCAGCCATTTTCCGTCGAACTGACGTTTGTTTTTCAGCCGCGCACCGCGGATTTTCAGCAGTTCACCGTCCGGTTCAGGCTGGGGAATGCTGTGCTCCGTGTCGTCCGTCTGGATCATCCAGCCGAGAATTTCGGTATCGCTGAAGGTGTCATGAAGGGTATAGCAGCCATTCTCCACGGTCATGCGCAGCTCGCGCGTCCACTGCTGCCCGAGCGGCAGCGGGGAGTGAATCACGTTCTGCTCCGCAATACGCACCTTATCGTCGAGAAGCTGGGTGATCACCGCCACGTGGCCGGTCTCGTGAAACTCGCCGCCTTTTTGCCAGATCAGCAACGCCCCGGCGCGCGGTGCGCGCTTCGAGCCGTTGGCAAAAGCCTGAAGGGGCAGAATGTTATCGTTCACCACCTGGCGCAAAAAGCGCAGGGAGAAGATTTCCCACGCCATGCCGACGTCGGTAAACACGAAGCCATAGTTGAGGAACAGGAAACGGCGGGCAAACTCAACGCACTGCCACTTGTGGCCCATGTATTCGTTGCCAATATAGCTGCGAAAGTCCGCGTCTTCCGGGTAGTTACGCGGGTCCAGACTGCCGTAATTTGAAGAGTAAATCGCCACGCCACCGGGCGCATAGCCTAACAACGTCCCGAATGGCGCATCACTGCTTAACTTTCCTTTACGCATGTATCCAACCTAAAACAGGCAGGCGGCAATTTTTTGAAGGGTTGTCGTCGTCTGCACGTTGTAATTAACCTGACAGAGGAGCGTTTATCATACACCTGCGCGACGCGTGAATAACATTTAAAACAGCCAGCATGCCGCGAAATGCCCTGGCGCAATCTCCTGCATCGCAGGCTCCTGCGTCTGGCAAACCGGCATGGCGTGCGGGCAGCGGCTGCAGAACTTACAGCCCGGCAGCGCGGACGTGGGGCCTGGAATGTCGCCGCGCAGGGTGGCGTCTTCGAGATTGCGGATGCGCGGATCGGGCTGGGGAACCGCCGCCAGCAGCGCGCGGGTGTAAGGGTGTGCCGGGCGCTGATACAGTTCATTCGCCGGGGCCACCTCTACCAGTTTGCCGAGATACATCACCCCAATGCGGCTGGAGATATGGCGCACCATGGAGAGATCGTGGGCGATAAACAGATAGGTTAGCCCCAACTCCTGCTGCAGGTCCTGCAAAATATTCACCACCTGCGCCTGCACCGATACGTCCAGCGCCGAGAGCGGCTCATCGCACAGCACAAATTCAGGATGCACGGACAACGCGCGGGCAATACTGATGCGCTGACGCTGCCCGCCGCTGAACTCATGCGGGAACCGTTCAAGGTGTTCGTGCTTCAGCCCCACTTTGTAGAGCAGCGTTTCCGTACGTTCTCGCTGTTCTTCGCGGCTGTAGCCGTGGATCTGCATCGGTTCGGCCACCAGCTGTCGCACCGTCATACCGGGGTTGAGCGAGGAGTAAGGATCCTGAAAAATTGCCTGCATCCGCTTACGCAGCGGCTTGAGCTCTCTTTCGCGGGCGTGGGCGATTGCCTGTCCGGCAAAGTGGATCTCGCCCGCGGTGATATCGAAAAGGCGCAGTATGGCGCGCCCGAGGGTGGATTTTCCGCAGCCGGACTCCCCCACCAGGCCAAACGTCTCGCCGGACTGGATATCAAAGCTCACGCCATCAACCGCCTTCACGGCCACGCCTTTACGCAGCAAACCGCCGTTGAGCGGATAGTGCTTGCGCAGATCGCGCACGCTCACTAATGGCGCCTGTTGTTCACTCATGCCTGAATCTCCTCGGCCCATAGCCAGCAGGCGGCGCGATGGCCCTCTCCGGCGGTGTAAAATGCGGGTTGCCGTTCACACTGGGGCATGCGCTTCGGGCAGCGTTCCGCAAATGGACAGCCCGGCGGCGGGTTAAGCAGGCCAGGCGGCGAACCTTCAATGGGCGATAAACGTTGATTCACCTCATCCGGGCGCGGCAGCGAGGCCAGCAGACCCTGGGTGTAAGGATGCGCAGGGTGATAAAAAATGTCCTCCACGCTCCCCTCCTCCATCACCAGCCCGCCGTACATCACCACCACGCGGCTGCAGACCTGCGCCACCACGCCGAGATCGTGGGTGATCAGCAAAATCGCGGTCCGGGTCTGCTGTTGCAGACTTTTCAGCAGGCGCAGGATCTGCGCCTGAATGGTCACGTCCAGCGCGGTGGTCGGCTCATCGGCAATAAGAAGCTTCGGATTGCAGGAGAGCGCAATAGCGATCATCACGCGCTGGCGCATTCCACCGCTGAACTCGTGGGGATACTGGTCGTATCGGCGTTCCGCTTCAGCAATGCCCACCTGATCCAGCATGGCTATTGCTGCCGCTTTGGCCGCTTTTTTCGACAGTTTTTTATTTCGCACCAGGATCTCAGACATCTGCTTGCCGATAGTGAGCACCGGGTTCAGGGCGGTCATCGGATCCTGAAAAATCATCGCGATCTCGTTGCCGCGAATGGCACGCATCTGCGCGGGCGTTTTCTGCGCCAGGTCCTCATTCTGGAAGCGAATGCTGCCGCCGGTTATCCGTCCGTTGCTCCCCAGAAGCTGGATAATCGACTTACAGGTGACGCTTTTCCCGCAGCCCGACTCGCCGACGATACCGACGAGTTCCCCCGGCTGAACCTGAAAGCTCACGCCACGCACCGCCTGAACCTCGCCCTCGCGGGTGCGGAACGTGGTTTGCAGGTTCTCAAGCGCTAATAAGTTACTCATCGCGATTTGCTCCCGGCTCAAAGGCGGTACGGAACACATCGCCCAGCACGTTAAAGCTGAACACCGTCAGCAGGATCAGAATGCCGGGGAACATCGCCAGCCACGACGCTTCGCCAATATAAGACTGGGCGTTGTTAAGCATGCTTCCCCATGATGCCGCCGGTGCCTGCACGCCCAGCCCTAAGAAGCTGAGCGTTGACTCCATCAGAATGGCCGAGGCGATATTCAGCGTGGCCGCCACGATAATGGTCGGCAGCACGCCGGGAATGATGTGGCGCCCGATAATACGCAGCGGATGCGCTCCCGACGCGCGGGCATAAAGCACGTACTCGCGCTCTTTCACCGATAGGGTTTCAGCACGCACCAGACGCGACATGTTCATCCACGTCAGCAGGCTGATAATCAGAATGATGTTATCCACGCCCGGCTTGAGGTAAGCATTCACCACCAGCAGCAGGAAGAAGGCCGGAATGGCCATCAGGATATCCACGGCGCGCATCATCAGGTTATCCAGCCAGCCGCCAAAATAGCCGCTCACCGTTCCTACCACCGTGCCGATAAGCGTGGAAAAGAGCATGGCAAGAAAACCGACCATCAGGGAGATCTGGCCGCCATACAGCGCTCGGGTAAAGTAGTCGCGCCCGTACTCGTCGGTGCCGAACCAGTGCGCGGCATCCGGCGGCAACGTGCGCGCGCCGAGCGCCATCCGATCTGGATCGTACGGACTTAACCCCGCACAGAGCGCGGCGACAACGAAAATAAAAAGCACAAACAGGGAGAACTGCGCCGGACGGTTGCGGCGCAGCTGGTGACGAACCTGCTGCCAGCGTCTGCTCATCCGGTTACCTCAGCGTACGAATGCGGGGATCGGCGAAGCGATAAAGCACGTCGGCGATCAGGTTACCGACGATCAGCATTATCGACGAGAGCATGATGATCGCCATAATCAGCGGGTAGTCCAGCGAGGCGATCGACTGGATCCCGAGCAGCCCCATCCCCGGCCAGGAGAAGACGCTCTCGGTCACATAAGCTCCTACAATCAGCTCACCGAACGACAGGCCGAACAGGGTAATCACCGGCAGCAAGACGTTTTTCAGCACGTGGCGTAACAGAATACTGAAACGCGTGGCGCCGTAGGCAAGCTGGGTCTGTACGTAGTCGGCGGAGAGCTGCGAGATGGTGTTAGAGCGGATGTAGCGCACGTAGCTGGAGAGGTTATAGAACGTGAGCGCAATACACGGCAGCACGCCGTGGCGCAGCAGATCCAGCCCGTTATCCTCCATGCCGATGGTGCGCATCCCCATGCTGGGGAACCAGTTAAGCTGCACGGCAAAAACGGTGATGAGCAAAATGCCGAACCAGAAAATCGGTACCGAGATGCCGATATAGGCAAACAGGTTCAGCAGGTGATCCAGCCAGCGGTGCTTAAATGCCCCCGCCAGCAGCCCCAGCGGGATCGCCAGCACGATAGCCATCAGCAGCGACGCCCCCATCAGCCCCAGCGTGGCCGGAATGCGTTCGCCGATCATCTCCAGCACCGGGCGGTGGTAAATCAACGAATAGCCGAGATCGCCCTGCAGGACGCTTTTCAGCCACAGGACGTACTGCGTGACCAGCGGCTTATCCAGCCCCAGGCTCTGGCGAATGCGCTCAATATCTTCCGGCGCCATACGCGGCGTGATGTACGCGGCCACGGGGTCGCCGGGCGCGAGCTTGACCAGCAAAAACGCCACCAGCGAAATAAAGAAAAGCATCGGCAGCAGCTGCAGCAGCCGACGCGTGAGGAGTGTGTTCACGACGTGCCCTTAAAAGGCCCCGATCTTACGACCGGGGCAACAGCCTATTTTTGATAAATTTTTGACAGATCCTGGAACAGATAAACCGGCTTCGGCTCCGCTTCCTTCGTGCCGCCGAAGCGTTTATCCACGGCGACGGTCGCATTGGTGTAGGCGATCGGGTAGTAGGTCATCTCGTTCGCCACGGTCTGCTGAATTTGCTTGTAGATATCGGCACGTTTCGCGGCGTCGGTTTCCACCGCACCTTTATCCCACAGGGCATCAAACTGCGGATTTTTGTAGTGCGCGTAGTTATAGGCTTCGTTGCTCAAGAACAGCGATTTGTAACCGTCCGGCTCTGATCCCATAATGTAGCCGCCCAGGTTCAGTTCCCACGCGGTGTTGTTCATATCAAGACTGCGCTGAGACATGGCGTTGGAGTCCAGCGGCATCAGCTCCACGTTCACCCCAATGCCCTTCAGCGCCTGCTGAATGTAGAGCGCCATGCTCTCCTGGGTTTTGTTGGTGTTCACATACGCCAGGCGCAGCTTGAGGTTGTCCGGCGCGCCGGACGTCTTGAGCAGGTCTTTGGCTTTTTGCAGATCGAATTTGTACTGTTCAACGTCATCCGTCTTATAAAGCGTATCTGGCGTCAGAAACGACGTCGCCGGTTTAGCGTAGTCCAGCGAGGTAAACGCGGTCTGGGTTAGCTCGTCTTTGTTGATGGCGTACGCGATGGCCTGACGCAGCGCTTTGCTCTTCATCACCGCCACGTTCTGGTTGAACGTCATATAGGCCAGACGGCCTTCCGGATAGACCACGAAGTCAAATTTCCCGGTATTTTTCAGGCGGTTCACATCCTGCGGGTCAACCATCTTGAGGTTGATTTCACCGTTTTGCAGCGCCAGGTTGGCGGCGTTGCTGTCTTTGGCGAAACGGTAGGTGACGGAATCGAGCTTCGGTTTGCCGTTCCAGTAATCGTCGAAGCGCGTAAGGGCGTAATACTGACCGGCGCGATACTCTTTAAATTTGAACGGCCCGGAACCGACCGGCGCATCGTTTTTGGTGCTCTTTTCCAGGTCGCCTTCACCGGCGAACACGTGCTGCGGGATCGGGTAGATCTGCACCAGGGTGCCGGTAAAGGCCGCGCTGACCTGCGGTAAGGTGAACTTAACGGTGCGCTCATCAACCTTGCTCACTTCAACAGGCTTGCCGCCGTAGGTAAACATGCTGCGGAAGAAGCTGTGCTGTTTGGCATCCAGCAGCTTATTGAAGGTGAAGACCACGTCGTCCGCCGTCAGCGGCTGGCCGTCCTGCCATTTCAGGTTCGGTTTTAACGTCAGAGTGTAGCTCAGGTTGTCGGCAGAAGGCGTCAAGCTTTCCGCCAGGCCCCACTCAATGTTGCCGTTATTAAAGCTGTACAGCGGGGCATAAAGCGCCTGCATGATGGTTAACGTTGTGCGGTCGCTGGCGTAGAGCGGATTAACGGCTAACGGGTCGCCGGAGGTAATCCCGATAATGAGCGAACCGCCCTCTTTTGGCGCGTCGCTTTTTGCCGCCGCGGCCGAATTTGTCTCTTTATTTTTCGCATCATCACAGCCCGCCAGGCCTAACGCGAGCGAAACGACCACTGCAGATAACAGAAGCTTGCGCATCTCACTAACTCCTTGCCTTATAAAGTGTTTATTACTGCATCTTTTATTTATGTTGAAGCATCATATTCAGCTTTAGTGGTTTACGCATTAATTATGAAAATGCGATTTTCGATTAAGCTTATGCCGGATTTGATATATATAAGCAGCAGAAGGAATAGCGGTTAATTGCTTGCGCTCACAACGTTAAACGCTTCACAAATCTCCTGCTACACTGCCTCAACACATCACTAAAAAGGCAGGCCAACATGTCAGACAACACGTATCAGCCACCAAAAGTATGGGAATGGAAAAAGAACGGCGGCGGCGCGTTCGCCAACATCAACCGTCCAATTTCCGGCGCAACGCATGAGAAAGATCTTCCTGTCGGCTCTCACCCGCTGCAGCTCTACTCGCTGGGCACACCGAACGGCCAGAAGGTGACGATCATGCTCGAAGAGCTGCTGGCGCTGGGCGTGACGGGCGCGGAATACGATGCGTGGTTGATCCGCATCGGCGAGGGCGACCAGTTCTCCAGCGGGTTTGTCGACGTGAACCCGAACTCGAAAATACCGGCGCTGCGTGACCACTCCACGAACCCGCCAACGCGCGTATTTGAATCCGGCAATATCCTGCTCTATCTGGCGGAGAAATTCGGCCACTTCCTGCCGAAAGATCCGGCGGGACGCACCGAGACGCTGAACTGGCTGTTTTGGCTCCAGGGCGCGGCACCGTTCCTCGGCGGCGGCTTTGGCCACTTCTACAACTATGCGCCGGTAAAAATCGAGTACGCGATTGACCGCTTCACCATGGAAGCTAAGCGCCTGTTCGACGTGCTGGATAAACAGCTGGCGCGCGGGCGCTACGTGGCGGGTGAGGAGTACACCATCGCGGATATGGCGATCTGGCCGTGGTTCGGCTGCGTGGCACTGGGCAGCGTCTATAACGCCGCCGAGTTCCTGGACGCGGAGAAGTACACCAACGTCCAGCGCTGGGCGAAGGACGTGGCGAACCGCCATGCGGTTAAGCGCGGTCGCATCGTTAACCGCACCAGCGGCGAGCTGAACGAGCAGCTCCACGAACGCCACGCGGCGAGCGACTTCGATACCAATACGGAAGACAAGCGTCAGGCGTAACGTTCCGCCGGGCGGCTCCCCGCCCGGCAGCCGCGATCCTTGCCCAGGGCATGATTAACCTAAAGGTTGAGTGGCTATTGCTGGCACTATCTGGACGTTTTTCTCACCTCAGAATGAGAAACGCCGTATCAACTGACAGCAGTCACAAAGGATCTGTTATGAGACTTATTAAAACAACGCTGGTTATCAGCGCCCTCATTTTTTCCACCTCGGGAATGGCCATCGACAAAACCGCCGCCGGCGCGGTAGCAGGTGCTGCTATTGGCGCAGCCACGGGCAAAGATCTGAAATCAACCGTGGGTGGTGCCGTGGTTGGCGCAGGCACGGGTGCAATGTTCAAAAACGGCGAAAAAGGCAAAGACGCACGTAAGGGCGGTGCCGTGGGTGCCGTCGTTGGCGCGGGCGCGGCTGCGGTGACGGGCAATAGCGTGCTGAAAGGCGCGGCCGTGGGTGCCGGCACGGGCGCGCTGATTGGTGAAGCGACGCACTAACAGCATCGGGAAAAGAAAGAAGTAAGGCCGCATCAGGCGGCCTGTTGTGTTATGCCGTCAGGCGGAACTTCTGCACCGAGCGTTGAAGCTCTTCGGTCTGGCGTTCCAGCGCCGCGGCTGCCGCGGAAACCTCTTCGACCAGCGAGGCGTTCTGCTGGGTGACGCCGTCCATCTGCGTAATGGCAATCCCGACCTGCGAAATGCCCTTACTTTGCTCCTCAGAAGCCGACGCGATTTGCTTCATAATGGTCGTCACCTCCGTCACGTCGCGCAAAATCGCATCCATGGTGGTGCCGGTGTCACTCACCAGCTGCGCACCCTGCTCGACGCGGGTCACGGAATCGGTAATCAGACCCTCAATTTCTTTTGCCGCATTGGCGCTGCGGCTTGCCAGGTTGCGGACTTCACCCGCGACCACGGCGAACCCACGCCCCTGCTCGCCCGCGCGCGCCGCTTCTACGGCCGCATTGAGCGCCAGAATATTGGTCTGGAAGGCAATGCTGTTGATGACGTTGGTGATTTCAGCAATTTTCTTCGAGCTTTCCGAAATACCGCTCATGGTGGTGACCACCTCTTCCACCAGCGAGCCGCCGCGGCTGGCGGTGGTTGAGGCCACATCGGCAAGCTGGCTGGCCTGACGCGCGCTTTCGGCGTTCAGCTTCACGGTAGCGGTCAGCTGTTCCATGCTGGCCGCCGTCTCTTCCAGCGCGGCAGCCTGCTCTTCGGTACGGGAAGAGAGATCGTTGTTGCCGCTGGAGATCTCCGTCGCGCCGCGCCAGATATTCTCACTGCCGGAGCGAATGGTACTGACCGCTTCACGCAGGCTGTCCTGCATGGCGCTCAGCAGCGGCACCAGCTGTCCCACGCAGTTGCGGCCGAAAGGCGCAATGGGCTGGCTGAGATCGCCCTGGGCAATCTGGCGGAACTGCTGGCGAATGCGCTCCAGCGGTTTGACCAGCATCGCCACCAGGTAGCGGTCGGTAAAGAGCAGGATCAGCAGGCCGATAATGGTGGCGACGATAATAACCGTGCGGGTCATGCTGGTCAGGCCGTCGACCACCATGCGGGTGCTGTCGAGCGTCTTCGCGGCGGCATTATTGAACTTCTCGGCGGCGGCACCAAACGCACGACTCAGCGGCGGCGTAACGTTGTTGGCCTGCTGGCGGTAGCCGTCCAGGGTCGCCTGCTTCGCCTGCTCCATTTGCGGCGTCACGCCCTGTTCAAGCAGCGCCTGCCAGGTACCGATCACCTGCGCAGAGACCTGCTCATCCATTGGGCCAGGCGAGATCGCCTTCATTTCGGCCAGTTTCTTACCCATGTTGTCCAGCGCCTGTTGGGCAGAGGACAAATCCGGCGTGCCGCCAGCGGCTTTGACCTCCATGGCGCGGCTCAGACGGGTCACAAAGCGGAAATACTGATCGTTGCCCTGGCTGAGCACCATCATCTGTTTAACCAGTTGGCGATCGACTTCATTGCCGTCTGATACCCGTGACAGGGACCAGGTGCTGTACAGCCCGACGCCCGCCCACATTAAACAAAAAATCCCGAGGATCGTCAGCATGACGAAACGGATCGTGAAATTACGAAGCATATTCATAAGTCTTCCTTGCCGTGAGGGTGAATTCGCCCAGAGGCGAGTGCTACTCTCGTTATCGGCAGGGTGCAGGGAAATTATAACCTTTTGTGATTATTTTTAGTTAGCGTGGCTTCACAGGTCGCACAGCCACCGTTAACCCTTATCTTCGCACGACATGATGTGATAAGTTCAGAATGAAAACGACGTTTCAAAAAATCATCTATAAGAAAAGGAGACATCATGTCCTGGTACCCTGACGCTACCCGCTACGAGAATATGCAGTACCGCTACTGTGGCAAGAGCGGCCTGCGCCTGCCCGCGCTGTCGCTGGGCCTGTGGCATAGCTTCGGCCACGTTCAGCCCCTTGATTCCCAGCGCGCGCTGCTGCGTAAAGCCTTCGATCTCGGTATTACCCATTTCGATCTTGCCAACAACTACGGCCCGCCTGCGGGAAGCGCGGAAGAGAACTTTGGCCGCCTGCTGCGTGAGGACTTTGCCCGGTATCGCGACGAGCTGATTATCTCCACTAAAGCCGGTTACGACATGTGGCCAGGCCCGTACGGTTCAGGCGGCTCACGCAAGTATCTGCTCGCCAGTCTCGACCAGAGCCTGAAACGTATGGGCGTCGAATACGTGGATATTTTCTATTCCCACCGCGTGGATGAAAATACGCCAATGGAAGAGACGGCCTCCGCGCTGGCTCATGCTGTTCAGAGTGGGAAAGCGCTGTACGTGGGGATTTCCTCCTACTCTACCGAGCGCACACAAAAAATGGCCGCGCTGCTGCACGAGTGGAAGATCCCGCTGCTGATCCACCAGCCGTCCTATAACCTGCTTAACCGCTGGGTCGATAAGACCGGCTTGCTGGATACGCTGGAAGCAAACGGCACGGGGTGTATTGCCTTTACCCCGCTGGCGCAGGGTCTGCTGACCGGAAAATACCTGAACGGTATTCCGGAAGGTTCTCGTATGCAGCGCGAGGGGAACAAAGTGCGCGGCCTGACGCAGAAAATGCTGACGGAAGCTAACCTGAACAGTCTTCGTCTGCTTAATGAGATGGCGCAGGCGCGCGGGCAGACAATGGCGCAGATGGCGCTGAGCTGGCTGCTGAAAGATGCTCGCGTGACGTCAGTACTGATTGGCGCGAGCCGCCCGGAACAGCTGGAGGAGAACGTTCAGGCGCTGGGTAATCTGCGCTTTACGGAAGATGAACTGACGCGGATTGACCAGCACGTGGCGGACGGGGAACTGAATTTGTGGCAGGCGTCGTCGGATAAATAGTGTGGTTCGATGCTTTCTCCCCTCACCCTCTCCCGGGGGAAGGGTGAGGGGAGAAATGTGTACCTTATTTCTTACTGATCTTATCCAGATACCCCATCACAAACGCCGACAGCACAAACGTCAGGTGGATAATCACATACCACATCAGCTTATTATCCGGGACGTTTTTCGCGTCCATAAACACGCGTAACAGGTGGATAGAGGAGATTGCCACTATTGATGCCGCAACTTTGTTCTTCAGCGACGAGGCGTCCATTTTCCCCAGCCAGCTGAGCTTTTCTTTATGCTCGGCGATATCAAGCTGAGAGACGAAGTTCTCATAACCGGAGAACATCACCATCACCAGTAAGCCGCCCACCAGCGTCATATCCACCAGCGACAGCAGAACCAGAATTAAATCGGCTTCCGCCACGGAGAAAATGTTAGGCAATACGTGGAAAATCTCCTGGAAGAACTTGATCGTCAGGGCGACCAGCGCCAGGGAAAGACCGAAATAGACGGGTGCGAGCAGCCAGCGAGAGGCATACATTGCGTTTTCAAAGAAGCGTTCCATAAAATCCTGTCTGCAAACGAAACCAGCGCTCAGTATATCTCAACGGCGCTGACTGTTTGCAAGAACTAACCAGTACGCCACTCAGACGTCGTCCGGGTTAACCTCAGGACGCGCATACTCCGGCCAGACCAGCACCACCAGCTCCGGGTAGGCTTCCAGGCTAAACTCGCGAAAACACTGGCGAAGGTTTAATACGTCCAGGTCGGAATACGAGACCTTCTCACCGTTAAGACAGCGCTTTTTGATGTTGTCGTAATATTTATAAACCGCTGAATTCAGATCGCTACAGCGACGCTGCGCCTCAAACAGACCGGGCGTGTCATTAATTTCCGACATTTTCATGCGCTTAATTGTCGCGTGTAAGAAGTCGATATATTCATGATTCACCCGCCAGTACCAGACAGGCGTAACGGAGTTCATCAAAACAGAGAAATGATCTTCTCCTTCCTCTTTTGTCATCAGTTCAGGTTGTGGCGGTTCACTGGTGTCTTTCGACACTTTCGTTTTATTGAACTCCTGCATCAATAAAAGCACACCAGCGGTCAGTAATAGTAATGTGATGACCGTAAAAAAGATGCTGTTCATGGGTTGGCTCCATTTTTTTTGATTTTAAAATTGCCTCATGATATTGTCAACGAATCTCACGCCTTTACCAACCCCACCCTGTTGAAATTAAAGGAAATTAAAAATGCTGCCCGACTATCTCGTCCCGGCTAAGTACCACATTACGCCTGTGGAACAGCAACCGACGGAAGAAGAAAAAAAGGCCAGTTTCACTCAGGGGAAAAGAAAGCTCTCTGATTTCGAGCCTGATATATTAATTGGCGTCTCTCACACTGGCAAATCCCGTAATATGCTGCTGGAAGAGCACGATCGCCATATAAAAGACCGCTTATTTCGCGCTATAAAAATTGAAGCCTTCGTCCACCTGCTGAATGACCTGCAGGCAGAAGGCGAAATAGATGCCCAGAAACTAAGTCAAATAATGGCTGAAAAAACGAAAGAAATAAATGAGGCCGGCAATGAAATTTGGCTTAATCTAATTACGCGACAAAAAAACAACCCTATTTTTTATACCCTGGGGGAAGATTAACGTGAAAGAAGTTAAAGACAATAACGTTTATTTGACTTTAGATGATAAAAAAAGTGATGAATTTATCTTAAAGCAAAATATCGAGGCGCTAAGAAATGCAAAAAATGCCGAGATGACGCGTATTACACAAGACCTGGTATCGATCCCGGCAACGCTGGTGCGTCTGAAATGGCAGAATCGCCGCGAGATTTATCCGTTACAGGTCAAAGAAGAAATTTACGGCGCCGTGATGAACGCCATCATCGAACAGTTTCCAGAACTGAAAGAGAAACTGCTGGGACGTCTTGAGGCCAACTATCAGTATCTGCTTGCCAGAGAAGTCGCCACCCTGCGCCTGACGCGCAAACTGTCAGCCGGTGAGTACCGTACGTCAAACGTCACCTGCGTTGCGCTCGATGAGGACGCGCTGACCACCACCTCCTCTACCGCACCGACGGACAACAAAAACGCATAAACCAACAGGCATAAAAAAAGCCGGCTTTCGCCAGCTTCTTTATCACTTCGAGGCCGCTTTCTCTTCCCCGACCAGCCCAATCTTCAGATAACCCGCCTGATGCAGCGTGTCCATTACCTTCATCATGGTTTCGTAGTCGACGGTTTTGTCCGCCCGGAAGAAGACGGTGGTGTCCTTCTTGCCGCCGGTCAGCTGGTCCAGCGCCGGAATAACGGAGGCATCCGTCACAGGGTCGTTCCCCAGGAACATGGATTTATCCGCTTTCACCGACAAATAAATTGGCTTTTCCGGACGCGGCTGCGGCTGGCTGGAGGAGGCAGGCAGATTCACCTTCACGTCGACCGTCGCCAGGGGTGCTGCCACCATGAAGATAATCAGCAGCACCAGCATGACGTCGATAAACGGCGTCACGTTGATTTCGTGCATTTCGCCGTTATCGTCCAGATTTTCGTTTAGACGCATTGCCATACAATCAACCTACGCGCAGTTTAGACGCCGCATGCACCGGCTTCACGGCGCTGGCATTCAGGTCGAGATCGCGGCTTTGCAGCAGCAGAACCTGAGCGGCAACGTCGCCGAGCGTGGCTTTGTAGTTGCCGATCATACGCGCGAAAATGTTGTAGATAACCACCGCCGGAATTGCCGCGACCAGACCGATTGCCGTCGCCAGCAGCGCTTCCGCGATACCCGGGGCCACTACCGCCAGGTTGGTGGTTTGGGTCTGGGCAATGCCGATAAAGCTGTTCATGATGCCCCAGACCGTACCGAAAAGACCGATGAACGGTGAAATCGCGCCGATGGTCGCCAGATACCCATTGCCGCGTCCCATGTGTCGGCCAACGGCCGCAACGCGACGCTCCAGACGGAAACCGGTACGCTCTTTAATACCTTCGTTATCTTCACTGCCGGCGGAGAGTTCCAGCTCGTTCTGAGCTTCATTCACTAACAGGGTGGTCAGGCTTTTCGGGTGGAAGGATGAGGTCATCTCAGAAGCCTGATCCAGAGAGCGGGCTTCTGCCAGCTGCTGCTGTTCCCGCTTGAGGCGACGCTTCTGCGAAAGCAGCTCGGCGCTTTTGCTGAAGAAGATAGCCCAGGTGACAACGGACGCCAGAATCAGGCCGATCATCACAATCTTAACCACGATGTCAGCATGATGATACATGCCCCAAACGGAGAGATCCGTCTGCATCAAATTATTACCCACTCTGTATCTCCAGGACGCAAATCACAAAATCTGAACGTAATAATATCAAAAAGCCGTCGAATTGATAGTCGTTCTCATTAGTATTTACATGGTGCCGTAATTTTCGCTCAGTTTCCTTGCGCTTACGCAGTAAAAATTTCTTATGCGCTTTTTTGCTACTATTTTCTGCTTATTCGATAAGCATGCGGGTGCAGTTTTTTACAATCGTGGTAGTCTGGACGTCCAGACGTATAAAAACAGGGTTAGCGAACATGACGAAGAAGCATCTTGATACCACGCTGGTGCAGGCGGGACGCAGCAAAAAATACACTCAGGGATCGGTTAACAGCGTGATTCAACGCGCCTCCTCGCTGGTGTTTGATACCGTTGAGGAGAAAAAAATCGCCACGCGTAACCGCGCGAAAGGTGGGCTGTTCTACGGTCGCCGCGGCACGCTAACCCATTTTTCGCTGCAGGAAGCGATGTGCGAGCTGGAGGGGGGCGCGGGCTGCGCGTTGTTCCCGTGCGGTGCGGCGGCGGTCGCCAACACCATTCTGGCGTTTGTGGAACAGGGCGACCATATCCTGATGACCAACACCGCCTATGAACCCAGCCAGGATTTCTGCACCAAAATTCTCAGCAAGCTCGGCGTGACCACCAGCTGGTTTGACCCGCTGATTGGTGAAGGCATTGCTGAACTTATCCAGCCAAACACGCGCATTGTGTTCCTGGAATCTCCTGGCTCCATCACCATGGAAGTGCACGACGTTCCGGCTATCGTGAAGGCCGTGCGCAGCAAAGCGCCAGAGGCGATTATCATGATCGACAACACCTGGGCGGCAGGTGTGCTGTTTAAGGCGCTGGAATTCGATATTGATATCTCGATTCAGGCGGCAACGAAATACCTGATTGGACACTCTGACGGGATGATTGGCACCGCGGTTTCCAACGCGCGCTGCTGGGACCAGCTGCGGGAAAATGCCTACCTGATGGGCCAGATGGTGGATGCAGACACGGCATACATGACCAGCCGGGGCATTCGTACGCTCGGCGTGCGTATGCGTCAGCATCATGAAAGTAGCCTGAAAATCGCTGAATGGCTGGCGCAGCATCCGCAGGTTGAGAGCGTGAACCATCCGGCGCTGCCGGGTAGTAAAGGCCATGAGTTCTGGCAACGTGACTTTACGGGCAGCAGCGGGCTGTTCTCGTTTGTGCTTAAAAAACGGCTAAGTAATGACGAGCTGGCAAGCTATCTGGATAATTTTACCCTCTTCAGCATGGCCTACTCCTGGGGCGGTTTTGAATCTCTGATCCTGCCGAATCAGCCGGAGCAGATCGCGGCCCTGCGCCCCGGCGGAGAAGTGGACTTCAGCGGCACCCTCATTAGATTGCATATCGGTTTAGAAAATGTGGACGATTTAATTGCGGATTTATCTGCAGGCTTTGAACGTATCGTGTAGAGTGCGGGCTGAAAATGTACTCCCCGGACGCTTTTGTGAACACTGCATGCAGAAAAGTCTGCATGAGTTGCGCCTGCGATCAATCCCGACAGGTGAAATTGGGAGTACAATAGCGTTATCTCTGCTGTTCCACAGGAAAGTCCATGGCTGTTATTCAAGATATTATCGCGGCGCTCTGGCAACATGATTTTGCCGCCCTGGCGGATCCCCACGTTGTAGGCGTCGTCTATTTCGTGATGTTCGCGACGCTGTTTCTGGAAAATGGATTACTGCCAGCCTCGTTTTTACCCGGTGACAGTTTGCTTTTGCTTGCCGGGGCGTTGATCGGCAAAGGCGTCATGGACTTTACGCCAACGATGGTTATCCTTACCTCCGCCGCGAGCCTGGGCTGCTGGCTGAGCTATCTGCAGGGCCGCTGGCTGGGGAACACGCGCGTGGTGAAGGGCTGGCTGGCGCAGTTACCGCATAAATACCATCAGCGTGCGACCTGCATGTTTGACCGCCACGGCCTGCTGGCGCTGCTCGCCGGGCGTTTCCTGGCGTTTGTGCGCACCCTTCTGCCCACCATGGCGGGTATTTCCGGGCTGTCTAACCGCCGCTTCCAGTTCTTCAACTGGCTGAGCGCCCTGCTGTGGGTTGGCGTGGTCACCACCCTCGGCTACGCGCTGAACATGATCCCCTTTGTGAAGCACCATGAAGATCAGGTGATGACCTTCCTGATGATCCTGCCGATATTCCTGCTGGTTGCTGGGCTGGTGGGTACCATTGCGGTGGTTATTAAGAAAAAGTATTGCAGTGCATAAACAAAAGCCGGGTGGAGCTACTGCTTTCCCGGCCTACGTTTCCCCTCAGGCGCCCTGCATCGTTCTTATACGTGACGCATCCTCTCCCGGCGTGACGCCGAAATAGCGCTTAAACTCCCGACTGAACTGCGAGGCACTTTCATAGCCGACGCGCATGGCCGCCGCGCTGGCCTTCATGCCGTCGTGGATCATCAACATCCGTGCCTTATGCAAACGGTAGGTTTTGAGGTACTGCAGCGGCGAGGTACTGGTCACCGACTTAAAGTTGTGGTGAAACGCCGAAACGCTCATGTTCGCTTCCGCCGCCAGTTGGTCAACGCTGAGGTTCTCCGTGTACTGGCTTTCAATACGCTTGAGCACGCGGCTGATCAGGCTGAAGTGGGTCTGTCGGCTCACCAGCGCGAGTAACGCCCCGCCGCCCGGCCCCAGCAGCACGTGATAAAGAATTTCGCGGATAATCTGCTTGCCGAGAATACGCGCGTCCAGCGGCCTTTCCATGACGTCCAGCAGGCGCTCAATGGCGCAGAGGATCTCTTCCGACAGCGTCGCCGAGTTAATCCCGCTGGAGGCCATCGACGGCTGGAAAAGCTCGTCTTCGCCAATCTCCATCAGCAGCTCCTGCAGCTGAAGAATATCGACGTTGACGCGAATACCCGCCAGCGGGACCGCCTCCGTCGCGAAGGTTTCACATTCGAAGGGTAAAGGTACCGTCAGGAGCAGATATTCATTGGTGTCGTAGCGGAACACCCGCTCGTTGATATAGCCAATCTTATGGCCTGAAAAGAGAAAAACGATGCCCGGCAGGTACATCACCGGCGTGCGCGTCCCGGGCTGCGTGCCGTAGAGCAGGCGAATGTCCGGCAGCAGGTCGCCAACATTATTTTCTTTATCTATCAGCCTTTTAATCTGCGAGGTAAGCTGAAGGCAGATCGCATCACGGTTCATTTTACGTTACTCCGGGTACGGTTTCCGACCCTCACAGTCTGCGCATTTTTACGAAGTTTCTCCAGCGCTCTGTAGAAATGGGCAAGACATCGGCAGGAATGTGCATTGAGAGCCTGGCCCCGGACGGCCACAATGAGCAGCATCAGGTAGCCGTCAGCGCCACCACGGTTTTTCACCCACTAAAGGGAACGAGCAATGAACAACTTTAATCTTCACACCCCAACCCGCATTCTGTTTGGTAAAGACGCTATCGCCGACCTGCGCGCGCAGATCCCTGCTGACGCCCGCGTGCTGATCACCTACGGTGGCGGCAGCGTGAAAAAAACCGGCGTGCTGGATCAAGTTTACAGCGCTCTGGACGGACTGGACGTGCGTGAGTTCGGCGGCATTGAGCCAAACCCGTCTTACGAAACGCTGATGAACGCGGTGAAAATCGCCCGCGAAGAAAACATCACCTTCCTGCTGGCGGTCGGCGGCGGCTCCGTGCTGGACGGCACTAAATTCATCGCGGCGGCAGCGCACTACGCTGATGGCATCGATCCGTGGCACATCCTGGAAACCCGCGGCAGCGACATTAAAAGCGCGATCCCGATGGGATCCGTATTGACCCTGCCAGCGACGGGTTCTGAATCCAACAAGGGCGCGGTGATCTCCCGTAAAACTACCGGTGATAAGCAGGCCTTCATGAACGAACACGTTCAGCCTGTCTTCGCCATTCTGGATCCGGTTTACACCTACACCCTGCCCGCACGTCAGGTGGCGAACGGCGTGGTCGATGCCTTTGTACACACCGTCGAGCAGTACGTGACCTACCCTGTTAATGCCAAAATTCAGGATCGCTTCGCGGAAGGCATTCTGCTGACGCTGATTGAAGACGGCCCGAAAGCGCTGAAAGAGCCGGAAAACTACGACGTGCGTGCCAACGTCATGTGGGCCGCGACGCAGGCGCTGAACGGCCTGATCGGCGCTGGCGTGCCACAGGACTGGGCAACCCATATGCTGGGCCACGAGCTGACGGCGATGCACGGCCTGGACCACGCCCAGACGCTGGCCGTTGTGCTGCCTGCGCTGTGGAACGAAAAACGGGATACCAAGCGTGCCAAGCTGCTGCAGTACGCCGAGCGCGTGTGGAACATCACCGAGGGTTCTGACGATGCGCGTATTGATGCCGCCATTGCAGCGACCCGTAACTTCTTTGAAAGCCTGGGCGTGCCAACGCGTCTGTCCGGCTACGGCCTGGACGGCAGCTCCATCCCTGCCCTGCTGGCAAAACTTGAAGAGCACGGCATGACCCAGTTGGGCGAGCACGGTGACATTACGCTGGACGTCAGCCGTCGAATCTACGAAGCGGCACGCTAAGCGTTTTTGGCATCCTGACTTTCGTTTTTTGACATTTCGTCCAGACTTAATGCACACCCCATCGCCGTAGTCCCCCTCCGGCGATGCGCACCTGAAGGAGGAAAAATGGCAAACCAAACCGTAATCAAGCTGCAGGACGGCAACGTGATGCCCCAGTTGGGGCTAGGTGTATGGAAAGCCGGTAACGACGAGGTCGTCTCCGCCATTCATAAAGCACTCGAAGTCGGCTATCGGTCGATTGATACCGCCGCCGCGTACAAAAACGAGGACGGCGTGGGGACCGCGCTGGCCAGCGCCGGCGTCCCCCGCGATGAGCTGTTCATCACCACTAAACTGTGGAACGACGATCAAAAGCGCCCCCGCGAAGCGTTGCAGGAGAGCCTGGAGAAACTCCAGCTTGATTTCGTCGATCTGTACCTGATGCACTGGCCGGTTCCGGCCATCGACCATTACGTTGACGCCTGGAAAGGGATGATTGAACTGCAGAAAGAGGGGCTGGTGAAAAGCATCGGCGTCTGTAACTTCCAGGTGCATCACCTGCAGCGCCTGATTGACGAAACGGGCGTCGCTCCGGTGATTAACCAGATCGAGCTGCACCCGCTGCTGCAGCAGCGCCAGCTTCACGCCTGGAACGCCACCCACAAGATCCAGACCGAGTCCTGGAGCCCGCTGGCGCAGGGCGGTGAAGGCGTGTTCGATCAGAAAATCATCCGCGACCTGGCGGATAAATACGGCAAAACCCCGGCGCAGATCGTCATTCGCTGGCATCTGGACAACGGCCTGGTGGTGATCCCGAAATCGGTCACGCCGTCGCGCATTGCCGAGAACTTCGACGTCTGGGATTTCCGACTGGACAAAGACGAGCTGGGTGAAATTGCGAAGCTGGATAAAGGTAAGCGGCTTGGGCCGGACCCGGATCAGTTTGGCGGGTAATCGCGTTAAAACGCCGGGTGGCGGCTTCGCCTTACCCGACCTACAAAAAACCCCGGCAAGCCGGGGTTTTCTTTTACGCTTTACGCTTCACAGGTTTCTTCACACTGGAATTACCGTTCGAACGCTGATGCACAATCGGCGTATGTTTGGTCAGCGCCGGGCGCGTATTACGGTTCTGGCGACGCGCTTCGCGCATCTCATCCAGCGTAGGAGCCGGAACCAGGCAGTCGCGGCGCGAGCCAATAAGGTGTTTTTTACCCATCTCTTCCAGCGCCTGGCGGATCAGCGGCCAGTTTTTCGGATCGTGGTAACGCAGCAGCGCCTTATGCAGACGACGCTGTTTATCCCCTTTCGGCACCACCACCTCTTCACTCTTGTAGCCAATCTTACTCAGCGGGTTTTTGCCGGTGTAATACATGGTCGTCGAGTTGGCGAGCGGTGAGGGATAGAAGTTCTGCACCTGATCCAGACGGAAGCGACGCTGCTTCAGCCACAGCGCCAGGTTCACCATGTCTTCATCGCGCGTGCCAGGATGCGCGGAGATGAAGTACGGGATCAGATACTGCTCTTTGCCCGCCTGCTTCGAGTAGGTGTCGAACAGCTGCTTAAAGCGATCGTAGCTGCCCATGCCCGGCTTCATCATCTTCGACAGCGGGCCTTCTTCGGTGTGCTCCGGCGCAATCTTCAGATAACCGCCGACGTGGTGCGTCGCCAGCTCTTTGATATAGCGAGGATCTTCCACGGCGATGTCGTAACGCACCCCGGAGGCGATGAGGATCTTTTTGATGCCCTTCAGGTCGCGCGCGCGGCGGTAGAGGTTGATCGTCGGCTCGTGGTTAGTATCCATGTGCTCGCAAATGCTTGGGTAGACGCAGGAGAGACGACGGCAGGTCTGCTCCGCGCGCGGCGACTTGCAGCGCAGCATATACATGTTCGCGGTTGGGCCGCCGAGATCGGAGATCACGCCGGTAAAGCCCGGCACCGTGTCGCGAATGGCTTCGATCTCATTGATGATCGAATCCTCAGAGCGGCTCTGGATAATACGGCCTTCGTGTTCGGTAATGGAGCAGAAGGAGCAGCCGCCGAAGCAGCCGCGCATGATGTTGATCGAGAAGCGGATCATCTCATACGCCGGGATACGGGCGTTGCCGTACGCCGGGTGTGGCACGCGCTTGTACGGCAGCGCAAAGACGCTATCCATCTCTTCGGTGGAGAGCGGGATCGCCGGCGGGTTGATCCAGATGAAGCGCTCGCCGTGCTTCTGCATTAGCGCGCGGGCGCAGCCCGGGTTGGTTTCATGGTGCAGAATACGGGACGCGTGCGCGTAGAGCACCTTGTCGGCTTTCACCTTCTCGTAGGACGGCAGCAGCACGTAGGTCTTTTCCCACGGCTTCGGGCGCGGCGGCTGCACAACGATAGCCTTCGCTTCCGCTTTCTTCGGCTCAACCGGCTTGTTATCGGCACACGGCAGATCTTCACCGTACGGGTGCGGGATCGGGTCGATTTTGCCCGGCATATCAATAATGCGGGAATCCACCCCGCTCCAGCCCGGAAGCGCTTCTTTCACCATGATCGCAGTATTGCGCACGTCGCGGATGCTGCTCACCGGCTCGCCCTGCGACAGACGGTGCGCCACTTCCACCAGCGGACGCTCGCCGTTACCGTAAATCAGCATGTCGGCCTTGGAGTCCACCAGCACCGAGCGGCGCACGGTATCTGACCAGTAGTCGTAGTGCGCGGTGCGGCGCAGGCTCGCCTCGATGCCGCCGAGGATCACAGGCACGTCTTTCCAGGCTTCTTTGCAGCGCTGGGTATAAACCAGGGTCGCGCGGTCCGGACGTTTGCCCGCCACGTTATCCGGCGTGTAGGCATCGTCATGGCGCAGCTTACGGTCGGCGGTATAGCGGTTGATCATCGAGTCCATGTTGCCGGCGGTCACGCCGAAGAACAGGTTTGGTTTTCCCAGACGCATGAAGTCGTCTTTGCTGTTCCAGTCAGGCTGGGAGATGATCCCCACGCGGAAGCCCTGCGCTTCGAGCATACGGCCACAGATGGCCATGCCGAAGCTCGGGTGGTCAACGTAGGCATCGCCCGTGACCAGAATGATATCGCAGCTGTCCCAGCCCAGTTGGTCCATCTCTTCCCGGGACATCGGCAGGAACGGCGCCGGTCCAAAGCAGGCCGCCCAGTACTGGGGCCAGGAGAAGAGGTCACGATCCGGCTGGATCAGGGAAATTGCGCTCATAGTGCTTCCGAAGAAAAAATAGACAAAAGGGCGGGGATTATACGCTGGAACATTGTGGGAAATGAAGGGGTATTATGCGGGCTGTTGCCCTCACCCCAACCCTCTCCCACAGGGAGAGGGAGAAAAGCACGTTACGGCGCCGGATTCACCAGCATCTGCCCCACGGAACCCCTGTCCATCATCTCCAGCGTCTGGCTGTGGAACAGGAACGGGAAGTGCGGCCACGAAGGCTGACCGTAGTAGACGAGCAGTTCAACCTGGCCGTCCACCCACACGGTATCTTTCCAGCCGCGATCTTCCGGGAACGGCATCGCGCCATTAACGTTGCGGATCAGGAATGACACACCTTCAATATGGAACGACTGCGGCATGTCTGACCGGACCGTCCAGCGCTCCCAGGTGCCCTGCTGAGCAGTGATATCAATGCGATTTACATCCCACAGCGCGCCGTTAATGCCCGGATCGTCGCCCAGGCTGATATCACGGCTGCGCACCGGCGAGCCGCTCATGATCTCCTGCGGCAGCAGGCGCATCGGCAGGCTATCGGTGACCAACGGCAGCAGGCCGGTTGGACGCAGAGTAAGCACCAGCGTGGAGACCAGAATGCTCGACGGCTCAAAGAACCCGCGAATACGGTCAACGATGCTCGCGGCTTCACCACAGGTGACGGAGACTTCGTCCCCGTTGGTCATATCCACCAGAATTTCACGACGTTCACCCGGCGCCAGCGCCAGCTGTTTAACGGAGACCGGCGCGGGTAAAAAGCCCTGGTCGCCGGAGATTACGTGCAGCGGGCGGCCATCGCTCATCTGCAGCTGATAGCGACGCGAGTTAGAGGCGTTGAGCAGGCGCAGGCGCACCCAGCCGCGGGACACTTCCACGTACGGGCTCTGCGCGCCGTTAACCAGCAAGGTATCGCCGACAAAGCCACCGCTGCCCGGCTCGCTGTACTCCGGCGTACCGAAGTTATCCAGACGTTTGTCCTGAATAATGACCGGGAAATCGTCCACGCCGTAGTGGTTCGGGATCGGCAGAGATTTACTGACCTCATCTTCCACCAGCCACATGCCGGCCAGACCGTTATAGACCTGCTGCGCCGTACGGTTAGGGGTATTGGCGTGATACCACAGGGTTGCCGCGCTCTGGCGAATCGGCAGGACGGGCGCCCAGTCGGCGTTGGGGGACATCATTCGCGCCGCGCCGCCAATCAAAGGGCCAGGAACCTGTAAGCCGCTGATGGTCATGGCGACATTTTCAGCCGTACGGTTGCTGTAAATGAGCTTAACGTCATCGCCGTTCCAAACGCGGATGGTCGGCCCGAGGTAGCGCCCGTTAATGCCCCACACCGGCGCGCGCGTGCCTTGGGTAAAGGACCAGTGGCTGCGCTGAAGCGTGAGGAAAAGCGGCTGCCCGCGACGGGATTCAATCAACGGCGGAATGGGCAGCGGCTGCTGCTGCCCGGCGGCGCTGGCTGTCAGCGGCATCGCACCCGCACAAAGGGCAATCCCCGAAGCCTGAATAAACTGACGCCGACTGAGTGACATATAAGCTCCATCTGAAACGACTAACAACGCGGGAATTCTTTTTCCCTTTAACGCCGAATTAAACCTTACCGGCGGCTTCTCTTTCTGCGACTTCTTTATCCAGCAGCGCAATATGCTGAGCCATTAGCTCGCGGCAGTGTGCTGCCAGTTCGCGCACCTGGTCTTTACCGTATTTGCTGGTATCGACGGGTGGCAGCATTTCGACAATCACCAGACCATTATTCAGGCGGTTAAGATTAATCTTATTAGAAGTATTGGAAACGCACACGGGAATAATTGGAACACCTGCCGCAATTGCGGCATGAAACGCGCCGGTTTTAAACGGCAGCAGGCCGCGGCCGCGGCTACGCGTCCCTTCCGGGAACATCCAGATTGAGATCCGGCGCTTTTTAAAATGATTCACCACTTCTGCAATCGTGCCGTGCGCTTTTGCACGGTTGTTACGGTCGATCAGCAGGTTACCGGTCAGCCAGTACAGCTGGCCAAAAAACGGGATCCACAGCAGGCTTTTTTTCCCCACCGTCACAGTCGGAGGCAGAACAATATTGGAGGCCGTCACCATATCGTAGTTGTTCTGATGATTGGCGATATAGATTGCGTTACCGAAGTTCTCCGCTCCTTCAGGCAGGCGTTTTTCAACCTTCAGACCAAACAGCGGCGCAAGGCGACCGAACATATGGCCAAAGGTGGCAACATGCTTCGGATTACGCGGGCTGAACAGGCAGTAAATAGAGCCGAAAATACAGACCAGAATGCAGTAAATAACGGTAAGAATAAGACGAACAATGTATAGCATAGCGACCTCTGAAGCCCTGACAGCTGACAATTATACTTCACCTGTGGCCAGGTAAGGACTTTATTACGAGCGCGTATTGTTAATCGCAACGCACGAATTAACAACGATTTTACGGGAAATTTTATTGAAATACCCCCTCCGGACAGAGGGGGTGTCATGACATTACTCTTCGCTGTCGCCCGCGGTGCTGCGCGCAGGCGAATCAATCTCCACGCGGTCGATACGCTGCAGGCCGCGCATCAGCGAACCGCGGCGACCGCGCTCGCCCACCACTTTCTGCAGCTCTTCCGGGCGAAGCTTGATTTTACGCTTGCCAACGTGGATGGTCAGCGTGCTCTGCGGCGGCAGCAGGAAGAGGTGCGCCAGGCCATCTTCACCTTTCGCGGCTTCCGCCGACGGGATGTTGATGATCTTGTTGCCCTTACCTTTAGACAGCTCCGGCAGGTCGCTGACCGGGAACATCAGCATGCGTCCGGCAGAGGTGATCGCCAGCAGCATGTCGCTCTCGTTCTCAATCACCAGCGGCGTCATCACGCGGGCATTGTCCGGCAGGCTGATCAGCGCTTTACCGGCACGGTTACGCGACACGAGGTCGTTAAAGGTACAGATAAAGCCGTAGCCCGCATCGGACGCCATCAGCAGCTTCTGGTCGTCGGCCTCCATCAGCATGTGGTCAACCGTTGCGCCCGGCGGCAGCGTCAGCTTACCGGTGAGCGGTTCGCCCTGGCCGCGCGCGGAAGGCAACGTGATCGGGTCGATAGCGTAGCTGCGGCCCGTGGAGTCGATAAACGCCACCGGCTGGTTGCTCTTGCCTTTCACCGCCGCTTTAAAGCTGTCGCCCGCTTTGTAGCTCAGACCCGGCGCGTCGATATCGTGGCCTTTGGCGCTGCGCACCCAGCCGCTCTGCGACAGTACAATGGTCACCGGCTCGGACGGCTGCATGTCGTGCTCGTTCATCGCCTTCGCTTCTTCGCGCTCGTGCAGCGGAGAACGACGGTCGTCGCCGAAGGCATCGGCATCCGCCTGCAGCTCTTTCTTCAGCAGGGTGTTCATCTTGCGTTCGGAGGCGAGGATCGCCTGCAGCTGATCGCGCTCTTTTTCCAGCTCGCTTTGCTCGCCGCGGATCTTCATCTCTTCCAGCTTAGCGAGATGACGCAGCTTCAGTTCGAGGATCGCTTCGGCCTGGGTTTCGCTGATGCCAAAGCGTGACATCAGCGCAGGCTTCGGCTCGTCCTCGGTACGGATGATCTCAATCACTTCGTCGATATTGAGGAACGCCACCAGCAAACCTTCAAGGATATGCAGGCGCTTAAGCACTTTCTCCAGACGATGGTTCAGACGACGGCGCACCGTATCGCGGCGGAACGTCAGCCACTCGCTGAGGATCTCCAGCAGGTTTTTCACCGCCGGACGACCGTCCAGACCAATCATGTTCAGGTTGATGCGGTAGCTTTTTTCCAGATCGGTAGTGGCGAACAGGTGGTTCATCACCTGCTCCATGTCCACGCGGTTAGAGCGCGGCACGATCACCAGACGAGTCGGGTTCTCGTGGTCGGATTCGTCGCGCAGATCGTCCACCATCGGCAGCTTTTTATTGCGCATCTGGGCGGCGATCTGCTCCAGCACCTTCGCACCGGAAACCTGGTGCGGCAGCGCGGTGATCACCACGGCGCCGTCCTCTTTATTCCACACCGCGCGCATGCGCACGGAGCCGCGACCGTTCTGGTAGATCTTGCGGATTTCTGCACGCGAGGTGATGATCTCGGCTTCGGTCGGGTAATCCGGCCCCTGCACGATATCCAGCAGGTCGTCCAGCGAGGTTTTTGGCTGCTCGATCAGAGTGATGGCGGCTTTCGCCACTTCACGCAGGTTGTGCGGCGGAATGTCCGTCGCCATGCCGACCGCAATACCGGTGGTGCCGTTCAGCAGGATGTTCGGCAGACGCGCAGGCAGCATCTTCGGCTCCTGCAGCGTACCGTCGAAGTTTGGCACCCAGTCAACGGTTCCCTGACCCAGCTCGCCCAGCAGCACTTCGGCGTATTTGGACAGGCGGGATTCGGTATAACGCATCGCCGCGAAGGATTTCGGATCGTCCGGCGCACCCCAGTTCCCCTGCCCGTCCACCAGCGGATATCGGTAAGAGAACGGCTGGGCCATCAGCACCATCGCTTCATAGCAGGCGCTGTCGCCGTGCGGATGGTATTTACCCAGTACGTCACCGACGGTACGGGCGGATTTCTTGAACTTAGCGGTGGCGTTCAGCCCCAGTTCGGACATCGCATAGACGATGCGGCGCTGAACGGGCTTCAGGCCATCCCCGATAAACGGCAACGCCCTGTCCATGATGACGTACATGGAGTAGTTCAGGTAGGCGTTTTCCGTGAATTCATGTAGCGCGAGGCGCTCTGCCATATCGCTCATTACGTGTGATTCCTCAACTCAGAAACCGAAGGGTTTCAGGCAATATTGCCGCAGATACTACCTCATCTGACGAATTGAGTCACAAAGAAAAAGGGCCGCATAAGCGGCCCTTTTCGGGTTATTTGTTCAGCTTGATAACCTGCTTCACGTCGATTTCAAACTCGTTCCAGTCTTTGTCGACTTTACCCTGCAGCTCTACTTTATCCTGCGGGGTGACGGTCACGCCGTTCCAGCGCTTGTGGTCAATCTCAACCACCACCGTGCCGGACTCGTCGCGGAAGGTGTAGCGGTCATCGGACAGGCGCTCGGTAATGTTCCCGCGCAGCTTCACCCAGGCATCGTCCTTCAGATCTTTCACTTTAGCCGCGGTGGTGAGGTTGGCGTTGTTATCGACAAAACCGCCCTGCTGGGTTTGCGTCTGGGTCTGTGTCGCGGATGGGCCAGTAAAGCCGCCCTGTGTAGCAAAGACCGGCGCGGTGGTCATCATCATGATGGCAGCAATTGCAGCGAATTTTTTCATCTTCATCTCTCCCTTTAATGTCGTTTCGCAATCCATTAAACAGGGTAAACCTTAACAACTTCTTAAGGGGAAAATTTATTTATTTTTACTGTACAGCAGGCGCTTGCAGAGGGTTTACTGACGGCATCAAGGAGGGAACATGCGCATTTTACTGGTAGAAGACGACAGGTTAATCGGCGATGGCATCAAAGCAGGCTTAAGCAAACTGGGCTTTAGCGTGGACTGGTTTACCGACGGGAAAACCGGGCAGGCCGCGCTCGCCTCTGCGCCCTATGATGCCGTGGTGCTTGACCTGACCCTACCGGGAATTGACGGTCTGGAGATCCTGCGCGCCTGGCGCGAAAGCGGCCGCAGCGAGCCGGTACTGATCCTGACCGCGCGGGATGCGCTGAACCAGCGCGTTGAAGGGCTGCGCCTCGGTGCGGACGATTATCTCTGTAAGCCGTTCGCGCTGATAGAAGTGGCCGCCCGTCTGGAAGCGCTGGTGCGCCGCAGCCACGGTCAGACCCGCAGCGAGCTGCGTCACGGCAAGGTGACGCTCGATCCGGCAAGCCTCGTCGCCACGCTGGAGGGCGAAACGCTGACGCTTAAACCCAAAGAGTTCGCCCTGCTGGAGCTGCTGATGCGTAACGCGGGCCGGGTGCTGCCGCGCAAGCTGATCGAGGAAAAGCTTTATACCTGGGACGATGACGTCTCCAGCAACGCCGTCGAAGTCCATGTCCATCATTTACGCCGCAAGCTCGGGAGCGAGTTTATCCGCACCGTGCACGGCATCGGCTACACCTTGGGTGACGCATGAAGCTGAGCCTGAAGCTGCGCCTGACGCTCCTCTTTTTAGCGCTGTCTCTGACGGCCTGGTTTGCCGCCAGCCTGGTGGCGTGGCAGCAGACCACCCACAAGCTCGATAAGCTGTTCGACACCCAGCAGATGCTGTTTGCCAAACGGCTGCTGACGATGGATCTGGACGAGATCCGCGCGCCGGAGCGCATGCGCGAGGTGCCGAAAAAGGCCAAACACGGGCATCTGGACGATGACGCGCTGGCCTTCGCTATTTACGCTGCAGACGGCACGATGATCCTTAACGACGGCGAAAACGGGCGCGATATCCCGTATCACTATCGTCGTGACGGCTTTGATGACGGACGGCTTCAGGATGACAACGATGAATGGCGCTTTTTATGGCTGACGTCGCCAGACGGAAAATACCGCGTGGTGGTCGGCCAGGAGTGGGAGTACCGGCAGGATATGGCGCTGGACGTGGTCAGCTCGCAGCTGACGCCGTGGCTGGTGGCGCTGCCGGTGATGCTGCTATTGCTTATTGTCCTGCTGAGCCGGGAGCTGAAGCCCCTGAAAAAGCTGGCCCAGACCCTGCGCTCCCGCTCGCCGGACGCCACCGACGCCCTGCCCACTCAGGGCGTGCCGGCGGAAGTGCGCCCCCTGCTCGACTCGCTGAACCATCTTTTTACCCGTACCCAGGAGATGATGACCCGCGAGCGCCGCTTCACCTCCGACGCCGCCCACGAGCTGCGCAGCCCGCTGGCGGCGCTGAAGGTGCAAACCGACGTGGCGCAGCTTTCTCAGGACGATCCGCAAGCGCAGGAAAAAGCGCTGGCGCAACTGCACGCGGGTATCGACCGCGCCTCCCGGCTGGTGGATCAGCTTCTCACCCTGTCGCGCCTGGACTCGCTGGACAGCCTGGACGGCGTAGAACAGATAGCGATGGCCGACCTGCTGCAGTCTGCGGTAATGGATATTTATCCTTCTGCACAGCAGGCGGGTATTGATATACGCCTGCACATCAACGCGCCGGAGGTGACCCGCACGGGTCAGCAGCTGCTTCTGAGCCTGCTGGCGCGTAACCTGCTGGATAACGCCACCCGCTACAGCCCACGCGGCAGCGTGGTAGACGTGACGCTGAACACCCGTAGCGTTACCGTGCGCGACAATGGCCCGGGCATTTCGCCCGATACGCTGGCGCGTCTCGGCGAGCGCTTTTATCGTCCACCGGGTCAGGACGCCACGGGCAGCGGGCTGGGGCTATCCATTGTGAAACGCATTGCCGCGCTACACGGCATGCGCGTCTCGCTGGGCAATGCGCCAGAAGGCGGCTTTGAAGTGAAGGTTAACTGGTAAGGGATTATTGCGTTTAGCGCAAAAGACTTTGCACATTTTGCTTATTTTTCCGCTCCGTCCTCGCGCGTAGAATACCCGGCATACTCTCATCACCGAGGACAAATAATGAGCAATATTCTGATTATCAACGGCGCGAAAGAGTTCGCGCACTCTAAAGGCCAGCTGAATGACACCCTGACCGAGGTCGCGGACGGTTTCCTGCGCGACGCCGGGCATGATGTTAAGGTCGTGCGCGCGGACAGCAACTATGACGTGAAGGCCGAAGTGCAGAACTTCCTGTGGGCCGATGTGGTTGTCTGGCAGATGCCGGGCTGGTGGATGGGCGCGCCGTGGACTGTGAAAAAATACATGGACGACGTCTTCACTGAAGGTCATGGTTCGCTGTATGCCAGCGACGGACGCACCCGCTCAGACGCCTCTAAAAAATACGGCTCCGGCGGCCTGATTCAGGGCAAAAAATATATGCTCTCCCTGACCTGGAACGCCCCTCTGGAAGCCTTCACCGAAAAAGATCAGTTCTTCGAAGGCGTGGGCGTAGACGGCGCGTATCTGCCGTTCCACAAGGCGAACCAGTTCCTGGGGATGGATCCGTTGCCGACCTTTATCGTCAACGACGTGATTAAAATGCCTGACGTCCCGAGCTATATCGCAGAATATCGCAAGCATCTCGCGAAAATTTTTGCTTAACTGGTAGCCTGGAATTAAAGGAGTAGTAACCATGCTTACAGTAATCGCAGAAATCCGTACTCGTCCAGGTCAACATCACCGCCAGGCGGTGCTGGATCAGTTCGCGAAAATCATCCCAACCGTACTGAAAGAAGAAGGCTGCCACGGCTACGCGCCGATGGTGGACGCCGCTACCGACGCAAGCTTCCAGGCCACTGCGCCAGACTCCATTATCATGGTTGAGCAGTGGGAAACCGTCGCGCACCTTGAAGCACACCTGCAGACCGCGCACATGAAAGCGTGGAGCGATGCGGTGAAGGGTGACGTGCTGGAGACCCACATCCGTATTCTGGAGCAAGGGGTTTAAAACCTGCCTTCCCTCTCCTTCCGGGGAGGGAATTCTCTCTGACCTGCTATGCTTATTCTGACTTCATGATTAACAGGAGGATGGAATGGGTCTTTTTAACTTCGTGAAAGAAGCAGGCGAAAAGCTATGGGATAACCTGACCGACCACAAAGGTCAGAGCGACAAAATCACCGAGCACCTCAAGAAACTCAACATTCCCGGTTCAGACAAAGTTCAGGTTAACGTTACCGACGGCAAGGCCAGCGTGACGGGTGACGGGCTGACCCAGGAGCAGAAAGAAAAAATCCAGGTCGCCGTCGGCAACATCGCGGGCGTCAGCGAGGTGGAGAACAACATCACCACGACCGATGCCAAAGATGAAGCCACCTACTACACGGTAAAATCCGGCGACACCCTGAGCGCTATCTCCAAAACCGTGTACGGCGATGCCAACCAGTACAACAAGATTTTTGAGGCTAACCGCCCGATGCTCTCAAGCCCGGATAAAATCTACCCCGGCCAGACGCTGCGTATTCCTAAAGCGTGATCCGCGAGTCGGGGGATGCCCCCCGACCGTTTTTACCAGTACAGTTTCCAGCTCTGCGTAAAGCGCACCAGCGCCTCCACGTAGAAGTAATCTCCCCAGCTCGCACACTCGTCCACCCCTTTGTTGCTCGCCAGGTGATAGACCGAGTGCTTCAGCAGCCCGGTGCCCTTCTCCTCTTTGCCCATCAGGTAGTGCTTCGTCAGTGACGACATAATGCCTTTGGCCCACTCCAGATACCGCTCCCGGTCCGGATCCGTCACGGGCAGGTGCTTCACCAGCTCCAGCAGCCCGCACACCGCAATCGCCGCCGAGGACGAATCGCGCAGCGCGTCGGTCCCCACCAGCGCCAGATCCCAGTGGCAGACGTAGTCTTCCGGGAGGCGGTTGAGGAAGTAGTTCGCCAGCCGCTTCGACAGGGCGACCATCGTCTCGTCGCCGGTATAGATATAGCTCAGCAGGAAGCCGTAAATCCCCCACGCCTGCCCGCGCGACCAGCAGGAGTCATCGGCATAGCCCTGCTGGGTGTTGCCGTAGCGCGGCGCGCCGGTTTGTACGTCCATATAATAGGTGTGGAACGTCGAGGCATCGTCGCGGATGAGATACCTCGCCGCCTGCATGACGTGCGCTTTTGCGGCGTCAGCAAAGCGCGGATCCCCCGTCTGCTCCGTCGCCCAGTAGAGCAGCGGCAGGTTCATGTTGCAGTCGATGATCATCCGTCCGGCCTGCTCCGGGTCTGAAAGATCGCCCCACGCCTGAATGATTTTCGCCTTCTCATGAAAGCGCTCCAGCAGGGCTTCAGCCGCCAGCAGGGAGAAACCGCGCGCCTCGCGGCTGCCGGTAAGTCTCCAGGCCGCCACGCAGGAGAGCGTGTACAGGAAGCCCAGATCGTGAGTGTTGGTGTCGCTGCGCCCGGCGATGCGCAGGCCGAAGGAGCGCACGTGTTTTTCCGCCATCGAGCGGAATTTCTCCTCGCCGCTCATCTCCCACGCCAGCCACAGCTGGCCGGTCCAGAAGCTGGTTGTCCACTCTACGTTGTCGGTCAGCGGGTAATAACCGTTCCGGCAGGTTTCCGCCGGGAACTGCTCTCCGAATGCCGTTAAATGACGGCTAATCAACTCGAGGACGTGGCTACGCGCAGAAATCAGTTCATCGCTAAACAGGCGCGAGTCTACGGGAGCAGGAATGGCAGACAGGCGTTCCTCTCTGATACGACTTAACATATTTCGGTTCCTTGTGGTCAGCGTGATGAAGGTTCTGCTACGTTCAGCGGGCGGGGGCCGCGCCATTTACTCTGGCAGGCGGATAACGTAAAAGCAGAAATAAGGGTAAAGATCAGCGCGGTCGCCCCCATGATGATATAGGTCTGTTCAAAGCCGATGCGGTCATACATATATCCGGCAGGCGAGGAAACCACCACGTTCCCCACGTACAGCATCGCCTGATAGCCCAGTAAATACATGGTGGCGTTCACGCGCTTGTCGAAATGCTCCGCAATATATTTAAAGACCGACACCAGCAGCAGGCAAATTTCTATACCGTATAGCGGCTTGAGCACGGAAATTAACAGATGCGAGTCGCACATCCCGGAAATAATCAAACGCGCCCCGACGATCAGCCCGACAATTAATAGCCCGCGTCTGGCGCCAATAAAGTTAACGAACAGCGGGACAACCATATACATGACGAATTCTATGCCCGACTGCACGGTGCCGAGATAGCCAAACACCGCGTTGCCCTCATGAATATCGTCAAAGAAGGTGACGAAATAGCGCGAGAACTGCTGCTCGGCGATAAACATCATCCACGCCACGCCCGCCACGTACAGGCAAAAAGCCCAGAATTTACGGTTACGCAGCAGGGCGTACACATCTGCCGGGGCGATTTTCTCTTTGGTCAGTACCGCATCGGCATGAACGGAGTCAGTGTTCACTTTCAGGCTGAGCAGGACAACCAGCATCACGATCGACGCCACGCTGCCCATAATGAAGTTATAGGTCGGTGAGAGGTTGAACAGCAGGCCGGAGAAGGACGATGCCACCGCCCAGCCGAGCGAGCCCCACATACGAATTTGCCCGAACTCCATGCCGTTTAAGCGGCTGAAGCGGTCGGAATAGGATTCACACGCCGCCACGCCTGCATACCAGGCAAAGCTTAAATAGAGCGCGCCGATAATAATCCCCGGCAAGGTACTGGACATTAACAGCGGCTGATAGACGTAAATAAAAAACGGCGCCATCAGGGCCGACATGGCGACCACAAAATAGAGCAGATATTTGCTCATGCCGATTTTATCGAGAATATAGCCGTAGATGGGTTTGAGGATAACGGAAAATATTCCGTTCACCGCGAACACGGTTCCAATTACCGTCCCGCTGAGATTCGCTTTTTGACCCAGCCAGATCGCCAGCAGGCCAATACTCGCGGACCAGGTAAAGAAATAGAGAAAAATAAAGCTGCTGATTTTGTAATATTCGGTTCTGTTGGTTGTCGATGTATTTTTCATACCATCCTCGCCGAGGTGTAGGGTCAGAATTTTTATAACGTGAACGACAGCAGACGTTCGCCTCCAGGGTCGCGGATTACGACCCGGTTATGGTTCATATCCAGCTGCGGCGCGGCCGCAACGTTCTGTTTTTCACTGGCAATGACGGCGCAGCAGAGCCAGCGCTCTCCCGGATGGAGATCGGTTTTTAACAGCGGAATGGAGGCGCACTCCGGGAACATGATGCTGCTGTTCGGCGGCGTGACGATGCTGTCCGGGGTGCGTTCAATGAAAGGCGACAGATCGACAATCGCACTGCTGCCGTTCTCTGCCGCCAGATAGCTGCCGCGCGCGCGGATCTGGTGCTCCGTTTTCATCACGGCGAAACCGCCCTCCGCCGTTTGCAGCGTGCGCGCGCTGTTGATGCGGTGCAGGCGCAAATGCCACTCGCCAAACGGGATTTGCCAGGTCTCGATGTGCACGTCGTGCCACGGCGACCAGCGTGAATAGATGTAGTTTTCATCCACCCGCACCGCGTCGCACTCGCGACGGCCGCGGAAATAGTTATCCCCGTCCGCCAGCAGCAGCATGGAATCACAGGCCGCATGCTTCAGGCCAAAGCGCCCGCGCTCAATGGTGAAGCCAAAGCGGCTGGAGTAGGCAAATTTGGTGTATTTCGCTTCGGTGTTGACGTAGTTGTTCAGCTCCAGCTGACCGGCGGTGAGCATGGTGACGTGCTGAGAGTTCGTCGAATGCATCAGGATCTGCTGCGCGTGCGGGATGACGTGCTTCTCCGCCAGCGTGGGCAGCGGCTGTTCTTCTGCCTGCCAGAACGGATGCGTCTCCGGCAGCGCCAGAATCAGGTAGCTTTTTAGCGCCCAGTAGGGCGAGCCGGGAGAGTTATAGTCCTCACACATGGCGAGGTTCGGGCAGGCAAAACCGAGGGTCAGAATGCCGTCCCGGTCGGTAATTGTCCGCTGCTGCCACCAGCGGAGATGGCGCAGAATAATGCCTTTCACAATACCCGGCGTGAACACGTCAAGTTCAGAGAAGGCAACCGCGCTCCAGAAGGCGACCATCGCAAAGCGGTAGGTCAGGCTGCGGCCAAACGGTACCGACGCGCCGTCCGCGGCGGACCAGTAGATAAAGTCCTCCGCAAACAGACGCGAGCGCTCGCGCAGCACTTCTGCCCTCGCCTCATCGCCGCTTAAAGTGGCGTAAATCAGGCCGTAGAAGTGGAACGCCATGGAGATGTAATAATCTTTCGGGCGACCCGCGCCGTCGGAATACCAGCCGTCACCCAGGTAATAGGCCTCCATCAGCGCAAACCGATGGTCGATGGCGGCCTGGTCGTACGGCAGCCCGGCGCGTTTGAAGCCCAGTTGGACCATAATGGCAAAGTAGTTCCAGTTGCTGTCGGGCATCTGCGCGTCGGCAATCTGATTCAGCCACGCGTGCAGGTTCATCACCTCGCGCTCGCTGAAGCAATCGGTGAGTTTATTCCCCAGCAGGGAAAGCCCCAGACCGTAGGATGCCATCTCGACCAGACGCTGATCGTACGGACCGGTTTCGCCCCAGTAGCCCGGGCTTTGCGGATCGGTGCCGATCCTGATGGCCTGCATGTACTTCTCGCTAAACGGCGAAGCATCGCCCGAAGCCAACAGCGGAAACAGCCCCCATAGCGCGCGGGAGAGCCCCTCCATCTGCGCGATATCCGTCGCGTAGTGCGCGCAGGTATCACCCAGCGAGAACCGCGAATGATTTACCGGAAACTGCTTATCCAGCGCGCCAAGTAAGGTATTCAGAGACGCCACGACGTCCTGGCGTGAAGACAACAGATTTGATTTTTCTTCGCTTTCCGCCCGCATAGTTCCACCCTCGTCATCAACTGCGGCCAAGCATAGTGAATGCGTAAGGTGGAGAAATGTTAGCCACGTCACAGGTGAGAACGTTCGATAAACCTGCGGTTGATAAAATTTAAAAAGGTGGTTTATAAATCTCTTCTGACGGGGAAAAGTTGAGTTTTATTGCACTATGCATGACGCGCCCATAACCGATCGTCTTGAGCTTATTACCTTAAACGACACCGTAGCGTCGTTCAGCCGCCTGTTTGCTAACACGGTGCGTTACCACCACTGGCATCAGTGTCTTGAAATTCTCTATGTGGAAGAAGGGTTTGGCGTCGCGATTGTCGATAACCGTCACTACACCATGCGCCCCGGACGCCTGTTTTTCTTTCCGCCGTTCACCCTGCATAAAGTCAGGGTAGACGAACAGGCGGAAGCGATTTACCGGCGCACGATTATTCACCTCGACCACCATGCGGTGCTGAAGTGCCTGCGTGATTTTCCGCACACGCAGCAGCGGCTGGAGAAACTCTCGCGTCGCGGCTCAGAGGCGTGGGTGGTTGACCTGGCACACTGCCACAGCCATGTCGATCATCTGTTCAGCTGTTATCCGCCGCCGATGAGCAGCGAAAGCATCGCCGGGCTGCTGATTAGCCTGTTTGCTATGTTGCCTGACGATCGTACCGGCGCACCGGGCAGCAGCACGGGGATCGCCAGCCAGGTGATGTTCTGGCTGGACGAGCATTATCAGGAGAAATTCCGCCTCGACGCGCTGGCGACGGAGCTGGGCAGATCGCGCAGCTACGTGTCGCGAAAATTTCATGTGGAGACGGGGGAGAAAATCCACCACTACCTGAACACGCTCCGCCTGCGTAAGGCGTGCGAATGCCTGCTGCACAGTGACGCGAGCGTGCGGGAGATTGCCGTGCGGGTGGGATTTTCTGACGTGACCTGGTTTATCAGCGCGTTTAAGAAGGGGATTGGGGAGACGCCGCTGCAGTACCGGAAGAACCATCGTGCGGTATGACAACCCTCACCCGCCCCTCTCCTTCAAAGGAGAGGGAGACAATCAACTGCTTTTCTTGCCCGGCTTTAGCCCACGGTGAAGCTCGTTGATGCGCTTCATCGACTTGATGGTGCGCTGCGGCTCGGTGGAGGCGACGGATAAAACAATCATCTCCAGGCACAGCAGCACCGTGCTGTGGAGCGGGATTTTGCCCTTCTCGCCGCCGCGCGGAACGTGGATCACCACGCTGGCCTCTTTGCTGAATCGTGAGTCGGTGGCATTGGTGAGCAAAATGGTGGGAATACCCAGCCGTTTCGCTTCGCGCAGCGTGGTCTGCCCTTCCCGATGCGCGGATTTTTGCGCCATCATGATCAGCACATCCCCGCGCTGGAGACCTATCAGCTGCTCGGCCAGCCCTATTCCGGTGCGGTTAAGCGGCGTGGCGGGTAGCCCCATCCGGCTGAACAGCCTGGCGGTGTAGTCGGCCAAAATCCCGGACGCGCCAATCCCAAATATGGCAACCTGCCTCGCCTGCGCCAGCAGCGAGACCGCCTGCGCCATCGCGAAGCGGTTGTGGGGTTCAGACAACACCTCACAGGTGTGCTGATGCCCCTCCAGCACGAAATCAATGCTCGCATTGACGTCGCTGGTCAGCGTATTCACCGTGGTGGAGATCTTTTCGCTGGAGGTCACGACCGGGCCAAACCACTGCTCCAGCGTCTGCTTGAGATCGCGCAGCCCGGCGAAACCCAGCGCCTGGATGGCGCGAACGACGGTAGCGTCCGACGTTTTCAGCAGCGTCGCGATCTCCATTGCCGTCTGTTCCATCACCGCTTCACGATTTTCATTGATATAGCGCGCCACCTGCAGCAGGCGCGGCGTGAGCTGGTGCGACCGGGAGCGGAGGCGGTCGCCGAAGAGATCAACTTTACGGCTCATCGTGACGCCTCCGGCAGCGGACGTCCGGCAATCTGCGACTGGACCTGCGCGGCCATCAGCCCTAACGAGGCGAACGAGTTCGAGATGGCCTCTTCACGCGAGATCAGCACGTAATGTCCGGTCCGACAGGCATTCAGGAACTGACACCAGCCCGGCATCACCGCATCCATCGCCGCCAGCTCATCCTGCGGTTTGCCGCCCGTATCCCCGCGCCAGGTGGCGAAAACGAAATCCGCATCCAGCTCCGGCAGCCGCTCGGCGCTGACGTCAATGCGTCCCCCTTCCGGGATGGACTCAATCAGCGGCGGGAAGGTGAACCCGGCATCACGCAGCACGCGGCCCAGCGAGTGATAGCTGTGCATGGCGTTGATTTTCCCCTGATTGGCCTGAATCACCGACACGCTCACTTTGCGGGTATCAATAGTCGCTTTCAGCGCCTTAATTTGCTCCTGATAGCGCCGCTCCAGAACCTTGAGCCGCGCCTGCGTGCCCGTCAGCTGCGCCAGCTTGCGGTAGATCTCCGGCGCGCCGCCGTCGAGATGATCGATACTCACCGTCGGGGCAATTTTCTCCAGCTGTTCCACCGGGGTATTTCGCGTCGGCTCGGTAATGATCAGGTCAGGCTTTGCGGCGGCGATGGCTTCAATGTCGATATCCGCAGTGCCGATAAATTTGATGTCGGAATTATCGAAGTCGACGCCGGTCAACATGCCGCTGGAGCGCAGAAAATGGCTGCCGTCCGGCCGGGTGCGGCCATGGCTCGCCACCGGCGGCACGCCAAGCTCAATCAGCGGAATAGTAATGTCCAGGTCGTGTAGCGAGACGATCCGTTTCGGATGCACCGGCACCACCACCTTACGGTTCAGATCGTCAGTAAACGTCTGCGTCGGCTCGGTCGCGCTCGCCGCAAACCCCACCAGCAACAGCAATGAAAACAGTATGCGCATGTTAATCCCCTAAAATCTGTCCCGACGCTGCCAGAGCAGCAGCAGGAAAAACGGTCCGCCAATCAGTGAAATCACAATTCCCGCCGGCAGCTGCAGAGGGAGGAATGCCAGCCGCCCGACGTTATCCGCCAGTAGCACCAGCAGCGCCCCCAGCACGGCGCTACCCGTCAGGAGCGCCGTTTGCCCGCCGCGGAGCAGCAGGCGCGCCATGTGCGGCGCAATCAGCCCGACAAAACCAATGCTGCCCACGCAGGAGACGCAGGCCGCCGTCAGCACTACCGGGGCGAGAACCCTTAGAAGCGCCAGCCGGTTTGTGCGCACGCCAAGGCCCGCTGCGGTGTGGTTACCAAGCAGCGCCACGTCCGCAGCGCGGGCGGTAAACAGCAGCAGCGCAAACGCCGGAAGCGCCCAGGCAGCGGCAATGCAGACCAGCGTCCAGTTTGCCGCGTGGAGGCTGCCCGCCAGCCACAGCATCGCCGTCTGCACGTCGCGCACGTCCGCCGTGGTCATAAAGACGCCCATTGCGGCGGCAAAGACCCACGACACGCCGATGCCGATCAGGATGAATCGCGGACGTGAGATATCGCGCGCCAGGGCCACCACCAGCAGCGCGGTGAGCAGCCCCCCGGCCATACCAACCAGCGGCCGCCAGGCCAGGCCCAGCGCCGGGAACTGAAATATCAGCAGCAGTACCGCCGCGCTACAGCCCTCTTTCACCCCGATAAGCCCCGGATCGGCCAGGCCATTGCGGGTAATGGACTGCATTGCCGCCCCCGCCATGCCGAGCATCCCACCGCACAGCGCCGCCATCAGCAGGCGCGGCAGGCGGATATCCATCACGATGTAGCGCGTCTCTGACGTCAGGCTTTCTGGATAAAACAGCGCGCGCCCGATGGCGGAAGTGGGGATGGGCAGAGAGCCGTGCGTCAGGCCAAACCCCGTCAGCAGGCAGGCGGCCAGCGTCAGGATGACCAGACATACCAGCGCCTTTGGGCGGACCAGCGCCGAGAAGGTGCCAACGCGTAGCGCACGCAGTCCGGCGCGGTTCATTTAAACATCCTCGAGGCCATGAAGATAAAGACCGGGGCGCCAACCAGCGCGGTCATGATGCCGGTTGCCAGCTCCCAGGGCGAAAACAGCGTGCGGGCAGCGATATCCGCCAGCAGCAGAACCAGCGCCCCGCACAGGGCGGACATCGGCACCATCACGCGCAGATCGACCGACACCAGACGGCGAACGAGCTGAGGCACCACGAGGCCGATAAAGCCGATCGGCCCGGCGAGGGAGACCGCCGCACCGCAGAGCAGCGCGATAGCCATCAGGGCGAGCAGCCGGGTTTTCAGCAGCGATACGCCAAGCCCCTGCGCCATTCTGTCGCCCAGCGCCAGCATGTTGAGCGAGGGCGACAGCCAGAGCGCCAGCGCAAAGCCCACGCCAGCCACCCACAGGGCAGCGGCAATCGTTTCACCGCTGACCCCCGCTAAATCCCCCGCCAGCCAGGTGCGCATGGCGAGCAGCGTCTGTTCATCGAGGATGAGCACCGTGGCGGTAATCGACGAGGCAAACGCCGACATCGCCACGCCGCACAGCGTGACCTTCATCGGTGTAAGCCCGGTGCGTCCGGACGAGGAGAACGTGAGCACCAGCAGAAACAGCGCCGCGGCTCCGGCGGCGGCAATCAGCGGGCGCCCAAACGGCAGCGTCATCCCCAGCGCGCTCGTCAGCACCACCGCGAGCGCCGCCCCGGCGTTGAGCCCCAGAATATGCGGTTCGCCGAGCGGGTTGCGGATCGTGGATTGCAGCAGCACGCCCGCCACACCGAGCGCGGCCCCCGCCACCATCGCGGCGCAGAGGCGCAGCAGTCTGAGCTTGATGATGATGTTATGGTCGAAATTGCGCGGATCGAAGTGGAGGATGGCCTCCACCACCGTTTGCGGGGCGATAAAGCGGGCGCCGATCCCCAGATGGGCAATCGCGCCGGTTGCAAGCAGCAGGGCGAACATCAGGAAAGCCAGAGAGGTGCGCATCATGGCTGTTTTGCGACCTGGCGAAACGGCATAAAGAACGGTTTACCGGTCAGCGGATTGATGGACATATGCACGTCGACATCAAACACCGCTTTAATCAGCTCCGGCGTGCAGGCGTCCCCTTCATGCAGTACGCCCTCGACTTTTCCCTGGCGTAAAAAGACCAGCGAATCGCCGTAGCTCACGGCGAAGTTGAGATCGTGCAGCACCACCACCACGGTACGTCCGTGCTCGCGCGTCAGCGTATGCAGCAGTTCGAGGATCTCCACCTGATACCGGAGATCGAGGAACGTGGTGGGTTCATCCAGCAGGATATAGGGCGTTTGCTGCGCCAGCGCCATGGCGATCCAGCAGCGCTGACGCTGGCCGCCGGACAGGCTTTCGACGGGCATGTGGGCAAACTCGGCCGTGCCGGTCAGGCGCAGGGCCTCCTCCACCGCCTGCTCGTCCTCGTCGCTCCACTGGCGCATAACGTTCTGCCAGGGAAAACGCCCGCGCGAGACCAGCTCAAAGACGGTTAACCCTTCCGGCAGCAGCGGAGACTGCGGCAGGATGCCAAGCTGGCGGGCGACGGCTTTCGTCGGCTGCGCGTGGATCGCCTTGCCGTCGAGAACCGCCGCGCCGCCAAGCGGCTGAAGCAAACGCGCGATGGTACTCAGCAGCGTGGATTTTCCGCAGCCGTTCGCCCCCACCAGAACGGTGATTTTCTGCTGGGGGACCGCAAGGGAAATATCATCAACGATGATTTTTTTCTGATAACCGGCAGAAAGATTCTCCAGAACCAGACCCGGTTTTGTCGTGTTGTGAGCCACGTGCATGCCAACGTAATAAAAAAGGGAAACAAATATAAATAAAAATCATTCTCTTTTGAGAGTTTGAGGCCGCGCCATGTAGTAGTCAAGGGAAGAAACACCCTGAAAAAACCAAGGGTAACGGTGTGCTACCACACTGGTCGATGAAACAATAAATACTTAATTTTCAATTAATTAAGTGATTAACCCTGTGCTTTTCCGTTACGTTTCAGAGATGTAGCCGATTTTTAGCTTTTTTCATTTACTACTACATTTCCTCATGATTGAATGATTCTCAATTACATGTTCGATGCCAGTTCTGGCTAACGGGCAGACCATAAAGGGCAATGACTCACAGGTTCTTCCGTGAAGCACCTTCACGGATATTTTGGGATAACAGTTGTAATGGCTACGTTCACACCTTCACTCTCTGGGATAAAAGGGCGCGCGCTCTTTTCACTGCTGTTTATGGCGCCGCTGTCGCAGGCAGCAGACACCACGGCTAAAGACGGCGAAACGCTTACCGTCACCGCCGATCCAAATGCTACGGCGGAGGCCACCAACGGCTACCAGCCGCTGAATACCTCCACCGCCACGTTGACCAACATGCCGATGCTGGATATCCCGCAGGTGGTGAATACCGTCAGCGATAAGGTGCTGGCGGATCAGCACGCCACCACGCTCGATGAAGCGCTCTATAACGTCAGCAACGTGGTGCAGACCAACACCCTGGGCGGTACGCAGGATGCCTTCGTACGCCGCGGGTTTGGCGCAAACCGCGACGGCTCGATCATGACCAACGGCCTGCGCACCGTGCTGCCGCGCAGCTTTAACGCCGCAACCGAACGCGTGGAGGTGCTGAAAGGCCCGGCCTCAACGCTGTACGGCATTCTCGATCCGGGCGGCCTGATTAACGTCGTCACGAAGCGCCCGGAGAAAATCTTCGGTGGCTCGATTTCTGCCACCTCTTCCAGCTTTGGCGGCGGCACCGGACAGGTCGATGTCACCGGTCCGATTGAGGGCACGCGCCTGGCGTATCGCCTCACGGGCGAGTATCAGGACGAGGATTACTGGCGTAATTTTGGCAACGAACGCAGCACCTTTATCGCCCCGTCGCTCACCTGGTTCGGCGACGATGCCACCGTGACCGTGCTCTATTCGCATCGCGACTATAAGACGCCGTTCGATCGCGGAACGATCTTCGATCTCAACACTAAAAAGGCCGTCGACGTCGATCGCAAAACCCGCTTTGACGAGCCCTTCAACGTGACCGACGGGCAGTCCGATCTCGCTCAGCTTAACGCGGAATACCGCCTCAACAGCCAGTGGACCGCGAAGTTCGACTACAGCTACAGCCAGGATAAATACAGCGACAACCAGGCCCGCGTCATGGCCTACGATTCAAAAACCGGCACCCTGACCCGCCGGGTGGATGCAACCCAGGGCTCGACCCAGCGCATGCACAGCACCCGTGCGGATCTGCAGGGCAACGTGGATATCGCGGGCTTTTATAATGAGATCCTCACCGGCGTGTCGTATGAAAATTACGATCTGCTGCGCACGGACATGATGCGCTGTAAGAACGTCAAAGGTTTCAATATCTATAATCCGGTTTACGGCAAACTCGACGAGTGTACAACCGTCTCCGCCGCTGACAGCGACCAGACGCTCAAGCAGGAGAGCTACTCGGCCTACGCCCAGGATGCCCTATACCTGACGGATAAATGGATCGCCGTCGCCGGGCTGCGCTACCAGTATTACACCCAGTACGCGGGCAAAGGTCGTCCGTTTAACGTCAATACCGACAGCCGCGACGAGCAGTGGACGCCGAAGCTGGGGCTGGTTTACAAACTGACGCCCGCGGTCTCGCTGTTTGCCAACTATTCGCAGACGTTTATGCCGCAGTCATCCATTGCGAGCTATATTGGCGACCTGCCGCCGGAAACCTCAAACGCGTACGAAGTAGGCGCAAAGTTCGATCTGTTTGACGGCATTACCGCCAATATCGCGCTGTTTGATATTCACAAGCGCAACGTGCTGTACACCGAAAGCATTGGGGGCGAAACCATCGCCAAAACCGCGGGCCGCGTGCGCTCCCAGGGCGTGGAGGTGGATCTTGCCGGGTCACTGACCGAGAACACTAACATTATCGCCAGCTACGGCTATACCGACGCGAAGGTGCTGGAGGACCCGGATTACGCGGGTAAACCGCTGCCGAACGTGCCGCGCCACACCGGCTCACTCTTCCTCACCTACGATATTCACAATGCGTTTGCCGGGAATACCCTGACGCTCGGCGGCGGCGGGCACGGCGTAAGCCGCCGCTCGGCGACCAACGGTGCGGATTATTATCTGCCGGGCTATTTCGTGGCGGATGCGTTTGCGGCGTATAAGATGAAGCTGCAGTATCCGGTGACGCTGCAGGTGAACGTGAAGAACCTGTTTGATAAGACCTACTACACGTCGTCGATTGCGACCAACAACCTGGGCAACCAGATTGGCGACCCGCGCGAAGTGCAGTTTACGGTGAAGATGGAGTTTTGATGTAAAAAAGCCCGGTGACGCTAATGCTTACCGGGCCTACGATCCATTCCCTCTCCCTGTGGGAGAGGGTTAGGGTGAGGGCATCAGGCCTCAATATCTGCCATATCCCCTTTCTCCTGCAGCCAGTTACGTCGGTCTTCCGAACGTTTCTTGGCGAGGAGCATATCCATCACGGCGTTGGTTTGCTGTTCGTCTTCGTCGCTGATCGTCAGCTGCACCAGGCGGCGCGTGTTCGGATCCAGCGTCGTTTCGCGCAGCTGCATCGGGTTCATTTCGCCCAGCCCTTTAAAGCGCTGTACATTTGGTTTGCCCTTCTTACGCTTAAGCTGCTCCAGCACGCCCGCCTTCTCTTCTTCCGTCAGCGCGTAGTACACCTCTTTGCCGAGGTCGATACGGTAGAGCGGCGGCAGCGCCACGTGGACGTGACCGTTTTTCACCAGCGTGCGGAAGTGCTTCACAAACAGCGCGCACAGCAGCGTGGCGATGTGCAGACCATCGGAGTCCGCATCCGCGAGAATGCAGATCTTGCCGTAGCGCAGCTGGCTCAGATCCTCGCTGTCCGGATCGATGCCGATCGCAACGGAGATGTCGTGCACTTCCTGCGAGGCCAGCACTTCGTCTGAAGAGACTTCCCAGGTGTTCAGGATCTTACCCTTGAGTGGCATGATCGCCTGATATTCACGATCGCGCGCCTGTTTGGCCGACCCACCCGCCGAATCCCCTTCCACGAGGAACAGCTCGGTGCGGTTGAGATCCTGCGCGGTGCAGTCTGCCAGCTTGCCCGGCAGCGCAGGGCCGCTGGTCAGCTTTTTACGCACCACTTTCTTCGCGGCACGCAGACGACGCTGGGCGCTGGAGATGGCCATTTCAGCCAGCATCTCAGCCGCCTGAACGTTCTGGTTCAGCCACAGGGTAAACGCATCTTTAACCACGCCGGAGACGAACGCCGCGCACTGGCGCGATGACAGACGTTCTTTAGTCTGACCGGCAAACTGCGGATCCTGCATCTTCACGGAGAGCACGTAGGCGCAGCGGTCCCAGATATCTTCCGCCGAGAGCTTCACGCCGCGCGGCAGAATGTTGCGGTATTCGCAGAACTCACGCATCGCGTCCAGCAGTCCCTGACGCAGGCCGTTGACGTGGGTACCGCCGAGCATGGTTGGGATCAGGTTAACGTAGCTTTCGGTCAGCAGCTCGCCGCCTTCCGGCAGCCACAGCAGCGCCCAGTCCACCGCTTCGGTATCACCGCTAAAGTTACCGACAAACGGTTTTTCCGGCAGCGTCGGCAGGCCGTTTACCGCTTCGCACAGGTAGTCGTTCAGACCATCGGCGTAGCACCAGGTCTGCTCGGTGTTGTTAACGTGATCTTTAAAGGTAATTTCCACGCCCGGGCACAATACCGCTTTGGCTTTCAGCAGGTGCGTCAGGCGAGAAACGGAAAAGCGCGGGCTGTCGAAGAAGCTTTCGTCAGGCCAGAAGTGGACGCTTGTGCCGGTGTTGCGTTTAGCGCACGTGCCGACAACCTGCAGATCCTGCACCTTCTCGCCGTTTTCAAACGCGATGTTGTAGACCTGGCCGTCGCGACGGACGTTCACTTCCACGCGTTTGGACAGGGCGTTCACCACGGAAATCCCCACGCCATGCAGACCACCGGAGAACTGATAGTTCTTGTTGGAGAACTTACCGCCCGCGTGCAGTCGGCAGAGAATCAGCTCAACGGCAGGCACGCCCTCTTCCGGGTGGATGTCCACCGGCATGCCGCGACCGTCGTCGATGACCTCCAGCGACTGATCGGCGTGCAGGATGACGTCAACGCGTTTGGCATGGCCCGCCAGCGCTTCGTCCACACTGTTATCAATAACTTCCTGGCCCAGATGGTTCGGGCGCGTCGTATCGGTATACATCCCCGGGCGGCGGCGAACCGGCTCAAGCCCGGTGAGTACCTCAATGGCATCAGCGTTATAGGTTTGCGTCATGATTTAAACTAGCAATTCGCATTGATTGTCAGTGGCTGTGCAGTCCAAGAAAATCGACAATCTGGGTGAAATGATCCTCAAAGCCCGTGAAAGCATGGTTTCCGCCCTCTTCTATAGTCTGGCGGCAGGAGGCGTAATACGCCACTGCCTGGCGGTAATCCAGCACTTCATCACCCGTCTGCTGCAGCAGCCAGATGAGATCCGGCGCTTCAAGCGGGTCGACCTGCATAACTTTGAGATCGTAAATATGGCGTGACTCTAGCACATATTGCTGCCCGGTGTAGGGGTTCTCGTTTTCGCCAAGAAAGTCCCTCAGCAGCTCAAATGGCCGTACCGCCGGATTAACCACAACGGCGGGCAGCATAAAGCATTGTGAGAGCCAGGTGGCATAGTACCCGCCCAGCGATGAGCCGACTACGCCAAAGGATTCACCGCCGTGTTCAAGCACGATCGATTCGAGCATTTCCGCCGCCTCCGCCGGGTACGGCGGCAGCTGCGGGATAATCATCTCAACGTGGGGGTGATGCTCGCTCAGCCACTGGCGAAACTGCGTCGCTTTTGCGGAGCGCGGCGAGCTGTTGAATCCGTGCAGATAAAGGAGCGTAGACATCAGTAGCCTTCTGAAGCGGTATCCGGGCGGAACTCTGCGCCTGCCAGACGGCAGACTTCCGTGGTCAGCGTGCCGTCGGCATGCAGTTCCAGCCAGCGCCAACCTGGCGCGATGGTATCCAGCGTAAAGTTGGCGCAGTGCGGCTTAAACTGCACACAGGTTGACGGCGTCGCCAGCATGCGACGTCCGTTCCAGTCGAGATCCTGTTCCTGATGGATGTGTCCGCACAGCAGGTGTTTCACGCGCGGGTATTTCGCCAGCACGCTATCCAGCGCCGCGGAGTTACGCAGGCTGTGCTGATCCAGCCAGCTGCAGCCCGCCGGCAGCGGATGATGATGGAGCAACAGCAGCGTATGACGTTCAGGTTCGGCAGCCAGTTTGGTCTCCAGCCAGTCGAGTTGAAACTCGCTTAATTCACCGTGCGGGACGCCAAATACCTGGCTGTCCAGCAGCAGGATCTGCCACTGTTCACCCGCAAATACGCACTTCGCCGGAGAAATCCCCGCATCCTGAAGGGAGCTGTACATTGCGGGCTGGAAATCGTGGTTTCCGGGCAGCCAGACGCAAGGCACGCTAAAGCTCGCGATGCCTTCAGCAAAATGCTGGTAGGCCGCGGAGGACTGGTCCTGCGCCAGATCGCCCGTTGCGACAATCAGGTCGCAGTCGCGATGTTCAGCGTGAATGGCGCTCAGTACCGCCTGATAACTCTCCCAGGTATTAACCCCCAGCAAAGTTTCATGCTTTTCGGCAAAAAGGTGGGTATCGGTGATTTGTAATATCCTGACTGGCGCCCCACCAGCAACAGTCAGGTTCAACAGGCTTTCCAAATGGTGTCCTTAGGTAGGTTTATGACGCTAACAAACCGGAATCGCCATTGCTCCATGTGCTAAACAATATCTTAGCCAGTCGGCTAAAAACTGGTTAATTTGATGCTTTTCGTCGCGTTGATGCAACTTTTTATTCGGATAATCATACCGCGCCTTGAAGCGAAAGATCTGCTGACTTGAACACACTTCAGCGACCATCGCGTCATGATAGAGACGCACCGTCATCGACGGCAGGCTCCAGTAGCTGATGCTGGGCGCTGTTTGTTCTATTTCCACCAGCGTAGTGTAGCGCGTTGATTCTGTTATCGTTAACCGATACTGCGCGTTGCTCACCTGATAGCTTACCGTTTCGCCGGGTGCGTCGTTTCTCGGCAGCAGGCGGCGCAGCTGTGCGAAATTGGTTTCGCACAGGCGCATCATTTCTGGGAAGTCAGGCGTATAGCGCTTCATTTTTTCCACTCGTTTCGTAATGTCTGATAATGCAGCTGCAGCCATTGCAGGGCGATGACAGACGCTGCGTTGTCGATTTTCCCCTCTTCTACCCACTGATAAGCCTGTTCCCGGCTCACCACATGAACCCGAATATCTTCGTTTTCATCAGCCAGACCGTGAATACCTTCTGCGGTCGTGGCGTCCACTTCGCCCACCATAATGGATAAGCGTTCGCTGGTGCCACCCGGACTCGCCAGATAGCTCAACACCGGTTTTGTGCGGCCTACCACCAGCCCGGCCTCTTCCAGCGCCTCGCGACGGGCGACGTCTTCAACCGACTCGCCCTCTTCGATCATCCCTGCCACCATCTCCAGCAGCCACGGGCTTTCACTGGTGTCATACGCGGCAATGCGGATCTGCTCCACCAGCACGACTTCGTCACGCACTGGGTCAAAGGGTAGCAAGACAGCCGCATGCCCGCGCTCAAAAATTTCACGTCTGATTTCGCCGCTCATTTCACCGTTGAACAGGCGATGCCTGAAACGGTAAAGATCCATCGAAAAAAAACCGCTATAAAGCGTTTCTCGTGCAATAATTTCTACATCGTTTTTGGCGAATGTCACGGGCAACTTTTCTGGTTTTTGCATGAGTCGAGTCCTGGTAGCAATGGTGATGAAATTGTGAATTTCAAGGCTGTTTGGCTGCCGTTTGTAAGGCTATATGGTAGATTGGTGCAAATTACCGCCAGATGGCACGTAACGCCAACCTTTTGGTGTGGATGATTCTGTTAGAATCGGCAATTATTTTTTAATTAGATCAGCGCTAATACTGCTTCACAACAAGGAATGCAAATGAAGAAATTGCTCCCCATCCTTATCGGCCTGAGCCTGACGGGCTTCAGTGCAATGAGCCAGGCGGAAAACCTGTTACAGGTCTACCAGCAGGCACGTCTGGGCAACCCTGATTTACGTAAATCAGCGGCCGATCGTGATGCTGCGTTTGAAAAGATTAACGAAGCGCGTAGCCCACTGCTGCCGCAGTTAGGTTTAGGTGCAGATTATACCTACAGCAACGGTTTCCGCGACGCTAACGGCGTTAACTCCAATGCTACCAGCGCCTCACTGCAATTAACACAGACGTTGTTTGATATGTCCAAATGGCGCGCCCTGACCCTGCAGGAAAAGAGCGCGGGCATCCAGGATGTGACCTATCAGACCGACCAGCAAACGCTGATCCTGAATACTGCCACCGCGTACTTCAACGTGCTGAGCGCCATTGACGCGCTCTCCTACACCGAAGCGCAGAAACAGGCGATCTACCGCCAGTTGGATCAAACCACCCAGCGCTTCAACGTGGGTCTGGTGGCGATCACCGACGTGCAGAACGCCCGTTCACAGTACGACACCGTGCTGGCCAACGAAGTGACTGCGCGTAACAACCTCGACAACGCGCTGGAATCCCTGCGCCAGGTGACCGGGAATTACTATCCTGAGCTGGCTTCCCTGAACGTCGACAGCTTCAAAACGGATAAGCCGCAGGCCGTTAACGCCCTGCTGAAAGAGGCGGAAAACCGCAACCTGACGTTGCTGCAGGCGCGTCTGAGCCAGGACCTGGCCCGCGAGCAAATTCGTCAGGCGCAGGACGGCCATCTGCCAACCCTGAGCCTGAGCGCGTCCACCGGCGTTTCTGACACGACCTACAGCGGCTCTAAAACCAATTCTGCCCAGTATGACGACAGCAATATGGGTCAGAACAAAGTGGGCCTGAGCTTCTCTCTGCCACTGTACCAGGGCGGTCAGGTCAACTCTCAGGTGAAACAGGCGCAGTACAACTTTGTTGGCGCGAGCGAGCAGCTGGAAAGCGCGCACCGCAACGTGGTGCAGACCGTGCGTTCGTCCTTCAACAACGTGAACGCGTCTATCAGTAGCATCAACGCCTATAAACAGGCCGTTGTGTCTGCACAGAGCTCCCTGGACGCGATGGAAGCGGGTTACTCGGTCGGTACACGTACTATCGTTGACGTGCTCGACGCGACCACCACGCTGTACAACGCGAAACAGCAGCTCTCCAGCGCGCGTTATCAGTACCTGATTAACCAGCTGAACATTAAGCAGGCTCTGGGTACGCTGAACGAGCAAGACCTGCAGATGCTGAACAGCGCACTGGGCAAGCCGGTCTCCACCTCTCCGGACAGCGTTGCACCGGAGAACCCGGAGCAGGTTGCCGCCGTTGATAACTTCAACGCTAACGGCAGCGCCCCTGCCGCACAGCCAGCGGCCGCGCGTAGCACGGCACCTGCAAGCAGCGGTTCTAACCCGTTCCGTAACTAAGAGTGTTATCACGCCCTCTCTCACCGGGAGAGGGCGCAGCTGAATCACACCCGAACGTAAGCCAACGTAAAGATCCCCCTGATTCCGCCCCTCTTCGCTTCATTTTCAACCACTCATCCACTATCCTGAGCGTTATTACCACTGGGTCCTGGAAGACAAACATGAAACGGACAAAAACGATCAATCACGCGTCGTTCCGCAAAAGCTGGAACGCACGTCATCTCACCCCTGTTGCGCTGGCAGTAACCGCGGTCTTTATGCTGGCAGGCTGTGAGAAAAACGACGAAACGGTTTCGCTGTATCAAAACGCGGACGACTGCTCCGCCGCAACCGGCCAGGCAGCAGAATGTAAAACCGCCTACACCAACGCCCTGAAAGAAGCGGAACGCACCGCGCCGAAATACGCCTCGCGCGAAGACTGCGTGGCGGAATTTGGTGAAGGACAGTGTCAGCAGACGCCAGCTCAGGCAGGTACTGCGCCGGAGAATCAGGCGCAGGCGCAGTCCAGCGGCAGCTTCTGGATGCCATTAATGGCAGGCTACATGATGGGCCGCCTGATGGGCGGCGGTGCGGGCTATCAGCAGCAACCGCTGTTTAGCTCGAAAAACCCGGCCAGCCCGGCTTATGGTCAATATACCGATGCCAGCGGCAAAGGTTATGGCGCAGCGACCCCGGGCCGCACCGTGACCGTCCCGAAAACCGCGATGGCGCCGAAGCCTGCGACCACCAGCACCATCACCCGCGGTGGGTTCGGTGAGTCTGTGGCGAAACAGACCAGCATGCAGCGTAGTGCAACAGGCACTTCCACTCGCTCAATGGGCGGCTGATCATGGAACGAGTCGGTATTACCGAGCGCCCGGACTGGCGCGAAAAAGCCACTGAATACGGTTTTAACTTCCACACCATGTACGGCGAGCCGTACTGGTGTGAAGATGCTTACTACAAACTGACGCTCGACCAGGTGGAAAAACTGGAAGAGGTGACGGCCGAGCTGCACCAGATGTGCCTGAAGGTGGTGGATAAAGTCATCGACAGCGACGAGCTGATGACTAAATTCCGTATTCCGAAGCACACCTGGAGTTTCGTTCGTCAGTCGTGGAAAACGAATCAGCCTTCGCTTTACTCTCGCCTCGATCTGGCGTGGGATGGCGTGGGTGAGCCGAAGCTTCTAGAAAACAACGCGGATACGCCGACCTCTCTTTACGAAGCGGCATTCTTCCAGTGGATTTGGCTGGAAGATCAGATGAACGCCGGAAACCTGCCGGAAGGTAGCGACCAGTTCAACAGCCTGCAGGAAAAGCTGATTGAGCGTTTCGCCGAACTGCGGGAGCAGTTTGGCTTCAATCTGCTGCATCTTGCCTGCTGTCGCGACACGGAAGAAGACAGGGGCACGGTTCAGTATCTGCAGGACTGCGCGGCCGAAGCGGAAGTGGCGACTGAATTCCTCTATATCGAGGATATCGGCCTGGGTGAAAAAGGTCAGTTTACGGATATGCAGGATCAGGTGATCAGCAACCTGTTCAAGCTCTATCCGTGGGAATACATGCTGCGTGAAATGTTCTCCACCAAGCTGGAAGACGCGGGCGTGCGCTGGCTGGAACCGGCGTGGAAGAGCATTATCTCCAACAAAGCCCTGCTGCCGATGCTGTGGGAGATGTTCCCGAACCACCCGAACCTGTTGCCAGCTTACTTTGCCGAAGATGAGTTCCCGCCGATGGAGAAATACGTCGTTAAGCCTATCTTTTCCCGCGAAGGCGCGAACGTCTCCATTATCGAAAACGGTAAAACGCTGGAAGCGGTTGAAGGGCCATACGGTGAAGAAGGGATGATCGTCCAGGAGTTTTATCAACTGCCGAAATTTGGCGACAGTTATACGCTGATCGGCAGCTGGCTTATTAACGATCAACCTGCCGGGATTGGTATTCGCGAAGATCGCGCGTTGATTACGCAGGATCTGTCACGGTTCTATCCGCATATTTTTGTTGAATAAAACTTGCCCGGTGGCGCTACGCTTACCGGGCATGTTTTTACCCCACCTGCACCGACAGCATACTCAAACTGCCCATCTCAATGCCGTCAACCGGAATGGTAACCGGCTCCTGACCGTCCCATGCACCTAACACATACAGCAGCGGCAGGAAGTGTTCCGACGTCGGGTTAGAGAGCGAACCGCCTTCGTGATCCAGATAGTTCACTAACGGATGCTTCTCAACCGGGCCTTGCCAGGTCAGGTTCGCTTTGACGTAGGCGTTAAAAGCGCTCGCCCACGGGTATGGCGTGTTCTCACCGTGCCAGCGCGCCGTACGCAGGTTATGCACCACGTTGCCGCTTGCCACCAGCATGATGCCCTCATCACGCAGGGTCGCCAGTTTGCGGCCCATTTCCAGATGCCAGGCCGCCGGTTTAGTGCTGTCGATGCTTAACTGCACCATCGGAATATCTGCATCAGGGTACATCTTAATCAGTACGCCCCACGAGCCGTGGTCAAAGCCCCAGGCTTCTTTATCCAGCGTCACTGGAACAGGTGCGAGCAACTCTACCAGCCGCTGTGCCAGCGCAGGCGAGCCGGGAGCCGGATAATGCGTATCATACAGCGCCTGCGGGAAGCCGCCGAAATCATGAATGGTTTTAGGCGTTTCCATGGCCGTCACGCCGGTACCACGGGTAAACCAGTGCGCAGACACCACCACAATCGCCTTCGGACGCGGCAATGTCTCCCCCAGATGACGCCAGGCGCGGGTATAAACGTTGTCTTCCAGAACGTTCATTGGGCTGCCGTGGCCTAAAAACAGTGCAGGCATACGAGAAGAAGACATGGTGGTATCCTTAGAGAAGGTGTCAATTTGATGGTTCTACATTACGCGCATTCAGGTGAAGATAAACGCAGATAACCGTGAAGATCATCATCAGGAAATTTGAACGTAAGATATCGCTTAAGGAGAGTGCATGTCAGTACCCTTAATTTTGACCGTGCTTGCGGGTGCCGCTACCTTTATCGGTGCGTTCCTCGGCGTGCTCGGGCAAAAACCGTCTAATCGTCTTCTGGCGTTCTCGCTGGGCTTCGCCGCTGGGATCATGCTGCTTATCTCGCTGATGGAGATGCTGCCAGCAGCGCTTCACACCGAGGGAATGTCTCCGGTTCTGGGCTACGGCATGTTCATCGTTGGTCTGCTGGGCTATTTTGCGCTCGACCGTATGCTGCCCCACGCCCACCCTCAGGATTTGATGCAAAAAAGCGTTACTCCAATCCCCGGCAACATCAAGCGCACGGCGATCCTGCTGACGCTGGGTATCAGCCTGCACAACTTCCCGGAAGGTGTCGCCACGTATGTCACGGCCAGCAGCAATCTGGAAATGGGATTTGGTGTCGCGCTGGCGGTAGCCTTACACAATATTCCTGAAGGACTTGCCGTGGCCGGGCCGGTTTATGCCGCAACGGGTTCAAAACGTACTGCCGTCTTCTGGGCGGGGATTTCCGGGATGGCCGAAATTCTCGGCGGCGTGCTGGCGTGGCTGATCCTTGGAAGCCTCGTCTCCCCTGTCGTGATGGCGGCGATTATGGCTGCCGTGGCCGGGATTATGGTTGCGCTCTCCGTAGATGAGCTGATGCCGCTGGCGAAAGAGATTGATCCTAACAATAATCCCAGCTATGGCGTGCTGTGCGGCATGTCGGTGATGGGGTTAAGCCTGGTGCTGCTGCAAACGGCAGGTATAGGCTGACACGGATGCCCTCATCGATGAGGGCAATTCTTTGATGCGCCCCAGCGCAGCCGTTGCATTTTACACTGTCTGCGGCTCTGTATTTACAATTGGAAAATCAAGAGTTTTTATGGATATTTTTAAGCGCAATATTTCCCAATAAAATTGCGCTTAAAAAAACGCTGCCGCATGAAATATTAACCGGTTACGATAGTAATAAATTATATATTAACCTCCTCTAAAAATATCTTTAAGCCTCATTAATCGTAAAAGCCTCCCTCAACCCGTTATACTTTACGAGTATTCTGAAAATTAATATTCAGATTATGAATTCAATTGAAAAAGGATATTTTCATGTATATGGGTAAAAAAGTATTGTTAGCGGTTGCGATGGCTGCCATCGTTTCGGGTTCTGCTTTTGCTGATGACCAGGGTTCCGGCAAAATCAAATTCAAAGGCGTGGTCATTGATGCACCGTGCAGCATTGCACCAGACAGCGTTGATAAAGAAGTGGACCTGGGTGAAGTTACCACTGCCGTGATCAACGCTAACAAAAAGTCTACCGCTGTTCCGGTTGATATCAATCTGGAGAACTGCCAGCTTGACGATCCGGCGGACGAAACGGATACGCCAGTGACCAAAGTTGACGTGACCTTCACCAGCGCAGCAACTGACGCTACTGACACCAGCCTGATGAGCAACACCTATGCTAGCGGTGCTCAGAACGTCGGTGTTCGTCTGCTGGATAACAACGAAGCCAACATCACCCTGGGTTCGGCTCAAACGGTCGATCTGCTGGCGGGTTCCACCACTCAGACTCTGCACTTCAAAGCATTAATGGAAGTTGCTCAGGGTAAAACTGCCACAGCGGGTCAGGTTGAAGCGACTGCCAACTATGTGCTGATGTACAAATAAGGCAATGCATCACGATAAAACCGGCTGGCATTATTTGCCAGCCGGTATGTGATATTATTTTGGTAACAGGATGATGACATATAAATTACAATCTAAAATCATCATTGCGTCCCTGTTAATGACGAAGATTGCCTCTGCCACCGAGTTTAATATCAATGCCATTGATAAAGACCAGCGGGGCAGCGTTGACCTCTCCCTTTTTAAAAATGAAATAGCGGTTACCCCTGGCAGCTATTTTGTTACCGTATCCATTAACGACACACCGCTGGCTAACGGCTGGCAGCTTAGCTGGAAAGAGGTAAATAACACGGTACAGGTGTGTATTCCTCCTGAACTGGCGGATACGTTTGCCCTGAAAGAGGAAGTCCGCGACGCCTTACCTGAAAAAGAGGGATGCGTCGACTTTTCCTCCAGACCGGATATTACCTTTAATTTTGAACAAGCGACCCAGACGCTGAAGGTCACCGTACCCCAGGCATGGTTGCAGTACCGCGCCGCCGACTGGATGCCACCCGCAACGTGGGACAATGGCGTACCGGGCGTGATTCTGGATTACAACCTGTTCGCCAGCCACTATCAGCCCAGCGACGGCAGCAGCACCAACAACGCCAACACCTATGGCACGGCAGGCGCGAATATGGGCGCATGGCGCCTGCGCAGTGATTATCAGTACAGCCAAACGCATACCGATGCAGGTTCGGATCATGACGGACGCTTTTCGCGCGTCTACATGTTCCGCCCTCTTCCTTCACTTGGTGCTAAGCTGACGCTGGGTGAAACGGACTTCCAGTCCTCAATCTTTGACGCTTTTACCTATACCGGCGCCTCCCTGATCAGCGATGAGCGCATGCTCCCCTGGTCGCTGCGTGGCTATGCGCCACAAATTACCGGTATCGCGCAAACCAACGCGACCGTCACCGTCAGCCTGTCCGATCGCGTAATTTATCAAAGCAAAGTCCCGCCTGGCCCCTTTGTTATTCAGGATCTTAACCAGTCCGTTCAGGGAACGCTGGACGTAAAAGTGACGGAGGAAGACGGGCGCGTCAGCACCTTCCAGGTCTCGGCGGAATCGGTGCCTTTTTTAACGCGTAAAGGGCAGGTTCGCTACAAGCTGGCGGCGGGTAAAGCGCGTAAAGACGCCTCTCATGACGTCGAAGACACCGGTTTTATGAGCGGTGAATTCTCATGGGGAATGCTGTCAAACACCTCGCTCTATGGCGGGACGCTTGCCGACGGGGATCATTACCGTTCCATTGCCGCCGGGGTCGGGCAAAATATGGCGCATCTGGGTGCCCTCTCTTTTGACGTCACGCAGGCCACCAGCCAGCTCCCCTTCCAGGATAGCCAGACGGGTTACAGCTACCGTTTTAACTACAGTAAGCGTTTCGATACCACCGGCAGCCAGCTTACGCTTGCCAGCTACCGCTACTCCGATCGGAAATTCCTGAGCTATGCCCGCTTCCTTGATTATGACGACAACGATCGTCAGACAGAAAAGCAGACGCTGAGCGTAACCGCCAGCCAGTACATCAGCTCGTTATCGCTCAACCTCTACGTCAACGTACTGCGTCAGACCTGGTGGAACGAAGCCCCGTCCACGACCGGAAGCATTACCGCAGGCTATAACTTTGATCTGGGGCGCTGGAAAAACCTCGGCGTCACCCTCTCCTGGAGCAAGACGCATTACGAAGATGAAGACGACGATACGCAGTTTTATCTTTCCCTGAGCGTACCGATCGATCCGGATCATCGCCTCAGTTACGATCTGCACAACAGCGATAGCCTGAGCCAAAATGTCTCCTGGTACGACACGTCCGATCGCAATAATACCTGGGGCGTCTCCGCGGGGACGGAGAGTGAACACGCGGACGCGGGCGCACAGATGAGCGGCAACTATCAGCACTATTCACCGTTTGGCGATCTGAATATCTCCGGAAGTTATAAAGCTGATGAATATAACTCCCTGAGCGCCAGCTGGAATGGCTCGTTTACCTCAACGGCCAAAGGCGCGGCGCTGCACCGTCGCAGCTACGGAAACGAACCGCGCGTGATGGTCAGCACCGACGGCGTCGGCAACATTCCGCTGAACATGTCGCGGGATGAAACCAACCGCTTTGGTATCGGCGTTTTACCGTCGGTTTCCAGTTACTCTCCCGCCAGCGTACAGGTCAATCTGGATAACCTGCCTGACGGCGTCGATGTGGACAACCGCATCACGACCACCACCTGGACCGAGGGGGCGATTGGCTACCGCCAGATTGCCACGCGCGCTGGCAACGATATTGCCGGCATTATCCGTACGCCAGCCGGCACTCCGCCGCTGGGCGCGATTGTTCACCTGCTGGAAAGTGACCAGCAAATCGGCATGGTCGCCGACGAAGGCCACGTCTGGCTGGGAGCAGTCGAGCCTGAACAACAATTCCGGGTAACGTGGGGTGACAATCAGCAGTGTCGCTTCTCGCTGCCTTCACACCTTGAAAACAGTATGCAGTTGATACTGCCATGCCAGTAAGAAACCATGATGAAACTGACCTCATTCACTAGCCTGTGCCTGATGTTAATCGGCACCGCATTTACCACCCACGCCGCCGTTAACCTGGACCGCACCCGCATTGTGTTTCCGGAAAGCGATAAGGCCAGCAGCCTCAAGATTGATAACCAGAGCAAAACGTTGCCTTATCTGGCGCTCTCCTGGATGGAAGATGAAAACGGACGCAAGGAGGACAGCCATTTTATGGCGCTTCCGCCGATTCAACGTCTTGAAGCGGGCGCCTCGTCTCAGGTCCGGATTGTGAAGCAAGCCGCGACCGCCCGGTTGCCGAAAGACCGGGAATCGCTGTTTTATTTCAACCTGCGCGAGGTGCCGCCGAAAAGTTCCAGCGCTAGCGAGGAACGCAGCGTCATGCAGGTCGCGATGCAGAGCAGGATCAAACTGTTCTGGCGTCCCAAAGCGATCGCCAAAAAGGCAGGCGATCAGGCAGAAATGCGTATGGAAGTCACCGCAAACGCGAAAGGGCTCACCGTGCATAACCCTACGCCTTATTACATTACGCTGGCGTGGCTGAGCAAAAATGCGAAAACCATGCTGCCCGGTTTTGACAGCCTGATGATCGCCCCGTTTGCGACGGCGACAACCTCTACCGGTGACTATCACGGCAACTACTACAGCATTGGCTACATCGATGATTACGGTGCGCTGAAAAAGGTCGACGCGCAATGTTCAGGTACGGCGAAATGTACGCTCAGCGAGCATAAGGTCGATAAAGATGCGCAAGCTCGCTAATCTGCTGTTCCTGCTGCTGATATCCGCTCTGCCCGTAAGAGAAGCGCTGGCGCTGGACTGCTATCTTGGTGCTTCAGGCGGGCCGGTTGAAGAGACAAAAACCATCTCGCCCTTTGCTATCCCCAGCAACGCGCAGGTGGGGCAGAAAATCTGGGAATCAGATGACATTAAAATCCCGGTCACCTGCGATCACAACGTCAACGGCGGCTTTGAGCCGGAAGACGTATTCGCCTGGGTTAACCCTTATCCTGCCGCAACGGACCCTTACTATGAGCTTGGCGTAACCTACGAAGGGGTGGATTACGATGCCACGGGCCAGCCGAATGGCGTGGACACCCGCCAGTGTCTTGATAACAAGAATATCCTCATCTATACCCCGGATCAGATACGGCAGATGGGCTGGGAAAACCTGATTTGCTCCGGAAACCCGGATGACATTCATCCAACACGCACGTTTATTGCCCGCTTTCGCCTGTTTGTTAAAATTAAGGCGATTCCGCCTCACGGCTACGTGAGTTCCCTCGGCGATTACATCGTGGTGCAGTTTGACGGTAAAGGCGGGGTCAACCAGATGGCCGACGCGAAAAACCTGAAGTATCACATCAACGGCTTGCAAAACATTACCGTTCTGGACTGCGGGGCAACCTTCAGCATCTACCCTGAAAACCAGGAGATCGATTTTGGCACCTTCAGCGCTCGCGACATCGTGAACCAGAAAACGCGCGTTCGCGAATTTACGGTCAAAACCACCAAGGTGCAGGATGCGCAGTGCTCTGATGGATTCAAAATGGACTCGTCATTCTACACGAACGAAAAACTCAGCGCTGACGATACGGCGCTATTGATTGGGAATGGGCTAAAACTGCGTATTCTGAACGGAACGGATCCGTTTACCTTCAACCACTACCAGGAGTATGCCGACTTCACCGGGAGTACGTTGCAGTATGAGCAAAAGTACACGGCAGAGCTGTCGTGGGATGAGGGAAAAGCGATCCAGTCCGGACCGTTTGAAACCGTGGTGCTGTTTAAAATCAACTACCACTAAAAAACAAAAAAAGCCGGGTTTCCCCGGCTTTTTCACATCAGCTGTCTCAGCTGGCTTTGCGCTCGTGCGCCTGGCGGTACTCAACCAGATCTTCAATTGTGACAACCGGCATGTTGTGCAGGCGCGCAAAGGTGATGCACTCTGGCGCGCGGGCCATGGTGCCGTCATCGTTGGTCAGCTCGCACAGCACGCCCGCAGGCTTAAAGCCCGCCAGTGTCACCAGGTCGATCGTTGCTTCGGTGTGACCACCGCGGGTCAGCACGCCGCCCGCCTGCGCGCGCAGCGGGAAGACGTGGCCTGGACGATGCAGATCGGAGGGTTTCGCATCATCAGCAATGGCGGCACGCACGGTGGTCAGGCGGTCAGCCGCCGATACACCGGTAGTCACGCCATGCGCCGCTTCAATGGTCACGGTAAAGCCGGTACCAAAGGCGCTGGTGTTGTTCTCAACCATCATCGGCAGCTCGAGCTGCTTACGACGTTCTTCGGTAATACACAGGCATACGATGCCGCTGCCGTGACGGATGGTCAGCGCCATCTGTTCAACGGTCATGTTTTCGGCGGCAAAAATCATGTCGCCTTCGTTTTCACGGTTTTCATCGTCAAGCACCATCACACCGCGGCCTTCGCGCAGTGCATCCAGTGCATGTTCAACACGTTGAGTTGAAGTGCCAAAAGAGGAAAGTAGCGTCTGATTCATGGTAAAAAAACCTCATTAACAATATGGTTACCAGAATCAGGGCAGTCTTAGGAGCGCCGTATAAGCGGCAAAAAGATAACGTGAGCGGGCCCATGCCCGACTGGATCGTTACTCTCTCCCATCCGGACTCTAACCGTCGGCCCCGGAATTACACCGGATCTGCTGACCTTTGAGAATTCACCCAAAGCGCTCGCGGGCTTTCAGCGCTAAGCTGATTTACCGCCGGTGGGGAATTTCGCCCCGCCCTGAGAATAAGCGAGATAACTATAACGCTATTGATTAACCTGGGCAATGCATAAGCTTCAAACAAATCTGCTTTATCCTGGGTCATGACGCGCTACAATGTTCATCAACACCGACTTATCAAGGGAAGCCATTATGATTGACCCGAAAAAAATTGAGCAGATCGCGCGTCAGGTTCATGAGTCCATGCCAAAGGGCATTCGTGAATTTGGTGATGACATTGAGAAGAAAATCCGCCAGACGCTGCAGGCGCAGTTGGTTCGCCTTGATTTAGTCAGCCGCGAAGAGTTTGACGTGCAGACCCAGGTTCTGCTGCGCACCCGCGAGAAGCTGGCGCTGCTGGAACAGCGTCTGAGCGAGCTGGAAAACAGGAATGCGCCGGAAGAAGTGAAGCCGGCACCGGCCATTCCGCCGGTGGACGATCAGGAGTAAGTGCGGCCTGATGCCCTCTCCCACGGGGAGAGGGTGAAAAAAACGGGCCAACTGGCCCGTTTTTTACTGACTGTCTTTCTGGATCTTCTTGATGATGTTGGTGGTTGAACACCCATCCTCAAAATTGAGCACCATCACCTCACCGCCGTTGGCCCAGACCTCTTCACTACCTGCGATTTGCTCTGGCTTGTAATCGCCGCCCTTCACCAGCAGGTCTGGCAGGATCCCGGCAATCAGGCGCTGCGGGGTATCTTCTTCAAACGACACCACCCAGTCCACCGCCTCCAGAGCGCCAAGCACAATCATACGTTGCTCGAGCGGGTTCACCGGGCGCGTTTCGCCCTTCAGGCGTTTGGTCGACGCATCGCTGTTCACTGCCACAATCAGGCGATCGCCCAGCTTGCGCGCGTTCGCCAGATACGACACATGGCCCGCATGCAGGATGTCGAACACGCCGTTGGTCATCACCACTTTTTCACCGCGCTTGCGCGCGGCGGCAACGGCCACCTTCAGCTCGTCTTCGGTCATGACGCCAAAGCCTGTATCCGCACGCCCGCGCACCGCGTTTTCCAGCTCGATGGGCGAAACGGTTGAAGTACCCAATTTACCGACAACCACGCCCGCCGCGGCGTTCGCGAAGTAGCACGCCTCTTCCAGGGAGTTACCCGCCGCCAGCGTTGCCGCCAGCACGCCGATCACCGTATCACCGGCACCGGTCACGTCGTACACTTCCTGCGCCTGGGTTGGCATATGCAGCGGCGCCTTGCCCGGCTGCAGCAGCGTCATCCCCTGTTCGGAACGGGTGACCAGCAGCGCGGACAGCTCGAAGTCAGCAATGATCTTCATGCCGCGCTCAACCAGTTCTTCCTCGGTTTTGCACTTGCCCGCCACCGCTTCGAACTCAGAAAGGTTTGGCGTCAGCAGGGTTGCGCCGCGATAGCGCTCAAAATCGGTGCCTTTCGGATCGATCAGCACCGGTACGCTGGCTTTACGCGCCAGCTGGATCATCGTTTGCACGCTCGCCAGCGCGCCTTTGGCGTAGTCAGACAGCACCAGCGCGCCGATGTTGCCCAGCGCCTGGTTAATGCGCTCGTGCAGCGGCTCGGGATCAACGCCTTCGAACCCTTCTTCAAAATCGAGGCGGATCAGCTGCTGGTTACGCGACAGCACGCGCAGCTTGGTGATGGTTGGGTGTGTCGGAACAGAAACGAAGTCGCACTTCACGTTCACGTCCGCCAGCGACTTGCTCAGCGCACGCGCCGCATCGTCGATACCGGTCAGGCCCACCAGACGCGAGTGCGCGCCCAGCGAGGCTATGTTCATCGCCACGTTTGCCGCGCCGCCGGGACGCTCTTCAATGGTGTCGACCTTAACCACCGGTACCGGCGCTTCAGGAGAGATGCGGCTGGTCGGCCCATACCAGTAGCGATCCAGCATCACATCCCCGACAACCATTACTCCAGCACGTTCAAACTCTGGCAGTGTTACTTTCATTCCTGACTCCAGAAAGATTCACAATTTGCGCGCGATAATATCACACTTGTTTTGTTACGCACGGCTCCACCAGCCATTTCTGCCAGCTTGCCGTCACCTGGGCGCGCTCTGCGGTAAAACAGTCCAGCGCCACATGGCCCGGCTGTTCCTGCAATGCCAGGTGATGAAGCTCATCGCGCAGCGTGGTGTAGGCGCGGGTTAAGGCCTGCGCCTCCTGCTCGTCCATGATGTCGTTTTGCGCAAGCAGTTCCAGAATGCGCACGTTATCGGACCAGCGGGTCAGCTTCGGCTTGTCGTGGGCATGCAGTAGCACCAGATACTGGGTGATAAACTCAATATCGGTAATCCCGCCCTCATCGGCTTTGATATCAAAGCGATCGCGATGTTTATTACCCAAATGCGCGCGCATTTTCTCACGCATTTCGCGCACTTCAGTTTGCAGGGTGCTGCCCTCGCGCGGGGTCGTCATGACTGACTTGCGGATCGCATCGAACTGCGTTTTGAGCTGCGGATCGCCGTACACCACGCGTGCGCGCACTAACGCCTGATGTTCCCACGTCCAGGCTTCGTTCTTCTGATAGTCAGCAAAAGCGTCCGTCGAGGTGACCAGCATGCCTGCCGCGCCGGACGGGCGCAGACGCGCGTCCACCTCGTACAGAATGCCCGACGAAGTGCGGGTGCTGAACAGGTGCATGATGCGCTGGGCCAGGCGCAGGTAGAACTGCCGCCCGTCAATCTCGCGCTCGCCGTCGGTCATGACGTCCGCCGGACAGTCGTGTAGGAAAATCAGATCCAGATCGGAGCTGTAGCCCAGCTCCCAGCCACCCAGCTTGCCGTAACCGACCACGGCAAACCCTCGCCCCTCGCGGTCAGCAAGATGCTTAGGCTGGCCGTAGCGGGCCACCATTTGCACCCACGCCTGGTGGACTACCGCGTCGATGATCGCCTCCGCCAGCCATGTTAAGTGATCGCTCACTTTCATTACCGGCAGCGTACCGGCGATATCCGCTGCCGCTACGCGCAGCATCTGGGCCTGCTTAAACTGACGCAGCGCCTCCAGCTGCTGCTCTTCGTCTTCTTCCGGCACGCGCAGCAGATACTGGCGCAGTTCGTCGCGGTAGGCGTCCATCGCCGTCGGCTGATAGAGCGTGTTCGGGTCGAGCAGTTCGTCCAGCAGCAGCGGGTATCGCGCCAGCTTGTTGGCCACCATCGGCGAGGCGGCGCAGAGGGAAATCAGGTGCTTCAGCGCGCCGGGAAACTCGCTCAGCAGTTCAAGATAGGTGGTACGCGTGATAATCCCGCTCAGCAGCGGCATCATGCGCGACAGCGGCACCGGCGCATCCTCGCGGGAGCAGACCTCGCTCAGCAGGTGCGGCATCAGATGATCCAGCACCTGCCGACCGCGCGGGCCAATGGCGCGCTTGTTCAGCTCAAGGCGGAAATCGGCAATCAAGGCCACCACGCGATGGCGGGCGTCGTCGCTTAAGTGCGCCAGCACCGGTGTGGTGTCATCTTCCTGGAGCGCGTCCTGCCACAGTTCGCGCCAGTGCTCGGAGAGCGCATCGTCCGGCGATTCACTTTCGTCGTCACCGATCAGATCATTAAAGATGCGGCGCACGCCTGCCATATGGGCATCCAGCCGTTCGGTCAACGTTGACCAGTCATCCACCCGCATGCCCCAGGCCAGACGCGCCCGGTTAAGGTCATCCCCCGGCAGGGTCTGGGTCTGTTCGTCGTTAATGCTTTGCAGCAGGTTTTCCAGACGGCGCAGGAACAGATAGGCCTCGCGCAGGGTTTGCGCGTCGCCGTCCGGCAGCAAATGCAGTTGCTCAATGGCGCTCAGCGTCGGCAGCAGCGAGCGGGACTGCAGCGACGGCTCGCGCCCGCCGCGGATCAGCTGGAAGACCTGAACGATAAATTCGATTTCGCGGATGCCGCCCGCGCCAAGCTTGATGTTGTCCTTCAGGCCGCGACGACGCACCTCGCGGGCGATCATCCCTTTCATATTGCGCAGGGACTGGATCACGCTGAAGTCAATGTAACGGCGGAACACGAACGGGCGCAGCATGGCGCGCAGCTCATTGGCGTAAGCGTCGTCGCTGTCGCCCATGATCCGCGCTTTGACCATCGCGTAACGCTCCCAGTCGCGCCCCTGCTCCTGGTAATAATCTTCCAGCGCGGCGAAGCTCAGCACCAGCGGGCCGCTGTCGCCAAACGGGCGCAGGCGCATGTCCACGCGGTAAACAAAGCCGTCCTGCGTAGGCTGGTCCAGCGCCTTAATCAGACGCTGCCCGAGTCGGGTAAAGAACTGGGCGTTATCCAGCTCGCGACGACCGCCTCGCGTGGCGCCATTCTCCGGCCAGGCAAAGATCAGGTCGATATCCGAGGAGAAGTTCAGCTCGCAGCCGCCCAGCTTGCCCATCCCCAGAATCAACAGCGGCTGCGGAACCCCTTCTTCGCTGCACGGCGTGCCCCACTCTTTACAGCAGGCGGCGTAGAGCCAGTCCCGCGCGGCGACAATCAGCGTCTGCGCCAGCTCGCTCAGCTGCTGCAAGGTGCTCTCTTCACTCACCAGCTCCAGCGCCTGCGCCCAGGCAATGCGCACCATCACCCGGCGGCGGAACTGACGCAGAACGCGCATCAGCGTGGCTTCATCCGCCACCTCTGCCAGCGCGGTTTGCAGCCAGCCAGCATAGTGCCGCCACTCATCAGCCTGCGGCGGCGCGCTTTCCAGCTCTGCCAGCCAGTCAGGATTGGCGCTGACGCTCTCCTGCACAAAATCACTGAACGTGAGCACGCTTTTCGCCTGCTCGCTTAACGATGACGCGGGTAACGACTCGGGCAGACGTTCGCAAACGGTTTGCCAGTGCTGCTGTAACTGCGAAGAAAGCGGCATATCAGGGGTTCCTTGCCAGAATTAACGTTTTCCGCTGTGCAGCCAGTATGGATCCTGCGAAATGGCTTCGTTGCGGAAATGCTCGATCTCAATCTGCTGACGGGTCTCAATGGCATGCTTAAGCCCCTGCCAGTTCTCCAGCCAGGCCTGCGCCTTCACGCCCTCGTACGCTCCCGACAGAAGCAACATGCTGTCGATATTACGCGCCAGGCGGGGAAGCTGGTCGCCATACTGGTCGCCCAGCGGATGCGCGAAGGTGGTTCTCAGCTCGGCGGCGTGGCGGGAAAGATGGATATCCGCGAAGCGTTTAAAGTTGTCCGCGATTTTGGTCTGCGCTTTTGCATCGAGGAAGACGCGCCAGCCGCGCGTCACCAGAAACTCGGTCAGCGCCAGTTTTGCCGCGGCATTTTGCGGGCTATAAAGCGCGGTTTGCGCCGACACGTCGGAAAGCAGCAGCGTTTCGGTCTGGGTCAGCAGATCGCGTAAGTGAGCGCTAGCTTTACGCGGTACGATACCGCCAAACAGCGTCAGGGTATGACGCACCAGTCCAATCGCGGCCAGCACCTGTTTTTTGGCATTTTTGACGTTACGCGCCCACAGTTCTTCATGGTACTGCCATTGGGAGAGCGCCAGCTCCAGCGCCGCTTCCATGCCCTGCTCAATGCTGGCTTTCGGGACGACGCGCAAAATCGGAGTCTCTCTCAGCACGCGTGGCGCATTTCCGGCAGCCAGGTGGTAGCCGCGCGCCGCTTTGCTCAAGCTGCCCTGACGTAAACCCGGCTGGCTTACCAGCTTGCGCGCCAGCTTCAGCACGTCGCTCGCATCCCCTTCCAGAAGTTCCAGCTCCAGCTCGCAGATCGGTTCCTGGAACTCACCCGCCTTCACCTCGCCTAAATCCAGCGCGATTTCAATGCGGCTCTTGCCTTCCGTCACCAGCCATTTCTCGCGAGCGAAATCGGTGCTGAACAGCGGCTGCACCTGCCCAGCCAGCGTGGCGGGCAGTTCGCCTTCCGGCCAGACTTCCGCCGGGAAACGTTCCAGCTCAAGTTCTGGCTTACTGATGTCGATATTGTATTCCGGGCGCTGATGCAAACCGCCGACCACGCGGCCGGCGATTTTCATCGTCATCTCGTAGCGTCCGTTCGCGCCGCGGATACGCAGCCCCATATCGTGGTTGCGCAGCCAGTTGTCCGGCGTTTCATAGTAGATGTTGAGCAACGGTACGGGTTCATGGTGCTCGCCGGAGAGCGTATTCAGATGCTGACGGAGCGCGTCAACGCTGTCTTTTTCGACGATAAATTTTAATTCGATTTCCTGAGCCATAGCCTTGTACTTTTGCGGGCGTCACAGACGCGTCAATGAGGGCGAACTTCCTCGCCATTTATTTGTCAGTACATAGTATTTTGCGCCAAATTGCCATGCAATGAGCAATTTGTCGGGCGTAAATGTGTAGAGTCGTGACACAGATGATTCTGATTGCTGATGAATGCTTTGCGTAGAGACACTGTTGCCACTACTATCGTTCCACTTTTTATGAAAATAACGACTAATGATGCTTAAATTACGCCTGATTGGACTTACTTTACTCGCTTTTAGCGCCGCAACCGCAGTGCACGCTGAAGAGAAGCGTTACGTTTCTGACGAACTTAACACCTGGGTGCGCAGTGGCCCCGGAGATAATTATCGCCTCGTGGGCACGGTGAATGCCGGCGAGGAAGTCACCCTGTTGCAGACCAACGCGGAGACCAATTACGGTCAGGTTCGCGACAGTTCCGGCCGTACCTCCTGGATCCCAATGAAAGAGCTGAGCACCGTGCCAAGCCTGCGCACCCGCGTGCCGGATCTGGAAAATCAGGTGAAGACCCTGACCGACAAGCTGAACAATATTGACGGGACCTGGAACCAGCGCACCGCTGAAATGCAGCAGAAAGTGGCGCAGAGCGACGGCGTGATCAACGGTCTGAAAGAAGAGAATCAAAAGCTCAAAAACGAGCTGATCGTCGCGCAGAAAAAAGTGAACGCCGCGAACCTGCAGCTTGATGACAAACAGCGCACCATTATCATGCAGTGGTTTATGTATGGTGGCGGCGTGCTGGGCGTTGGTCTGGTGCTGGGTCTGGTTCTGCCACATCTGATCCCAAGCCGTAAGCGTAAAGATCGCTGGATGAACTAATTCGTCTTCTCTGCCAGACTTACGTATCATTCTGGAAAAGAGAAAACGGGAGAGTTGGGCGTGAAGAGTTATCTGGTCGGTGGTGCGGTACGTGATGCGTTATTAGGTCTGCCGGTCAAAGATAAAGACTGGGTGGTGGTGGGCGCCACCCCGGAAGAGATGCTCGACGCGGGCTACCAGCAGGTAGGCCGCGATTTTCCCGTGTTCCTGCATCCGAAAAGCCGGGAAGAGTACGCCCTGGCGCGTACCGAACGGAAATCCGGTTCCGGTTATACCGGCTTCACCTGTTACGCCGCGCCGGATGTGACGCTGGAGCAGGATCTGCTGCGCCGCGATCTCACCATTAACGCCCTGGCCCAGGACGAAAACGGCCATATCATCGACGCCTACGGCGGGCAGGACGACCTGCGCGATCGTCTTTTGCGTCACGTCTCCCCGGCATTTTCTGAAGATCCGCTCCGCGTGCTGCGCGTGGCGCGTTTTGCCGCGCGTTACGCGCATCTGAGCTTCCGTATTGCGGATGAGACGATGGCGTTGATGACGGCCATGACCGAGGCGGGCGAGCTGGAACACCTGACGCCGGAGCGCGTCTGGAAAGAGACGGAAAATGCCCTCACCACCCGCAACCCGCAGGTCTTTTTCCAGGTTCTTCGCGACTGCGGCGCGCTGAAGGTGCTGTTCCCGGAAATCGACGCGCTGTTTGGCGTGCCCGCACCGGCGAAATGGCATCCCGAAATTGATACCGGCGTGCACACGCTGATGACGCTGAGCATGGCCGCCATGCTCAGCCCTGAGGTGGACGTACGTTTTTCCACCCTGTGCCACGATCTCGGCAAAGGCTTAACGCCGAAAGAGTTCTGGCCGCGCCATCACGGGCACGGTCCGGCGGGGGTAAAGCTGGTTGACGGGCTCTGCCAGCGTCTGCGCGTGCCGAATGACATCCGCGATCTGGCAAAGCTGGTCGCCGAGTTCCACGACCTGATCCATACCTTCCCGATCCTGAAGCCCGCCACCATCGTGAAGCTGTTCGATAATATCGACGCCTGGCGCAAGCCGCAGCGCGTGGAGCAGATTGCGCTCACCAGCGAAGCGGACGTGCGCGGCCGCACCGGGTTTGAAGCGTCCGATTATCCCCAGGGGCGTTTGCTGCGCGAAGCGTGGGAAGTCGCAAAAGCGGTGCCAACGAAAGACGTGGTTGAGGCAGGATTTAAAGGCCCGGAGATTCGCGAGGAGCTAACCAAACGGCGGATTGACGCGGTTACCGCGTGGAAGGAAAAGCGTTGCCCTCAGCCGAAAGAGTGAGGGCAATCGGTTATCAGAAGAAGACCACGTACACCGCAGCCGCGACGATAAAGCGGTAGATCGCGAACGGAATAAACGAGATACGCTTAATCAGCTGCAGGAAGGTTTTGATGGCAATCAGCGCCACGATAAAGGCGGTGATAAAGCCCACGGCAAACATCGGAATATCGCCTGTGGTCAGGAAGCCAATGCTTTTGTAAAGGTCCAGCGCGGTGGCGCCCATCATCATCGGCACCGCCAGCAGGAACGAGAACTCGGACGCCGCATAGCGGCTCACGCCCATCAGCATCCCGCCTGAAATGGTCGCACCTGAACGGGAGAAGCCCGGCCACAGCGCCAGACACTGGAAGCAGCCAATGATAAACGCCTGACGATAGGTCATATCGTCCAGGCCTTCCGCACGCGGGACTTTTGGCTTCAGCACTTCCGCGGCAATCAGCAGGAAACCGCCCACCACCAGCGCGTACATGACGTTAATCGGGTTAAACAGCGATTTAATGGTGTCGTGGAATACCAGCCCCAATACCACCGCCGGGATCATCCCGAGCAGGATGTGAATCAGCGTCAGGCGGCCTTTGCCCTCTCCTTCACGCTGCGGCAGACGGCCAAAATGGATGCCGATCAGGCCAAACAGGCGACGCCAGAACATCACCACCACCGCCAGAATCGAGCCCAGCTGAATTACCACCTCAAACGTCTTTGCGGTATCGCCTTCGAAGCCCAGCAGATGGCCAACGATAATCATATGGCCCGTACTGGAAACCGGTAAAAACTCCGTCAATCCTTCGACCACACCCAGAATTGCCGCCACCAGCAGCGAGTGCATATCGCTCATCTATAAACCCCTAAAAAAAGATATAAAAAAACGGTCGCCCCTAACGGCTACCGTGAAAGATACAGCCTTAAGACCGATATAACCTAAAATGGTTTAGCAATTATGACGTTAATTGTTTCCTTTCAGATTTGTGCCACGCTCGATAATCACGCCTACGCTGGCGGCGCGCGCCACTGCCCCCGGCTTGCTCAGCTTAATGCGTACCCACGGTGAGTTGAATTTGGTCAGCAGCAGATCCGCCACCTCTTCCGCCACCCGTTCCACCAACGCAAAACGCTGTCCTTCCACGTGGCCGATCACCGCTTCGCTGATGTCGGCATAGCTCAGACAGTCATTCACGTCATCGCTTTTTGCCGATTTGCGGTTATCCCATCCCATTTCGATATCGAACACCAGTTTCTGCTCGATGGTCTGTTCCCAGTCGTAAACACCAATTGTGGTGATTACCGAAAGTTGCTCTATAAATACAATATCCATCACGACCTGCCTGCTTTTTGGCTAAACCGGATACCACTTCCGGCGAATTATGCGTATTATCCACAGATGCTGAGAATACAGATACATTTTCAAAACGGAACAGCGTTATGAGTGCAATCGCGCCTGGAATGATCCTCCTCGCCTATCTTTGCGGCTCAATCTCCAGCGCCATTCTGGTCTGCCGCATTGCCGGGTTACCTGACCCGCGTGAAAGTGGTTCCGGGAATCCGGGAGCGACCAACGTGCTTCGAATTGGCGGCAAGGGAGCAGCCGTAGCGGTTTTGATTTTTGATGTTCTGAAGGGGATGCTACCCGTCTGGGGCGCGTATGCGCTGGGCGTCACGCCATTCTGGCTGGGGCTCATCGCCATCGCCGCCTGCGTCGGCCATATCTGGCCCGTATTCTTCGGCTTTAAAGGGGGCAAAGGGGTGGCGACCGCCTTTGGTGCCATCGCGCCCATCGGATGGGACTTAACCGGCGTCATGGCCGGGACCTGGCTGCTGACCATTCTGCTGAGCGGCTATTCGTCGCTGGGTGCCATCGTCAGCGCGCTGATTGCCCCGTTTTACGTCTGGTGGTTTAAACCCCAATTCACCTTCCCGGTATCGATGCTCTCCTGCCTGATCCTGCTGCGTCATCACGACAATATCCAGCGCTTGTGGCGACGCCAGGAAACGAAGATCTGGACGAAGCTCAAGCGAAAGAAAAAAGATCCCGAGTAGGCGGTTAGTTATGCCTTATAACCAAATGTGATTTTTGTCACCTTCTGCCTGTGGTAACTGTTAGAGACACAACACAACCACACAAAAAGAAAATGGCAGAAATCACAGACACCACTCCCCTTTCAACGGCAGGAATTCCCCCTGATGGCGACATTCAGTGGGTGCGCAGTGCATCGGACGTTTCACGTCTCGTTAATGACGGCTCACAGGGCCGGGCTAACGCCCGGATCGTGGTGGGTATCGCTCTGGGCGGGATTTTCCTCGATGCCTACGATCTGGGCGCGCTGGCGTTCGGCATTAAAGACATCACACGCGAATTTAACCTGACGCCCGCCGGTACCGGCATGGTGGCCTCGGCGATTACCTTTGGTGCGATTGTCGGGGCGCTGCTTGGCGGTTACCTCACGGATAAAATCGGGCGCTACCGCGTCTTTATGGCCGACATGGTATTCTTTGTCGTCGCCGCTATCGCCTGCGCGCTGGCCCCGAATGAATATGTGCTGGCGGGCGCGCGCTTTGTGATGGGCCTTGGCGTGGGGATCGATCTTCCCGTGGCGATGGCGTTCCTGAGCGAGTTTGCCCGGCTGAAAGGGCCGGGCAATAAGGCCTCCAGCGTCGCGATGTGGTGCCCTACCTGGTATGCGGCGATCAGCATCTCTTACCTTCTGGTTCTCTTTTTCTACGCCGTGCTGCCGGAAAGCCACAGCGACTGGCTGTGGCGTTTGATTCTAGGCTTTGGTGCAGTACCCGCGCTGGTGATTATCGCCATCCGCAGCCGCTATATGAGCGAATCGCCGGTCTGGGCGGCGAATCAGGGCAACCTGAATGAGGCGGCGTCCATTTTGCGGCAGTCGTACAATATTAACGCCCACGTCCCGCAGGATGCGCTCACCCAGCCTGCGCCTGTCGTGAATAAAGCCAAATGGTCGAACTATCTGAACCTGTTCCGCGGCATCTATCTGCGGCGTACCACGCTCGCCACGCTGCTGTCCGTCGTCTCCTCGTTCGCCTATAACGCCGTGGCCTTTGGCCTGCCGGTGATTATTTCAAGCTTCTTCGTGCAGTCTATGCTGACCACTATTGTGATCTCGCTGGCGCTGAACCTGCTGTTTGCGTTTATCGGCGGATTACTGGCGGTGCGCTACGTGCCGCGCTTCGGCGCGTGGCGGATGTCGCTGGCGGGTTACGCCTGTCAGCTTGTGGCGTTGCTGGGGCTGGCGCTGATTGGTCGACCGGACGGTGCTTCTGAAGGGGTGCTTGCCGTGGCGATGCTGGCGCTTTTCCTGTTCGGTCAGGGATTTGGCCCGGGCGCGCATACCATGACGTTCGCCTCGCTGAGCTACCCGACCTCGCTGCGCGGCGTGGGCGTCGGCTTAAACCAGACGCTGATGCGCAGCAGTTCCACGCTGTCGCTGTTCCTGTTCCCGCTGCTGGTCGCGTCTCTCGACACCGCCGTGTTCTGGGTGATTGCGCTGGCGCCGTTTATCGGTCTGGCGTCATTGCTGGCGATCCGCTGGGAGCCGTCCGGGTATGATGTGGATGCGGAGGACTACCGGTAACGACACATCGCTTCGGTGGGTTCACCCCCACCGAAGTGCGCTTACAAATCTTCCAGCAGCGTTCGGGAGAGTTTTTTTAGCATTTCCAGTTCATCATCATTCATCCGCATGCTGCAACGAATCTGGTCCGGCAGCGCCATCACCTGCCTTTTCAGTTCTTTCGCTTTATCGGTCAATACGACATTTTTCATCCTTTCATCCCCCACAACCGCCATACGGTTGAGAAAACCTTTTGCCTCAAGCTTCTGGACCAGCGGGGTCAATGTGCCTGAATCAAAATAGGTTTTATCGCTGAGATCGCGAAGCGGGATGTTGTCTTTCTCATAAAGCGCCATCAAAACAACAAATTGCGGATAGGTCAGATCCATCTCCTGCAGCAGGGGGCGATACTGGCGCACGAACGCATTGGTGACCGAGTACAGCGAGAAGCACAATAAATCATCTAGTGTTTTGTTTTCTTTCATTTTTCTATCAACCCTGAATCTGTTGTCTAAAAAAAATTATAAATAATGTTTGACTAAAAGTATCTTGCGCGCAAGTATTATACCAACAACTAAGTAGCGCACTATTTAGTTATCCAATCAAATACGTTAAAAGGGGTACCACCATGAAAACATTAACCGCCATCCTGATTTCTTCCGTCTTCGCGTCAGCCGCGGCATCCGCTCAAACCACCAATACTCCAGCCCCGACCGCAGGCGTACAGGCATTTCTTGATGTCCTGAATGCTGGCAAAGGGAAACCGATGGAACAGATGACCCCGCAGGAGGCCCGCCAGGTACTGATCGGCGCACAGCAAGGAGCAAAATTGCCGCCCGCTCAGGTGACTGAAAAAACGATCCAGGTCAATGGCCAGACGATCGCCCTTAAAATTGTGAAGCCTGAACATGCTGCCGGTACGCTCCCGGTATTTATGTTCTTCCACGGTGGCGGTTGGGTGCTGGGTGATTTTCCAACCCACGAACGTTTAATCCGCGATCTGGTTCGCGCATCAGGCGCCGCAGCGGTTTACGTTGATTACACACCGTCACCTGAAGCCCATTTCCCGGTGGCAATCAATCAGGCCTATGAAGCGACAAAATGGGTAGCCGAGCACGGCCAGGAAATTGGCGTGGACGGCAGCCGTCTGGGCCTGGTAGGTAACAGCGTGGGCGGCAACATGGTGGCTTCAGTGGCGTTGCAGGCCAAACAGTTTAATGGGCCAAAAATTCGCTACAACGTGATGCTCTGGCCAGTGACGGACGCCAGCTTTGATACGGCTTCCTATCACCAGTTCGAAAATGGCTACTTCCTGTCAAAAAACATGATGAAATGGTTCTGGGATAACTACACCACCAGCGCTGCCGATCGTAACAATATCCTTGCCTCTCCGCTTCGCGCCAGCACTGCACAGTTGAAAGGCTTCCCGGAGACGCTGATTCAGACAGCTGAGCTGGACGTTCTGCGGGATGAAGGTGAAGCATTCGGGCGTAAACTGGATGCGGCTGGCGTCCCGGTGACCGTCACGCGCTATAACGGCATGATCCACGATTACGGCCTGCTTAACCCGCTGAGCCAGGAGCCAACGGTTAAAGTCGCCCTTGAGCAGGCAGGTGCAGCATTGCATGACCACCTGAAATAGGATCGTCATGCTTCACACAGAGCACGGCCCCGGGCCGTGCTTTTTAATTTCCTCTATCCATAAGCGACTCATATGACAGCCTTCATTTCCGCCAGGGCATACTGAAACGACCCCGATGATGCGCAGATGGAAGCAGCATGTTAGCAGCTCAGGTCACTGATAATACGTATAAAGGCTGGCAGGCGTCGCTTGCCCTGCAGTTTTGTCACGCCCCTGAGAAAACCCTCCTGCGTTCCGCGCGCCACGTCGGGCCGCTCACCGTACAACGTCCGTTTTACCCCGAAGGAAAAACCTGCCACCTCTATCTGCTGCACCCGCCCGGCGGCGTTGTGGGCGGCGATTCGCTGGATATTTCCGTTCGGCTCGATGCCAAAAGCCACGCGCTTATCACCATGCCCGGCGCCAGCAAGTTCTACCGCAGCAGCGGCCCGCAGGCGCGTCTGAGCCAGCACTTTTATCTTGATGAAAACGCCACGCTGGAGTGGCTGCCGCAGGACACCATTATCTTTCCCGGCGCGAGCGCCGCGCTGCGTTCCGTCTTCCACCTTAAGGCTTCCAGCACGCTGCTGGCGTGGGAGCTGTACTGCCTGGGCCGCCCGGTAATCGGTGAGACCTTCAGCCACGGCACGCTGGAGAGCCGCCTTGAGGTGTGGGTGGATGACGAACCGCGCCTGATAGAGCGCCAGCACCTCGGCGACGGCGATCTCACGCCCGTTGCCGGACACCCGTGGATCGGCACCCTGCTGTTCTATCCGGCCCGGGAAGAACATCTCGACACGGTGCGCGCGCTGCTCGCGCCTCTGGGCCATTTTGCGGGGGCAACGCTCACCGACGATCTGCTGTCGGTGCGTTTTCTCTCCCACGACAACCTGATTTGCCAGCGGGCGATGCGCGACATCTGGCAGTCGCTTCGCCCGCTTCTTACTACCAAAACCGCCTGTTCGCCGCGCATCTGGCAGACATAAGAGAAACGTTATGGAACTGACCCCCAGAGAAAAAGACAAGCTGTTGCTGTTTACCGCCGCGCTGGTTGCCGAACGCCGCCTTGCGCGCGGGGTAAAGCTCAACTACCCGGAATCGGTCGCGTTGATCAGCGCCTTCATCATGGAAGGCGCGCGCGATGGCGAAACCGTCGCCGCGCTGATGGAGGCGGGCCGCCACGTCCTGACGCGCGATCAGGTGATGGAGGGCGTGCCGGAGATGATCCCGGATATTCAGGTGGAAGCCACCTTCCCGGACGGCTCCAAGCTCGTCACCGTCCACAACCCGATCGTGTAAGGAGCACGTGATGATCCCAGGTGAATACCAGATCCAGCCCGGCACTATTGCGATCAACGTAGGGCGTGAAGCCCAAAGTGTTGTTGTTGAAAATCACGGCGACAGGCCGATCCAAGTCGGATCGCACTACCACTTTTACGAGGTCAACCCGGCGCTGAAGTTTGATCGCGAAGCCACCAGGGGCTACCGGCTGAACATTCCGGCGGGTACCGCCGTGCGCTTCGAGCCAGGCCAGAAGCGAGAGGTGACGCTGGTGCAGGTGACGGGCGCGCAGCGCATTTTTGGCTTTCGCGGCGAGGTCATGGGCGAGGTGAAACATGGCTGAAATTTCACGTCAGGCGTATGCCGACATGTTCGGCCCCACTACCGGGGATAAGGTGCGGCTGGCGGACAGCGAGCTGTGGATCGAAGTGGAAGACGATCTCACGGTCTACGGCGAAGAGGTCAAGTTCGGCGGCGGGAAGGTGATCCGCGACGGCATGGGTCAGGGGCAGATGACAGCTGACGGCTGCGTGGATCTGGTTCTCACCAACGCGCTGATCGTCGACCACTGGGGGATCGTGAAGGCCGATATCGGCGTGAAGAACGGGCGGATCTTCGCCGTCGGCAAAGCCGGGAACCCGGACATTCAGCCCGGCGTGACGATCCCGATCGGCGCCGCGACGGAAGTGATTGCCGCCGAGGGGAAGATCGTCACCGCTGGCGGGATCGACACCCACATCCACTGGATCTGCCCGCAGCAGGCGGAAGAGGCGCTGGTCTCCGGCGTCACCACCATGATCGGCGGCGGCACCGGACCGGCGGCGGGCACCAACGCCACCACCTGCACGCCGGGGCCGTGGTATATCGCCCGCATGCTGCAGGCCGCCGATACGCTGCCGGTGAATATTGGCCTGCTCGGCAAAGGTAACGGCTCCAACCCGGACGCCCTGCGCGAGCAGATCGCCGCCGGCGCCATCGGGCTGAAGATCCACGAAGACTGGGGCGCGACGCCCGCGGCGATCAACTGCTCGCTGGAGGTGGCCGAAGAGATGGATATTCAGGTGGCGCTGCACAGCGACACGCTGAACGAGTCCGGGTTTGTTGAAGACACGCTGGCGGCCATCGGCGGGCGCACGATCCACACCTTCCACACCGAAGGCGCGGGCGGCGGCCACGCGCCGGATATCATCACCGCCTGCGCGCACCCGAATATTCTGCCCTCTTCCACCAACCCGACCTTGCCCTACACGGTGAACACCATCGACGAGCACCTCGACATGCTGATGGTTTGCCATCACCTCGACCCGGATATCGCCGAGGACGTGGCGTTTGCCGAATCCCGCATTCGCCGGGAGACCATCGCCGCGGAAGACGTGCTGCACGATATCGGCGCGTTCTCGCTCACCTCGTCAGATTCGCAGGCCATGGGTCGCGTCGGGGAAGTGATTATCCGCACCTGGCAGGTGGCGCACCGTATGAAGGTCCAGCGCGGCGCGCTGCCGGAAGAGACCGGCGATAACGATAACTTCCGCGTGAAGCGCTATGTCGCCAAATACACCATCAACCCGGCACTGACCCACGGCATCGCCCATGAAGTCGGTTCGATTGAGGCGGGTAAGCTGGCGGATCTGGTGGTCTGGTCCCCCGCCTTCTTTGGCGTAAAACCGGCCACCATCGTCAAAGGCGGGATGATCGCCTGCGCGCCGATGGGCGACATCAACGCCTCGATCCCCACGCCGCAGCCGGTGCATTACCGCCCGATGTTTGGCGCGCTGGGCGCAGCACGTCACGCCACGCGGCTGACGTTTGTTTCTCAGGCGGCCCACGCGAACGGCATCCCGCAGCAGCTCAGCCTGCAGAGCGCCACGGCGGTGGTAAAAGGCTGCCGGACGGTGAAAAAGGCGGACATGATCCATAACGCTCTGCAACCGAACATCACCGTCGATTCGCAAACCTACGAGGTACGCGTCGACGGCGAACTGATTACCAGCGAACCGGCTGACGTTCTGCCGATGGCGCAACGCTATTTCCTGTTTTGAGGAGTGAAGATGATCTATTTGACCCAACGCCTGGACCACGCGCATCCGACTACCGCCAGCGTCACGCTGCCGATTGACGTGCGGGTGAAAAGCCGCGCCCGCGTGGCGCTTAACGACGGGCGCGAAGCCGGACTGATGCTGCCGCGCGGCCTGCTGCTGCGTGGGGGCGACCTGTTGACCACCGACGACGGCAGCGAAGTGATCGAAGTGATCGCTGCCCCGGAGTCGGTTTCCGTGGTGCGCTGCGCCGATCCGTTCCTGCTCGCCCGCGCCTGTTACCACCTGGGCAACCGCCACGTGCCGCTGCAGGTCATGCCCGGCGAGCTGCGCTATCACCACGATCACGTTCTCGACGACATGCTGCGCCAGTTCGGGCTGGACGTGACCTACGCCAGCCTGCCGTTTGAACCGGAAGCGGGCGCGTATGCCAGCGATGCCTACAGTCACTCTCACGCTCATTCACATTAAGGATCAATCATGCGCAAGTATTTACCGCTATTACTGCTGGCTTTTTCCGTTCCCGCGCTCGCGCATCCCGGCCACGGCGCCGACAGCTTTCAGGCCGGGTTTTTCCATCCGCTGACCGGGCTGGATCACCTGCTGATGCTGACCGGGGCTGGCGTGCTATCTGCCCTGAGCGGCCGCAAGCTCCTGCTGCCGTTTGCCACCCTCGGCATGATGCTTGTCGGCGCCGTTGCGGGCAGCCTGCTCGGCGGCTTTAGCGGCATGGAGATGCTGATTATCGCCTCGCTGGCGGTCTGCGGGGTGATGATGTTTAAAACTGAAAACCGCCTGCTGCTGGCGGTGCCTGCCCTGGCGATGTTCCACGGCTGGGCGCACGGGGTGGAGATGTCTGGCCACAGCTTCTGGCTGTTCACCAGCGGGTTTATGTTCGCCAGCGCGACGGTGCTGTGCGCCAGTTTCGCCGCAGGCTTGCTGCTGCGCCGTCACGACGGGCTGCGTAAAACCTTCGGCGGCGGGCTGATTGTCTCCGCCCTGCTGGCGCTGATGAGCTGATGGAGCACGCCCGCCAGTGGCTGCGCCTGATGCAGCTCTCCAGCAGCAGCCTGCCGGTCGGGTCGTTTACCTGGTCGCAGGGGCTGGAGTGGGCCGTAGAGGCGGGCTGGGTTACGAGCACCGACGCCTTCAGACGCTGGCAGATCCAGCAGATGGAGCAGAGCTTTTTCTGCGTCGATCTGCCGATATTTATCCGGCTGTTCCGGGCCTGCGAACAGCAGGACGTCGCGGCAGCAAAACGCTGGACGGCATATTTGCTCGCCTGCCGGGAAACGCGCGAGCTGCGCGAAGAGGAGCGCAACCGTGGGGCGGCCTTTACGCGCCTGATTAAAAGCTGGGAGCCGAACTGCCCGGCAGAGTGGCTGCCGCTGTTTGCGCAGAGCCAGCTCTGCGGCATGGCGTGGCTCGGCGTGCGCTGGGGCATTGGCGCGCGCGAGCTGGCGCTGAGCCTCGGCTACAGCTGGATAGAGAGCGCAGTGATGGCGGGCGTCAAGCTCGTCCCCTTCGGACAGCAGGCGGCGCAGCAGCTGATTATCGAGCTGAGCGACCATTTTGCCGCCGGGTTTGAACAGGCATTTTTACGTGGCGACGACGCGCTGGGGGCAGCTACGCCACTGTCGGCCATCGCCTCCGCGCGCCACGAAACACAATATTCACGACTATTCCGTTCCTGAGGAGTCAACATGGCTGATTACAAACATCCCCTGCGCGTGGGCGTGGGCGGTCCGGTAGGATCGGGCAAAACCGCGCTGCTGGAAGCGCTCTGCAAGGCGATGCGCGACACGTACCATCTGGCGGTGGTCACTAACGATATCTACACCAAAGAGGATCAGCGCATCCTCACCGAGGCGGGCGCGCTTGAGCCGGAGCGCATCGTGGGCGTGGAGACGGGCGGCTGCCCGCATACCGCCATCCGTGAAGATGCCTCAATGAACCTCGCGGCGGTAGAAGCACTCAGCGAGAAGTTCGGTAATCTGGATCTGATCTTCGTTGAAAGCGGCGGCGACAACCTGAGCGCGACCTTCAGCCCGGAGCTGGCGGACCTGACTATTTACGTGATCGACGTGGCCGAAGGGGAAAAAATCCCGCGCAAGGGCGGACCGGGGATCACCAAATCCGATTTTCTGGTGATCAACAAAACCGACCTCGCGCCGTACGTCGGTGCGTCGCTGGAGGTGATGAAGCGTGATACCAATCGCATGCGCGGCGAGCGCCCGTGGACCTTTACCAACCTGAAGGCGGGTGACGGTCTGGGGACGATTATTGCGTTTCTGGAAGAGAAAGGGATGCTGCGGGTGTAGTCGTAAATTTCCCTCTCCCTGTGGGGAGAGGGTTAGGGTGAGGGGGTTACGCCTCAGGCAGTTCCGCCAGCGGCCAGCGCGGACGCACGGACACGCTCAGGTCGGACGTTGCCCCCGCATTCAGGCGCACCATACCGGCGTAGGCGATCATCGCCCCGTTATCGGTACAGAATTCCGGACGCGCGTAGAACACTTCCCCGCGACGCTTTTGCATCATCTCCGCAAGCTTCGCGCGCAGCGTGCGGTTGGCGCTGACGCCGCCCGCCATCACCAGACGCTTGAAGCCGGTCTGATCCAGCGCACGCTTGCACTTGATCATCAGCGTATCCACTACCGCATCTTCGAACGCGCGGGCGATGTCGGCGCGGGTCTGCTCGTCGTTGTCGTTATTGCGGATAGTATTCGCCGCGAAGGTTTTCAGCCCGGAGAAGCTGAAGTCCAGCCCCGGACGGTCGGTCATCGGGCGCGGGAAAACAAAGCGCCCTTCCGTTCCCTGCGACGCCATTTTAGAGAGCATCGGGCCGCCTGGGTAATCCAGACCCAGCAGCTTGGCGGTTTTATCGAACGCTTCGCCGGCGGCGTCGTCGATCGACTCGCCCAGCAGCTCGTACTTGCCAATACCCGTTACGCTAATCAGCTGGGTATGCCCACCGGAGACCAGCAGCGCCACGAACGGGAATTCGGGCGGATTCTCTTCCAGCATCGGTGCCAGAAGATGCCCTTCCATGTGGTGAACCGGAATGGCGGGAACGTCCCACGCGAAGGCCAGCGAACGCCCTACCGTCGCGCCGACCAGCAGCGCACCGACCAGACCCGGCCCTGCGGTATAGGCTACGGCGTCAATATCGGTTGAGCTTAATCCGGCCTCTTTCAGCGCCGCCTGAATCAGGGGAACCGTTTTACGCACGTGGTCACGAGAGGCCAGTTCAGGTACGACGCCGCCGTAGTCAGCGTGCAATTTCACCTGACTATACAGCTGGTTGGCCAGAAGCCCTTTTTCGTCGTCGTAAATGGCGATGCCGGTTTCATCGCAGGATGTTTCAATACCCAGTACACGCATGACTTGTTTTACCTCGTTTCAATACCGCGCAGTGTAGAGCCTGGGCGGGTTGATGTAAAACTTTGTTCGCCCCAGGAAGAAGGCTCGTGTATACTCCCCACCCTTATTAAAGTCCCTTTCAAAATCGCATCGGTGCTTTACAAAGCAGCAGCATTTGCAGTAAAATTCCGCACCATTTTGAAATAAGCTGGCGTTGATGCCAGCGGCAAACCGAATTTATTAAAGGTGAGAGTTACATGCCGGTAATTAAAGTACGTGAAAACGAGCCGTTCGACGTAGCACTGCGTCGCTTCAAACGTTCATGCGAGAAAGCAGGTGTTCTGGCTGAAGTTCGTCGTCGTGAGTTTTATGAAAAACCAACGACCGAACGTAAGCGCGCTAAAGCTTCCGCTGTGAAACGTCACGCGAAGAAACTGGCTCGCGAAAACGCACGCCGTACTCGTCTGTACTAATCTGTTGAGGGCCAACGCCCTCAATTGACAGACAGAGTTGTAGTCGTAAGGCCGTGCTTCCGGAAGGAATGCGCGGCTTGTTTTCGTTTATAAGTCGCTTAAATTTTTGGGGCATATGGCCGGAAGAATCCCACGCGTTTTCATCAATGACCTGCTCGCCAGAACCGACATCGTCGATCTCATCGACGCGCGGGTAAAGCTGAAAAAGCAGGGCAAGAACTACCATGCGTGCTGTCCGTTCCATAACGAAAAAACCCCCTCCTTCACCGTAAACGGTGAAAAGCAGTTTTACCATTGCTTCGGCTGTGGCGCACACGGTAATGCCGTCGATTTTTTAATGAACTACGACAAGCTCGAGTTCGTTGAAACCGTCGAAGAACTGGCGGCGATGCATAATCTTGAAGTGCCGTATGAAGCAGGCAGTGGGCCAAGTCAGATCGAGCGCCATCAGCGGCAAACGCTGTATCAACTGATGGATGGCCTGAATTCGTTTTACCAACAGTCTCTTAAGCACTCTGCGGCTGAGCCTGCGCGTCAGTATCTGAACAAGCGCGGACTGAGCGACGATGTGATTGCGCGTTTCGCTATTGGTTACGCCCCGCCCGGCTGGGACAACGTGTTAAAGCGTTTTGGCGGCAATAGCGAAGATCGTAAATCCCTCATCGACGCAGGCATGCTGGTCACTAACGACCAGGGACGAAGCTACGACCGCTTCCGTGAACGGGTGATGTTCCCGATCCGCGACAAGCGTGGCCGGGTAATTGGTTTTGGTGGTCGCGTGCTGGGTGATGCCCTGCCGAAATACCTCAACTCTCCGGAAACCGATATTTTCCATAAGGGCCGCCAGTTGTACGGTCTTTATGAGGCGCAGCAGGACAATGCGGAACCTCCGCGTCTGCTGGTCGTCGAAGGCTATATGGACGTCGTTGCGCTGGCGCAGTACGACATTAACTACGCGGTTGCGTCGTTAGGTACGTCCACCACTGCCGATCATATTCAACTGCTGTTCAGGGTGACCAACAACGTCATCTGCTGTTACGACGGTGACCGAGCCGGACGCGACGCCGCCTGGCGAGCGCTGGAAACCGCGCTGCCGTATATGACCGACGGACGTCAGCTACGCTTTATGTTCCTGCCCGACGGTGAAGACCCGGATACGCTGGTGCGTAAAGAGGGCAAAGCGGCATTCGAAGCGCGGATGGAGCAGGCACAGCCGCTCTCCACGTTTCTGTTTAACAGCCTGATGCCGCAGGTGGATTTGAGTACCCCTGACGGGCGCGCGCAGCTCAGTACTCTGGCGCTGCCGTTAATCAGCCAGGTGCCCGGCGAAACGCTGCGCATCTACCTGCGTCAGGAGTTAGGCAACAAGCTCGGTATCCTGGATGACAGCCAGCTTGAACGTTTAATGCCTAAACAGGCTGAAAACGGCACGGTTCGCCCCGCGCCTCAGCTAAAACGCACAACCATGCGTATACTGATAGGGTTACTGGTGCAAAACCCCGAACTTGCTCCGCAAGTGCCGTCGCTGGCGGGTTTGAACCACGAAAAGTTGCCCGGACTTGGCTTATTTTCAGAACTGGTCAACACTTGTTTGTCTCAGCCAGGTCTGACCACCGGACAACTTTTAGAGCATTATCGCGGCACAAAAGAGGCCGCTACCCTTGAAAAACTGTCGATGTGGGACGATATAGCAGATAAGGAAATTGCAGAAAAAACGTTCACCGACTCGCTCAACCATATGTTTGATTCGATGCTTGAGTTGCGCCAGGAAGAGTTGATAGCTCGCGAGCGCACCCATGGCTTAAGCAGCGAAGAACGCCGGGAGCTCTGGATGATTAACCAGGAACTGGCGAAGAAATAAAAAATTTAACGGCTTAAGTGCCGAATATCGATCGGGAAGCCCCCGGCAGCCGCACTGAGAGGCAGCGGCAAAAATATAAGTACGCCCTCGCTTTAAAGGTTGGCAGCACCATCGCCGACACCAATCAAACGAATTAAGTGTGGATACCGTCTTATGGAGCAAAACCCGCAGTCACAGCTGAAACTTCTTGTCCAACGCGGTAAGGAGCAAGGCTATCTGACCTATGCCGAGGTCAATGACCATCTGCCGGAAGATATCGTCGATTCAGACCAGATCGAAGACATCATCCAAATGATCAATGACATGGGCATTCAGGTGATGGAAGAAGCACCGGATGCCGATGATCTGTTGCTGGCTGAAACCTCCAACAACACTGACGAAGATGCGGAAGAAGCTGCTGCACAGGTCCTGTCCAGCGTGGAATCTGAAATCGGGCGTACCACTGACCCGGTCCGCATGTACATGCGCGAAATGGGTACCGTTGAACTGTTGACCCGCGAAGGCGAAATTGACATCGCAAAACGCATCGAAGACGGGATCAACCAGGTTCAGTGCTCTGTTGCCGAATACCCGGAAGCGATTACCTATCTGCTGGAGCAGTACGATCGCGTTGAAGCGGAAGAAGCGCGCCTGTCTGACCTGATCACCGGTTTTGTCGACCCGAACGCTGAAGAAGATATGGCGCCTACCGCCACTCACGTCGGTTCTGAGCTGTCTCAGGAAGAGATGGATGACGACGAAGATGAAGATGAGGAAGAAGACGACGACAGCGCGGACGATGACAACAGCATCGACCCGGAACTGGCGCGCGAGAAGTTTGCCGAGCTGCGTACCCAGTACGAAGTAACGCGTGACACCATCAAAGCGAAAGGCCGCAGCCATGCCGCCGCTCAGGAAGAGATCCTGAAGCTGTCTGAAGTATTCAAACAGTTCCGCCTGGTGCCAAAACAGTTCGACTACCTGGTAAACAGCATGCGCGTGATGATGGATCGCGTACGCACCCAGGAACGCATCATCATGAAGCTGTGCGTTGAGCAGTGCAAAATGCCGAAGAAGAACTTCATCACCCTCTTCACCGGCAACGAAACCAGCGAAACCTGGTTCAACGCGGCTATCGCGATGAACAAGCCGTGGTCTGAAAAACTGCACGACGTGAAGGACGATGTCTATCGCGGTCTGCAGAAGCTGCAGCAAATTGAAGAAGAGACCGGCCTGACCATCGAGCAGGTCAAAGACATCAACCGTCGCATGTCCATTGGTGAAGCGAAAGCCCGCCGTGCGAAGAAAGAGATGGTTGAGGCGAACTTGCGTCTGGTTATCTCTATCGCCAAGAAATACACCAACCGCGGTCTGCAGTTCCTGGATCTGATTCAGGAAGGCAACATCGGTCTGATGAAAGCGGTAGATAAGTTTGAATACCGTCGTGGTTACAAGTTCTCTACTTACGCGACATGGTGGATCCGTCAGGCGATCACCCGCTCTATCGCGGACCAGGCACGCACCATCCGTATTCCGGTTCATATGATTGAGACCATCAACAAGCTCAACCGTATCTCCCGCCAGATGCTGCAGGAGATGGGCCGCGAGCCGACGCCGGAAGAGCTGGCCGAGCGCATGCTGATGCCGGAAGACAAGATCCGTAAAGTGCTGAAGATTGCCAAAGAGCCAATCTCCATGGAAACACCGATCGGTGATGATGAAGATTCGCATCTGGGGGATTTCATCGAGGATACCACCCTCGAGCTGCCGCTGGACTCGGCTACAACCGAGAGCCTGCGTGCCGCCACGCACGACGTCCTGGCTGGCCTGACCGCCCGTGAAGCGAAAGTGCTGCGTATGCGTTTCGGTATCGACATGAATACCGACCACACGCTGGAAGAAGTGGGTAAACAGTTCGACGTGACCCGCGAACGTATCCGTCAGATCGAAGCGAAGGCGCTGCGTAAGCTTCGTCATCCTAGCCGCTCTGAAGTGCTGCGTAGCTTCCTGGACGACTAATCCTGGTAAACAGCGAAAAGCTCCCAATCGGGAGCTTTTTTTTTGTTTATTCCCTCTCCCCGTGGGAGAGGGCCAGGGTAAGGGCATCAGGCCGCAAAGGAGCTAAAGCCCCCGCACCATCAGCGCCTCATCCAGCTCCCTGTAGGCCTCCACCAGCTTATCCAGCGTCGCTCTGTTGAGCCCGCTGGGATTCGGCAACACCCACACCTGTGTAACGCCAATCATGATGCTCTGCTTGCCCCACTTAGCCCCGCGCTGGCTGAACGCCTGCTCGTAGGCCTGCTTTCCGAGGATCGCCAGCGCGGCGGGCTGATAGTCTTCAATCTTCTTCACCAGTTCCCGCCCGCCGCTGCGCAGTTCATGCAGGTTGACCTCGCTTGCCTGTACCGTCGGCCGCTCGACCAGCATGGTAATTCCGCAGCGCGTGTCCAGAAGGTGCTGCTCCTCTTCCGGCTTGAGTAACCTGTCGGTAAACCCGGCCTGGTAGATCACTTTCCAGAAGCGATTGCCCGGATGGGCGAAGTGAAAGCCGGTGTGCGCCGAGGACTTTCCCGGGTTGATTCCGCAAAACACCACCCGCAGGCCAGGGGCCAGAATGTCGTTGATCATCTTTACTCCCGCTGATACGTCGTTATGGAAGTATAAAGGATTGATAATGCGTTGTTTATAAAAACAGCAGGCAGGTGTGAATGGCTGGATTGCTGCGGGGAGTTACTTTATAATTCACCGCCACGGCCCCTTAGCTCAGTGGTTAGAGCAGGCGACTCATAATCGCTTGGTCGCTGGTTCAAGTCCAGCAGGGGCCACCAAATTTTAGCTTTATAATCATATAATTAAGCCACTCCAGCGAGTGGCTTTTTTTTCTATGTTACTGATAGCGAACCTTTATCGTTACCCTGCTTCTTAACTGAACCCGATTTCAATCCAGACCCCACTGTATGACGCAGAGCAGAACAGGCTTAACTTCGCCTCGACGACCACCTTGTGGATCAGTTTTCATGATTAGCTTTTGTATCGAGCGAAATGCCGGTAGATTTTTTTCGTAACAAAAATGGCAAGTACGCCCAGCAGAATTGACGCTAAGCCCAGGAAAATCAATAAAGAAAGGATATGACTGAACAAGCCTCCAAAGCTTGTAAAATCACTCAATCGAGCAAACTGCTCCGGAGTGAGTACTCGAACGACGACCTCTGGAATAGATAGAAAGAAAATAATCACCACCAGAACATAAATTGCCACTCTACCGCTTTTTTTCATTTTCTTCCTTGCCCCTTATGACAATGATGATCAATTATTGACATGAGTTATTAAAAAGATGAAACGAGCAATCTTATGGTTTCTGCAGTCCTATATTTATTACATCCCTATAGCACTCATTGTTGCTGGCGCTTATCTCTTCGCGCGTTTCCTGCCTGACTATTTTGGTATACTTACCTTTGCATGGATCATCATCGTTTCCTATTTTTATGTAAAACATAATCGTTGGTTCTGATGGGTTCCGGAAAATCAACAGCCCACGCGCGCGCAACAAAAAAGCCAACCCTGTACTCCAAGGGTGTTGGCTCTATCTTAAAGCAGCGACAATCTCACCGGGTTAAAACACGTACGTATGTCCAGCGTAAATTCGTTAGAAACAATATGTGCCTTCAATTGATATACAGATGCTCAACTGCCGTGTAGTTTACGCCTACACCTGACGCGTAAGTCAGATAATTTTACGTTATCGAGCCGTATTCACGGCCAGGATTGTCCTGCCAGCTGCCTGAGTGCTCCTTATCTTTACCCCCACACTGCCCCCCGGACGGGAAAGGGTGTTCATTTCTTTGGCTCACCGTCCAATCTGCAGATTTTTTATCGAATCGTAATACCTTTCTTCCGTATTTTGCGCAGTGACCTGTCTTTATTTAGATATTATTTCTATATATTTCAATGAATTAAATTTAACCTCAAAAAGCAGCACTCTTATTCTTTTGTTAAGCGCTCATCTTCACACTCTGTAAAATCTAAAGAAATCCCCCATCGCGCCGATCATCATCCGTGTGTATTATTTCCTGTAGCTTTTACAACAACTACCCTTAACTCAAATACTTAAGCGCCAAAGCGAAAGGCATCATGAGCACACCGATCAAACGGCTAGAAATCATTAAAAATGCCATTGAACTGGAAGATGACGACATCATCCAGAGCCAGCTGACACGCCTGAAAAATGAAGCGTTTGACGATGAGCTACAGGCAATCGTCGTGGCGCTTGAGGAGAAGAACTACACCGCGGCCATGGCGGCTATTACCGCCTGGCTGCAGGGCCAGCGCGCCGTGACCCCGTGGCGTGACCCACAGGTAGCCGCCAGCAAGCTGGAGCTGAAGGCGCTGGAAGAGCGTCTGCGCGATCTGATTGACCGCCGCAACGCGCGCGTGCAGCAGCTTGATGAGTTCAACGATCTCTATTTCTCCCGCCTCGGACCGCTGATGCAGCAGATCCTCGCCCTGCGTAAAACGCTGGCGGAGCTGAACCTGCGTCGTCAGCAGGCGGAGGCACGTCGTCGCGAGGAGGATTACCGCCGCTGTCAGCGCTATATGGCGCAGGCGGTGGAGGTGCTGGCGACGCTTACCCAGCGCTGGCGCGATCTCCCGGCTGACTCCGTCCAGGCCGCTCAGGCGCGTAAGCATCTGGAGCAGCAAAGCAATCTGATTGCCAACCTGCTGGCCGAAGCGCTCGAACTGGAAAGCGGCTTAACGCGCGAAGAAGAGCCCGCGCGTCAGGCGCGCGACGAGGCCAACGAAGAGTACGAGAAGTATCGCGAACAGCATCACGATGCCGAAGTGCGGCTGCGCAAGGGCAAGCATCTCTCGGAAGAAGATCAGAACGAACTCAAGCGCCTCTGGCGGCAGGCGAGCAAGCTCTGCCATCCGGATTTAGTCGCAGACGATCTGAAAGAGGAAGCCAACGCGATGATGGTGCAGCTCAACCAGGCCAAACAGCGCGGCGACGTCAAAACCATTCGCTCGCTGGTGGCCCGCCTGCAGCAGGGGTTCGAGCCATTGATGGCGAGCGACAGGCTGAACGATCTGGAGCGTATCCGCAAAAAAATGGCGCAGGTCCGCGAGCAAATCGACACCTTAGTGAACGAGCTGGCGGAGCTGGAAAAAGAGGAGTCCTGGCTGCTGGTCTCGTCGCTGAGCAATATGGAAGCGTACTTTGCTCAGCAAGAGAAAGCGCTAAAAGAGGTATGCGCCTCGCTCGAACACCAGGTTAACGAAGCGCAAATGGATTCGGCAGCCTGATTATTTAGCGTGCCAGTATGCGCTGGCACGCACCAGATGCTGGTCAATCGCGTTGGTTTCAAACTGGCGGCTCAGGCTTTTTACCACCTTCCCTTCTCCGGTCAGCCAGATAAAGTAATCCTCCGCCGGAACGGTCAGCGCCGCCAGACGGTCAGCCACCGCCTGCTCGCTGTGGCCCACTACCCAGGTGATGTTGAAATCACCCAGGTGCGCCAGATAGTTCTTATAAGATTCGTCACCTACGGTCACCACCGCGTGAATCTCCGGACAAACCGGCAGTTTAGCAATGCTATCTAAACGTCGACGCAGCGCGGGCATGCCGGACTCGTCGCACACGTACAGCTGCCAGGCGTAATCCTCCGGCACTACCAGCGAACCGCGCGGGCCGCCGATCGTCAACCTGTCGCCCACCTTCGCCTCGACTGCCCAGCCGCTGGCAATCCCGCCGTCATGAATGAAGAAATCGAGCGCCAGCTCATGATTTGCCTCATCGTACAGCGGCGTATAGTCGCGCGCCTGTGGACGTACGCCGTCGCCCCAGTCGATACCTTCATCGGTGACCTTCGGCGGGACAAACGTGGTGCCAGGTGCAGGGAAAAAGACTTTGGTGTGGTCGTCGAAGCCGCGGGAGCTAAAGCCCTCCAGCGCCTCGCCGCCTAAAACAATGCGCTGAAAGCCTGCGCTAATGCGCTCAACGCGGCGCACCGTCAGCTCGCGAAAGCGCAGGTCATTACGCACGCGCTGTGGGTAACGGGTAGATGCCATTTTTAGCCTCTTCTCTGGTGAATACGATATATCGGAATTGATTTTCAAATGATAATGATTACTAATCAGTAAAAAAGCAAGATTTTTTAGATTGCATCTGAATATATCTTAGATATAGTTTAGATATATCAAATTAAGAGACATAACATGCGACATGAACACGACGGCGGCGGACGCCGACCGCGCTTTTTCGGCCACGGCGACCTGCGACTGGTGATTCTGGATATCCTGACCCGCAGCGCCAGCCACGGCTATGAGCTGATCAAAGAGATCGAGAACCTGACCCAGGGGAACTACACGCCGAGCCCCGGCGTGATCTACCCGACGCTGGATTATCTGCAGGATCAAACCTTTATCACCATTACGGAAGAAGAGAGCGGTCGTAAGAAAATTGCGATTACCGCTGAAGGACAACGCTGGCTGGACGAAAACCGGGAACAGCTGGAACAGATCCAGGTGCGTATTAAGGCGCGCAGCGTCGGCTTTGAGCTGCGCAAAAACCCGCAGATGAAGCGGGCGCTGGATAACTTTAAAGCGGTGTTAGACCTGAAGGTAAATCAGGGAGAGCTCAGCGACGCGCAGCTCAAGCAGATTATCGGCATAATCGACCGCGCGGCGCTGGAGATCTCCCAGTTGGATTAAGCCGGCGCGTGCTCGCTCACTCGGAATACACGTACCAGCTCTTTCAGGTGCATCGCCTGCTCGTTAAGGGATGCCGCCGCCGCGACGGACTCCTCCACCAGCGCAGAGTTCTGCTGGGTGGTGGCATCAATCAGGCCAATCGCGCTGTTGATCTGCGAGATCCCCTCCGTCTGCTCGTGGCTGGCCTGGCGGATCTCGCGCAGGATCGTGTCCATCTCCTCCACGTTGTCGACCATGCCGTTGATCAACGCGCTCGCTTTTTCCACCAGATTCATCCCGTCCTGGGTCTGGCTGGTGGAGCTCTCGATCAGCTCGCGAATTTCACTGGCAGACGACGCGCTCTTCTGGGCAAGCTGGCGAACTTCACCGGCAACCACCGCGAAGCCGCGGCCGTGCTCGCCCGCACGCGCCGCTTCCACCGCCGCGTTCAGCGCCAGAATGTTGGTCTGGAACGCAATAGCGTCGATCAGGTCGATAATGTCGGACATCCGGTTCGACGTCTCGTTAATCAGGCGCATTTTGCTGGTCACCTGCTTCATCATCTCCCCGTTGTTTTTGACCACCGTGGCGGCATCTGCCGAGAGATTAGTCGCTTCCCCGGTGTGCGAGGCGGTGTTTTTCACCGTCGCGGTGATCTGCTCCATCGAGGCGGCGGTCTGTTCAACGGAACTTGCCTGCTCCTCGGTGCGCGCGGCAAGGTCCTGGTTACCAGCGACAATCTGCGCGGCTGCGCTGGAGATATTCTCCGAGCCCGTTTGCACCTGCTGCACAATATCCAGCAGGCGGTTTTTCATCTCCATCAGCGCGTGCAGCAATAGGCCCGTTTCGTCTTTGCCGTGCGGCGTGATGCTGCCCGTCAGGTCGCCCTCTGAAATGGCATTGGCAAAATTCACCGCCTCGCCGAGTGGGCGGGTAATAGCGCGCACGATAAACCAGCCAATCAGGCTGCCAGCGGCGACGCTAAAGAGGGTGATCAGGATCAGCAGCAGTCGGCTAGACCTGAAGTCTCCTTCCACCTGCGCCCCCGCGCTCTGCATCTCATGGTTCTGAATCGCAATCAGCTCCTGCACTTTAGCTTTATAGGCCTGCTGCACGGTGAGGGTATGGGTCATCATCTCCTGGATAGCACCCGCACGGTCATTATTCTGCACCGCCTGCAAAATGCGATAGCGCGAGTCCAGATACTGCTGACGAACGTCGCGGATCTCGGCAAGGACCTGCTGCGATTTCGGGTCCTGCAACACCGTATTCAGCTCGCCCAAAATCACCGTGATATGCTCGCTGATCTCTTTAAGATGCTGCTGCGACTGTGCCGTGTACGTTCCCTGTTCATCCAGCAGCATGAGCTGCTGGGTGCTAATAAATTCCTGGAAGTTGTCGATTAACTGGTTCGCTTTTACCGTGGTGGGATAATCATGGGTAATGATGGATTGCATCCCGTTGTTAGCCCGGTTCAGGCTCAGTAAGGACATACTGGCGCTGATCACCATCAGGACAATAAAGAACCCAAACGCCAGAAATAATTTCGTGCCGATCTTTACGTCATGTAAGAACATATTTACTCCATCGATGTGATTATTTCTCAGACGATCGCTGTTATCGGTAACGAATCCGCTAACTTTATGACTTTGATCGTTTTTTTATTTCATAACCATCACAATGGATAGGTAGAGTCTATTAATTCCGCCCCATCGATCGTTACCAGACCACCAGAACAGGGTTTTGCAAAATAGCATCGGGAAAAACTGACTTAGGCAGGGATAAATAACTGAGACATTTTCTTTAGTTATTTAATATCTCATTAACAATAAAAAACATTAATAGTCACAACCACAAATAAAAAAGCCGTTTATTCCTTACGGTATAAACGACTTTTCCGGAACATTACTGGCTCAATGGAGCACCGTCACCGCATCCTTAAGACGCCCGGCGCGGTGTTTCACCATGGCAGAGATATGCGCGCTCTCCTCGACCAGGTCGGCATTTTTTTGCGTAATGCTGTCCAGTTCCGCCACCGCGCGGGTTAGCTCTGACAGCCCGGTCGCCTGTTCGGACGTCGAGTGGCTGATCTGCGCGATGAGCTGCGTGACGTTTTTCACCTGCTCGACAATGTCATCCATCGTGCGGCCTGCGGCGTGCACCTGCTCCGAGCCGGACTGTACCCTGCTGGCGCTGGCATCAATCAGCTTGCGGATATCGTTAGCCGCATTCGCGCTGCGGCTGGCAAGGTGGCGAACTTCCCCCGCGACCACGGCAAAGCCTTTCCCCTGCTCGCCGGCTCTTGCCGCTTCAACGGCCGCATTCAGCGCCAGGATATTGGTCTGGAAAGCGATGTCGTTAATCAGGGAGGTAATCGAGCCGATGCGCTGCGTGCTATCGGCGATGTCATCCATCGTTTTAACCACGGTCTGCATCGCGTTGCCGCCTTTCGTCGCCGCGCTGCTCGCGGCGACGGAGAGTTTGTCCACTTCGGCGGCGGTTTCTGAGTTGCTCTGAACGGAAGCGGCCATCTGGTTCATCGTTGCGACGGTCTGCTGCACGTTCGCCACGGTCTGACGCGTACGATCGTTCAGCGCTTCGTTCCCCTGCGCCAGCCTGTCGCTGCCGTCACGGACGCTCATCACCTGGCTTGAGACGTCATTGATGAGCCAGCGGCACATCAGCCCCAACTGTCCTACCGCGCGCAGGGTCAACCCCAGCTCGTCGCTGCGGTTCAGATGCTGCACGCTGTTGCGCTCGCCGGTCGCCACCTTCAGCGCCTGATGCGCGACGTTTTCGATCGGGCGGACAATTTGCTGCTCAAACAGCAGCGTTCCCAGCAGCGTTATCACGGCGGCCGCTGCGAGCGGCACCCAGCCTGCGGAGGTGGTCATCAGGGTAGCGGCAAGCGCGGCAAAGAGCGCCGCCATCACGCTGCGTACGCGCCAGCGTAGCGGCATGGAAGGAAGTTTACCCAACCAGCCCTTACGCACCACCAGTCCTTTTTGGATGCGTTTTTTACAGCTCCCGTTATTCAGCGCCCGGTAGAGCGGCTCTACGGCAGCGATCTCTTCCTCCGTGGCTTTGGTGCGGATCGACATATACCCCGTCACCTGCCCATTCCGCACCATCGGTACCGCATTCGCGCGCACCCAGTAATGATCGCCATTTTTACGCCGGTTTTTGACAATGCCGCTCCACGGCTCACCCTGCTGCAGGGTGTACCACATATCGGCAAACGCCGCTTTTGGCATGTCGGGATGGCGCACCAGATTGTGCGGCTGGCCCATCAGCTCATCAAGCTGATAGCCGCTCACCTGCACAAAGGTGTCGTTTGCATGGGTCATATAGCTGTGGACGTCGGTGGTCGACATTAAGGTGGTGTCATCGTCCAGAGGATAATTATTCTGGGTGACACAGGAAGGAGAAGACATGACGGGCATTCCTTGCAGGTTATTCGAATGTTAATTTTGTGGTTTATTGTTTTTTCGGCGGTAAACAATTTATCTTTAGTTGTTAAACTTGATGGAGATCGCAGATTTCACTTAAACCGCACTTTTTGTGAGATTTTATAATTCATTGATTCCAAATACTTTCGCAAAGAAATTACCTATAAAGCATGACCTGTTAACGCCCACTTAAGCCGCAAGCGATGCACTCCTTTAGTGCAATTGCCTTTTTGTGCACCTGAGAATGCGGGTTGCCCTGTCCCCCTAAATCCCGTTTCGATTGCTCCGGCATGATTAAATATTGCGCAACATAATTTTAACCTGGCGTTTATCCCGATTTTCGTTAAGTCATCTGAAGTGGCGTAATCCCTGCAATACTTAACTCAGTATCATGTGATACGCGATCCCCGGGAGCATATTTTGAACAGGTTACCTTCCAGCGCCTCGGCTCTTGCCTGTACCGCGCACGCACTGAATCTCATTGAGAAGCGAACGCTCGATCATGAGGAGATGAAACAACTTAACCGAGAGGTCATTGATTACTTTAAAGAGCATGTGAATCCTGGTTTTCTGGAGTATCGCAAATCTGTTACCGCCGGCGGGGATTACGGAGCCGTAGAGTGGCAAGCGGGAAGTCTTAACACGCTTGTCGACACCCAGGGACAGGAGTTTATAGATTGCCTGGGTGGTTTCGGTATCTTTAACGTGGGGCACCGTAATCCAGTAGTGGTTTCCGCCGTACAGAATCAACTTGCGAAACAACCTCTCCATAGTCAGGAACTGCTCGACCCGCTTCGCGCCATGCTTGCGAAAACGCTGGCGGCCTTAACGCCCGGCAAGCTGAAATACAGCTTCTTCAGCAACAGCGGCACCGAGTCGGTCGAGGCGGCGATCAAGCTCGCCAAGGCGTACCAGTCGCCACGCGGGAAATTCACCTTTATCGCCACCAGCGGCGCGTTCCACGGGAAATCCCTGGGGGCACTGTCTGCGACCGCCAAATCCACCTTCCGTAAACCGTTTATGCCGCTGCTGCCGGGCTTCCGCCACGTGCCGTTTGGCGACATTAACGCCATGCGCACCGTGCTGAGCGAATGCCGTAAAACCGGCGATGACGTGGCGGCGGTGATCCTCGAGCCGATTCAGGGTGAAGGCGGCGTGATTTTGCCTCCACAGGGCTACCTGCCCGCCGTGCGTCAGCTGTGCGATGAGTTTGGCGCGCTGCTGATCCTCGACGAAGTGCAGACCGGGATGGGGCGCACCGGCAGGATGTTTGCCTGCGAGCACGAGAACGTTCAGCCGGACATACTGTGTCTTGCGAAGGCGCTCGGCGGCGGCGTGATGCCGATTGGTGCAACGGTTGCCACCGAGGAGGTGTTCTCGGTGCTGTTCGACAATCCGTTCCTGCACACCACTACCTTTGGCGGTAACCCGCTGGCCTGTGCGGCGGCGCTGGCCACCATCAACGTGCTGCTGGAGCAAAACCTGCCTGCGCAGGCGGAGCAGAAAGGCGACATGCTGCTGGATGGCTTCCGCCAGCTGGGGCGTGAGTACCCGGATCTGGTGCAGGAGGCGCGCGGCAAAGGGATGCTGATGGCAATCGAGTTTGTCGACAATGAAATCGGCTACAGCTTCGCGAGCGAGATGTTCCGCCAGCGGGTGCTGGTAGCCGGCACGCTCAACAACTCGAAAACCATCCGCATTGAGCCACCGCTGACGCTGACCATTGAGCAGTGTGAGCAGGTGCTGAAGGCGGCGCGCAAGGCGCTGGCAGCGCTGCGGGTAAGAGTAGAAGAAGTATGATTTAATCCCTCCTCTTATGGAGGAGGGAGTTATATCCCCTCTAATTTTATTTCAATTTGTAATTAAACATGGCATATTGAAAATCACTCTTACATTGACCTAAAGAACAATTCCCGTTTTAAATTAATATTTAATTTTAATAAAAGGATGGCGTTCAATAACAATGCAGAAATATCACTCTCGGCGATTACACCTTACTGAATCAGGCTAAATAGCGCATCAAACATACCCTCCCATTCTAAAAACTAATAAATTTTTAATTAAAACCCATTTAAGAATTTCTAAGCAAAAATCAACCAGCAATAGATTGATATAATATGTCTCGCCTCATAAAATACGCTTTCGGAACATCACGAGAATGTGCAAAACACAGCGTACTGTATGATTCTGTATATTCATGATTTTTAATCTGAATAGTCTTGTATTAAGTCACCTTTAATTTTGTTTCAACTTGACAGAAAACTGTTTATTTAAAAGGATTTGTATGAAAAAGCATGTTTTAGCAATGGTTGTTGCTGCATCTATGGCAAGCGGCGTGATGATGAACGCACAGGCAGACACCACCACAGTAAGCGGCGGTACCGTTAATTTCGTCGGTCAGGTTGTTAACGCTGCCTGTTCAGTTGCTGCCGATTCTGTTGACCAGACCGTTATCCTGAGCCAGGTTCGTACCGTGAAGCTGACTCAAAGCGGAATGCTGGCGAATCAGAAAGAAGATTTCAACATTAAACTGGAAGATTGCGACACCACTGTCAGCCAGAACGCAGCGGTTATTTTCAACGCGCAGCAGGATGCAACTCAGCCGGGCGCTATGGCGAATACCGCAGGTGCAGGTTCCACACAGAACGTGGCTCTGCAGCTGTTTGGACCGGACGGTAAAAACCTGGATCTGGGTACCACCTCTTCTGCAATCGGCCTGATCAATGGTGAAAACATTATCCCACTGAGCGTTGACTACATCGCTACAGGCGCAGCAACACCAGGTAACGTAGCATCCACCGCTACCTTCCAGATGGTTTATTCCTAATCGAATTAGGATGCTGTCATCCCTCCTTCGTACGCCTGTACGAAGGAGGGATTTTTAATATAACCGACCGTTTTATATAGATTAAATACATAGGCTTAAACGGCATGTTTTATTCTATGTATTTGATTATGTATTCAATGAAGTGATATATAAATGAAACGAATTAATACTGTATCTTTGATAACGAAGCTGATTACGCATTCTTTTTTATTCGCAGCTACGGTGCTGACTACGGCTCACGCTGGGGGGATAGGCCTGGGCGCAACGCGTATTATTTACCCTCAGGGTGATAAACAGATTTCGTTACCGATTACGAACTCGTCTCAAAGCAATGCTTTTCTGGTGCAATCGTGGGTTGCGAACGCCGATCAATCGAAGTCCACGGACTTTATTGTTACGCCTCCACTTTTTGTTATGCATCCTAAAAAAGAAAACACCATCAGGATTATGTACGCTGGCCCAGATTTGCCGAAAGACAGAGAAAGCGTTTTTTATTTCAACAGCAAAGCTATCCCGGCCGTGGACAAAAGTAAGTTGCAGGGAAATACATTGCAGATTGCGACGCAGAGCGTCATTAAGCTTTTTATTCGCCCAAAAAAATTGCCTACCCCGTCAATTGACGCGCCAAAGGCGCTGCGCTGCACGGTCAGTAACGGCAAGTTGACCATCAAAAACGCGTCGCCTTATTACGTGTCGCTGGTGCAATTCAAAGCGGGAAACGCAAAGTTAACCAATAACATGGTTCCGCCAATGAACAGCCTGGTCGTTGATCTACCTGCCGGTAGCGGGAGCCAGGTGACGTTCCAGACCGTTAACGATTTCGGTGCCACCACCCCTGTTCAGACATGCCCTGGAGCATAATTTTCCCGGAAAAATACCGAACATAGCGCGTTGAAGCAGGCAGAGAAAAATGAAGTTTCGCAAGTATCAGACAAGGATAGTCAATCATCGTTTGGCCCCTCTCACGCTGGCCATGCTCGGCGCATTCGCATCCGTTAATGCGGATGCGGGCTATTATTTCAACCCTGCCTTTCTTTCAAGCGATCCTGCGGCGGTTGCTGATTTATCACGTTTTAGTAATGCTGGTCAGGCGCCAGGGGTCTATCGCGTGGACGTATGGCTGAATGACAATTTTTTAGCCACGCGCGACGTCACGTTTAACGTGCGCAAAAATTCAACACCTACGGATGACGATACGGGGCTGACGCCCTGCCTCTCGCGTAAGTCACTTGATGCGATGGGGGTAAATGTCGATGTCTTACCCGGTCTTAAGGACGAAAAAGCGGGCAACTGTGTCGATTTGCCGGCAGCCATTCCCGCTGCCACCACATTTTTTGATTTTGAACACCAGCGCCTGAATATCAGTATTCCGCAAGCGGCGCTGCGTAATAACGCGCGCGGGTACATTCCCCCTGAGCAATGGGACGAAGGCATTAACGCCCTGATGCTGAATTATGACTTTTCGGGTTCGCATAGTCACAATAGCGGTGATTACGGTTCGACGACAGACAACTATTTTCTGGGACTTAACAGTGGATTAAACCTGGGGCCGTGGCGGCTGCGGGATTTCTCTACATGGAGCTACAACAGCAGCGGCTCAGAGACCTACACCAACTGGGAACACATTAAAACCTATGTTGAACGTGCCGTTATCCCGCTAAAAAGCAAGCTAACAATCGGCGAGAACTATACCACTTCGGATGTCTTCGACAGCCTGCCATTCCGCGGGGTACAGATCAATTCTGATGACAACATGCTGCCTGATAGTATGAAAGGTTTTGCGCCAACCATTCATGGGATCGCTAAATCCAACGCCCAGGTCACCATCAAACAAAACGGTTACACCATTTATCAAAGCTATGTGCCGCCCGGGGCGTTTGCCATTAACGATCTGTACCCCACCTCCTCCAGCGGTGACCTGAATGTAGAGGTCAAAGAATCTGACGGAACGATCAGCAGCTACTCTGTGCCCTATTCCGCGGTTCCGGTTTTGCAGCGTGAAGGCACCGTAAAATATGCCGCCACCGCGGCCCGCTATCGCAGTAACAGCGATCAGCAGGAGGACACAAACTTTGTCCAGGGAACGCTTATCTGGGGGTTACCAAAAGGATTTACCGTCTACGGTGGTACGCAGCTGACGGAAAAATACTCTGCCTTTGCGTTGGGTACCGGGGTGAACCTGGGGAATTTTGGCGCCGTATCGGCCGATCTCACCTCCGCACAAAGCGAACTGAGCGACGGTAGCTCACATAACGGGCAGTCAATACGTTTCTTATATGCAAAATCGTTGAACGGCATGGGCACCAATTTCCAGCTGTTAGGCTATCGCTATTCCACATCCGGTTTTTATACCCTGGATGAAACCACCTATAAGCAAATGAAGGGTTATGTGGGCCAGGACGATCCCAACGACCACACCGACGACAATCAGCCCGTGTGGACCGATTATTACAATCTGTACTACACCAAACGCGGCAAGCTGCAGGCCAATATTTCCCAACAGCTGGGCACTGCCGGGTCGATTTTCCTCAACGGCAGCCAGCAAACGTACTGGCATACCGACGAAAAAAATACGCTTATTCAGCTGGGTTATAGCGGAACGGTTGCGGGCGTAACCTATAACCTGACCTACAACTACAATAAATCCCCTGGCATGAGTGAAAGCGATCGTATTTATTCTTTAACGCTCTCCTTCCCGCTCAATCTGTGGCTTCATCCAGGTGGAGATGTGACCAAACGTTTAAACAGCATTTACGCCACATACGGCATGAGCACCGATAACGACGGCAGGGTCAATAATACTGCCGGCATCAACGGAACGCTGCTTGAAGACAATAACCTCAGCTACAGCGTTCAGCAGGGATACCAGAACCAACATACCGGTGCCAGTGGAAGCATCAGCACGGAATATGATAGCGCCTACGGTAATGCGAGCTTGGGGTACAACTACAGTAACAATGGCGATTATCAACAGATCAACTACGGCCTCAGCGGCGGTATCGTCGCGCATCGCAACGGCATCACCTTAAGCCAGCCGTTGGGGGATACCAATGTCCTGATCGCCGCGCCGGGCGCAAGCAACGTGAAGGTCGAAGACGGCCCAGGGATCCATACCGACTGGCGTGGTTATGCGATTGTGCCGTATGCCAGCGCATACCACCGTAACCGCATGGCGCTGAACACCAACTCGCTCAGCGACGATCTGGACATTGACGAGGCTGTAACCCACGTTGTTCCAACCCAGGGCGCCCTGGTTCGCGCCACCTTTAAGGCGCGCTCCGGAACGCGCGCGATGATTGCACTCATGCATAACGGGCGCCCTGTGCCCTTTGGCGCGGTTGTTACGCGCAGCGATGAAGGTGGGGACACCATCGTAGGCGATAACGGCGAAGCGTATCTGTCTGGGCTGGGCGAGACAGGGAGTCTGACAGCGCAATGGGGCGACACAGATGATAAAAAATGTGTTGCCGTTTACAAGCTAAGTGAAACAAAGCAGTCCCTCGTGCGTTTAAAAGCGGAGTGCCGATAAGTGAAAGTACGCATTATTTTTTTATTACTCAGCCTTACGGCTTCTACGCAAAGTCTGGCAGCGGTCTGCCATAACTTTGATCACAGCATTACGAATGTGAATTACGATCTGACGGCCACGCTGACAAAAGAACAAAACCAGCTGGGGCAGGCAGTTGAACTGGTTAAATCACAGGATGTGGGCGTAAACGCCATATGTGACTATCATCCAGATGGCGATTCTCGTACCTATCGCTCATACAGGAATACCTACCCGGTGATTTTCACGGAAGACCAGTGGCAGTATATGAATCTTGACCCGATCTATATTGCAGGGGCAATGCGGATAACCGATTCCGAAATTGGTGAATATTTTCCGCCTGGAGACTATATCCATATGGGTAAAGATTACAGGGTGGATAAAGAGGATATGAACATACCTTTCCCGGTATATGACTCCAACCTGGTATTCCGGTTAAAAATTATCAAACCTTTTATCGGCACGGTCATTATCCCCAGTAAAGTGATGTTTAATGTTTATATCACCACCGAAAATACCGACCCGTTGAATGATATTGTTTATCAAATAACATACAGCGGCGCGGTCACGGTGCCGCAAAACTGCATCATTAATGCGGGACAAATCATTACGGTTGACCTGGGAAAACTCAACAGTTCTTCATTCACGAAAGCGGGTGAGAAACCTTCTAACGCGCCGGTAAAAACCTTTAATGTTCCCATCGAGTGTAATGCGGACGTGATTTCGCCTGCGCATCTTACGCTTCGACTGGTCGCCAACGCAGACAGCAACGTCGGCCAGGCGATCGCTACGGATAATAAAAATGTCGGCGTGGTGGTAACCAACGAAAATGGCACCGTCATGATACCTAACGACGCCTCCAGCACCGCTGATTTTATTACTGATAGTTCAGGCCATGCTGATGTCACGTTAAAAACCTACCCCATCAGCACGACAGGGAAGGCCCCGGCAGAAGGTCTGTTTACTGCGTTGGCCTGTTTACGTATCGATTTTGCGTAAGGGTGAAAAATGAGAGTCTTGTATTTTGTCGCCCTGGCGACGCTGTTCTCTGGCATAGCAACAACGTACGCTGATGAGGGTTTTACAGTTAACCTCCAGATATACGGCACAATTATCGGCGAATCGTGTGAAGTTGATGTGAACAGTAAAGAACAAACGGTTGATTTAGGCGCATTCGATATATCTGAATTTCCCGCAACCGGAACAACGACGCCGGAAAAAGCGTTCACGATCGATCTTAAAAATTGTTCACGCGCCATTCAGGGTACAAAAATCTGGTTTAGCGGTATGCCGGATACCAATAACTCGGACCTGCTGGCGCTCAGCGACACGGGTAAAGGAACGGCTGGCGAAATGGCGACGGGCATTGGCGTAGAGCTTCTCAATGCCGGAATGAATCCGATTAAAATAAATAATACGGAATCCGAAATTTATCCCTTAAAGCAGGGAGATAATAGCCTGACGTTTAATTTACGGTACAAATCGACCCTACCCGAGGTTACGACAGGGAATGCTACGGCCATCATGTATTTTGATCTGCTCTATCAGTAGGATGCGGAAATGAAAAAGTTTTTCACAATAATATTCACCGCGCTTTTTCTGGTGCCATTTTTTTCAGCGCGTACACTGGCGCACGACGGTACAATTTATATCACTGGCGTGATCCATAAAAAGACGTGCAGTATCGCGCCTGATTCTCAGAACCTGACCGTCACAATGGACAGCGTGCAAAGTAAATATTTCACCCAGTCAGGTATGGGCGCTGATTATCATCCGTTTGCTATTAATGTGGAAAACTGTGCCGGAACAGAAGGCTCAGTCAGTATTACCTTTGACGGCACACCCGATACAGCAAACCCGGATTTACTGACGCTCATCGGCGGTGAAGGCTACGCAACCGGTATCGGCGTAGGAATTTACAACCAGGACAAGTCGCTTATCTCTATGGGAAGTAAAAGCCAGAAGACGATGATTATTCCTAATCAAAGCGACGCGACTCTCCAGTTTTACGCCCGCTATGTTGCCACCGCAAACAAGGTCACCACGGGAACGGCAAATGCGACGACAACCTTTATTCTCAATTATGCGTAAGTGTGTTTATCCGGCGAAGATCCTGCTTCTCTTTTTTCTCTCCACCATCATGCTTCAGGCGCAAGCTGGCGTGGTGATCGGCGGAACGCGGTTTGTCTATCCGGAACGTGAGAAATCGATCAGCTTTTCCGTGCGTAACCCTTCTGACGAATCGTATCTGATCTACACCAAAGTCGAGCCGGGTGGCCTGTGGACTGGGGCGGATGCCCCACACGGGGTTCAATCCGCATTTGTGGCCACGCCGCAGTTGTTCTCATTGCGTCCGCAACGCGAAAACACGATTCGGCTGATATTTACGGGAGGAAAGTTACCCGAGAACCGGGAAACGCTGTTCACGTTAAACGTTGCGGCGATCCCTTCCGCTAATCCGCACACCACGGGTGTGCAAACGGCGGTACGTTCACGCTTTAAACTTTTTTATCGGCCCACCGGGCTCACCGGCAATCCTGATGATGCTTATCAGGCCTTACGCTGGTCACGAAACAAAAATAACGTCGTTGTGAATAATCCGACGCCTTACTACATCACGCTTTATCAGCTCAGCCTCGGCGGTAAGCGCATCGCTGATGGCGGCCTTGTCGCCCCTTTTAGCGAGCGAGCGCTCGAGGGTTGTCCAGACCCAGGGGTATGCCAGGTGCGCTGGCAAGCAATTAATGACTATGGACGCATTATGCCTGTTCGTACACAGGCACTGGCATCCTAGTCCCGTCTCTCTCTTTTACGGAATAACATCAATGGAAGTTTCAACCTCCCTTCGTCACCTTTCGCTTCTGCTGGCCGCGACCCTGACTTTCTCAGCCGCAGCGCAGGCAGAGCAAGCGACGCCACAGCAGATTGAACAAACAGGAAAAGCCGCCGAAGCGTATTTCGCCGCCCATCCTGAAAAAATGGGTGAAATTGTCTCTACCTATCTCGCTGAACATCCTGAATTTTTAGTTGCGGCAGGGGAAAGCCTTCGCCAGCGTCAGGAGATAGCGCAGCAACAGGCCATGGTGCAAAATGTCATCCTCCATCGCGAGCAGCTGCTTGCTGGCGGCGATCCTGTTGTCGGGCCCGCCAACGCAAAAGTCGCCGTGGTGTCTTTTGTGGATGAGCAATGCGTGAACTGCAACGTCACAGAAACGCTTATCCATGCCAACCCGGATATCCGTTTTATCTTTAAAAAATTGCCTTCGGCCGGGTCGGCAAACAAAGTGTTACAGGACAATGTGAAGCTCGTGAAGCAGATCGGTTTTGCCAACGCGCCGGCGTTTGTGGTTTTACCTCAGGAAAAAGATCCGGTCATTCAGCGCATTAGCGTCATGTCAGGAAACGTCTCTTCCGATGCATTAATCATGGCGATCCAGAAAGCCAAAGGATAAGCCAGGATGCCCGATGACGCGCATGAGTGCGTCATCGGGCATCGAATTACTCCGGCAACAGCCCCACAAAACTGCGTTTCTTACGCGGCTCCGACATCAACTCCTCAAGCTTATCCACGCACGCCAGATAGTGCGGGGTTTGCTTATGCGCCAGCACCGCCTCTTCGTCTTTGTAGGCCTCGTAGATAAAGAACCGGGTTTTCACCCTCGGGTCCTGCAACACGTCAAAGCGCAGGTTTCCCGGCTCCTTGATTGCTCCCTCGTGGTTGGCGCGAAACACCTCCAGGAACTCGTCCACCCGCTCGGGCTTGATGTTAATCTCAACCAGAGTCACGTTCATTTTGCTTCTCCCTGTTTCTCGTCCTGCCAGAACTGGAACGCATCACGGGCTTTCCAGTTCTCGTGTACCACTTTCTTCACCGCCTTCAGCATGGCGAGCGGCGCGCTGGACTGGAAGATGTTGCGCCCCATGTCCACACCGGACGCCCCCTGATCAATCGCCCGCCAGCACATCTCCAGCGCCTCGAGCTCCGGCAGCTTTTTGCCACCGGCGATAACGATCGGCACCGGGCAGCTGGCGGTCACTTTTTCAAAGCCCTCGTCCACGTAGTAGGTTTTGACGAACTGCGCCCCCATCTCGGCGGCGATGCGGCTGGCGAGCGAGAAGTAGCGCGCGTCGCGGGCCATCTCCTTGCCGACGCCCGTTACCGCCAGCGTTGGCATGCCGTAGCGTGCGCCCGCGTCCACCAGCTTAATGATGTTGTTAATCGACTGATGCTCAAACTCGCTTCCGATGTACACCTGCGCCGCCACCGCGCAGACGTTCAGGCGCAGGGCATCCTCCATCGCCACCGCCACGCACTCGTTCGAGAGTTCCCCCAGAATCGAGTTACCGCCGGAGGCGCGCAGCACCACCGATTTGTTTGTCGCGGCGGGCACCTGGCTTCGCAGAATGCCACGGGTACACATCAGCACGTCGGTTTCGCCAAACAGCGGGGCGATGGAGAGATCAATACGCTCAAGGCCGGTGGTCGGCCCCTGAAAGTAGCCGTGGTCAAAGGCCAGCATTACCGTGCGGTTGCTCTGCGGGTTAAAGATGCGCGCCAGGCGGGACTGCATGCCCCAGTCCAGCGAGCCGCAGCCCTTCAGCGTGAACGGCACATTCTGCTGCGGCGTGCCGATGCCAAAATCCTTGCCGTCTTTGATGTCGTCTAAATCAGCCATTTGCTCCCCCGTCAGAAATCGTATTTGCTGATGTTCTCTTTGGTGAACACCACCCGCTCCGGCAGCAGCACGATGCCGTTGCCCTTCGCCTCATACTGATAGCCCTGCACGCTGTTCGGCTCCACCTTCAGCGCGCCGATACCTTTTACGTCCACGCTGTCGCCAGGGTTAAGATCGCCTTTTTTCAGCAGACGATCGGCGACATTGACCGCAATTTTGCCCTGTTGTACGACATCCCACAGGCCGAAGGCTTTCACCGTCCCGCGCTCAACGTATGGACGCATGACGTTCGGCGTGCTGAAGCCGACAATCGCCACCCCTTCCCGCTTCAGGTTTTCCGCCGCCTGCGCCGCCGCCGGCAGGGCGTTGGCGTCCGGCGCGATGATCGCGTCCAGATCCGGATACGCTTTTAAGATCCCCTCGGCGGTTTGCAGAGATTTGGTGGCGTCGTTATAGCCAAACTGGGTGGTCACGACCTGCCACTGGGGGTAATCTTTCTCGATTTTGGCCTTCGCCTCTTTCACCCACTGGTTCTGGTCGGTGACGGTTGGGCTGGAGTAGAAGAACGCCACTTTGGCATTCGGCTTGGTGACCTGTTTGCCCGCCATCTCCACCAGCAGGCCGCCGAGCTGTTCCGGCGTCCCCTGGTTGATATAAATGCTGCGGCACTCCGGTTTGGTGTCGGAATCCCAGGTCAGGACCTTCACGCCGCGCTGCATCGCGCGCTTCAGCGCCGGGCAGAGACCGTCCGGCGACACGGCGGAGACGATAATGGCGTTATAGCCCTGGTTGACGAAGTTGTTGATGAGCTGCACCTGGCCGGAAACGCTCGGCTCTGTCGGGCCGTCGTAGGTCACGTCCACGCCAAGATCTTTCCCCGCCTCTTTCGCGCCGTTGCCGCCGCTGGTGAAGAAGCCGACGCCCACCAGCTTGGGGATAAAGGCAATGCGGTCCGCCGCTTGCGCCGAAGCGAAGCTGAGGGCCATTGCCAGGACGAGCAGTTTTGTTTTCATCTTACGCTCCGGATAGTTTTCTGAAGAGAGATCGCACCCATTCGCGGTGCAGACTTAGCGAACGTCCCATCACCACCACAACCAGCAGCGCCCCCGACAGCGCGCTCGACACCTGGTTGGGGATGCCGACCATCTGTAATCCCTGCTGGAGATAACCCACCAGCAGCGCCGCCAGCGCCGTACCCAGCACCGACCCTGAACCGCCGTAAATATTTGCCCCGCCGAGTACGGCGGCGGTGAGTGCGGGCATCAGCAAATCGCGCCCCAGATCCGAACGCGCAGAGCCGAAATAGGAGACCATCACCAGCGCGGCCACCGCCGACGCCACGCCGACCAGACCGTACAGCGCGTAGGGCATGCCGTTCACCGACAGCGCCGCATAGCGCGCCGCGCGCGGATTCTGGCCGATTAAAAACAGATGGCGGCCAAAGCGCCCGCGATGGGTAATCAGCCAGAAGAAGGCGGTAATCACCGCGAACAGCACCAGCGGGATCGGCAGCCCCAGCACCGTGAGGTTAGCGAACGCGGTAAAGCTGTCCGGGAAGCCGCCGATGCCCTCGTAGCCCGTCGCCCCCGCCATGCCGGAGAGCAGCAGCGCGCCGCCGCCGTAGAGGTAGAGCGTGCCGAGGGTAATGACTAAAGGGCTAATGCCGGTGTAGTGGATCAGCGCCGCATTCACCAGCCCACACAGCAGGCCAAGCAGCAGCGTCAGCGGAACGGCGATCGTCATGGGCCACCCCGCCTGCATCATCACCCCCAGCGCGATGGCGCACAGGCCGATGGTGGAGCCCAGCGAAATGTCGATCCCGCCGCTGATAATCACCAGCGTCAGCGGCAGCGCCACGATGCCGATGCAGATGAAATCGCTGGTGCTGAACAGCAGCATGTTAACGTCGAGCATGCGCGGGTTAATGGCGCCGAAGAGCAGGATCTCCAGCACCAGCAATATCAGCAGCGCGCTTTCCCAGTTGAGCCTCATTTACGCCACCTCTTTGTTGCGTTTGGGAAACGGGGTGACGTGCTTTCCCCCTCTGTTTCCAGGCTGGAACCGGCCGTACTTCAGCGCCCGCTGATGGCGTGACAGCGCCTGGCGCAGCCGCCCGTCGAGCACCAGCACGCCCAGCAGCACCAGCCCGGCGATGAAGTCGTTCCACCACGCCGGTAGCCTGAACAGCACCAGCACGGTGTCGATTTGGGTCAGGAAGAACGCGCCGAGGAACGCACCGACCAGCGTGCCGGTGCCGCCCAGCAGCGAAATGCCGCCGAGCACGCAGGCGGCAATGGCTTTCATTTCCAGCCCGCTGCCGGTCTGGTTGGGCACAAAGCCGATCTGCGCGGCAAAAACAATCCCGGCGCAGGCCGCCAGCATGCCGTTGAGGGTGAAGGCGATCATGCGCGTGCGGTTCACCGCCACGCCCAGCTGGCGCGCGGCGGCGAGGTTATCCCCCACCGCGTAAAAATCACGCCCGAACGCGGTGCGCGATAGCCCCCACGCGCCAACGACAACGAGAATCAACACTCCCACGCCGAGCGGTGAAATGCCGATGGCGGCAGGCTCGGAGAGAGATTTCAGCCCCGGCGGCAGCCCCTCAATCCACTTTCCGCCCGTCCAGAGCAGCATCGCTCCGCGGTACAGCCCCAGCGTACCGAGGGTGGCGACAATCGCCGGAATGCGCAGCCCCACCACCAGAAAACCGTTGAACGCCCCCGCCAGCGCGCCAATCGACAGCGCAAAAAGTATCGATACCGGCAGGCTGTAGCCACCGTTGAGCGCCACGCCGACGGCAATCGCGGACAGCCCGACGGTCGAGCCCACGGAGACGTCGATATTGCGGGTCAGCATCACCAGCGCCGCACCGATGGCCAGCAGGATCAGGATCTGCGCGCTGGCGAAGATCATCCCCAGCGTTTGCAGGCTGAAGTAGGACGGATTCAGCGCCACCAGCACGGCGAACAGCGCCAGAATGGCAAGAAACGCGCTCAGCTCGCGGTTTTTGAGTAAGATCTTCATGATTGTCCTCCAAACGCCAGCGCCATCATCCGATCGAGACTGACGGCGTGGCGCGGCAGCTCGCCGCTGAGTACGCCCTGATGCATCACCAGCACACGGTCCGCAAGGCCGGGAAATTCATCGAGATCGCTTGAGATCATCAGCACCGCAACATTCTGCGCCGCCACGCTTTTAATGAGCTGGTAGATATCGGCACGCGCCGACACGTCCACGCCGCGCGTCGGCTCATCGACGATCAGCAATAAAGGATTGGCCTCCAGACAGCGCGCCAGCAGCACCTTCTGCTGGTTGCCGCCGGAGAGCGTGCGCACGGTTTGATCCGCATGATTGAGCTTGATCCCCAGCGCCCGGTGATAGCGCTCCACCACCGCAGACTCCCGCTTTCGCTGCTGCCAGAGCGACGGCTCGTTCAGCGCCACCGTGTTCCAGCGGACAGGCGCGTCGAGAAACAGGCCGGACACCTGCCTGTCTTCCGGCAGATAAACCAGCCCTTTTTCCAGACGTAAACCCACCGGATCGGAGGTGATCTCCCGGCTCTCCAGCCACACCCGCCCGCCGCGTACGGGACGCAGGCCGTAGAGCGTTTCGGCAAACTCGGTGCGCCCGGATCCGACCAGTCCGGCAAGGCCAACGATCTCCCCGGCGTAAATTTCCAGGCTGAGATCGATAAAGCCCTCTCCGGTGAGATCTTCCACGCGCAGCACCGGAAAATCCTGCGGCTGGGTGCGGCGATTGCCCGGCAGCGCCAGCCACAGCTTTTGCGCATCGCTTAAGCCTTTCTCGCGGCTGACCGGCGTCATAGCGGCGATCAGGGCGCTGTCGTCAAACTGGGCGGTTTCGCCGCTGAGCACCACCGCGCCGTCGCGCATCACCGAAACGTGGCTCGACAGCGTGCGGATTTCCGGCAGCTTATGCGAGATAAAGACGATCCCGACGCCGAACGCCTGTAAGGCGCGGATCTGGCGAAACAGCCGTTCGGTTTCACCGGGCGTCAGCGAGGCCGTGGGCTCGTCCAGGATCAAAATTCTGGCGTTGCGCATCAGCCCGCGCAGGATCTCCACCATCTGCTGGTCCGCCACTTCCAGGGTGCTGGCCGTTGCATCAAGGTTAAGCTGACATTGCAGCTGCTGGAGTTTCTCCGCCAGCCGCTTTTCCCGATCGCGCTCGCGCGGCAGGCGGAACAGGATGTTTTCCCTCACGGTCAGGTTGGGGAAAAGCAGAGGCTCCTGCGGCACCAGATAAATGCCTAACCGATGCGCCTGCGCCGGGGTAAGCCGTGCAAAAGACTCGCCCGCAACCGAAAGTTCACCGCTATCCGGCGTTTCCACCCCAGCGATGATCTTCATCAGCGTCGATTTTCCCGCGCCGTTACCGCCCATCAGCGCATGCACCTGCCCCGCAAGCAGCGTGAAATCAATGCCTTTTAAGACCGGCACGCCTGAGAACTGCTTGCTGATATTTCGCGCGTTGAGAAGTGGTGTCATCATCGCTCCGCTATTGAACAAATGATTTTTAGATTTAATAATGTTCAAAAGCGTAGACGGTGAACTATATTTACAACCGTGCAGGGATCACAGTTTTATCGATTGAGATTCAGATTAACCAGAAACGATCTAAAAGATCCGTTTTGCCGCGTGGCTCACATTTTCACGCCGCGCCATTACGAACATATGATCTAAATTTTTATAAGAGTTCAATTATGAGCGATAAACGCACTGCGGAAGAAGGACGGTTTGCCGGTCTGGCGCTGGCGGAAGAAGAGCTGGTGGCGCGCGTGGCCTGGTGCTACTACCACGACGGGCTGACCCAGAACGATATCGGCGAACGCCTCGGGCTGCCGCGCCTGAAAATCTCCCGCCTGCTGGAGAAAGGCCGCCAGTCGGGGGTGATCCGCGTGCAGATCAACTCCCGCTACGAGGGCTGCCTGTCGCTGGAAACCGAGCTACAGCAGCGCTTTGGCCTGAAGCTGGTGCGCGTGATGCCTGCCCTAAATACCCCGCCGATGAACGTGCGGCTGGGCATTGGCGCGGCGCAGTCGCTGATGGGCGTGCTGGAGCCCGGCCAGCTGCTGGCGGTGGGGTTCGGTGAAACCACCATGAGCAGCCTGCAACACTTAAGCGGCTTTATCAGCTCGCAGCAGATCCGCCTCGTGACGCTTTCCGGCGGCGTGGGGCCGTATATGACCGGTATCGGCCAGCTGGACGCTGCCTGCAGCGTCAGCATGATCCCCGCCCCGCTTCGCGTTTCATCTGCGGAAGTCGCCGGGATCTTAAAGCGCGAAACCAGCGTTCGGGACGTGATCCTCGCCGCGACCGCCGCTGACGTGGCGGTGGTCGGCATTGGTTCCGTGAACCAGCGCCGTGACGCGACGATACTGCGCTCCGGCTATATCAGCGAAGGTGAACAGCTGATGTACGCCCGTAAAGGGGCGGTAGGCGATATCCTCGGCTATTTCCTTAACGCCGAAGGGGAATGCGTCGAGGAGCTGGAGATCCATAAAGAATTACTCGGCGTCACGCTCGATGAACTGGCGCAGCTGCCCACCATCGTCGGCGTGGCCGGAGGGGAAGAGAAAGCCGATGCGATTTATGCCGCACTGAAAGGTCGCCGTATTAATGGCCTGGTGACGGAAGAGACGACAGCCCGCGCGGTGCTGGCTCTGGCCGAATAAGAGTCGCCCTGCGCTAATAGCGAGGCAAGCTCATGAGTTACCTTTTAGCGTTAGATGCAGGGACAGGCAGCGTTCGCGCAGTGATTTTCGATTTACAGGGCAACCAGATTGCCGTCGGCCAGGCCGAATGGAAGCACCTGAGCGTGGAGAACGTGCCGGGGTCGATGGAGTTCGATCTCGACACCAACTGGCAGCTGGCCTGCCGGTGCATTCAGCAGGCGCTGGAGCGCGCGCGCCTGAGCGCGGCGGATATTCAGTCCGTCGCCTGCTGTTCGATGCGCGAAGGGATCGTGTTGTACGACCGCAGCGGCGAGGCCATCTGGGCCTGCGCCAACGTCGACGCCCGCGCCAGCCGCGAGGTGGCTGAACTCAAAGAGATCCACGACTACCGTTTTGAATCCGAAGTGTATGACGTTTCCGGCCAGACGCTTGCCCTTAGCGCCATGCCGCGCCTGCTCTGGCTGGCGCATCATCGCCCGGATATTTATCGTAAGGCCGCGACTATCACCATGATCAGCGACTGGCTGGCGGCAAAGCTCTCCGGCGAGCTGGCGGTCGATCCGTCTAACGCGGGCACCACCGGCATGCTGGATCTCTTTTCACGCGACTGGCGTCCAGCGCTGCTCGACATGGCCGGGCTGCGCGCCGATATTCTCTCGCCGGTAAAAGAGACCGGCACCGTGCTGGGGGCCATCACGAAAGAAGCCGCACAGCAGAGCGGTTTACGCGAGGGCACGCCGGTAGTGATGGGCGGCGGCGACGTGCAGCTGGGCTGCCTGGGGCTGGGCGTTGTCCGCGCCGGACAAACGGCGGTGCTGGGCGGCACCTTCTGGCAGCAGGTGGTTAACCTGCCGCAGGTGCGCACCGACCCTGAGATGAACATCCGCGTAAACCCGCACGTTATCCCCGGCATGGCACAGGCGGAGTCGATCAGCTTCTTTACCGGGCTGACCATGCGCTGGTTCCGCGACGCCTTTTGTGCCGAAGAGAAGCTGATTGCCGAGCGGATGGGGATGGACACCTATTCCCTGCTGGAAGAGATGGCGGGCCGCGTACCCGCTGGCTCCCACGGCGTAATGCCAATCTTCTCCGACGCGATGCATTTTAAGCAGTGGTACCACGCCGCGCCGTCGTTTATTAACCTCTCTATCGACCCGGAAAAGTGCAACAAAGCGACGCTGTTCCGCGCCCTGGAGGAGAACGCGGCAATCGTCTCGGCCTGTAACCTGACGCAGATTTCGCGCTTCTCCGGCGTGACGTTTGATAGCCTGGTGTTTGCGGGCGGCGGCGCAAAGGGCGCCCTATGGAGCCAGATTTTAAGCGACGTCACCGGCCTGCCGGTGCGCGTGCCGGAAGTCAAAGAGGCAACGGCGCTCGGCTGCGCCATTGCCGCCGGAACGGGCGCGGGGGTGTTTGCGGATATGGCCTCGACGGGCGAGCGGCTGGTGAAGTGGAGCCGCGAGTTTACGCCAAACCCGCAGCACCGGGAGCTGTACGACGGCATGATGGAGAAGTGGCAGGCGGTGTACGCGGATCAGCTCGGGCTGGTGGACAGCGGGCTGACCACGTCGATGTGGCAGGCGCCGGGGTTAGCGCGGGCAGCGACGCCGTAAATAACGCCGGATGGCGCTGCGCTTATCCGTCCGGGGGTTTTGTAGCCCCGGTAAGCGTAGCGCCACCGGGGAAGTTCTTTGAGATCTATCACAATCATTCGATCCCGCTTTTACCTTTCTGCTGCCGCTGGCTAAATTAGTAACTCATCCGACCACATAACAATAATTTTACACTGGAAGAGACTATGAGCCGCTACCCGTCGCTATTCGCCCCCCTCGATCTGGGGTTTACCACCCTTAAAAACCGCGTGTTAATGGGCTCGATGCACACCGGGCTGGAGGAGCGTCCGGACGGGGCCGAGCGCCTGGCGGCCTTCTACGCCGAGCGCGCGCGCCACGGGGTGGCGCTGATTGTCACCGGCGGCGTAGCCCCTGCCCCTTCAGGCGTGACGATGGAGGGCGGCGCAGTCCTGAATGATGCGACACAGCTGCCGCATCACCGAATTGTCACGGACGCGGTGCATAACGAAGGCGGCAAAATCGCCCTGCAAATTCTGCATACCGGGCGCTACAGCTATCAGCCAAAGCTGGTTGCGCCATCGGCTATTCAGGCGCCGATTAACCGCTTTACCCCTCAGGCCCTCAGCCACGACGAGATCCTGGCGCTGATCGACGATTTTGCCCGCTGCGCCGCGCTGGCGCGTGAGGCGGGCTACGACGGCGTGGAGGTGATGGGCTCTGAAGGCTATCTGATTAACGAATTCCTCGCCGCCCGCACCAACCAGCGCGACGACGAATGGGGCGGCGACTATGCCCGTCGGATGCGCTTTGCCGTGGAGGTGGTGCGCGCGGTGCGCGAACGTGCGGGCGCGGACTTTATTATTATCTTCCGCCTGTCGATGCTCGACCTGGTGGAGGGCGGCGGCACCTTCGACGAAACCGTGCAGCTGGCGCAGGCGATTGAAGCCGCAGGTGCCACCATCATCAACACCGGGATTGGCTGGCACGAAGCGCGCATCCCGACCATCGCCACGCCGGTGCCGCGCGCGGCGTTCAGTTGGGTAACGCGCAAGCTGAAAGGCAAAGTCTCCGTTCCGCTGGTCACCACTAACCGCATTAACGACCCGCAGGTGGCGGACGATGTGATCTCCCGCGGCGACGCCGATATGGTCTCGATGGCGCGTCCGTTCCTCGCGGATGCCGAACTGCTCTCCAAAGCGCAAAGCGGCCGTGCGGATGAGATCAACACCTGCATCGGCTGTAACCAGGCCTGTCTGGATCAGATCTTCGCCGGCAAAGTCACCTCATGCCTGGTGAACCCCCGCGCCTGCCATGAAACGAAAATGCCGGTCGTCCCCGCGGTCAGTCAAAAACGCCTGGCCGTCGTGGGAGCCGGCCCCGCTGGGCTGGCGTTTGCGGTGAATGCCGCCTCACGCGGGCACAGCGTGACGCTGTTTGATGCCGCCGGTGAAATTGGCGGGCAGTTTAATATCGCCAAACAGATCCCCGGCAAAGAGGAGTTCTATGAAACCCTGCGCTACTACCGCCGGATGATCGATCTGACGGGTGTTGATCTGCGGCTTAACCAGCTTGTCAGCGCGGCGGATCTGATCGGTTTCGACGAGGTGATCCTCGCGAGCGGGATCGCACCGCGCACGCCTGCAATCGAGGGTATCGATCATCCGAAGGTGTTGAGCTATCTGGACGTATTGCGTGACAAAGCGCCCGTTGGCGAGAAGGTGGCGATTATCGGCTGCGGCGGGATCGGCTTTGATACCGCGATGTATTTAAGCCAGCCGGGCGAGGCCACCAGCCAGAACATCGCCGAGTTTTGCGTAGAATGGGGCATTGATACCAGTCTGAGCCAGTCCGGCGGATTACGGCCGGAAGGGCCGCAGCTGCCGAAAAGCCCGCGCCAGATCGTGATGCTCCAGCGTAAGGCCAGCAAGCCGGGTGAAGGGCTGGGCAAAACCACGGGCTGGATCCACCGCGCCACCCTGCTCTCGCGCGGAGTGAAGATGATCCCGGCGGTGAGCTACCAGAAGATCGACGACGACGGGCTGCATGTGCTGATCGGTGGTGAACCGCAGCTGCTGCGCGTGGATCATGTGATTTTGTGCGCCGGACAGGAGCCAAAGCGCGATCTGGCCGATCCGCTGCGCGAAGCGGGTAAAACGGTGCATTTGATCGGCGGGTGCGACGTGGCGATGGAGCTGGATGCGCGGCGGGCGATTGCGCAGGGCACCCAGCTTGCACTGGTTATTTAGCGACGACGCCCCAGCTTCACCGCTTTCAGCACCACAAACTTGTTATTGGTCGCAATGGTGACGCAGTTGCCGAAAATCTTCTTCAGCTTGTGGAAGTAGTCCAGGTGGCGGTTCGCCACGATATACAGCTCGCCGTTGATTTTCAGGCAGCGGCGAGCGTGGTGGAACATCTCCCACGCGACGTTATCCGTCAGGGCGTGCTTCTGGTGGAACGGCGGGTTGCAGAACACGGCGTTGAAGCGGAAAGGCTCAACGCCGGAGAGCGCGTTGTTGATCATAAATTCGCAGCGATCCACCGCTTCCGGCATGTTGGTTTCTACGTTCAGACGGCTGGAGGCCACCGCCATCGGCGACTCGTCGCTGAACACCACGCTGGCTTCCGGATTCTTCGCCAGCAGCGTCAGGCCAATCACGCCGTTGCCGCAGCCCAGATCGACAATCTCCCCTTCCAGGTTTTCCGGCAGATGCTCCATAAAGAAACGCGCCCCAATATCCAGCCCGGTGCGGGAGAAAACGTTCGCATGGTTATGGATGGTCCAGTCGGTGCCTTCCAGTTTCCAGCTCAGCGTCTCCGGCGCGTCGGCCAGCTCCGGTGCGCTGAAGGTGCAGTTGATCAGGCGCGCTTTTTTCCAGGCAAGCGTGGTGGTGGTCGGGCCGAGTACTTTCTCGAACAGCTCCAGCGTTGAGGTGTGAATATCGCGCGCTTTGGCACCCGCAATGATGCGGGTTTCCGGCGTGACGACTTTACGCAGCGCACGCAGCTGCTGCTCCAGCAGCGCCATGGTTTTGGGCACCTTGATCAATACCACGCCCGGCGCCTGCGGGTAGTCCGCGGTGCTGTCGAGGAACTTCACGCTGGACTCGTCGATGTCGTTATGGCGCAGGTTTTCACGCGTCGCCAGCTCGCTTAAGTAGGAATCGCCAATGCTGTAAGGCGTGTGCTCTGCCAGGGCGCAGCCCAGGGCACCAAACGCGTCATTCAGGATCAGAACCGGGCCGCGGATTTCAGTCTCATCCAACTGCTGCAGCAGATATTCATCCGCCGCTTCCCACGCCTGAAGCGGGTTTACGTCGTCCGTTTCCGGGAAACGTTTAAGGTTGAGTGAACGGAAACCGTTGTCTAAGTGGCTCATCGGCCCTCCTGAATGGTAAAATTTGGCGTATCCCTGAAAAGGGTGCGTGAGTATACCCGTTTTCGCATTAATTTGGGCTTTTGATGAACCAACTTACTTATCTCCAGGGCTACCCGGAGCATTTACTGACTCAGGTTCGCAGCCTGATTGCCGAGCAGAAGCTCGGCGCGGTGCTGGAAAAACGCTACCCCGGCACGCACGATTTCGCGACCGATAAGGCCCTCTGGCAGTATACGCAGGATCTGAAAAGCCGATATCTGAAGAGCGCGCCGCCGATCAACAAGGTGATGTACGACAACAAGATCCACGTGCTGAAAAACGCGCTCGGCCTGCACACCGCCATCTCCCGCGTGCAGGGCGGCAAGCTGAAGGCTAAGGCGGAGATCCGCGTGGCGACCGTATTTCGTAACGCGCCGGAAGCCTTTCTGCGGATGATCGTGGTGCATGAGCTGGCGCACCTGAAAGAGAAAGAGCACGACAAAGCGTTCTATTCCCTGTGCTGCCACATGGAGCCGCAGTATCACCAGCTGGAGTTTGATACCCGCCTGTGGCTTACGCATTTATCGTTAGATGGTAATGCGGAATAGCGCACTGGTTTTGCAATAATCCCGTGCTACAGTGGCTAAAGGTTCCCCGCTACGGAGTACGTAAACGTTTATGATACGTTTCGCAGTCATTGGAACGAACTGGATCACGCGCCAGTTCGTCGACGCCGCCCACGAAACCGGCAAACTTAAACTCACCGCAGTCTATTCCCGCAGCCTTGAGCAGGCGCAGAGCTTTGCTAACGACTACCTCGTCGAGCATCTCTTCACCTCCCTGGATGAAATGGCGCAAAGCGACGCCATTGACGCGGTTTATATCGCCAGCCCGAACTCCCTGCACTTCCCGCAAACAGCGCTGTTTCTCGGCCATAAAAAGCACGTGATTTGCGAGAAGCCGCTGGCGTCGAATATCGAAGAAGTGGAAGCGGCCATTGCGCTTGCCCGCGAAAACCAGGTGGTGCTGTTCGAAGCGTTCAAAACCGCCAGCCTGCCGAATTTCCTTCTTCTGCAGCAGTCCCTGCCGAAAATTGGCAAAGTGCGCAAAGCCTTTATCAACTACTGCCAGTATTCGTCGCGCTATCAGCGCTATCTGGACGGCGAGAATCCGAATACCTTTAACCCGGCCTTCTCAAACGGCTCGATTATGGATATCGGTTTTTACTGCCTGGCCTCTGCCGTAGCGCTATGGGGCGAGCCGCACGGCGTTACGGCCACCGCCAGCCTGCTGGAGAGCGGCGTGGATGCACACGGTTTGGTGGTGCTGGACTACGGTGATTTCAGCGTCACGCTGCAACACTCCAAGGTGAGCGATTCCGTGTTGCCGAGCGAAATTCAGGGCGAAGCTGGGTCGCTGGTCATCGAGAAGATCTCCGAATGCCAGAAGGTGAGCTTCGTGCCGCGCGGCGGCAAAGCGCAGGAACTGACGCAGCCTCAGCATATTAACACTATGCTCTATGAGGCAGAGGTCTTCGCCCGTCTGGTGGAAGACAACGAAGTGAATCACCCAGGCCTTGCGGTAAGCCGCACCACGGCGAAGCTGCAAACCGAGATCCGCCGCCAGACCGGCGTGGTGTTCCCGGCAGACGGCATAGGCGCAGAAGCGATCGCGTAAAGCTGTGTAATGAAACGGCGCAGACCATTGACGAAACCGATGGTCTGACATATTTTGTTACCTGCAAAGGGGAGTAACTTCTTCGCCGGTGGATCGTCATTACGATGCGTAAAATATGCATCCGGTCGCCGGGCAACCTTCGTGGTTGTAAGTGAGACCTTGCCGGAAGGCGAGGTCTATGCATAAAAAGCTAACGGCTATCGTCTTCTGACCATGGCCGTTTTTGTTTTTTATGTGTAAGGAAAATAGTATGCATTCTGTCGGCACTCCAATGCTGTGGGGCGGATTCGCGGTTGTCGTGCTCATCATGCTGGCGATCGACCTCTTTTTGCAGGGTCGTCGCGGCGAGCACGGCATGAGCGTTAAGCAGGCCGCCGTCTGGTCGCTGGTCTGGGTTACCCTCTCGCTCCTCTTTTGCGCCGCCTTCTGGTGGTATCTGGCCTCGACTGAAGGCCGTGCGGTGGCCGATCCTCAGGCGCTCGCCTTCCTCACCGGTTATCTGATTGAAAAAGCCCTGGCGGTTGATAACGTCTTCGTCTGGCTGATGCTGTTCAGCTACTTTGCTGTGCCTGCAGCATTGCAGCGCCGCGTGCTGGTCTACGGCGTGCTGGGTGCCATTGTCCTGCGTACCATCATGATCTTCGCCGGCAGCTGGCTGATTACCCAGTTCGAATGGCTGCTGTACGTGTTCGGCGCGTTCCTGCTGTTCACCGGGGTCAAAATGGCGCTGGCGAAAGAAGACGATACCGGTATCGGTGATAAGCCGCTGGTGAAGTGGATCCGCGGTCATCTGCGCATGACGGACAAGATCGAGAGCGAGCACTTCTTCGTGCGTAAGAACGGCCTGCTGTTTGCTACCCCGCTGCTGCTGGTGCTGATTCTGGTCGAGCTGAGCGACGTGATTTTCGCGGTAGACAGCATCCCGGCAATCTTCGCGGTGACGACTGATCCGTTCATCGTGCTGACCTCTAACCTGTTTGCGATCCTCGGTCTGCGCGCCATGTATTTCCTGCTGGCGGGTGCGGCAGAGCGCTTCTCGATGCTGAAGTACGGTCTGTCGGTGATTCTGGTGTTTATCGGTATCAAGATGCTGATTGTCGATTTCTATCATATCCCGATCGCCATTTCGCTTGGCGTGGTGTTCGGCATTCTGCTGGTGACGCTGGTTATCAATACCTGGGTTAACCGCCAGCACGATAAGAAGCAGCAGGTGGAGTAATCCCCTCACCCTAACCCTCTCCTCAAAGGGGAGAGGGTTAACACACTTTTGTGACTCAATAGTTAAAAAATATGATGTGACACGTAAAATCCAGCATTTTACTCTTCCGCCTTTCCCCGCTTTCCTTGATACTCAACCAGGCAAACAAATATTTACATCCTGAAATAAATGTGACTTAGAGCACATCCAGGATGGAACACAATTTCACTTAGGAATTTAGTATGAGCACACAATCTAAGGGCCTGCTTGCGCGTCTGACGCAGGGTAGCCTGGTTAAACAAATCCTGGTAGGTCTGGTTCTGGGTATTCTGCTGGCGCTGGTGTCAAAACCCGCCGCGGAAGCGACGGGGCTTCTCGGAACGCTTTTCGTGGGCGCGCTGAAGGCCGTTGCGCCGGTGCTGGTACTGATGCTGGTCATGGCTTCTATCGCCAATCACCAACACGGACAAAAAACCAACATTCGCCCGATTCTCTTTTTATATCTGCTGGGCACGTTTTCTGCTGCGCTGACCGCAGTGGTCTTTAGCTTCCTCTTCCCTTCCACGCTACATCTGACCTCTGCGGCGGGCGACGTCACGCCGCCTTCAGGCATTGTGGAAGTGCTGCGCGGCCTGCTGATGAGCATGGTTACGAACCCCATTGATGCTCTGCTGAATGCCAACTACATTGGCATTCTGGTGTGGGCGATCGGCCTGGGCTTCGCCCTGCGTCACGGCAACGAAACGACGAAAAACCTGGTCAACGACATGTCCAACGCCGTGACCTTTATCGTTAAGGTCGTGATTCGCTTTGCGCCCATCGGTATCTTCGGTCTGGTGTCGTCTACCCTGGCCACAACCGGCTTTGACGCGCTGTGGGGCTACGCGCAGCTGCTAATGGTGCTGGTCGGCTGTATGCTGCTGGTGGCGCTGGTGATCAACCCGCTGCTGGTGTTCTGGCAGATCCGCCGTAACCCGTATCCGCTGGTGCTCACCTGCCTGCGCGAGAGCGGCGTATACGCCTTCTTCACCCGCAGCTCGGCGGCAAACATTCCGGTTAACATGGCGCTGGCGGAGAAGCTGAACCTGGACCGCGATACCTATTCCGTGTCGATCCCGCTGGGTGCGACAGTGAACATGGCAGGTGCGGCGATCACCATCACCGTGCTGACCCTGGCGGCCGTGCAAACGCTGGGTATTCCTGTGGATCTGCCAACGGCGCTGCTGCTGAGCGTGGTGGCGTCGCTGTGTGCCTGTGGCGCATCCGGCGTGGCGGGCGGTTCGCTGCTGCTGATCCCGCTGGCGTGCAATATGTTCGGCATCCCGAACGAGATCGCCATGCAGGTTGTGGCCGTCGGCTTCATCATCGGCGTGCTGCAGGACTCCTGCGAAACCGCGCTGAACTCCTCTACCGACGTGCTGTTCACCGCAGCGGCCTGTCAGGCGGAAGACGCGCGTTTAGCGAAGAATGCCCTGCGAGGTTAACAGCAAAACGGCAACCCTGAGGTTGCCGTTTTTAGTGTTTGTACCCTCTCCCCGTGGGAGAGGGTCAGGGTGAGGGCATCAGGCCGCACCGATTAAAGTTCAGTAGGTCGGGTAAGCGCTAGCGTCACCCGACAAAACATTTAAAGCGTCACACCACTCTTAAAGATTGCCAGCTCGCGGAAGTCGTTCTTCTCGTTACAGGTCTGCCTGCCGTTAGCAAACTCCACGATAGTGTCCACGAACTCCGTCAGCAGCTGCGGCATCGCTTTGCCGTGGATCAGCTGGCCTGCGTCGAAATCGATCCAGTGCTTTTTCTTCGCCGCCAGCTCGCTGTTGGTGGCGATTTTGACCGTCGGCACAAAACCGCCGTACGGCGTACCGCGACCGGTGCTGAATAACACCATGTGACAGCCCGCCCCCGCCAGCGCGCTGGTGGCGACCGCATCGTTACCCGGTGCGCTCAGCAGGTTCAGGCCGTGGGTTTTCAGGCGTTCGCCGTAGCGCAGAACGTCCACCACCTGGCTGGCCCCCGCTTTCTGGGTGCAGCCGAGGGATTTCTCCTCCAGCGTGGTGATTCCGCCCGCCTTGTTCCCCGGCGACGGGTTCTCGTAAATCGGCTGATTGTGGGCAATGAAGTACTGTTTGAAGTCGTTCACCATGGTGACGGTCTTCTCAAACGTCTCTTCGTCGCGGCAGTGGCTCATCAGAATGCGCTCCGCGCCAAACATTTCCGGCACTTCGGTCAGCACCGTGGTGCCACCGTTGGCAATCACGTAATCCGAGAAGCGGCCCAGCATTGGGTTAGCGGTAATGCCGGAAAGACCGTCAGACCCGCCGCACTCCAGGCCAAACTTCAGCTCACTCAGCCTGCCCGGCTCGCGCCTGTCGTGGCGCATCACCTCATACAGCTGATGCAGCTGCTCAACGCCCGCTTCCACTTCGTCGTCCTGATGCTGGCACACCATGAAGTGAACGCGCTCAGGGTCGAATTCTCCCAGCGTCTCGCGGAAGGCGTCGACCTGGTTGTTCTCGCAGCCGAGGCCGATCACCAGCACCGCGCCCGCATTCGGGTGGCGCACCATGTTTTGCAGCATGGTGCGGGTGTTAATGTGGTCATCACCCAGCTGGGAGCAGCCGTAGGTGTGGCTGAACAGATGTACCCCGTCGATGCCCTCGGCATCGTGGGTCTCCTTCAGAAAGCGGGTCTGGATCTGACGCGCAATGCCGTTCACGCAGCCGACGGTCGGCAGGATCCACAGCTCGTTGCGGATCCCCACATCACCGTTTGCGCGACGGTAGATTTGCACCTCACGATCCCCCACCTGCACGCCTGCCTTCGGTAGTTCAGGCTGATAGCTGTACTCGTCCAGATCGCTGAGATTGGTGCGGGTATTGTGGGAATGAATATATTCACCCGGCGCAATATCCGCCAGCGCATGGCCGATGGGCAAACCGTACTTCACCACGTTCTCCCCTTTTGCAATGGGGATCAGGGCAAACTTGTGTCCACGTCCAATGGCCTGGCGCAACGTGACCGACTGGTTATCGAAGGCCACTTCCGTGCCTTCGGTTAAATCTGCCAGCGCGACGGCCACGTTATCCAGCGAATGGATTTTGATGTATTGCATATCAACCTCAGACGGCCTTAGTTCAGTTCAATGGCGAAGTAGTCACGCGCATTGTTAAAGCAGATGTTTTTCACCATGTCGCCCAGCAGCTGGAGATCCGCTGGCGCTTCACCCGCGTGCACCCAGCGGCCAATCATCTGGCACAGAATGCGGCGGAAATATTCGTGGCGAGTGTAGGAGAGGAAGCTGCGGCTGTCGGTCAGCATACCCACGAAGCGGCTTAACAGACCGAGCTGCGCCAGCTGCGTCATCTGACGCTCCATGCCGTCTTTCTGATCGTTGAACCACCAGCCGGATCCGAACTGCATCTTGCCCGGCATACCTTCGCCCTGGAAGTTGCCGACCATGGTGCCCAGCACTTCGTTATCGCGGGGGTTCAGGCAGTAGAGAATGGTTTTCGGCAGCAGGTTTTGCTCGTTCTGTTTGCTCAGCAGTTTTGACAGCTCTTCCGCCAGCGGGCGGTCGTTGATGGAGTCAAAGCCCACGTCCGCACCCAGCAGTTTGAACTGGCGCTGGTTGTTATTGCGCAGCGCACCGATGTGGTACTGCTGTACCCAGCCGCGACGGGCGTATTCCGCGCCGAGGAACACCAGCACCGCCGTTTTGAACTGCGCTACTTCATGCTGGCTAAGCGATTCACCGGAGAGGCGACGCGCCAGGATGCTGTCCAGTTCGGCTTCGTTGGATTCCGCGAACAGCACCACGTCCAGCGCGTGGTCAGAGACTTTACAGCCGTGCGCCGCGAAGTGGTCCAGACGTTTGGTCAGCGCGGTTTGCAGATCGGCGAAACGACGGATGTCGGTATCGGACACTTCCGCCAACTTCGCCATATAGTCGTTGAACGTGGCCTGCTCAATATTGAAGGCTTTGTCCGGGCGCCAGCTTGGCAGCACTTTAATGTCAAAAGAGGCGTCTTTGGCGACAACGGCATGATGCTCCAGGGAGTCAATCGGATCGTCGGTGGTGCCCACCATCTTCACGTTCATCTGCTTCATGATGCCGCGCGCGGAGAAGTTATCCTGCGCCAGCAGTTCGTTGCACTGGTCCCAGATTTCATCCGCCGTAGCGGGAGAAAGCAGCTTGCCGGTGATACCAAACGGACGGCGTAGTTCGAGGTGCGTCCAGTGGTAAAGCGGGTTGCCGATAGTGTGCGGAACGGTCGCCGCCCAGGCGTCAAACTTCTCGCGATCGGTCGCGTCGCCGGTACACAGGCGCTCGGCCACGCCGTTGGTGCGCATTGCGCGCCATTTATAGTGGTCACCCTTCAGCCAGATATCATACAGGTTTTTGAAACGATAATTTTCGGCAACCTGCTGCGGCGGTAAGTGGCAGTGGTAGTCGAAAATCGGCTGGTCTTTAGCGTAGTCGTGGTACAGGCGGCGGGCAAATTCGGTATCTAACAGAAAATCGTCGGTCATAAACGGCGTCATTATCGTCTTCCTCATTACGGGAGCGTCAGAAAGCGTATGTTCATATGCTGCAAAGTTATCACACCAATTTCCACCCGCCGAAGCTTTTTTCGTGAGTGAGATCAATAAACGCTAACAAATAAATTACCCTCAATGGGGTAAACCCTTCTACAGGCCGCGCCGTTGCTGGCTTTGCGCGCAGCGATTAATGTCCCTACAAAGAATCATACATTTGTGATGTCACTCACCTTTTAAAGTTGTATGACAAGTTATCGTTTCGCCGTCGCAAACACTAAGCCGACGGAATGCGTTACCGGTGTGAGACACATCGGATTTAACGGTACGGATACCGACTTATGCACGCTTACTTATGGCAAGGTTCGGGCCGTTCCGGGACATGCTTCCGGCTACGCCCCTCCCGTTACCCAACGGCTCCCGGAAACGGTTGAGAAGTTGCCGTGCTCTGGCGCGGACATAACATAACGATGAGGTTTTAGATGCGTAAAATTAAAGGGTTACGTTGGTATATGATCGCACTGGTGACGTTAGGCACCGTGCTGGGCTACCTGACGCGTAACACCGTGGCAGCCGCAGCGCCGACGTTAATGGAAGAGCTGCATATCTCCACGCAGCAATACTCCTACATTATTGCCGCCTATTCCGCGGCGTATACCATCATGCAGCCTGTCGCAGGCTACGTGCTGGATATTCTCGGTACCAAAATCGGCTATGCCTTCTTCGCCATCGCCTGGGCGGTATTCTGCGGTGCAACCGCACTGGCAGGCAGCTGGGGCGGCCTGGCGCTGGCCCGTGGCGCGGTCGGTGCGGCAGAAGCCGCAATGATCCCGGCGGGGCTGAAAGCCAGCTCTGAGTGGTTCCCGGCAAAAGAGCGTTCCATTGCGGTGGGTTACTTCAACGTGGGCTCGTCCATCGGCGCAATGATTGCGCCGCCGCTGGTGGTGTGGGCCATCGTGATGCACAGCTGGCAGATGGCATTCATTATCTCTGGCGTGCTGAGCTTCGCCTGGGCAATGGCGTGGCTGGTTTTCTATAAACACCCGCGCGATCAGAAAAAACTCTCCGAGGAAGAACGCGAATACATTATTGGTGGTCAGGAAGCGCAGCATCAGACCAACAATGGCAAGAAGATGTCCGTCTGGCAGATCCTGGGCACCCGTCAGTTCTGGGGTATCGCACTGCCGCGCTTCTTGGCTGAACCGGCCTGGGGCACCTTCAACGCGTGGATCCCACTGTTTATGTTTAAAGTCTACGGCTTTAACCTGAAAGAGATCGCGATGTTCGCCTGGATGCCGATGCTGTTCGCTGACCTGGGCTGTATCGTAGGCGGCTACCTGCCACCGCTGTTCCAACGCTGGTTTGGGGTGAACCTGATTGTTTCCCGTAAGATGGTGGTAACCATGGGCGCCCTGCTGATGATTGGCCCGGGCATGATTGGTCTGTTCACCAGCCCCTACGTCGCTATCGCGCTGCTGTGCATCGGTGGTTTTGCGCACCAGTCGCTCTCCGGCGCGCTGATTACGCTCTCGTCTGACGTCTTCGGTCGCAACGAAGTGGCCACCGCCAACGGCCTGACCGGGATGGCCGCGTGGACCGCGAGTACGATGTTCGCGCTGGTCGTCGGCGCGCTGGCGGATACCATCGGCTTCAGCCCGCTGTTCGCGGTGCTGGCAATCTTCGACCTGATGGGCGCGGTGGTTATCTGGACGGTGCTGAAAAGCAAATCCGCAGAGGAGCTGGCGAAAGAGTCTCTCGGGCGACCGGCTACGCAGAGTTAGCGAAAATGCGTTTCACCGAAGCCGCCCCCGGGCGGCTTTTTTAATGGCAAAATCTGGAGAGTATTCCGTGAAAGTGGTATAACAAATCATCTGCCGTACCCTGCCTGGAGCGCATATGGAAATCACCGAACCACGTCGTTTATATCAACAACTTGCTGCCGAGCTGAAAGATCGCATCGAGCAAGGGGTCTATCTTGTCGGTGATAAACTTCCCGCCGAGCGCTTTATCGCGGATGAAAAAAGCGTAAGCCGAACCGTGGTGCGCGAAGCGATTATCATGCTGGAAGTGGAAGGCTACGTTGAGGTACGCAAAGGTTCCGGCATTCACGTTATTTCTAATCAGCCTAAACACTCTCCGGTGGCGGATGAAAGTCTAGAATTCGCCAGCTACGGTCCGTTTGAGCTGCTCCAGGCTCGCCAGCTGATCGAAAGCAATATTGCCGAATTTGCCGCCACGCAGGTGACCAAGCAGGACATCATGAAGCTGATGGAGATCCAGGAGAACGCTCGCAAGGAAAAATGTTTCCGTGATTCCGAGTGGGACCTGCAGTTTCACGTTCAGGTCGCCCTGGCAACCCAGAATACGGCGCTGGCGGCAATCGTTGAGAAAATGTGGACTCAACGCGTTCACAACCCGTACTGGAAAAAACTGCACGATCATATTGATTCCCGTACCGTGGACAACTGGTGTGACGACCACGATCAAATTCTTAAGGCGCTGATTCGTAAAGATCCCCACGCCGCGAAGCTCGCCATGTGGCAGCACCTGGAAAACACCAAGCAGATGCTCTTCAATGAAACCAGCGACGACTTCGAATTTAACGCTGACCGCTATCTTTTTGCCGATAATCCTGTCGTTCATCTCGATACGGCCCCGAGCGGCGCAAAATAGGCGACCTTTCTACCGGCAGGCGCTTCGCTGCGCCTCCCCGGCTGAATGGGTAAGCAAAACATATATAGTGTCAGCCTTTGTAAAATCCCTCGCTCACTTTCAGGGCTTACGCCAAAATCACCTCACCCTGCAAATTCTGTGACGCAGAACGTTGGGCTTTGTTACAATTGGATTCACTTCGTTATTTTGAAAGTTAGTGCTTGCTAACCAGCCAATTAACAGGGAACAGTGTTGGCCACACCGCAATGTGTCCGCGAGCGACCATAATGAAATCACAACAATGTCGCCGTGCTGTTTGTCCCGGATAACAGGCGAGACGTTAACCGATTTCCAGGAACACTGAATGGAACTTTTGACCCAACTGCTGCATGCCCTTTGGGCGCAGGATTTTGAAACGCTGGCCAACCCTTCCATGATTGGCATGCTCTATTTTGTCTTGTTTATGATTCTGTTCCTTGAGAATGGTTTGCTGCCTGCAGCCTTCTTGCCGGGTGACAGTTTGCTGGTGCTTGTCGGCGTGCTGTGTGCTAAAGGCGCAATGGCGTTCCCGCAAACCATTTTATTACTGACCGTCGCGGCCAGCCTTGGCTGCTGGGTGAGCTATATCCAGGGAAGATGGCTGGGCAATACCCGAATAGTACAGAACTGGCTTTCCCATCTGCCTGCGCACTATCACCAGCGGGCACACCACCTGTTCCATAAGCATGGGCTTTCCGCGCTGCTGATTGGCCGCTTTATCGCCTTTGTGCGCACCCTGCTGCCCACCATTGCCGGGCTGTCCGGGTTGAGCAGCGCACGCTTCCAGTTCTTCAACTGGATGAGCGGCCTGTTATGGGTTCTGATCCTGACGACGCTGGGCTATGCGCTGGGTAAGACGCCGGTCTTCATGAAATATGAAGATCAGCTGATGTCCTGCCTGATGCTGCTACCTGTTGTTCTGCTGGTCTTCGGCCTGATCGGCTCGCTGGTTGTCCTGTGGAAGAAAAAATACGGAGCGCGAGGTTAACGATGGTTATCTCACCGCTCGCCATGCGCCGCTTTGCCTGTGCCTTTATTGCACTGGTGATGCTCAGCGCCGTACTGCTGGCCTGGAACACGCTTTCACATCAGGACGCTACGCTGGCCATTCGCCCGGTAAACCAGGGGGGCGGTGTGCCTGACGGTTTTTCTGTCTGGCATCATCTGGATGCAAACGGCATCCGCTTTAAAAGCATCACCCCGCAGGACGATGTTTTACTGATTAAGTTTGATTCCCGTGCGCAGAGCGCTGCCGCGAAAGCGGTTCTTGACCGTACTCTGCCGCACGGCTATATCATTGCCCAGCAGGAAGATGACAACCCGCCAGCCGCGTGGTTATCATTGATTCGCGATACGTCGCATCGGTTTGGATAACTTCCTGGATTCCGAATCTTTTCACTCACTTTGGTGAATCCCCCGTTTACTTACTATGCTTAAGTACGCGGAGCACCCCTCGAATGTACTCCGCATCATTTTGGATAGCGGCTAACCCCGCAGCACAATGGAAGGTTTCGATAATGAAATTCCGCATGACCCTGGCTCTGGCCCTTTTTTCTTTAAGCACAACGACCTTCGCAAACTCTCTCTGTCAGGAGAAAGAACAGGATATTCAGCGTGAGATCGGTTATGCCGAAAAGCATAACAATCAGCACCGTGTTGATGGTCTCAAAAAAGCGCTGAGCGAAGTGAAAGCGAACTGTTCAGACAGCAAGCTGCGTGCCGATCACCAAAAGAAAATCGCTGAACAGAAGGACGAGATAGCCGAGCGCCGTCAAGACCTGCAGGAAGCGAAAGAGAAAGGGGATGCGGAAAAAATTGCTAAGCGCGAGAAGAAGTTGAAAGAGGCGCAGGACGACCTGAAAGCGCTGGAAGCTCGCGATTATTGAGTTAACGGAAATCTCAACAGGAGAGAATCATGTCAAAAGATACGACGTCTGAACATCTGCGCGCTGAACTGAAATCCCTGGCCGATACCCTTGAAGAGGTGCTGAACTCCTCTGCCGATAAGTCGAAAGAAGAAGTAAGCAAGCTGCGCAGCAAAGCGGAGCAGGCGCTGAAAGAGAGCCGCTACCGCCTGGGTGAAACCGGTGATGCACTGGCGAAACAGACCCGTGAAGCGGCTGCGCGTGCAGATGAATATGTGCGCGACAATCCATGGACGGGAGTTGGTATTGGTGCCGCAGTGGGTGTGGTACTGGGTGTCCTGCTGACGCGTCGTTGATATGGAAGATCCTCGTCACGCACAAGGGCCTGCTAATAACGTCCTCGGCATCGGCCAGCGTATTTTAACGACGCTGGTTGGGATTGCCGAAACGCGCGTCCGGCTGGCAGTGGTCGAACTGGAAGAGGAGAAAGCGAACCTCTTCCAGATGCTGCTGATGCTCGGGCTGACCATGCTCTTCGCCGCGTTTGGTCTGATGAGCCTGATGGTGTTAATCATCTGGGCCATTGACCCGCAGTATCGACTTAACGCGATGATTGCCACGACCGTCGTTCTGCTGGTCGCGGCGCTGATTGGCGGCATATGGACGATGCGTAAAGCGCGCAGGTCCACTTTCCTGCGCCACACGCGCCAGGAACTGGCTAACGATCGCGCCCTGCTGGAGGATGACAAGCCGTGAGCGATAAAGCGGAACGTCAGAAGCGAAAAGCGTACCTGTTAAGTCAGATCCAGCAGCAGCGGCTGGATCTGTCTGCCAGCCGCCGTGACTGGATCGACGCGACGCGACGGTTTGACCGTGGCTGGAATACCTTCCTGAGCCTGCGTTCGTGGGCGCTGGTCGGCAGCAGCGTGATGGCTATCTGGACGGTTCGTCATCCGAATATGCTCATCCGCTGGGCCCGACGCGGTTTTGGTGCCTGGAGCGCCTGGCGTCTGGTCAAAGCAACGCTGCGGCAACAACAGCTGCGGTGATAAACGCAAAACGGTAACTCAGGTTACCGTTTTTTGTTTTTGCCCTTCTCCCCGTGGGCTGAGGGCACCAGCGCGCACCTGCCCTTACTCAATATCTTTGAAGAAGATTGACAGTTTTCCTTGCTAACAATTGCTACCCGCCCCGTTTACACTCCTCTCCATCGACAGCAGAACCGCGGTATCTACCCGGAATTGCAGACAAATAATGTTCAGCCGCTTATGTGGTTTCCTGGAGAGTAAAATGAAAAAATTAGAAGATGTTGGTGTACTGGTCGCGCGTATTCTGATGCCAATTCTGTTTATCGTGGCAGGCTGGGGCAAAATCACCGGATATGCGGGTACCCAGCAGTATATGGAAGCCATGGGCGTTCCGGGGTTCCTGCTGCCGCTGACCATTCTGCTTGAGTTTGGCGGCGGCCTGGCGGTTCTGTTCGGCTTCCTGACCCGCACCACCGCGCTGTTTACCGCAGGCTTCACCCTGCTGACCGCGTTCCTGTTCCACAGCAACTTTGCTGAAGGCGTGAACTCACTGATGTTTATGAAAAACCTGACTATCGCGGGTGGCTTCCTGCTGCTGGCGATTACCGGCCCAGGCGCATACAGCATCGACCGCGTTCTGAATAAGAAATGGTAAGCACGCTATACTGAATAAACACAAAGCGAGGAGACATCTCCTCGCTTTTGCTATCTGACGGAGGAGTAAAAAATGGGACAACTCGTAGACGGCGTCTGGCAGGATGTCTGGTATGACACCAAATCCACCGGTGGACGCTTTAAGCGCTCTGTTTCGGCCTTCCGTAACTGGCTGACCGCCGACGGCGCAACCGGCCCGAGTGGCGAAGGGGGCTTCGCGGCGGAGAAAGATCGTTATCATCTTTATGTTTCCCTCGCCTGCCCGTGGGCGCACCGCACGCTGATCGTGCGCAAGCTAAAAGGCCTCGAATCCTTCATTCCGGTTTCAGTCGTCAACCCGTTGATGCTGGAAAACGGCTGGACGTTTGACAGTGATTTCCCTGCGGCAACCGGCGACGATCTTTATCACCACGATTTCCTGTACCAGCTCTATCTGCGCGCCGATCCGCACTACACCGGACGCGTGACCGTGCCGGTGCTGTGGGACAAGAAAAACCAGACGATCGTCAGCAATGAGTCCGCGGAAATCATCCGCATGTTCAATACCGCGTTTGATGCGCACGGCGCCCGCGCCGGGGATTACTACCCGGTCGAGCTACGCGAGAAAATTGACGAGCTGAACAGCTGGATTTACGACAACGTCAACAACGGCGTCTATAAGGCCGGTTTCGCCACCAGCCAGGAAGCCTATGACGAAGCGGTCGGAAAGGTGTTTGAATCGCTGGAGCGCCTGGAGCAGATCCTGGGCCAGCATCGCTACCTGACGGGCGATCGCCTTACGGAAGCGGACATCCGCCTGTGGACCACGCTGGTTCGCTTTGACCCGGTCTATGTCACCCACTTTAAGTGCGATAAACACCGCATCAGCGACTACCTGAACCTGTATGGTTTCCTGCGAGACATCTACCAGATGCCGGGGATCGCGGAGACGGTCGATTTTGACCATATTCGCACCCACTATTTCCGCAGCCACAAGACCATCAACCCGACGGGCATCATCTCCATTGGCCCGTGGCAGGATCTGGATGAACCGCACGGGCGCGACGTGCGTTTCGGATAATTATTTAGGGAATCAATTGATTCCCTTTTTTAATTCACAGCATACATCTATCCTTACCTCGATCGCTTAGAAAACAAGTGATTGACTGATTAAGAGGCAAGGAAAATGGACTGGTATTTAAAAGTACTGCGCAACTACGTTGGATTTGGTGGCCGCGCCCGCCGCAAAGAGTACTGGATGTTCGTTCTGGTGAACTTCGTCCTGATTATGGTGCTGGGCATCGTGGATAAAATCCTCGGCTGGGAGCGCGCCGGCGGTGAAGGTGTACTCACTACGATTTATGGCTTGCTGGTTTTGCTGCCTTCATGGGCCGTGCTGTTTCGTCGTCTCCACGACACCGATCGTTCGGCGTGGTGGCTGCTGTTGCTGTTAATCCCGCTTGTCGGCTGGATCGTGATTTTAATTTTCAACTGTCAGAGCGGGACGCCGGGCGAAAACCGCTTTGGTCCGGACCCTAAGATCGGCGCGTAAATTACTGCCCGGTGGCGCTTACGCTTACCGGGCCTGCTCGCTTATTTGTTGTGATGCGCAAAGAGCTTTGGAATTTCGCGCAGGCACCACGATTTGGCTTCGCCCATGCTGTCGCGGCGCCACGCCATAATAATGTCCACTTCGCTGGTGTACTCCGGGCTCACCACCCTTAGTCGCCCTTCCGCAATATCTTTTTCCACAAACGGGTAGGGCATCGTCGCCACGCCCAAACCGGCCAGCAGCGCCTGCCGCTTGTTTTCCAGTGACGTGACCGTCAGACGAGGCTGTTTATCCAGCAGCTGAACCGTCAGCACCGGACGCTCGCGCGCGGTATCCGCCACCGCCACGCCGCGGTACTTCACGCGCGTCACTTCAGAGAGCGGCTCCGGCTCCTGGTGAATCGGGTGATCCGGCGCGGCGACGTAGACGTTCATGACGCTGTAGAGCTTGCGCGAGTTGATTTCTGACGATGAGCGGAAATGCATGTCAGGCGCAATGACGATATCCGCCCTGCCCGTCTCCAGACGCTCCCACGCCCCGGCCAGCACCTCGGTGATGATCGACAGCTGCGTATTGGCCTTCGCCGCCAGGCGGTCTACCAGAGGGAACAGCGCTTCGGTCGGCACCAGCGCTTCGGTGACTAACGTCAGGTGGGTTTCCCAGCCTCGCGCCAGCGCTTCGGCGTCCGTGGTGAGCTTGTCCGCCGCTTCCAGCAGCACGCGACCTCGCTCCAGCAGCATCCGCCCCACGTTGGTGAATTTTGTTCGATGACCGGAGCGATCGAAGAGCACGACGTCCAGCTCTTCCTCCAGTTTTTGCATGGTGTAGCTTAGCGCAGACGGAACGCGCCCCAGTTCATCTGCCGCCGCGGCAAAGCTGCCGCGCCGGTCAATCGCGTCCATGACGCGAAGCGCCTCAAGCGTCAATGCTCTCTCTTTAGCCATCTCGTTCTCATTCAGGAAATTTGAACATACCAGGCAGAATATCTGGCTAACAATGCAGCGTCCATACCTTTACCATTGTTTTAGTGTAAAGAGAGGTCAAGTTTATGATTACGACAAGAACAGCGAAACAGTGCGGACAAGCCGATTTCGGTTGGCTGCAGGCCCGCTACACCTTTTCCTTTGGACACTACTTTGACCCTAAACTCCTCGGTTACGCTTCACTGCGCGTGTTGAACCAGGAAGTGCTCGCCCCGGGCGCCTCCTTCCAGCCGCGTACGTATCCGAAAGTCGATATCCTGAACCTGATCCTGGAAGGCGAGGCAGAATACCGCGATAGCGAGGGCAATCATGTCCAGGCAAAGGCTGGCGAAGCGTTGTTAATTTCCACGCAGCCGGGCATCAGCTACAGCGAGCATAACCTCAGCAAAGACAAAACGCTGACGCGCATGCAGCTGTGGCTCGACGCCTGCCCTGAGCGAGAAAACCCGCTGGTGCAGAAAATAGATCTGAAGGGCGATAAACAGCAGCTGATTGCCTCGCCTGACGGCAGCAAGGACAGCTTGCAGCTGCGACAGCAGGTATGGCTGCACCATATCGAACTGAAAAAAGGTGAACAGGCAAGCTTCCAGCTGCACGGCCCGCGCGCCTATTTGCAGTCCATTCACGGTACGGTGCATGCGGTAACGCACGCGGAAGAGAAAGAAGCGCTCACCTGCGGCGACGGGGCGTTTATTCGTGACGAAGCGAATATCACCCTGGTGGCGGATACGCCGCTGCGCGCGCTGCTGATTGATTTGCCGGTGTAAGAGTTGCTCGATCGGTCCCTCTCCCCTTTGGGAAGAGGGACGAATGCCAATCGCTACACCTTACTCGCCATAATCTCAATAATCTGCCGGTCCGTTGCCTGCATTGAGCGGCACGCCAGGGCGCACAGGTTAGAGATAGACTGTTCCACGTCGTGGGCCACAATTCCTTCGTTACCCGTCACGGCTGTATCATCCAGCGCCATCATCACGGCTTTCCAGGCGCTGGTGACGCTGGTCGAGACTTTCATGGCGCAACTGTTAGACGCCCCGTCGCAGATCATCCCGCTGACGTCACCGATCATACTGCCGATGGCCATTGCAATCGTCTGATAGCTTCCGCCCAACAGCCACGCCATCCCTGCGGCGGCCCCCATACCGGCCGTTGTCGCCGCACACAGCGCGGACAAACGCGGAAGCTGGTAATGGATGTAGATAGCCGACAGATGCGAGAGCATCAGCGCCCGCGCCAGCCGTTCGTCATCGGCCTGAACATGTTCAGCGACCACGACAACCGGCATGGTGGCTGTAATTCCCTGATTCCCGGAGCCCGAGTTGCTCATCGCCGGCAGCGTCGCGCCGCCCATGCGGGCATCCGAGGCCGCGCTGGTGCGGATAACGATGTCTGAACTCAGATCCTGCGCCATCCATCCGCGTGCGCGCTGCTTATTGAGGGTGGCGCCAATGTGTAGCCCCCACTTCCCGCTAAGCCCTTCACGAGAGAGCGCGTCGTTCAGTTGCCCTGCTTCCAGGATAAAGCGGATCGCCTCGAACGGTACCTGTTCGACAAACTCCAGGATCTGCGAGAGCGTGGTGTTTGACAGTACCGCCAGCGGATCGTTACTTACCTCGGCCTGCCGCTCGTCAAGACTGAAGCGCGTTTCGCCGTGACAAACCACCTCCACCACGCGGGTATGTCCGCCCGCAATGGTCACCATGGCCGAGGCCTCACCGGCGTAAACGCAGGCACGTGAATAGAGGATCTCATCGCACGGCTCCTGCAATTTCACCTGCACCAGACCGGCGTTAAGCATTGCTTTGGCCCGCGCCAGCGCATCGGCGGTGACATCTTTCAGCACCTCCAGCCCCGCCTGCGCATTGCCACCGATGGCACCCAGCGCCGCCGCAATGGGCAGCCCGACCATGCCGGTGCCCGGCACCGTTACGCCAAGCCCGTTCTTCATCAGATTCGGCGATACCCACGCCTCAATCTTCGTGACGTCGCCAGGCAGTTGCTCTGCGGCAATCGCACAGGCAAGGGCCAGAGAAACGGGCTCGGTGCACCCCAGCGCAGGCTTAACTTCTTCCTGCACTACGCGAATAAATTGATTCCATAAAGGATGAGTTTGCTCAGACATCGTTACGACCTTATTTGCCCTCAGGAAAATGCGAGGAAAGGAGAAACACAAAGCAGCAGCCCGGTGATGACAATAATCACCAGCGATACGCCCTTATATTTATGCAGCGCCGGTACCTTGTAGACCAGCCATGCAGGGATCAGGCAGCCCACCATGCCGAAGATGGGGCTACAGATAGAGGTGAAGCTCAGTACCGGCGCGTTTAACACGATCGCGCTCCAGGCCAGCAGGATAGCGAACAGCATGATCCCGCGCTGGACGGTGCTTTCATTAATACGTTCAGCCGGCATTTTACGGCGCAGGATATTCATCACGATCCCCTGCGTGGCTTCGCGGAAGCCGAGATAGACGCCGAAGAAGGCGGTCATCACGGCAAAAATATTGAGGATCACGCTGACGATTTTGACCCAGCCCGCACCGTCGCCGCTGATAAACTGCGCCGCAATCGCCAGGGCGGAAATGTTCTGCTCGTAGGCTTTCACCGCTTCGTCGTGTCCCATCGCCAGGGTGAAAGAGACGGCGTAGAAGAAGACCGTGACAAACAGTATGCCAAAGGCGATATTCATCGCCCGCAGCGCCTTATGACGCGCCACCTCAACGGATTTTTCCCGTGAACGATAGGAAATCACCATCGGGCTTAATGTCTGGATAAACAGAATGGAGGTTAAGGTAAACGGCAGCGTAATAATGGCATTTTTTATCAGCAACCCCATCGGCGGCAGCATACCGACGTTGGCTAAATGCCAGAGGCCGATCATCGAAAGCCCCAGCGCCGCCACCACAAATAATTTGGTCAGCACCATCAGGCTGGAGACTTTAAACAGCAGCTTTTCACCGCGCGAAGAGATGGCGACCAGAATACAGATCAGGAATAAGCCGTAGAAGGGATTTTCCGACAGCAACCCCTCGGTGACACCGAAAGTGTGCAAATAGGATGCGCTGTCGTTGGTGATAGCCGTGGAATAGACAAACATCCAGATGACCAGCATCACGAAATAGAGCGCACCTAATAAGATGCCCCAGTTTTTACCTAAATAACCGCTAATCACGCTCGGGTAGTCTTTACATTCCGGGGATTCCGCCAGCGTATTAATAAATAATCGCTGGAAGAGGTACATGGCCGGATAGCCAATAATCGAGGAGAGCAAAAAGACCCACAGCCCCATTAATCCAACCTGCACCGGAAGAAAAACGATTCCCGCGCCGATGGCCATCCCGATACTCATGATGACCCAGCCCGTGTCGGTGCTGTCGAATTTGATCGCCTCTCGCCATTCGCTTTCGCTCATTCCCGCCCGCCTTGCCGCAGGGGAATCACTCACAATCACACTGCTGTTTGTTGCCATATTCATTGGGCACTCGCTTATTTTGTAGGGTAAACAATTGTTTTTATTAGGTTCCGATCGCCAGCGATTGCGATTCAGAGAGCAGCAGGTGTTTGTTATTGGTGTGAGAAAATCATAGCCGGAGCAAGGGAGAAAAAAGTCACAAGTTTTATAGGGACTTCCTGACACTGGAGGAAAAATTGCTACTGGAGGTGTAAACGAGGAGGGTATTTTCTAAATGTGACAGCATTCACGAAATTAAAAGCCTCCTCTAAGGAGGAGGCACAATGGCAATTGGAATTACATCGCCTGCGTAAACGTCCTCGAAATCACGTCCTGCTGCTGCTCGCGCGTCAGGGCGTTAAACCGTACCGCATAGCCGGATACGCGAATTGTCAGGTTCGGGTAGCTCTCCGGATGGGCAATGGCATCCAGCAGCATCTCCCGGTTCATGACGTTGACGTTCAGGTGCTGCCCGCCCTCAATAGACGCTTCGTGATGGAAGTACCCATCCAGCAGCCCCACCAGGTTGGTTTTGCGCACCAGTTCATCCTTGCCCAGCGCCTGCGGCACAATGGAGAAGGTATAGGAGATCCCGTCTTTGGCGTAGGTAAACGGCAGCTTGGCGACCGACGTTAGCGAAGCCACCGCCCCTTTCCTGTCGCGACCGTGCATCGGGTTGGCGCCAGGCGCAAACGGCGTGCCGCCGCGGCGTCCGTCCGGCGTGTTGCCCGTTTTCTGGCCGTAGACCACGTTGGAGGTGATAGTCAGGATCGACTGAGTCGGCACCGCGTTGCGATACGTCGGCAGCGCCTGGATCTTCTTCATAAATCGCTCCACCAGGTCGCAGGCGATGCTGTCCACGCGATCGTCATTATTGCCGTACTGCGGATAGTCCCCTTCGATGACGAAGTCCACCGCCAGGCCGGTGTGGTCGCGCACTGGTTTCACCGTGGCGTACTTAATCGCCGACAGGGAATCCGCCGCCACCGACAGCCCGGCAATGCCGCAGGCCATGGTGCGATAGACGTCACGATCGTGCAGCGCCATCAGCGACGCTTCGTAGCTGTACTTATCATGCATGTAGTGAATGAGATTCAGCGCGCTGATGTACTGCACCGCCAGCCAGTCCATAAAGTGATCCAGGCTCGCCATCACGGTGTCGTAATCCAGCACCTCATCCAGCAACGGCTCGGTTTTCGGGCCGACCTGGATCTTCAGCTTCTCGTCCACCCCGCCGTTGATCGCGTACAGCAGCGTTTTGGCGAGGTTGGCGCGAGCGCCAAAGAACTGCATCTGCTTGCCGATCACCATCGGGCTGACGCAGCAGGCAATGGCGTAGTCGTCGCTGTTGAAGTCGGCGCGCATAAGATCGTCGTTCTCATACTGCAGCGACGAGGTGACGATCGACACCTGCGCGGCGTATTTCTTAAACGCGATCGGCAGCTGTTCAGACCAGAGGATCGTCAGGTTCGGCTCCGGCGCGGGCCCCATGGTATGAAGGGTATGCAGGTAGCGGAAGCTGTTTTTTGTCACCAGCGTACGGCCATCCAGCCCCATGCCGCCGATCACTTCCGTGGCCCAGATCGGATCGCCGGAGAAGAGCGTGTCGAACTCCGGCGTGCGCAGGAAGCGCACCATGCGGATCTTCATGATGAAGTGGTCGATCAGCTCCTGGGCCTGCACCTCGTTCAGCAGCCCCGCCTGCATGTCGCGTTCAATGTAGATATCAAGGAACGAGGCCGTACGCCCCAGCGACATCGCCCCGCCGTTCTGGGATTTCACTGCGGCAAGGTAGGCAAAATAGACCCACTGCACCGCTTCCTGCGCGTTCATCGCCGGACGTGAAATATCAAAGCCATAGTTTGCCGCCATCTGCTGGATCTGCAGCAACGCACGCCTGTGCTCCGCCAGCTCCTCGCGCAGGCGGATTGTCGCCTCCAGATCTTCGCCGCGCTCCAGCCTCCCCTGCAGATCGGCAAACTGCAGTTCACGCTCGCGCACCAGATAGCTGATGCCGTACAGCGCCACGCGGCGGTAATCGCCGATAATGCGCCCGCGCCCGTAGCCGTCCGGCAGACCGGTCAGCACGCCAGATTTACGGCAGCGCATCATCTCCGGGGAGTAAACGTCAAACACGCCCTGGTTGTGGGTTTTACGCAGGTCGGTAAACAGGTATTCGAACTGCGGATCCATTTCCCGCCCGTAGGCTTCGAACGAGCTGCGGATCATGTTGATCCCGCCGTACGGATGCAGGGCGCGCTTGAGCGGCTTGTCGGTTTGCAGGCCGACGATCGTCTCAAGATCCTGGTCGATATAGCCCGGTCCGTGGGCGGTAATGGTGGTGGCAATGTTGGTGTCGAAATCCACCGGGGCGTGGGTGGCATTCTCCTGGCGAATGCCGACCATCACCTTCTGCCACAGCGCCGTCGTTGCTGGCGTCGCCTGCGCGAGGAAAGCTTCATCGCCTTCATAAGGGGTGTAGTTATGCTGAATAAAATCGCGGACGTTAACGGCATTTTTCCATTCTTCACCGCGAAACCCGGCCCATGCGTCGCTGTAAGGCGCGACGCCCGTATCGATTGTTACTTTCATGTGATTCTCGCTTTATCAGGCGTAAGCCGCAGCCGGGGTGACCTTCCCAAGACGGAGGGCGTCCAGCGCGATCATTTTTTCTTCGTTGGTAGGGATAACCGCGCAGGTCACGCGGGACGACTCGGTGGAGATGACGCGCGCACCCGCGCTGCCCGGCAGAGCGTTTTTCGCCTCGTCGAGCGCGATGCCTAACACCTTCAGATGTTCCGCCACCAGCGCGCGGATCAGCGTGGAGTTTTCACCGATGCCGCCAGTGAAGATCACGCCATCCAGACGGTGCAGAGACGCGGCGTGACCGGCGATATGCCGCGCTATGCGGTGGACAAAGGTCTTTATCGCCAGCTGCGCCCGGTCATTGCCGTCATGCCAGGCTTTCTCCAGCGCGCGTAAATCGGAGGAGATACCGGAGATGCCAAGCAACCCGGACTCTTTGTTGACCACGCGCTCCAGATCCTCGAACGATTGACCGGTCTGCTGGGCAATCCACGCCATTGCGCCGAAGTCCACGTCGCCGCAGCGCGTGCCCATCACCAGCCCTTCCAGCGGCGTCATCCCCATTGAGGTATCGACGCTTTTACCGTTGCGCACCGCGCAGATGGACGCCCCGTTGCCGAGATGGGCAATCACCAGGCCGCTGTCATCGGGGGACAGCCCGAGGAGCGCGTGCGCCTGACCGGACACGTAGCGGTGAGAGGTGCCGTGGAAACCGTAGCGGCGCACGCCCAGCTCTTCAAAATAGCGGTACGGCAGACCGTACAGATACGCCTGCGGCGCCATGGTCTGATGGAAACTGGTGTCAAATACCGCCACCTGCTGCACGCCGGGGAACAGGCGCTCTGCGGCTTCCACGCCGCTCAGGTTGGCGTAGTTATGCAGCGGCGCCAGCGGGGAAACCAGGCGGATCTGCTCAATGACCTCTTCCGTGATGAGGATCGACTCGCTGAAGAGATCGCCGCCGTGAGCGATGCGGTGGCCAATCAAGGCCACGCTGCTCATCAAGTCGCGTTTCTCCAGCTCGAGGGCGATGGCGGCCAGCGCCCCTTCGTAGTCCTGGTGAGCCAGTCTGACCGGCTCACCCCCGCTCACGGAAATAAAGGCTTTTTCAGTGTTGATGCCATCCGCAATGCCCGTCAGCAGGGCATCGCAGCCTGCTGCGTCCAGCACCGAAAACTTAACGGAGGACGATCCGCAGTTAATAACCAGTACTACCGGAAATTCAGTCATGTGTTACTCCGCTCTTCCTGAGCTTTGGCTTAAAACAGTTTGTAGACGATGTTCAGAATGGTCAGCAGGCCGACCACGGTCACGAAGATGTTCTCGGTCCGGCCTTTGTATTTCGCCAGCGCTGGCGCCTTGCGGATAGCGTACATCGGCAGCAGACACAGCAGAGAGGCGATAATTGGCGCACCCATGGCTTCAATAAGGTCGAGGATGTTCGGGTTGGCGTAGGCCACAATCCAGGTGGAGCCCATGATGAAAATCATGCTGATGGTGTTCAGTTTGCCGACGGAGACGCTCTTCTTATCGCCCTTGTAGCCGAACTTGAGGATCAGGCCATTCAGCCCCTCCAGCGTGCCCAGGTAGTGGCCGAAGAAGGATTTAAAGATAGCGACCAGCGCGATGATGGAGGCGCCGTATTCCAGCACCGTGGCGAACGTGGATTTACTGCCCGACATCGAGGCAAAGTGGTTCGCCAGGTAAGAGAGCACCGGAATGTTCTGCGCTTTGGCATCCGCCATGTTCTGCGGAGAGAGCGTAAACAGGCAGCTAAAGGCGAAGAACATCACCACCGCCACCATCAGCAGGCTGGCGCGACCGATGATTTTGGAACATTTCTGCTCGGTGAATGCTTTCCCGAACTCCGGCTCGTACTCTTCGCGCTTGGAGACCACGAACGAGGAGACGATGGGCGAGAAGTTAAAGGAGAAGACCATGATGGAGATCCCCAGCCACACCGTGACCAGAATGCCGTCATGACCGGTAAAAGCGATATCGCTCAGGTTGACCTGGTCGATCACCGCCGAGTTCCAGTACGGGATCAGCGACAGGGAAATCAGCACCAGGCTGGCAATGAACGGGAACACCAGGTAGCTCATCACCTTCACCATCAGGTCTTTCCCGAACCAGATCACAAAGGCCATCAGCAGCAGCAGGAACAGCGCCACCACGCCGCGGTTCAGGGCTGGCAACTGGAGCTGGTTTTCCCAGAAAGTCATAAAGGTGTTGGTAATGGTTACACCGTAGATCCACAGCAGCGGGCAAATGGCGAAGAAGTAGAGGAAGGTGATCACCACCCCGCCGGTTTTGCCGAAATGCTCTTCCACCGTTTCGGTGATGTTGCCGGAGACGTTGCTGCCGGACAAACAGAGGCGCGCCAGCGCGCGGTGGCAGTAAAACGCAATCGGGAAGGCGAGTACCAGCATCAGCAGGATGGGGATCAGTCCGCCAAAGCCTGCGCGAATGGGGAAGAACAGCACGCCTGCGCCAATGGCGGTACCAAACAGGCCGAGCGTCCATGTGGTGTCAGACTTACGCCAGGAGGACGTTTTCGTCTGGCCAACGATAATGCTTTCTGTGTTGCTCATAGGTCACCTTTATGCGTCAACGAAGCCGGTAATTTGGGAAACACGGGAGAGATCGATATTGCCGCCGGAAATAATGCAGACGGTTTTACGGCCCTGAATATAGGGGTCAAGCTTGCCGCTTAATAACGCCGCGCAGGCCAGCGCGCCCGCACCTTCCGTCACCACTTTATTTCGCTGAATAAGGGCAATCATGCTGTTGCGAATATCGTCTTCGCTCACCAGCACAATGTCATCGACCAGTTCACGAACAATTTCGAAGGTTAATTTACCCGGACGAGACACGTCGCAGCCATCGGCTAATGTGCCGGTAACGCGATGGTTGGTTATTTCTCCGGCCTGCCAGGAAGCCGCCATGCCGTGAACGTTTTCAGACTGTACGCCGATAATATTGATTGTTGGGTTGATGGATTTAATTGCTGTCGCAATACCGGCAATTAAGCCGCCGCCGCCGATAGGGACAATCACATTATCCACGTCGTAAAGATCTTCAAGAATTTCGAGGCCGATGGTGCCCTGCCCGGCAATGACTTTCGCATCGTCATAAGGCGGAATAAATATGCGCCCCTCCATCTCGACGATTTCGCTCACCTTAGCGATGGTGTCGTTGAAGTTCTCGCCGTGCAGCACCACTTCGGCGGAGTAGTCGCGGGTAGCGGCGACCTTGGATTTTGGCGCGCCCATCGGCATCACCACTTTGCCGTCGATACCGAGCATGGCGCAGGAGAGCGACACCCCCTGAGCGTGGTTTCCTGCGGAGCAGGCCACTACCCCTTTGCGTTTTTCTGCGTCCGTCAATGAACTTAACTTATTAAACGCCCCGCGTATTTTAAACGAACCGGTACGCTGCATATTTTCAAATTTCAGGAATATCTCACCCTTACAGCGTTCGCTGAGATAATTTGAGCGCGGCATGCCGGTTTTATAAATTTTTCCCGCCAGGCGTTTTCTGGCGTCCTGAATATCTTCAATGGTCACCGGGAGATCGTAAGTAATGTGCATAATATCCTCGTTATAATAATTCATTCTTTTCAGGCAAAGTCTGGGTATCAGAGCGTTAAAAAGCGTCGCTCCGGGTGCTTTAAAACTTAATTATTTCTATCGTCGTTTATCGATATCCATCGACGAATATTGTTTTGCCAGTTCAACTAATACTGACGCCGATTTTTTAATACTGTAATTTTTCGACCACACGGCGGCATAGCGCGCCACGGGTAATTCATCTTCCACGGGCAGCACAATAAACTGGTCTGAGCCGAACGGCGCAATCATGTCGCGGGGGATCACCGTCAGGTAATCAGCATTCAGGACAAGGTTATAGATAGTGACGACGGAATCGGTCTGGACGATGTTTTCAATGCTGATGCGGTTGTCTTGCAGGGTGGTCAGGAGTTCGTTGTAGTAGCCCATATCGGTTTGCGGCATCACCCACTGCTCATGCGTAAGTGATGCCAGTCTGGTCGGGCCGGTGCACGTTCGTGATTTACTCGCCACCAGCACAAACTCGGATTCAAACAGTGGCTCAACGTGAAGGTCCTGAAGCAACATTCCGTCGCTCAGCGTGCCGATGGCAAAATCCAGCCGACCGTCGCGAATGGCGGGCAGGAATGAAGAGAGCTGCGCTTCATACATGGAGACGCGCGCTTTCGGGAACACTTCCCTGAATTTTTTGATCATCTCAGACAGGAAGGTGAAGCCAATCAGCGACGGATAGCCAAAGGAGACGTCCATGACGGTACTAAAACTGAGGCTGTTGATTTCGCTCACCATGTTTTTCATTTCGCGGGTGATCGACTCAGCGTATGACAGCAGCACCTGACCAGCGGCAGTGAGTTTTACGCCGGTGTTTTTACGCACCATCACTTCCACCCCGAAGTAGGATTCGATGTCGCTGATGATTTTGCTGACGGCGGGTTGCGTCAGGCCTAGTTGTCTTGCGGCAGAACCTATGGAGCCACTTTTAATGACTTCCTGAAATACCACGAGGTGCTGAGTTTTCGGTAGAATAATAGTATTCATAATATTCTGCGCTTATTTCCCTATGACGCAGCGGATTCTACCCAATAATGTTTCAGGGGGTATGTGCTGTTACTCACAATTTGCTTCCCCGCGCATTTCACGGGCACAACAAGAACCTAAAAAATACTTTATAATCAATGCCATATAAAATTAAAAGCACACCATTACGCTGATATCGATCAATAAAATCAGCAGTAATAAATTTATTTTATGGCGATAACCTTGATAAATTTCTCTACGTTAAATAAATCAATAAAGATGAACTTTCAGACAATTAAAGGCCAATAAATAACCGTTATTCCTTTTAAACATTCTTTCAAATTATCAAATTTTGCAGAGGATTTTTGGACAGCTTTTTATAAACAGTGGAATACGTCACACATTCATAGCCTGAATGTTTTTAATTTCAATATGTTTATATCAAATAAGAAAATATTTGCGATCGTTCAGTTAACATTCGCAACAAATTAACAATACTGTAAATTCACCATTTTTTAGGGTGAAATTTTGTGATAACGATCGTTTGCGGTAGGCATGGCGATGCCCGAAAGGGTCATGCAGTGAAATGTGCTTAATGTCGCAAATATGAGAATTGATGTCGTTTGTGCGAGTTGCCGGGTGGCGATGCGCATACCTGGGCTACGAAACCCTAAAAGCAAAAACCCCGCCGAAGCGGGGTTCTGGAAGAAGTTGAAGCTGACCGATAAGCCGGGTTCTGTCGTGGACAGTCATTCATCTAGGCCAGCAATCGCTCACTGGCTCAAGCAGCCTACCCGGGTTCAGTACGGGCCGTACCATGTGAACCCCTATTTGGCCTTGCTCCGGGTGGAGTTTACCGTGCCACGGACTGTTACCAGCCGCGCGGTGCGCTCTTACCGCACCCTTTCACCCTTACCTGATCCCGCTTGCGCGGGCCATCGGCGGTTTGCTCTCTGTTGCACTGGTCGTGGGTTTCCCCCCCAGGCGTTACCTGGCACCCTGCCCTATGGAGCCCGGACTTTCCTCCCCTCCGCCCGTCTCCCCCGAAAGGGACGACGACGAAGCGGCGACTGTCTGGTCAGCTTCGGCGCGCAGTATAGAGGGTTTGCGCGCCGCTGTCACCCTCAGGTGCGGGCAAGATGCTATTAACGCGCCACTTCCACCTTCGCCAGTTTTTCGTAGTAGCACGCAATCGCGCTGTGATCGGCCGTACCCAGGCCATCCGCACGCAGCGCTTGCATCATCTCCATAACCGCAGCGGTCAGCGGCAGTTGTGCACCCACGCCGTGAGACGTATCCAGCGCGTTCGCCAGATCTTTGATGTGCAGATCAATGCGGAAACCGGGTTTGAAATTACGATCCATCACCATCGGCGCTTTGGCATCCAGCACCGTACTGCCCGCCAGACCGCCACGGATTGCCTGATAGACCAGGTCCGGATTGACGCCCGCCTTCGTTGCCAGCGTCAGCGCTTCAGACATGGCGGCAATGTTCAGCGCCACAATCACCTGGTTCGCGAGCTTGGTAACGTTGCCCGCGCCAATGTCTCCGGTATGCACTACGGAGCCTGCCATCGCTTTCATCAGGTCATAGTATTTGTCGAACACGGCCTTATCGCCGCCCACCATCACCGACAGGGTACAGTCGATGGCTTTCGGCTCGCCGCCGCTGACGGGCGCATCCAGCATCTCTACGCCCTTCGCTTTTAACGCCTCGCTGATTTCACGGCTCGCGAGCGGGGCAATAGAGCTCATATCAATCAGCACCAGGCCCGGCTTCGCACCCTCGATGATGCCGTTCTCCCCAAGCGCGACCTCTTTGACGTGAGGGGAATTTGGCAGCATGGTGATGATGACATCGCACTGCTCAGCAATGGCTTTAGGGGTAGTAGCTGTTTCCGCGCCCGCCGCCATCACCTCAGCCACAGACTGTGGATTGTGATCGGATACCACCAGTGAGTAACCCGCTTTAATCAGGTTCTTACTCATTGGTTTACCCATGATCCCAAGACCAATAAAACCCACTTTCAGCGTCATAATCTGTTTCCTCAATGATGGTTATTTTTTAAAAGCGTCCGCTAATTTCTGCGTCGCTGAGCGGAACACGCCGAGGTCGCTGCCGACGGCAACGAACGTGGCTCCCCACTCCAGGTAGCGGCGGGCATCGGCTTCAACCGGCGCCAGAATGCCGCACGGTTTGCCGTGCGCTTTGGCGCGGGCAAAGATGTGCTGGATTGCGCGCTGTACGTCCGGGTGGCTGGCGTTGCCCAGATGCCCAAACGCCGCAGCCAGATCGCTTGGACCGACGAAGATACCGTCCACGCCGTCTGTGGCTGCAATCGCATCGACGTTATCAACGCCCTGCTGGCTTTCAATCTGAACCAGAATAGTGATGTTGCTATTGGACTGGGCGAAGTAGTCCGGCACGGTGCCAAACATGTTGGCGCGGTGCGATACCGAGACGCCGCGGATCCCTTCCGGCGGATAGCGCGTTGAAGCCACGGCCAGCGCCGCCTGTTCTTCCGTTTCCACAAACGGGATCAGGAAATTGTAGAAACCGATATCCAGCAGACGCTTGATAATCACCGGCTCGTTAGTTGGCACGCGCACTACCGGAGTGCTGGGGCTACCTTTCAGCGCCATCAGCTGCGGAATAAAGGTGCTGATATCGTTCGGCGCGTGTTCGCCGTCCAGCACCAGCCAGTCGAATCCGGCCAGGCCTAACACTTCGGTGCTGATAGGGTTTGCCAGCGCGGACCAACAGCCAATCTGAATCTGGTGCGCCGCGAGGGCAGCTTTAAACTTATTCGGGAAGATATCGTTATTCATCACTTAACCCTTTTTTAATTCCGCAGTTATAGCCAGTAATATTTATTCCAGAAAAGATTCTTTATATTTATTTCTCTGACTGAATGGTGGCGTTATAAAATCGTCATTCAGTATAATCGGCTCTACACGTCAGCACATTGTTTTGATGCTCAAGTATTGCGTTACATCTCAATGCTATTTTGAGCATATGCACAAAGCAGTGGGCGCTAATGCACAGAATCAAGGATTAGTCCGCCTGAAACGATCGCGATCACATTTTCACTTTTCTTCTCCTGACATGCTTTATTTCTACGTTAAGAAAACGATTATCCAAAGAGTTATTTTTCATAGCTGAAACTTTGCCGGAGAAGAGTGAATAATGACCGATATTGCAATTAGAGAGGCACCCCCGACGGCGTTTTATATTAAGGTTCACGATACGGATAACGTGGCGATTATTGTCAACGACAATGGCTTAAAAGCAGGCACCCGCTTCCCGGACGGGCTGGAGCTGATTGAGCATATTCCGCAGGGGCACAAGGTCGCGTTGGTCGATATTCCTGCCCACGGTGAAATCGTACGCTACGGCGAAGTCATCGGCTATGCGGTAAGCGCTATCCCGCAGGGTAGCTGGATTGAGGAGTCGCTGGTGGCGCTGCCAGAAGCACCGCCGCTGAATACGCTTCCGCTGGCGACCCGCGTTCCTGAAGCTTTGCCGCCGCTGGAGGGCTATACCTTTGAAGGCTACCGCAATGCGGACGGTAGCGTCGGCACCAAAAACCTGCTCGGCATTACCACCAGCGTGCACTGCGTGGCGGGCGTGGTGGATTACGTGGTGAAAATCATAGAACGCGATCTGCTGCCAAAGTACCCGAACGTCGACGGCGTGGTGGGTCTTAACCACCTGTACGGCTGCGGCGTAGCGATCAATGCGCCCGCGGCGGTCGTGCCGATCCGTACTATCCACAATATCGCCCTGAATCCGAACTTTGGCGGCGAGGTGATGGTCATTGGCCTCGGCTGTGAAAAATTGCAGCCAGAACGCCTGCTGCAGGGTACCGAGGATGTCAAAGCCATCCCGGCAGACGGGGCCAGCATCGTGCGCCTGCAGGACGAGCGCCACGTTGGTTTTCGTTCAATGGTCGACGATATTCTTCAGGTGGCAGAGCGACATCTGGACAAGCTCAACCGCCGCCAGCGCGAAACGTGCCCGGCATCGGAGCTGGTGGTCGGAACCCAGTGCGGCGGCAGCGATGCCTTCTCCGGCGTAACGGCCAACCCGGCGGTGGGCTATGCGTCCGATCTGCTCGTTCGCTGCGGCGCCACGGTGATGTTCTCCGAGGTGACCGAAGTGCGTGACGCCATCCATCTGCTGACGCCGCGCGCAGTCAACGAAGAGGTGGGCAAACGCCTGCTGGAGGAGATGGCCTGGTACGATAACTATCTCGATATGGGCAAAACCGACCGCAGCGCCAACCCTTCGCCGGGCAACAAGAAAGGCGGCCTGGCGAACGTGGTGGAAAAAGCCCTCGGTTCGATTGCCAAATCCGGTCAGAGCGCGATTGTGGAAGTGCTCTCTGCGGGCCAGCGGCCAACCAGGCGCGGCCTTATTTATGCGGCAACACCTGCCAGCGATTTTGTGTGCGGCACCCAGCAGGTGGCCTCCGGTATTACAGTGCAGGTCTTTACCACCGGGCGCGGCACGCCGTACGGGCTGATGGCGGTCCCGGTGATCAAAATGGCGACCCGCACCGAGCTGGCAAACCGTTGGTATGACTTAATGGATATCAACGCGGGCACCATCGCCACCGGGGAAGAGAGTATTGAGGACGTGGGCTGGAAGCTGTTCCATTTTATTCTGGACGTAGCGAGCGGGAGGAAGAAAACTTTCTCGGACCAGTGGGGATTGCATAACCAGCTGGCGGTGTTTAACCCGGCGCCGGTGACGTGATGGCCCCTCAGCCTTCCCTCTCCCCATAGGGGAGAGGGTAAAAAATCTTAAACCAACACCACCTCAATCCCGCTTTTCCGTAATCCTTCCAGACTCTCCGCCGGAACACCTTCATCAACAATAATCATATCAATCCGTTGCGTATCAATGATTTTATGCAGGCTTGAGCGGTTAAACTTGCTGGAGTCGGTCACGACAATAATACGCTCTGCCACCTCGCACATTTTGCGGTTCAGGCGTGCTTCATCCTCGTTGTGCGTGCTCACACCGCGATCGAGATCGATAGCGTCGACGCCCAGGAACAGCAGATCAAAGTGATAATTCTGTAAGGACTGTTCCGCCTGGTCGCCGTAGAAGGACTGCGACTGACGCCGCAAGTGCCCGCCGGTCATCAGCAGCTCTACCCCTTCAGCTTCCAGCAACGCATTCGCCACGTTCATCCCGTTAGTCATCGCAATGACATCCGTGTGCTGGCGCAGCATACGAGCGATCTCAAAAGTCGTGGTGCCGGAATCCAGAATAATGCGGTGCCCCGGCTTCACCAGCGCGGCGGCGGCCTGAGCGATGCTGCGCTTCACCGCCGTATTGAGCGAGCTTTTATCCTCAACGGAAGGCTCGATGCCAGGCGCATTCCCTTCGCAGATCAGCGCCCCGCCGTAGGCACGAACGGCGATGCCCTGCTTTTCCAGAAACGCCAGATCGTTACGGATCGTCACCGTCGATACGCCGTACAGATGAGACAGCTCGTTAACCTGCACGCTTCCCTGCGCCCGCAACCGCTGAATGATCTGCTCCCGCCTTTCACTGGTGCCGGTGATGCGCTTCTCTGCGGATGAATCGCTGCTGCTCATACGAGATCCTTAATCAATAAACTTTCATTTCATTTCGTTTTGTCTATTAACGCCTTTCTTTTTAGCGAATGCAAGCGCTGTCTGGAGGACATAAGCAAGCCTGTGAACAGCTGAAACCTTTCATTATGTTTCTTTTGTGAAACAGATCGGAAAACCATTATCTTTCGTTTTATTTTTACACCGCCATAATGCAGGATTAAATGAAACAAAACGAAAGATAAAAATCATTACCATCCGAAATGGAGAGGAAAGTGAAACATCTGACAGAAATGGTGGAACAACATAAACGGGGGAATGCAAACGGGATTTATGCCGTCTGTTCCGCACATCCACTGGTACTTGAAGCTGCCATTCGTTACGCCCATTCACGACAAACGCCACTGCTGATTGAAGCCACCTCAAACCAGGTGGATCAGTTTGGTGGCTATACCGGCATGACGCCCGCTGATTTTCACGGGTTTGTCTGTAAGATGACGCAATCGCTTGGTTTCCCAACTTCGCAGCTGATCCTTGGCGGCGATCATTTAGGGCCCAACCGCTGGCAAAACCTGCCGGCTTTGCAGGCAATGGCGAACGCCGACGATCTGATCAGGCACTACGTGGCAGCCGGGTTTAAAAAAATTCACCTCGATTGCAGCATGTCCTGTGAAGACGATCCGGTTCCTTTAACCGATGCGATCGTTGCCGGGCGCGCCGCGCGTCTGGCAAAAATTGCCGAAACAACCTGTCTCGAGCAATTTGGTGTAGCCGATCTGGTCTACGTTATCGGCACGGAAGTTCCGGTTCCCGGCGGCGCGCACGAAACGCTGACCGAGCTTGAGGTCACGACGCCAGAGGCGGCGCGCGCCACGCTTGAGGCACACCGCCACGCATTCGAGAAGGAAGGGTTAAGCGACATCTGGCCGCGCATTATTGGCCTGGTGGTTCAGCCCGGCGTTGAGTTCGACCATGCGCACGTTTGTGACTATCAGCCACATAAAGCCGTCGCCCTGAGCAAAATGGTTGAAGCCTACGACACGCTGGTATTTGAAGCACACTCTACCGATTACCAGACGCAACAGGCGCTGCGCCAGCTGGTGAACGATCACTTCGCTATTTTAAAAGTCGGCCCTGCCCTGACCTTTGCCCTGCGTGAAGCGCTGTTCTCACTGGCCGCCATTGAAGAAGAACTGCTCCCGGCGAAAGCCAGCTCGGGCCTGCGTCACGTTCTGGAAAACGTAATGCTCGATCGCCCGGAATACTGGCAAAGCCACTATCACGGTGACGGCAACGCCCGACGCCTGGCCCGCGGCTACAGCTACTCCGACCGCGTGCGCTATTACTGGCCGGACAGCCAGATTGACGATGCCTTTGAACGACTGGTGCGCAATCTGGCAGACGAACCCATTCCGCTGCCGCTTATCAGCCAGTATTTGCCGTTGCAGTACAGCAAAGTTCGCGAGGGCGCTCTCAAGTCAACGCCGCGGGAACTCATCATTGACCACATTCAGGACATACTCCAGCAGTACCATGCCGCCTGCGAAGGCGTAACGACTCCACACGCATAATTAAAAAGAGGAAAACGCTATGCCAAACATTGTCTTATGCCGCATTGATGAACGCCTGATCCACGGACAGGTGGGCGTGCAGTGGGTGGGGTTTGCGGGGGCAAACCTGGTGCTGGTGGCAAATGACGAGGTTGCAGACGATCCGGTTCAACAAAACCTGATGGAAATGGTGCTCGCGGAAGGCATCGCCGTGCGTTTCTGGTCGCTGCAAAAAGTGATCGACAACATTCACCGCGCCGCAGACCGCCAGAAAATTCTGCTGGTCTGCAAATCACCCGCCGATCTTCTGAAGCTGGTTGAAGGCGGCGTCCCCATCACCCGTATCAATGTCGGAAACATGCACTACGCCAGTGGCAAACAGCAAATTGCCAAAACGGTCTCTGTCGACGCGAACGATATCGCTGCGTTCAACGGCCTGAAAGCAGCCGGGGTGGAATGCTTTGTTCAGGGCGTCCCAACAGAGACCGCTTTGGATCTCTTTAAACTGCTTTGAGGGATTCACAATGGAAATCAGTCTGTTGCAGGCATTCGCGCTGGGGCTTCTTGCCTTTATCGCGGGCCTGGATATGTTTAACGGCTTAACACACATGCACCGCCCGGTGGTGCTTGGTCCTCTGGTCGGCCTGATACTGGGCGATCTGCATACCGGGATCCTGACCGGCGGTACCTTAGAGCTGGTCTGGATGGGTCTGGCGCCGCTGGCGGGCGCGCAGCCGCCAAACGTGATTATCGGCACCATCGTCGGCACCACGTTTGCCATCACCACGGGCGTGAAGCCGGATGTCGCCGTTGGGGTCGCGGTGCCGTTTGCCGTGGCGGTGCAGATGGGGATCACCTTCCTCTTCTCGGTCATGTCCGGCGTGATGTCCCGCTGCGATCGCATGGCAGCCAACGCGGACACCGACGGCATAGAGCGAGTCAACTATCTGGCGCTGCTGGCGCTCGGCATTTTTTATTTCCTGTGCGCGTTTCTGCCTATCTACTTTGGCGCTGAACACGCGAAAACCGCCATTGCTATCCTGCCGGAGCGTCTGATTGACGGTCTCGGCGTCGCGGGCGGCATCATGCCAGCGATCGGCTTCGCCGTGCTGCTGAAGATCATGATGAAAAACGTTTACATCCCTTATTTCATTATCGGTTTTGTCGCCGCGGCCTGGCTGAAGCTTCCGGTACTGGCGATTGCCGCAGCGGCGCTGGCGATGGCGCTGATCGACCTGCTGCGTAAATCGCCTGAACCGACGGCGCCCGCGGCCCAGAAAGAGGAATTTGAAGATGGCATCTAATCAAACCACCCTGCCGGGCGCGTCTGTCAGTGAAGAGACGCTGCTGAGCGGCGTGAATGAGAACGTCTATGAAGACCAGACCATTGGCGCGGAGCTGACCAAAAAAGACATTAACCGCGTGGCCTGGCGCTCCATGCTGCTGCAGGCCTCGTTCAACTATGAGCGTATGCAGGCCTCCGGCTGGCTGTACGGGCTGCTGCCCGCGCTGAAAAAGATCCACACCAATAAGCGGGACCTGGCGCGGGCGATGAAAGGTCATATGGGCTTCTTTAACACCCATCCGTTTCTGGTGACCTTCGTTATCGGCATTATTCTGGCAATGGAGCGTTCCAAGCAGGATGTAAACAGCATTCAGAGCACCAAAATTGCGGTCGGAGCCCCGCTCGGAGGCATTGGTGACGCCATGTTCTGGCTGACCCTGTTACCCATCTGCGGCGGTATTGGTGCCAGCCTGGCGCTGCAAGGCTCCATTCTTGGCGCGGTAGTTTTTATCGTGCTGTTCAACGTGGTGCATCTCGGCCTGCGCTTTGGCCTGGCGCACTACGCATACCGAATGGGCGTTGCCGCCATTCCGCTGATCAAAGCCAACACCAAAAAGGTGGGCCACGCGGCCTCTATTGTCGGGATGACGGTGATCGGCGCGCTGGTGGCGACCTACGTCCGACTCAATACGACGCTTGAAATCAAGGCGGGTGATGCGGTCGTTAAACTGCAAACCGACGTGATCGACAAGCTGATGCCCGCGTTCCTGCCGCTGGTCTACACCCTGACCATGTTCTGGCTGGTGCGCCGCGGCTGGAGCCCGCTGCGGCTGATCGGTATCACCGTGGTGCTGGGCGTTGTCGGTAAATTCTGTCACTTCCTGTAAAAGCAAAGAGGTTGCGATGTTAGGCATAATTTTGACGGGTCACGGCGGCTTTGCCAGCGGGCTTGAACAGGCGATGAGGCAGATCCTTGGCGAGCAGCCGCAGTTTATCGCCATCGATTTTCCGGAAAACTCCACCACTGCCAGGCTGACCGCTCAGCTTGAGCAGGCGGTGAATGAGCTGGACCCAGAGCAGGATATTATTTTCCTCACCGACCTTCTCGGCGGCACGCCGTTTCGCGTGGCCTCGACGCTCGCGATGCAAAGACCGGGTAGCGAAGTGATTACCGGCACCAACCTGCAGCTTTTGCTGGAAATGGTGCTGGAACGTGACGGATTAAGTAGCGAAGCGTTTCGTCTGCAGGCGCTGGAGTGCGGCCACCGCGGCCTGACCAGCCTGGTGGATGAGCTTGGTCGCTGTCGCGAGGAAGCCCCCGTAGAGGAAGGAATATGATCCGGTTACTTTCACAGCGTTCACCTTCGTAGTTTACATTGCGTGTCACGGCGGCCTTACGGCATCAAATCGTAAGGCCGTTCTTTTCCTTTCCTTGGTTTTACCCTTTCCTTTCACGATCACACTTTTCGTTTTATTCCTTTTCCATTATTGAACTTTCGATTTCTTTCCTATAGATTTTGTTTAACTGCTAATGTGAATAAGTGAAACGAAACGAAAGATAGCGACACGTTTGCCAGCGTCTGATGTGGAATTCACACGACTAAGGACTGAGTTATGCAACAAACCACCGCCGCCACAACCGGCACCTGGACCGAAAAAGAGATCCGCCAGCAGCCTGCCTGCTGGATCCGCTCACTCAACAACATCGATAATCTGCGCACCTCGATTGACGGTTTCCTGACGCCGCTGCTGCGTAAGCGAGACCTGCAGATCGTCCTCACCGGCGCGGGCACCTCCGCGTTTATTGGCGAGATAATTGCCCCCTGGCTTGCGAGCCACACCGGTAAAAACGTCTCCGCCATACCGACAACCGATCTGGTCACCAACCCGATGGATTACTTCAGCCCGGCACACCCTCTGCTGCTGGTCTCTTTTGCCCGCTCCGGCAACAGTCCAGAGAGCGTCGCCGCCGTTGAGCTGGCGAACCGGTTCGTGCCCGAGTGCTACCACCTGTCGATCACCTGCAACGAGGCGGGAAGCCTGTACCAGAACGCCGTCGAGAGCGATAACGCCTTTGCCCTGCTGATGCCAGCCGAAACGCACGATCGCGGGTTCGCGATGACCAGCAGCATTACCACCATGATGGCGAGCTGTCTGGCCGTATTCGCACCAGAGACGATCGGCAGCCAAAGCTTCCGTGACGTAGCCGATCGCTGCCAGGCGATCCTCACCTCGCTCGGGGATTTCAGCCAGGGCGTCTTTGGCAACGAACCGTGGAAACGCGTTGTGTATCTGGGAAGCGGCGGTCTGCAGGGCGCGGCGCGCGAGTCTGCGCTGAAGGTGCTGGAGCTGACCGCGGGCAAGCTGGCGGCGTTCTACGATTCACCAACGGGCTTTCGTCATGGGCCTAAGTCACTGGTGGATAACGAAACGCTGGTGGTGGTGTTTATCTCAAGCCATCCGTATACACGTCAGTACGATCTGGATCTGCTGGCCGAACTGCGCCGCGATCGTCAGGCCATGCGCGTGGTCGCCATCGCCGCCGAAAACGATCCAGCCATTGAAGCGGGGCCGCATATCCTGCTGCCGCCTTCCCGTCCGTTTAGCGATATAGAACAGGCGTTCTGCTTCCTGATCTATGCCCAGGTCTTTGCGCTAACCCAGTCTCTGCATGTTGGCAACACGCCGGACACACCATCCGCCAGCGGAACGGTCAACCGTGTGGTACAGGGCGTGGTTATTCATCCGTGGCAGGCTTAAGAGGATCGTATTATGAGTATTATTTCGACCAAATATCTTCTGCAGGACGCGCAGACAAAGGGCTATGCCGTTCCGGCCTTTAACATCCATAACGCCGAGACGATCCAGGCGATCCTCGAAGTGTGCAGCGAAATGCGATCGCCGGTGATCCTCGCCGGGACGCCGGGTACTTTTAAACACATTGCGCTGGAGGAGATCTACGCTCTGTGCAGCGCGTACTCCCTCAGCTACGACATGCCGCTGGCGCTGCATCTCGATCATCACGAATCGCTGGATGACATTCGTCGCAAGGTACATGCCGGCGTACGCAGCGCAATGATCGACGGTAGCCACTATCCCTTTGAAGAAAACGTGAAGCTGGTGAAATCGGTGGTCGATTTTTGCCACCTCAACGACTGTAGCGTTGAGGCGGAACTGGGCCGTCTGGGGGGTGTTGAAGATGACATGAGCGTCGACGCCGAAAGCGCATTCCTGACCGACCCGCAGGAGGCGAAACGCTTCGTTGAGCTGACCGGCGTGGACAGCCTCGCCGTCGCCATCGGCACCGCGCACGGCCTCTATACCAAACGCCCCAAAATTGACTTCCAGCGCCTGGCTGAGATCCGCGAGGTGGTAGCGGTTCCGCTGGTGCTGCACGGTGCGAGCGATGTTCCGGATAATGATGTGCGCCGCACTATTGAACTGGGCGTGTGCAAAGTTAATGTCGCAACCGAGTTGAAAATCGCCTTCTCTGATGCGGTCAAAGCCTGGTTTGCCGAGAACCCGCAGGGCAACGATCCGCGCTTCTACATGCGCGTCGGGATGGACGCCATGAAAGAGGTGGTCCGAAGCAAGATCGCCGTTTGCGGTTCGGCTAACCGTCTGCGTCTTCCGGCAGAAGCATAACAAAGAGGATCTTACTTTAATGAAAAAAGTGCTCACCCTCTCAATGCTTGCCCTGTGCGTTTCCCATGGCGCGATGGCTGCGAACTACACGCTCACTAACGACAAGATTGCCCTGTCCTTTGATGACGCCAATTCAACGGTGGTGGTAACTGACAAAAAAGCCGACCACCCCATCACCCCGCAGGAATTGTTCTTTCTGACGCTGCCGGACGAAACCAAAATCCACACCGCTGATTTCAAAATCAAGCACGTCGAAAAGCAGGACAGCGCCATTGTCATCGACTTTTCGCGTCCGGATTTTAACGTGACGGTAAAGCTCAACCTGGTGAAAGATAAATACGCCAGCATCTATTACACCCTCGCGGCGGTAGGCCAGCCGCGTGACGTGGCAAAAATCACCTTCTTCCCGACGAAAAAACAGACGCAGGCACCTTACGTTGACGGGGCGATCAACAGCTCGCCGATTGTCGCGGACTCGTTCTTTATTCTCCCGGACAAGCCCATCGTTAACACCTACGCCTATGAAGCGACGACCAACCTCAACGTAGAGTTAAAAACGCCGATTCAGCCCGCAACGCCGGTCAGCTATACCACGTATTTCGGCACTTTCCCGGAAACCAGCCAGCTGCGCCGCAGCGTAAACCAGTTTATTAATGCCGTGCGCCCGCGTCCGTATAAGCCTTACCTGCACTACAACAGCTGGATGGATATTGGCTTCTTTACCCCCTATTCCGAACAGGACGTGCTGGGGCGGATGGATGAATGGAATAAGGAATTTATCGCCGGACGTGGCGTGGCGCTGGACGCCTTCCTGCTGGACGATGGCTGGGACGACCTGACTGGGCGCTGGCTGTTTGGCCCGGCATTCGGCAACGGTTTTGGCAAGGTACGGGAAAAAGCCGACAGCCTGCACAGCTCGGTCGGACTATGGCTCTCACCGTGGGGAGGGTATAACAAACCGCGTGACGTTCGCGTCTCGCATGCAAAAGAGTATGGGTTCGAAACCGTCGACGGGAAGCTGGCCCTGTCAGGGCCTAACTACTTTAAAAACTTCAATGAGCAGATCGTTAAGCTTATCAAAAACGAGCACATTACCTCATTCAAGCTGGACGGGATGGGTAATGCCAACGCGCATATCCCGGGTAGCCCGTTCGCCTCGGATTTTGACGCCTCCATCGCTCTGCTGCATCACATGCGCAGCGCCAACCCGAATCTGTTTATCAACCTGACGACCGGCACCAACGCCAGTCCGTCCTGGCTGTTCTATGCGGATTCCATCTGGCGTCAGGGTGATGACATCAACCTGTACGGTCCCGGCACACCGGTGCAGCAGTGGATGACCTACCGCGATGCCGAAACGTACCGCTCCATTGTGCGCAAAGGCCCGCTGTTTCCGCTGAACTCGCTGATGTATCACGGCATCGTCAGCGCTGAGAATGCCTATTACGGGCTGGAGAAGGTGCAAACGGACAGTGATTTTGCCGATCAGGTCTGGAGCTACTTCGCCACCGGCACCCAGTTGCAGGAACTGTATATCACCCCTTCAATGCTGAACAAGGCGAAGTGGGATACGCTGGCGCAGGCCGCAAAATGGTCGCGTGACAATGCCAGCGTGCTGGTGGATACGCACTGGATTGGCGGAGACCCGACGGCGCTGCAGGTTTACGGCTGGGCTTCGTGGAGTAAAGAGAAAGCCATACTCGGCTTGCGTAACCCCTCGGACAAGCCGCAAAGCTACTATCTTGATTTAGCGAAAGAGTTCGAAATACCCACGGGAGACGCGGCGAAGTTTAGTCTCAAAGCGGTGTACGGCAGTAATTCAACCGTACCTGAGGAGTACAAAAACGCGGTGGTGATTACGCTGCAGCCGCTGGAAACGCTGGTATTTGAGGCGATGCCTGGGAAATAGAAGAGTAAATAAATCTGTAGGCCGGGTAAGGCGCTGCCGCCACCCGGCAAAACAGTATCAGAAATTACTCCCCCTGCTGCTCCAGCGCATACTTATACAGCGCATTTTTCTTCACGCCGTGAATCTCTGCTGCTAATGCCGCCGCTTTCTTCAGCGGCAGTTCGGCCTGCAGCAAGGCCAGCGTGCGCAGCGCATCAGCAGGCAGAGCATCCTCTTCCGCCCTATGCCCTTCGACAATCAGCACCATTTCACCTTTGCGGCGGTTTTCGTCTTCCTTCACCCACGCCAGCAGTTCACCGACTGGCGCGCCGTGAATGGTTTCCCAGGTTTTGGTCAGCTCGCGCGCCAGCACCACGTAGCGGGATTCGCCCCAGACGGTGACCATATCTTCCAGGCTTTCCAGCAGGCGGTGAGTGGATTCGTAGAAGATCAGGGTACGCGGCTCGGCTTCCAGTTCCTTTAATACATCGCGACGGCCTTTGGATTTGGCAGGGAGGAAGCCTTCATAGCAGAAACGGTCAGACGGCAAACCTGCGGCGCTCAATGCAGCAATCGCGGCGCACGGCCCCGGCAGTGGCACAACGCGAATCCCGGCTTCGCGACAGGTGCGCACCAGATGGTAGCCAGGATCGTTAATCAGCGGCGTCCCGGCGTCAGAGACCAGCGCGATGTTCTGCCCCTCTTTGAGCTTCGCCACCAGCGTTTCGGCTTTTTGTTGCTCATTGTGATCGTGCAGGGCAAACAAACGGGCGTTAATCGCGAAATGTTGCAGCAGTAAACCGGTGTGGCGGGTGTCTTCAGCGGCAATTAAATCAACAGCTTGCAATACGTTCAGCGCACGTTGGGTAATATCAGACAAATTCCCGATAGGAGTAGGTACAATATAAAGCTGGCCTTGAGAATTATCTGCCGTTTCGTGTTGTTTCATTGTTTCGTCCGTATTGCCGATTTAATATTGAGCATTGCGTAAAAAAAATCACTGGATACAGTATGGTACCGTTAACGTTTCTTCGAAAAAAAGCCACGCGCAGCGTGCCGCTGCTGCTCGCAGCCCTGATTTTTGCAGGCTGTGGCACCCAGGCACCTGACCAGAGCACCGCCCATCTTCAGGGCTCCGCTCAGGCTGATTCTGGCTTTTATCTGCAACAAATGTCGCAGAGTACAAATGATACCAGGATCAACTGGCAATTACTCGCCATTCGTGCACTGCTGAAAGAGGGCAAAACCCAGCAGGCTGCCGAGCTGTTCGGCCAACTGCCGAAAGAGCTTAACGATACTCAGCAACTTGAGCAGAGCCTGCTCTCTGCCGAGCTGAAGGTCGCGCAGAAAGATTTTGATGGCGCGAAAAAGATCCTGGGGAGCATCGACCTGAGCGCGCTGGATAAAAACCAGCAGGCGCGCTTCTGGCAGGCGGGCATTACCGCTGAGCAGGGGCGCCCTTCCCTGACGCTCCTGCGTGCCTTGATTGCCCAGGAGCCGCTGCTCGCCGGTGCCGACAAGCAGAAAAACATTGATGCCACCTGGCAGGCGCTTGCCTCAATGACCCAGGATCAGGCAAAGGCGCTGGTCATTAACGCGGACGAAAACGTGCTTCAGGGCTGGCTTGATCTGCAGCAGATGTGGTTTAACAACCGCAGCGATCCAAAAATGCTGAAAGCCGGTATTACCGACTGGCAGACCCGTTACCCGCAGAACCCGGGCGCAAAAATGCTGCCAACCCAGCTGGTGAATGTGCAGAACTTTAAGCCTGCGTCGACAAGCAAAATTGCGCTGCTTCTGCCGCTAAATGGCCAGGCGGCAGTGTTTGGCCGTACGATTCAACAGGGCTTTGAAGCAGCGAAAAACGGCACCACGCCGGTAACGGGCAGTGCGGTTCCGGTGCAGGCAGCGCAGGCGGCCAACGTGAACGACGTTGTCAGCCCCTCAGCCGCCGAGACCAGTGACCTGACCACCGCACAAACCCCGCCGCAGGGTACAATGCAAAACCCGGTTACCGCACCGACTACCCCTCCAGCGACTGCCGCACCGGCAGCGCAGGCTCCGGCTGAGGCACAAGCGACGCCTGCACCAGAGGCAACGGCAGAACAGCCTCAACAGCAGCCAGCACAACCAGCATCACAACCTGCCGCTCAGCCGCAGGCCGTGGCGACCGCCAGCGCGAATCCTGGCGCTGAGCTGAAAATCTACGACACCAGTTCGAAGCCGCTTGACCAGGTGCTGGCACAGGTTCAGCAGGACGGGGCAAGCATCGTTGTCGGCCCGCTGCTGAAAAACAACGTGGAAGAGCTGATGAAGAGCAATACCACGCTGAACGTACTGGCGCTCAACCAGCCGGAACAGGTTCAGAACCGGGCCAATATTTGCTACTTCGCACTCTCTCCGGAAGATGAAGCCCGCGATGCGGCACGTCATATCCACGAGCAGGGTAAACAGGCCCCGCTGCTGCTGATCCCGCGCAGTACTCTGGGCGATCGCGTGGCTAATGCTTTTGCCGACGAGTGGCAGAAGCTGGGCGGCGGCATCGTGCTGCAGCAGAAATTCGGTTCCGTCTCTGAACTGCGTGCGGGCGTTAACGGTGGAGCGGGTATCGCGCTTAACGGCAGTCCGGTTTCCGCCAGCCTGCCGCAGCAGCAGAGCGTGACCATTGGCGGCCTGACCATCCCTGCCCCGCCAACCGACGCGCAGATAAGCGGTGGTGGTAAAGTGGATGCGGCCTATATCGTTGCCACGCCGCAGGAGATCGCCTTTATCAAGCCGATGATCGCGATGCGTAACGGCAGCCAGAGCGGCGCAACGCTCTACGCCAGCTCCCGCAGCGCACAGGGCACCGCAGGCCCGGATTTCCGTCTGGAAATGGACGGCCTGCAGTACAGCGAAATCCCGATGCTGGCGGGCAGCAACCCGGCGCTGATGCAGCAGGCGCTAAGCTCCGTACGTAACGACTACTCTCTGGCGCGTCTGTATGCGATGGGTGTTGATGCGTGGGCGCTGGCAAACCACTTTACCCAGATGCGTCAGGTACCGGGCTTTGAGCTTAACGGCAACACCGGCGATCTGACCGCCACTCAGGACTGTGTGATTAACAGGAAGTTATCATGGCTCAAATACCAGCAGGGGCAAATCGTCCCGGCCAGTTAAGCCGTAAAGAGACCGGCGATGCGTGGGAGTTAAAAGCGCGTCGCTGGCTCGAAGGCAAAGGACTGCGCTTTATCGCCGCCAACGTCCGCGGGCGCGGCGGCGAAATTGATCTGATCATGAAAGACGGTCAGGTGATTGTGTTTGTAGAAGTCCGCTTTCGACAGTCTTCCCGTTTTGGCGGTGCTGCCGCCAGCGTGACGCTCGCCAAACAACATAAATTATTACAGACTGCCCACTTGTGGCTTGCCCGCCATAATGGGAGCTTTGATACTGTGGATTGCCGTTTCGATGTGATAGCCTTCACCGGAAATGAGATCGAATGGCTTAAAAACGCTTTTGGCGAAGACGCATAATTAAGATTTAAAAGGGATAACGTGCTCGAAAGAATTAAAGTGTGCTTCACAGAAAGCATCCAGACTCAGATTGCCGCGGCGGAAGCCCTTCCGGACGCGATCTCTCGCGCTGCAATGACGCTGGTGCAATCCCTGCTTAACGGCAACAAAATCCTCTGTTGTGGCAACGGAACCTCAGCCGCCAACGCACAGCATTTTGCTGCCAGCATGATTAACCGTTTTGAAACCGAACGCCCGAGTTTACCTGCCATTGCACTTAATACCGATAATGTGGTCTTAACAGCGATTGCTAACGATCGTCTGCATGACGAAATTTACGCAAAGCAGGTGCGCGCCCTGGGGCATGCCGGCGATGTGCTGCTGGCGATCTCCACGCGCGGCAACAGCCGGGACATCGTCAAAGCCGTTGAAGCCGCCGTTACCCGCGACATGACCATCGTCGCCTTAACCGGCTATGACGGCGGTGAGCTGGCGGGTCTGCTCGGGCCGCAGGATGTGGAAATCCGCATTCCGTCTCACCGTAGCGCACGTATCCAGGAGATGCATATGCTCACGGTGAACTGCTTATGCGATTTGATCGATAACACGCTTTTCCCTCACCAGGATGATTAAGGAGTTTTTATGAAGGCTTTATCGACCCTCGCAGTCCTTATGTCTGCATTACTGCTTCAGGGATGTATCGCTGCGGCCGTTGTGGGTACTGCCGCAGTAGGCACCAAAGCGGCGACCGATCCGCGCTCTGTGGGAACGCAGGTGGATGACGGTACGCTGGAGCTGCGGGTCAACAGTGCGCTGTCGAAAGACGAACAAATCAAGAAAGAAGCGCGTATCAACGTGACGGCCTATCAGGGCAAAGTCCTGCTGACGGGTCAGGCACCGAATACCGAACTCTCCAGCCGCGCGAAGCAGATCGCAATGGGCGTTGAGGGCACCACGGAAGTCTTCAATGAAATCCGCCAGGGTCAGCCAATCAGCCTGGGCACCGCGTCGTCTGACACCTGGATCACCACCAAAGTCCGCTCCCAGCTGCTGGGTTCAGACCAGGTGAAATCCTCAAACGTAAAAGTAACGACCGAAAACGGTGAAGTGTTCCTGCTGGGTCTGGTGACCGATCGTGAAGGGAAAGCGGCGGCGGATATCGCCAGCCGGGTGAGCGGCGTGAAGCACGTCACCACCGCGTTTACCTACATTAAGTAATCCACGTCTGACTAAAGGCCCGGTAGGCGCGAGCGCCACCGGGCTTTTTTTACATCAACGCAATACTCCCCACCATCACTCCGCTCAACGCCACCAGCCCCGCCGTCAGCCACAGCGCTTTCGCCGGGAAAGACTTACGCAGCATGATGAGCGACGGCAGGCTGATTGCCGGCAAGGTGATAAGCAGCGCCAGCGCCGGTGCGGTACCCATACCGGCCAGCATCATGGTCTGGACAATCGGAATTTCTGCCGCCGTGGGGATCACAAACAGGCAGCCTGCAACGGCCATCGCAATCACCCACATCAGCGTGTTGTCGATCGCGCCATCCGCATGCGGGAAGAGCCAGACGCGCGCCGCGCCCAGAACCAGTACCGCCAGGATATAGACCGGAATGGTGCTCCAGAAAAGCTGCCACAGCGCCTTACCCCAGCGAGTGAAGAAACCGCCCTGCGGTTCGCTGACGTCCAGTTCAACGGCTGCGGGTTCGACGGCAGTATCCTTCACCAGTTTTTGTACCAGCGTCGCCACCACCAGCACCGTCAGCAGCCCGGCAACCAGACGGATAGCGGCAAAATGCCAGCCGAGCACAAAGCCCATAAACACCAGCGTCGCCGGGTTGAGCAGCGGGTTCCCCATCCAGAATGCCAGCGCACCGCCCATGGATACGCGCTGGCGGCGCATACCCGCCGCTACCGGTGCGGCACAGCAGGAGCACATCATGCCCGGCAGAGAAAAAATCGTCCCCAGCAGCGTGCCCTGAAAGCGCGGCTGCCCGAGTGTTTTCACCAGCCAGTTTCGCGGAATAAGTACCTGAATCAGCGATCCCAGAATTACCCCTAAGACAGCAGCTTTCCACACCGCCAGGAAGTAGACCATGGCGTAATCCCATGCCGCCTTCAGCGGGCTGGCATCAGCCTGAGCGAGTATAGATTTACCGATGCTGTGCGTTTCGGCGGCGGTGAAGGCTTTGCCGTAGTACGGCTGCCATTTCACATACCAGAGGCCAATGATGACCACGAGAAAGAAGAGTGCGGGCTTCCACCATTGGACAGGTGTTGCCGCCTGAGATGAAGACTGACCAGTCATACCATTCCCCGGAGAGTGTTATTTAATAAGCCGGAGAAGTTTACGCCTCGCCCTGCGCGATTTCACGCAGTTTTGCCGAAGGGATGATATTGACGCCCTCCTGCGACGGTGCCAGCGCCTCTTTCAGCATCGCCTGCGCGACGTCCCGCGCCTCGATGGACTTCCAGTTACCCGGCAGGATACGAAACAGCGGGGCGAAGAAGGATTCGTTAAAACGCCGTTCGTCGCGGTGGCCCATCAGCATGGAAGGCCGCACGATTGTCAGGCGCTCCCACTTCTGCGCAATCAGCGCCTCTTCCATTTTGCCCTTCACCTGATTGTAAAAAAACGGTGAGCCGGTGCTGGCGCCGTGCGAGCTCACCACCAGGAAATGTTTTGCCCCCAGCTTTTTCGCCGTCAGGGCGGTATCCACCACCAGCGTGTAGTCCGCATGGACGAACGCTTCTTTACTGCCCGCCTCACGCCGCGTCGTGCCCAGGCAGCAAAAGGCGATATCTATAGGATCCTGCACCTGCGCCAGCGCGTCGGTGAGCTGGGGATCGTGCGGGTTATAGACGCCGGTGATATCCAACAGCGGGCGGCGCGTCGGGGCGGCAATATAGTTGATATGCCGGTCCTGGATCAGCAGCCGCAGCAGATGTCCCCCCACCAGCCCGGTTGCGCCGGTAATCAGTACCTGACTCATCTTATCCCCTTTACAGAATTGTCCGTTTGCGATCTGGACCTGCTCTACCACACTTAAAAGTCTGTTACCGGTAAGTATTTACCACAAACGGGAAAAAAACAGTCTGAAGCGAAAACAACGGAGGAAGCATGGGTAAAAAAATCGCAGTCTTGATTACCGACGAGTTTGAAGATTCAGAATTTACGTCGCCAGCTGAGGCATTCCGCAAGGCAGGCCACGAGGTCATCACCATTGAGAAAGAAGCGGGTAAAACCGTGAAGGGCCACAAGGGCGAAGCCAGCGTGACCATCGATGAGTCCATCGATAACGTCAGCCCGTCAGATTTCGACGCCCTGCTGTTACCGGGCGGCCATTCACCGGATTCCCTGCGCGGGGACGAGCGTTTCGTCACCTTTACCCGTGACTTCGTCGGCACCGGCAAGCCGGTCTTTGCCATCTGCCACGGCCCGCAGCTGCTGATCAGCGCTGAAGTGGTCCGCGGGCGTAAGCTTACGGCGGTGAAACCGATCGTTATCGATCTGAAAAACGCAGGCGCCGAGTTTTACGATCAGGAGGTGGTCAACGATAACGACCAGCTGATCACCAGCCGGACCCCGGACGATCTCCCGGCGTTTAACCGCGAAGCGCTACGCCTGCTCGGCGCGTAGCCAGTGAAGCTTCTTGCCAAAGCCCAGGGTGTTGTCGGTAAATTTCAGCTCATCGAGGCGGATTTCCCACACCGGGGCTTTTAGCGCAGCAGCAACCGGGAAGCGGCGCGTGTAGCGTTTACGCTGTGCGTCGCTTTCTTCACCTTCCAGACGACGAATTTCGCCTTTGAACTGCACGCCGCGGATCAGCGCGACGGTTTTCGGCTGGCCGTTGACCGTGCCCGCCACTTTTGCCTGCTGGCCGGTCATCTGGGCATGCCGCGTTTTGTCCTCACTCATGACGTAAAAAGCGACGCGTTCAGGATCGTAGTAGTAAAAGGCGTTGGCGCACCACATTTCGCCCTCGCTATATACGCACCAGGTCACGACGTGCTGCTTTGCCAGCCAGCGGTTAATGGCGGCCAGTGTTTCCATTTTCGTTCTCTCTCATGCTATGGTGCGTTCACCTTAACATACTGAATCTGTTTACCGTGTGCTGGTTTCTCTATCTTGTCCGAACCGCTGATAACGCACTCTACACCGGGATCACCACCGATGTGGCGCGGCGTTTTTTACAACATCAAACGGGGAAAGGGGCAAAAGCGCTGCGGGGGAAAGGCGAACTGCAGCTGGCTTTTTCTGCCGCCGTGGGGGACAGATCGCTGGCACTCAGGCTGGAGTACCGTATTAAGCAGCTAACGAAGCGCCAGAAGGAGCGCCTCGTGACCGGAGACGGCTCCTTTGAGGCGCTACGCGAAAGCCTGATTAAAAGCGATTAAAATGGTCGTGGTAGTCCACCAGACCATTTACGCCGTTCAGGGCATCATCCGCCAGGCGATGCACCTGGAAGGCGGATTCGGTACCCGGCCAGCGGCAGCGAAGATCGTAATGCGCAGCCTGCTCGAAGCCTAAACGGCCATAGAACGCCGGATCGCCCAGCGTGACCACGGCGGCATAACCAAACTCATTCAGCGAGTCCAGCCCTTCATAGACCAGCTGGCGCGCCAGGCCCTGCCCGCGGTAGTTTTCATCTACCGCCAGCGGTGCCATGCCCACCCACTGAAGATCTTCACCCTGAACGATCACCGGGCTGAAGGCAACATAGCCGACAACCTGACCTTCGTCATCGGTGGCAACCAGCCCCAGCGTGATCAGGCCGTCTTCACGGAGATCGTGGACCAGTTGGGCTTCCGCATCGCTCTCAAAAGCGCGGCGTAATAACGCATCGATACCCGGTGCATCAATCCCTATTTCGACTCGAATCAGCATGGCTCACCTACTGAAGTGTGTTTACTGTCCGGCGGGGATTTCAGCCCCGCCTCAACGAAATCTGCCATTTGCATCAACATCACGCGCAGCGCTTTCGGCATCTGCTCTAGCTCAATGGCATCCATTAAATTCTTAACGTACAGGCCAAGCTCCGTGTCGCCCTCAATCACCAGACGGCGCTGGAAGAAGAGTGTGTCCGGGTCCTGCTTACGCGCGGCAATCATCAGCAGGTCGCTGGCGTTGGCGCTAAAGCTCACGTCCGCCTCGGCAGACTCACGAACGATCAGCTGGTCGTTCTCTACTGAGGTAAACCAGCGCAGCCCGATGTCACGCACCTCAATGCTTAACCAGCGCCCTTCCAGAAACTCCAGCTCGCCATCCTGCAGCGCCTGACGGAACTGCCAGCTCAGAACCTGCTCCAGCACCTGGCGTTTAAGCGCGAACGGCGCCAGCCTGACCGGCACGCTCAGCATTGATGGACCGAATTGTACGAGACGTGAACGCAGTTTATCCAGCACGAGCTTTACTCCCTGATAGCTATAGTCCCGCTATTTTGCCACATCCGTTCCAGAACATAGCGGCGTAAATCAACAAACCATCGTCGGACGTACCCCATTATTGGTGCCATCAATACGCCATTAGCTGCCTTAAATCAAAAATTGTCGCGTATGGGTTAATTAAAATCCCAGCTCGTTAACAATTTTGCTATCGACTACATCAGGATAATTTATGGAGCTGCTCTGCCCTGCCGGAAACCTTCCGGCGCTTAAGGCGGCCATCGAGAATGGGGCCGATGCGGTCTATATCGGGCTGAAGGATGACACCAACGCCCGCCATTTTGCTGGCCTTAACTTTACGGAGAAAAAGCTTCAGGAAGCCGTTAACTTCGTTCATCAGCACCGCCGCAAGCTGCATATTGCCATCAACACGTTCGCCCATCCTGACGGTTACGCCCGCTGGCAGCGCGCGGTGGACATGGCAGCACAGCTGGGCGCCGATGCGTTAATCCTGGCCGACCTCGCCATGCTTGAGTATGCGGCAGAACGCTATCCGCATATTGAGCGCCACGTCTCTGTTCAGGCATCTGCCACCAACGAAGAGGCGGTGCGTTTTTACCATCAACACTTTGACGTCGCCCGCGTGGTGCTGCCGCGCGTGCTCTCTATTCATCAGGTTAAGCAACTCGCGCGCGTCACGCCAGTGCCGCTGGAGGTTTTTGCCTTTGGTAGTCTGTGCATCATGGCCGAAGGCCGTTGCTATCTTTCTTCTTACTTAACCGGTGAATCGCCGAATACCGTCGGGGCCTGCTCCCCTGCCCGCTTCGTCCGCTGGCAGCAGACCCCACAGGGGCTGGAGTCGCGTCTGAATGAAGTTCTGATCGACCGCTATCAGGACGGTGAAAACGCGGGTTATCCGACGCTGTGCAAAGGCCGCTACCTGGTCGACGGCGAGCGCTACCACGCGCTGGAAGAGCCCACCAGCCTTAACACGCTGGAGCTGCTGCCGGAGCTGCTGGCCGCCAATGTTGCCTCGGTGAAAATTGAAGGTCGCCAGCGCAGTCCGGCATATGTGAGCCAGGTGGCGAAAGTGTGGCGTCAGGCCATCGACCGCTGCATGGCGGACCCGCAGAACTACGCCCCACAGGCGGCGTGGATGGAGACGCTCGGCTCGATGTCCGAAGGCACGCAAACCACGCTGGGCGCGTATCACCGTAAATGGCAGTGAGATAACCATGAAATATTCATTAGGGCCGGTGCTCTACTACTGGCCAAAAGAGACGCTGGAAGATTTTTACCAACAGGCCGCCACCAGCAGCGCCGATGTGATTTACCTCGGTGAAGCAGTATGCAGCAAACGCCGCGCCACCAAAGTGGGCGACTGGCTGGAGATGGCGAAAAGCCTGGCCGGGAGCGGCAAGCAGGTGGTGCTGTCAACGCTCGCGCTGGTGCAGGCTTCGTCCGAACTGGGCGAGCTGAAGCGCTACGTCGAAAACGGTGAGTTTCTGCTGGAGGCGAGCGACCTGGGCGTGGTGAACATGTGCGCCGAACGCAGGCTGCCGTTTGTCGCAGGCCATGCGCTGAACTGCTATAACGCCGTCACCCTGCGCCTGCTGCTCAAACAGGGAATGACCCGCTGGTGCATGCCGGTGGAGCTCTCCCGTGACTGGCTGGCAAACCTGCTGAATCAGTGCGACGAGCTGGGCATTCGCCATCAGTTCGAAGTGGAAGTGCTGAGCTACGGTCATCTGCCGCTGGCCTACTCTGCCCGCTGCTTCACCGCGCGCTCGGAAGATCGCCCGAAAGATGAATGTGAAACCTGCTGCATCAAGTACCCGAACGGGCGCAGCATGCTGTCGCAGGAGAACCAGCAGGTATTCGTCCTGAACGGCATTCAGACCATGAGCGGTTACGTCTATAACCTCGGCAACGAACTGGCGTCGATGGACGGGCTGGTGGACATGGTGCGTCTGTCGCCGCTGGATACCAGCGTTTTCGCGATGCTGGACGCCTTCCGCGCTAACGAAAACGGCGCGTCGCCGCTGCCGCTGGCGGCAAACAGCGACTGCAACGGTTACTGGAAACGTCTGGCCGGGCTGGAACTTCAGGCCTAAAAAAGGCTCACTTTGTTAACAACGGTTATCATTTTTTAATGCAGTATTAAAGATTGACCGTCGACAAAGTGAGCTGTTATGACTGACAAAACCATTCCGTTTTCGGTGCTGGATCTGGCGCCGATCCCACAAGGCTCCTCGGCAAGAGAAGCCTTCACGCACTCTCTCGATCTGGCTCAGCTGGCCGAAAAGCGTGGCTATCACCGCTACTGGCTGGCAGAACATCACAACATGGTCGGCATTGCCAGCGCCGCTACATCGGTGCTGATTGGCTACCTGGCAGCGAATACCACCACTTTGCACCTTGGCTCCGGTGGCGTGATGCTGCCGAACCACGCCCCGCTGGTGATAGCCGAGCAGTTCGGGACGCTTAATACCCTCTATCCGGGCCGTATTGACCTGGGGCTTGGCCGCGCGCCGGGCAGCGACCAGCCGACCATGCGCGCCCTGCGCCGCCATATGAGCGGCGATATCGATAACTTCCCGCGCGACGTGGCGGAACTGGTGGACTGGTTCGACGCGCGCGATCCGAACCCGCACGTGCGCCCGGTGCCGGGCTATGGCGAGAAGATCCCGGTATGGCTGTTAGGCTCGAGCCTGTATAGCGCACAGCTCGCCGCGCAGCTGGGGCTGCCGTTCGCGTTCGCCTCCCACTTCGCGCCGGATATGCTCCATCAGGCGCTGCACCTCTACCGTACGAACTTCAAACCGTCCGAGCGTCTGGAGAAGCCGTACGCGATGGTGTGTATTAACATCATTGCCGCTGACAGCAATCGCGACGCGGAATTCCTGTTTACCTCTATGCAGCAGGCGTTTGTGAAGCTGCGCCGCGGCGAGACGGGCCAGTTGCCGCCTCCGGTGGAAAATATGCATCAGCTGTGGTCGGCCTCCGAGCAGTATGGCGTGCAGCAGGCGTTGAGCATGTCGCTGGTGGGTGATAAGGCAAAAGTGCGTCACGGGCTGGAAGCAGTGCTGCGTGAAACGCAGGCGGATGAAATTATGGTCAACGGCCAGATTTTCGATCACCAGGCGCGTTTACATTCATTTGACCTGGCGATGCAGGTGAAAGAAGAATTGGTGGGGTAGTTTTTTGCCGGATGGCGGCTTCGCCTTATCCGGCCTACGCGGTCCCTGTAGGCCCGGTGAGCGTAGCGCCACCGGGCAATGTGTTTACTGGTACACAGGCAACAGGTTAAAGCTCGACAGCACGTGAACCAGCGCGTTACCCACCCCAAATACCAGGATCAGCGCAATCATCGGTTTACCGCCCCAGACGCGGAATTTCGGACTGCCGAAGCGTTTACGTGATTTACGTGCCAGCAGCGCTGGCACAATCGCCGCCCAGATGGTGGCCGCCAGCCCTGCATAGCCGATGGCATAGAGGAACCCGTTCGGCCACAGCAGACCGCCGACAATCGGCGGCAGGAAGGTCAGCAGCGCCGTCTTGAAACGCCCCATCGCAGAATCGTCAAAGCCAAACAGATCCGCCAGGTAGTCAAACAGGCCCAGCGTCACACCGAGGAATGAACTCGCCACCGCAAAGTTGGAGAAGACCACCAGCAGCAGATCCAGACTGCGGCTGTTCAGTACGCCGCTCAGCGCCTGCACCAGCACGTCAATGTTACCGCCCTTTTGCGCAATGCCGATAAACTCCGGGCGCGGGATGTTGCCCATTGTCCCCAGCAGCCAAATCACATACAGCCCAAGCGCCAGCAGCGTGCCGTAGACCAGGCACTTCACGATGGTGCGCGGATCCTTGCCGTAGTACTTCATCAGGCTCGGCACGTTGCCGTGGTAGCCGAACGACGCCAGACAGAACGGCAGAGTCATTAGCAGATACGGCGTGTAGGAGGTATTAACTTCCGCAACGTTAAACAGCGTGGCGGGCGTAACGTGCCCCAGCAGGCTGCCGAAGGTCAGGAAGAAGGTGATGACCTTAGCGCCCAGCACAATCGCCGTCATGCGGCTCACCGCTTTGGTGCTCATCCAGACGATAAACGCCACGCCCAGCGCAAAGCAAAGCCCGGCCAGACGCGCCGGAACGTTCAGCGACATCTCCGAAAAGGTGTGATGCAGAATCGAGCCGCTTGCTGAGATGTACGCGTAGGTCAGGATGTAGAGCACAAATGCGATGGAAAGGCCGTTCACCAGGTTCCAGCCTTTGCCCAGCAGATCTTTGGTGATGGTGTCGAAGCTGGAGCCAATGCGGTAGTTCAGGTTCGCTTCAAGGATCATCAGGCCGGAATGCAGCATGCAGAACCAGGTGAACACCAGCGCGGCCAGCGACCAGAAGAACCACGCACCGGACATGACCACGGGCAGGGAAAACATCCCGGCACCTATAATGGTTCCGCCGATGATCACCACGCCGCCAAGCAGCGAAGGTGACGTTTGGGTGGTGGTTAGTGTCGCCATACAGCCTTTTCTCCAGTTAATCATGCGGTTCTGCATTTTAGTGTGATGCACTGTACCAGTACAGGAGTACAAAGGGAATAAAAAAAGCCCCGATAGCGTGTATCGGGGCTGTATATTTTACTTTACGTCAGAAGCGAAAGGCTTACGCGTCACCGAAACGACGACGGCTGGTGCCTTCTTCACGACGTGGGCCACGGCTTTCGCGGCGCTCGCCGGAGAAACGACGACCTTCACCACCGCGACCTTCACTGCGACCGCCTTCACGACGCTCGCCGCCGAAACCGCGACCACCGCCACGACGTTCGCCACCGCGGTCAGGACGTGGCTGTGCATCGCCCAGCAGCTGCATGTTCATCGGCTTGTTCAGGATGCGGGTGCGAGTAAAGTGCTGCAGTACTTCGCCCGGCATGCCTTTTGGCAGTTCGATGGTGGAGTGGGATGCAAACAGCTTGATGTTACCAATGTAACGGCTGCTGATGTCGCCTTCGTTAGCAATCGCGCCAACGATGTGACGAACTTCAACACCATCATCACGGCCCACTTCAATGCGGTACAGTTCCATATCGCCTGCGTCACGACGTTCACGACGTGGACGGTCTTCACCACCACGCTCTGGACGGTCGCCGCGTGGACCACGGTCGTTACGGTCGCCACGACGTTCGAAACGATCGTCACGGTCACGGAACTCACGCTTAGGACGCATCGGTGCATCTGGTGGCACGATCAGGCTACGTTCGCCCTGAGCCATTTTCAGCAGTGCTGCAGCCAGAGTTTCCATGTCCAGCTCTTCGCCTTCAGCGACAGGCTGGATCTGCGACAGCAGTGCGCGGTACTGATCCAGATCGCTGCTTTCCAGCTGCTGCTGTACTTTCGCGGCGAATTTTTCCAGACGGCGTTTGCCCAGCAGATCTGCGTTTGGCAGGTCGGCTTCTGGAATGGTCAGCTTCATGGTGCGTTCAATGTTGCGCAGCAGACGACGCTCGCGGTTCTCAACGAACAGCAGCGCACGGCCAGCACGACCCGCACGACCGGTACGACCGATACGGTGAACGTAAGACTCGGAGTCCATCGGGATGTCGTAGTTTACAACAAGGCTGATACGCTCAACGTCCAGACCACGTGCTGCCACGTCGGTTGCAATCAGGATATCCAGACGACCGTCTTTCAGACGTTCCAGCGTCTGCTCACGCAGGGCCTGGTTCATGTCGCCGTTCAGCGCTGCGCTGTTGTAGCCGTTACGCTCCAGCGCTTCAGCCACTTCCAGGGTCGCATTTTTGGTACGCACGAAGATAATCGCCGCATCAAAATCTTCCGCTTCCAGGAAACGGACCAGCGCTTCGTTTTTGCGCATGCCGTACACGGACCAGTAGCTCTGGCTGATGTCCGGGCGAGTGGTCACGCTGGACTGAATACGCACTTCCTGCGGCTCTTTCATGAAGCGGCGGGTAATGCGACGGATCGCTTCTGGCATGGTTGCAGAGAACAGAGCGGTCTGGTGACCTTCCGGGATCTGCGCCATGATGGTTTCTACGTCTTCGATGAAGCCCATACGCAGCATTTCATCTGCTTCATCCAGTACCAGGCCGCTCAGTTTAGAGAGGTCCAGAGTACCGCGCTTCAGGTGATCCAGCAGACGGCCCGGCGTACCGACGACAATCTGTGGGCCCTGGCGCAGGGCGCGTAACTGCACGTCATAACGCTGGCCGCCGTACAGGGCTACTACGTTTACGCCGCGCATATGTTTAGAGAATTCCGTCATTGCTTCAGCAACCTGAACAGCCAGTTCACGAGTTGGAGCCAGGACGAGGATCTGCGGTGCACGCAGGTCCGGATCGATGTTGTTCAGCAGCGGCAGCGAGAACGCTGCAGTTTTACCGCTACCAGTCTGGGCCATGCCCAGCACGTCACGACCAGAAAGCAGATGCGGGATACATTCTGCCTGGATCGGAGATGGTTTTTCGTAACCCAGATCGTTAAGGGCTTCAAGGATAGGAGCCTTCAGGCCCAGATCTGCAAAAGTGGTTTCGAATTCAGCCATGTAGTACGAGTGCCTCAATGTCAATGGCGGCCAGTCTACTTAGCTCATCGTGAAAATGATTAGCAATTTTCATTGAAAAGTGTGAACCGGCTCAAAGTAGGTGTATTGACGAACAACAACGCCCTCACCAGTGAAGGTGATGGCAATCAAAAGATTACGGGCTGATGTTTATGTCGTCAGCTATTGCTGGTCCGATTCTGCCAGGTCGTCTTGCTCCTGGCCCAAGAGCGATAATTCCAACAATGCATAACGGTGCTCAACGAAGTTATGTACGTTGTTAGCAACCGCTAATTTGAACAGTGCCGTAGCGCTGTCCATATCCCCCAGACTTAGGTAGTACTTACCTAAATAGAAGTTGGTTTCACTGAGATGCTCAGCGAGCGAGGTGTTATCCGTTGCGTCCGCCTTGAGGCGTTCCATCAGCGTTGCTTCGCTAATGTTGCCCAGGTAGAACTCGACAATGTTCCATCCCCACTGTTCCTTATCCGATTTCTCGAAGCGCTGTTGTAGTGCTTCTTTTGCCTGCTTCTCATCGAGCTTCCGCTCAACGATGTAAAGCCACAGGCTACGGAAAGGATCATTAGGATCGTCTTGATAAAACGCCAGCAGATCATCTTGCGCTAACTTATCACGACCGCCGTAATACAATGCGATACCGCGATTCAAGTGCGCGTAGTTGTAAGTTGGATCAAGCTCAAGTACAGAATCAAACGCTTCATAGGCAGCATCAAAATTGCCTGCCTGCGTTAAATAAATGCCTAAGTAATTGAATACTTCAGGCATATCAGGTCGGATAGCCAGCGCTTGTGAAAAATCATTTCGCGCTAATGCCCTCAGACCGAGACTATCATACAACACTCCGCGCTCATATAAAAGCTGTGCGCGTTCGTCATCGGTTAAAGCCCGACTGGCAAGTATTTGTTCCATGCGTGCCAGAATCACTTCCTGCTGCAAAGTCGGTTGCAATGGCACTGCGAGGACTTCGCTCTTACGCCAGGCAGAGTTGCTGCATCCTGCCAGCGTTAAAGCTGTCGCAACGAAACACCAGCGCAAAAAAGGCTTCATTTCCCACTCCCGAAGACAACTATTGGATGAACGTCCTGTCCCCCGGCGGCTTAACAAGGCGTCCTGCCTGATAACAGGCCCTCCGCAAAGCGGAGGGCAAATGGCAACTTACTCGCCTTGCTGTTCAGCAGCCGGAGCTTCCGGTGCCGCAGCAGGTTGAGACTGCTCGGTTGCTTCTTTAATGCTCAGACGGATACGGCCCTGACGGTCAACTTCCAGAACCTTAACCGGCACTTCCTGACCCATCTGCAGGTAATCGGTCACTTTCTCAACGCGCTTGTCAGCGATCTGAGAGATGTGAACCAGACCTTCTTTACCGCCACCGATGGCAACGAACGCACCAAAGTCAACGATACGGGTCACTTTACCCGCGTAGACGCGGCCCACTTCGATTTCAGCAGTGATCTCTTCGATGCGACGGATAGCGAATTTCGCTTTCTCGCCGTCGGTTGCTGCGATCTTCACAGTACCGTCATCTTCGATTTCGATGGTGGTGCCGGTCTCTTCGGTCAGCGCGCGGATAACAGAACCGCCCTTACCGATAACATCTTTGATCTTGTCTGGATTGATCTTGATGGTGTGAATACGCGGAGCGAATTCAGAGATATCACCGCGTGGCGCGTTGATAGCCTGTTCCATCACGCCCAGGATGTGCAGACGTGCACCTTTAGCCTGGTTCAGAGCAACCTGCATGATCTCCTTGGTGATACCTTCAATTTTGATATCCATCTGCAGGGCAGAGATACCGTCGCGGGAACCCGCTACTTTGAAGTCCATATCACCCAGGTGGTCTTCGTCACCCAGAATGTCAGACAGAACAACGAAGTTGTCGCCTTCTTTCACCAGACCCATTGCGATACCCGCAACGGCGGCTTTGATCGGCACGCCTGCATCCATCAGCGCCAGAGAAGCACCACACACGGAAGCCATGGAAGAAGAACCGTTGGATTCGGTGATTTCAGAAACCACGCGAACGGTGTACGGGAATTTATCAGCTTCCGGCATCACTGCCAGCACGCCGCGCTTCGCCAGACGACCGTGACCAATTTCACGACGCTTCGGTGAGCCAACCATACCGGTTTCGCCCACAGAGTACGGAGGGAAGTTGTAGTGGAACAGGAAGTTGTCAGTACGCTCGCCCATCAGTTCATCGATGATCTGCGCGTCACGTGCGGTACCCAGGGTTGCGGTAACCAGCGCCTGCGTTTCACCACGGGTGAACAGCGCAGAACCGTGAGTACGCGGCAGTACGCCAGTGCGTACGTCCAGACCACGAATCATGTCTTTTTCACGGCCATCGATACGCGGTTCGCCTGCCAGCACGCGGCTACGAACAACGTTTTTCTCGATAGCGTGCAGAATTTCGCCAATTTCGTTAGCGTCCAGCGTTTCGTCTTCGGCAACCAGGGTCGCGGTTACTTCAGATTTGATCGCGTCAACCTGAGCGTAACGCTCCTGTTTGTCGGTGATGCGGTACGCGTCGCTCAGACGAGATTCTGCCAGTGCCGCAACGCGTGCGTTCAGCGCGTCGTTTGCTGCTTCTGGCTGCCAGTCCCAACGTGGCTTACCGGCTTCTTTCACCAGGTCGTTGATGTTCTGGATAACAATCTGCTGCTGCTCGTGACCGAACACCACTGCGCCCAGCATCTGGTCTTCGCTCAGCAGTTCAGCTTCGGATTCAACCATCAGCACAGCCGCTTCAGTACCGGCAACAACCAGGTCCAGCTTACTTTCTTTCAGCTCTTCCTGAGTTGGGTTCAGCACGTACTGGTCATTAATGTAACCGACGCGCGCGGCACCGATTGGGCCATTGAATGGAATACCAGACAGTGACAGGGCAGCAGACGCACCGATCATCGCCACGATGTCCGGGTTAACCTGTGGGTTAACGGAAACAACGGTCGCGATAACCTGCACTTCGTTAACGAAGCCTTCCGGGAACAGCGGGCGAACCGGGCGGTCAATCAGACGCGCGATCAGGGTTTCGCCTTCGCTTGGACGGCCTTCACGACGGAAGAAGCCACCCGGGATTTTACCGGCAGCGTAGGTACGCTCCTGGTAGTTAACGGTCAGCGGGAAGAAGTCCTGACCTGGTTTAGCTTTTTTCTGGCCCACAACGGTCACGAATACCGCGGTGTCATCCATGCTTACCATAACGGCAGCAGTCGCCTGACGTGCCATCATGCCGGTTTCCAGCGTGACGGTATGTTGACCATACTGGAATTTACGAACGATCGGATTCAGCAAAATTCTATCCTTTCTTAAATGTATGACAGCACACCGCCGGCGTGCTGTCGATTTAACCCGACCTTCTTCGCATCCTCGCGACTAATGACAACCGACACCCCCATGGGTGAAGCCTCTCATTAGCCGCGCGAACCTCTGCAATGAAGATCATTTATAGCAACAATACAATAGTTTCCATTGAATTGCTGCCGTCTGGTTGAAAAAAGGGGCCATCAGGCCCCCTTTTCTGAAACTCGCAAGACTTAGCGACGCAGACCCAGACGCTCGATCAGCGCGGTGTAGCGTGCAACATCTTTACGCTTCAGGTAGTCGAGCAGTTTACGACGCTGAGAAACCATGCGCAGCAGACCACGACGGCTGTGGTGATCTTTTTTGTGCTCTGCAAAGTGACCCTGCAGGTGGTTAATCTGTGCAGTCAGCAGTGCAACCTGAACTTCGGTAGAACCGCTGTCGTTAGTACCACGACCAAACTCAGAAACGATTTTAGCTTTAGCTTCAACGCTTAGAGACATTTTCAAACTCCAAAGTATAAAAAATGTAAGGGTGCCGATCTCTAATTCAGCGACCCCATGTACGCCCCGCAGATTGTTAAACAATTTACCGGGCGTTAAGCGGCGATATTCTACTCGTCTCCCCTGCTTATCGCAAGGTGAGGCGTAATCACCGTCACGCGTCGACCGGATATTCGACGACCAGACGACGCGGCGCAACGCGCCCTTCACCGTCCATTTCGCCCATACCGATGAATTTCCCTTCGTCACCTTCCGTCACGCGTACCAGTCCATCCAGCGGCGCATCCGCCGTACGAACCGGGTTTCCGTTCTTAAAGTAAACGGACGATGTTAAAGGAAGATTAACGATCGGGAAGTCCGCTGCCGGACTGTCCATTGGCATCAGCAGTGGATCCAGCAAATCTGCTGGTTCCACTCCCTGCGCTTGTGCCTGCTCAGCCAGCGCGCGCAGCTGCTCAAGCGTCACCATGCGTTCCACCGGATATTTACTGACCGCCAGACGACGCAGGTAGATCACATGCGCGCCGCAGCCCAGCTTTTCACCGAGATCGTCAATGATGGTGCGAATATAGGTCCCTTTCGAACAGTGGACTTCCAGCTCCAGCTCGTCACCTTCGTGGCGAATGAACAGCAGCTCATACACGGTTATCGGACGCGCTTCGCGCGGGACGTCAATTCCCTGGCGCGCATATTCGTAGAGCTTCTTGCCCTGATATTTCAGCGCCGAATACATCGACGGCACCTGCATCGTGTCTCCGCGGAAGCTCTCCAGGGCCGCATCAAGCTGTTCGGCGCTGAAGGTCACCGGGCGCTCTTCCACCACCTGACCATCCGCGTCGGAAGTATCCGTACGCTGGCCCAGTTTAGCGATAACGCGGTAGCGTTTATCGGAATCGAGCAGGTACTGGGAAAACTTTGTTGCTTCACCCAGGCAAATCGGCAGCATGCCGGTCGCCAGCGGATCCAGCGCGCCGGTGTGGCCCGCACGGTTAGCGTTATAAATACGCTTCACTTTTTGCAGCACGTCGTTACTGGATGCACCTTGCGGTTTATCCAGCAGCAGCACGCCATGCACGTCGCGACCGCGACGACGAGGACGACTCATCAGTCCTCCTTGCTGTCGTCCGTCGGGTTAACACGACGTTCGTCGTCATGTTTCACCACGCTGGTCACCAGGTTGGACATGCGCATACCTTCGACCAGCGAGTTGTCGTAGAAGAAGGTCAGCTCGGGAACAATACGCAGGCGCATCGCTTTGCCGAGCAGAGAGCGGATGAAACCAGAGGCTTCCTGCAGTGCTTTAATGCCGTTTTTAACCGCCGCTTCGTCCTGATCGTTCAGGAAGGTCACGAACACTTTGGCATAGGCCAGGTCACGAGACATTTCCACGCCAGAGACGGTGGTCATCATACCGATACGCGGGTCTTTGATTTCGCGTTGCAGGATAAGCGCAATCTCTTTCTGCATCTCCTGCGCCACGCGCTGTGGGCGACCAAATTCTTTCGCCATAATAAATTCTCCAGACAAAAAAGGGGCTAACAGCCCCTTTTAAAATTATTGCCGGGTGGCACGAGGCGATCCCGGCCTACATATGGACTTATCCCTAAGGATTAGTCGATGCTGCGTTGGATCTCGATGATTTCGAACACTTCGATCATATCGCCAACGCGAACGTCGTTGTAGTTCTTAACGCCGATACCACATTCCATGCCGTTACGGACTTCGTTAACGTCATCTTTGAAGCGGCGCAGGGATTCCAGCTCGCCTTCGTAGATAACCACGTTGTCACGCAGTACGCGGATTGGGTTGTGACGCTTGATGGTACCTTCGGTAACCATACAGCCCGCGATCGCACCGAATTTCGGTGATTTGAACACGTCACGCACTTCAGCCAGACCGATGATCTGCTGTTTCAGCTCAGGAGACAGCATACCGCTCATCGCGGCTTTCACTTCGTCGATCAGGTTATAGATGACGGAGTAGTAGCGCAGATCCAGGCTTTCCGCTTCGATCACGCGGCGAGCAGATGCATCAGCACGCACGTTGAAGCCAACCAGGATAGCGTTGGACGCCGCAGCCAGGGTTGCGTCGGTTTCGGTGATACCACCTACGCCAGAACCGATGATCTTCACTTTCACTTCGTCGGTAGACAGTTTCAGCAAGGAGTCGGAGATCGCTTCCACAGAACCCTGAACGTCCGCTTTCAGAACGACGTTCACTTCGTGAACTTCGCCTTCAGCCATGTTCGCAAACATGTTCTCAAGTTTAGATTTCTGCTGACGCGCCAGCTTAACTTCACGGAATTTGCCCTGACGATACAGTGCCACTTCACGCGCTTTCTTCTCGTCACGCACAACGGTCACTTCATCACCGGCAGCCGGAACACCGGACAGCCCCAGGATTTCCACTGGAATGGACGGACCTGCTTCCAGCACTTCCTGACCCAGTTCGTTACGCATCGCACGAACACGACCGTATTCGAAGCCACACAGAACGATGTCGCCCTTGTTCAGCGTACCTTCGCGAACCAGAACCGTTGCAACCGGACCACGACCTTTATCCAGGAAGGATTCGATTACCGCACCGCTCGCCATACCTTTACGAACGGCTTTCAGCTCCAGAACTTCGGCCTGAAGCAGGATAGCGTTCAGCAGGTCGTCGATACCAGTACCCGCTTTTGCAGATACAGGGATGAACTGCGCTTCGCCGCCCCACTCTTCCGGCATAACGCCGTACTGAGACAGTTCGTTCTTCACGCGGTCCAGATCGGCTTCTGGCTTATCGATTTTGTTGACCGCAACAACCAGAGGCACCTGCGCCGCTTTCGCGTGCTGGATAGCTTCAATGGTCTGTGGCATAACGCCATCGTCTGCTGCAACAACCAGTACAACGATATCCGTAGCCTGAGCACCACGAGCACGCATTGAGGTGAACGCTGCGTGGCCTGGGGTATCCAGGAAGGTGATCATGCCGTTTTCGGTTTCTACGTGGTAAGCACCGATGTGCTGGGTAATACCACCCGCTTCGCCGGAGGCAACTTTCGTAGAACGAATGTAGTCGAGCAGAGAGGTTTTACCGTGGTCAACGTGACCCATGATGGTCACAACCGGTGCACGCGGTTCAGCCGCAGCGCCAGTGTCACGGTCGCTCATTACTGCTTCTTCCAGCTCGTTTTCACGACGCAGGATAACTTTGTGGCCCATCTCTTCGGCAACCAGCTGTGCGGTTTCCTGGTCGATAACCTGGTTGATGGTCGCCATTGCGCCCAGCTTCATCATCGCTTTGATGACCTGAGAGCCTTTAACCGCCATCTTGTTTGCCAGATCGCCAACGGTGATGGTTTCGCCAATCACGACGTCACGGTTAACCGCCTGAGCTGGCTTCTGGAAGCCCTGCTGCAGAGAAGAACCTTTACGCTTGCCGCCTTTACCACCGCGAACCGCTGCACGAGCTTCTTCGCGGTCAGCTTTAGATTCAGCGTGTTTGTTACCTTTCTTAGCCGGACGCGCGGCTTTTGCATTACGACCACGGCCACGGCCGCCTTCTACTTCACGGTCGTTATCATCTTCAGCCTGACGCGCATGCTGAGAAGTGGTCACGTGATAGTCGCTGGTGTCTTCAGTCGGTTCAGCGGTATTCACGCCATTCTTCTCGTTTTCTTCTGCCATACGGCGCGCTTCTTCAGCGACGCGGCGAGCTTCTTCTTCCAGCTTACGGCGGGCTTCTTCTTCCGCTTTACGCTTCAGCTCGGCAGCTTCATTTTCACGGCGGGCTTTTTCAGCCTGGGCGGTTTTGGTCATTTCGTCTGTCTGTTGATTGCTCACTTTGTCTTTTTCCGCAGCGTCACGCTTCACTTTATCACTGGCGTCGCGTTTCGCTTTTTCTGCGGCCTCACGTTCAGCTTTTAATTCTGCTTCACGTTTGGCGGCTGCTTCCGCCTCACGCTGAGCTTGTTCTTCCGCTTCACGCTGTGCCTGCTCTTCCGCGGCAAGGCGTTCTGCCTCTTGCGGATCACGTTTTACAAAGGTGCGCGTCTTGCGGACTTCAATTTGTACCGATTTGCTTTTGCCACCGGTACCAGGAATGTTTAACGTGCTGCGCGTTTTGCGCTGCAGCGTTAACTTGTCAGGCGTAGAACCGTGTTCGCGGTTCAGGTGCGTTAACAAGGTTTGTTTTTCTTGCGCGGTCACCGAGTCATCAGCGGACTTCGGGATCCCTGCATCAGCAAATTGCTGTACCAGGCGGTCCACGGAGGTCTGAATCTCAGCAGCCAGCGATTTTACAGTTACATCAGTCATGCTGTTCCTTCCTGCTACAGTTTATTACGCTTCGTCGCCGAACCAGCAAATATTACGTGCGGCCATGATGAGTTCGCCGGCTTTCTCGTCGGTTAAACCTTCGATATCGGCCAGGTCATCAACGCCTTGCTCAGCGAGATCTTCCAGCGTACAAACACCACGGGCAGCCAGCTTGAACGCAATCGCACGATCAAGACCTTCCAGATTCAGCAGGTCATCAGCCGGCTTCTTATCGCCAAGGCTTTCTTCCTGAGCCAGTGCCAGGGTGGTCAGTGCGTTTTTAGCGCGTTCACGCAGGGCTTCAACGGTTGGCTCATCCAGACCGTCAATTTCCAGCAGCTCTTTCATTGGCACATAGGCCAGTTCTTCCAGCGTAGAGAAACCTTCTTCTACCAGAACAGTGGCGAAGTCTTCGTCAATGTCGAGGTATTTGGTGAAGGTATCGATCGCCGCATGGGCTTCAGCCTGATGCTTAGCCTGCAGGTCATCAACGGTCATGACGTTGAGTTCCCAGCCGCTCAGCTGTGACGCCAGGCGTACGTTCTGACCGTTACGGCCAATCGCCTGCGCCAGGTTGCCCGCTTCAACAGCGATATCCATGGTGTGTTTGTCTTCGTCAACAACGATAGACGCGACATCAGCCGGAGCCATTGCGTTGATCACGAACTGCGCCGGGTTGTCGTCCCACAGAACGATATCAATACGCTCGCCGCCCAGTTCGGTAGAAACCGCCTGAACGCGCGCACCGCGCATACCGACGCAAGCACCGACCGGGTCGATACGCTTGTCGTTGGTTTTCACCGCAATTTTCGCACGAGAGCCTGGATCGCGAGCTGCTGCTTTGATCTCAATAACTTCTTCGCCGATTTCCGGCACTTCGATGCGGAACAGTTCAACCAGCATTTCTGGTTTAGAACGGGTCACGAACAGCTGTGCACCACGCGCTTCAGGGCGCACGGCGTACAGAACACCACGAATACGGTCGCCCGGGCGGAAGTTTTCACGCGGCAGCATGTCTTCACGCAGGATCACGGCTTCAGCGTTGCCCGGCATCCCTTCGGATTTAATTTCCAGAGAGATGTTGTCACGGTTCACTTTCTTCACCACGCCGGTGATGATCTCGCCTTCCTGATCGCGGAACTGATCGACAACCAGCGCGCGCTCGGCTTCGCGCACTTTCTGCACGATAACCTGCTTAGCGGTCTGGGTGGTGATACGGTCGAAGGTCACAGATTCAATCTGATCTTCAACGTAGTCACCCACGTTCAGACTTTCGTCTTCAAAACGTGCCGCTTCCAGGGTGATCTCTTTGGTCGGCTGGGTCACTTCTTCAACGATTACCCAACGACGGAATGTATCGAAGTCACCGCTTTTACGATCGATTTCTACGCGAACATCGATCTCTTGTTCGTATTTTTTCTTGGTTGCTGTAGCCAGTGCACTTTCCAGCGCTTCGAAAATTTTCTCACGCGGCAGTGATTTCTCGTTGGAGACGGCTTCAACAACAGCCAAAATTTCTTTGTTCATCGCGGGCTTTTCACCTCAATCCAGACTGTTAAAAGTGGGGAACCAGGTTCGCCTTCTGGATATTACTCAGCGCGAACACTTCATCTTTGCCTTCGACTGTTACCGTGATCATTTCACCATCAACGGCTTTGATAATTCCCTGCCATTTACGGCGGTTCTGTACGGCCATACGCAGAACGAGAGCCACTTCTTCACCGGTAAAGCGCACATAGTGCTCGGCCGTGAACATCGGGCGATCCAGGCCAGGTGAGGAAACTTCCAGGTTGTACGCAACGGTAATCGGGTCTTCAACATCAAGAACCGCACTCACCTGGTGGCTGACATCAGCACAATCATCAACATTGATGCCATCTTCACTATCAATATAGATGCGCAGCGTCGATGTACGGCCGCGAACGAATTCGATGCCGACCAGTTCGTAGCCCAGTGCTTCGACCGGTGCAGTAATCATCTCTGTTAATTTTTGCTCTAATGTGGACAAGCCCACCCCCAAGACATAAAAAAAGGGCGTAAAGCCCAGTTATTCTGTAGTCAGATAACAAAAAACCCCGATAAATCGGGGCTTTAGATAACTGAACCCTATAGCCACAACTGTGGCCTGGAGCACTCTCCGAAAGAATTTTTTCAAATCCAGCTACGAAGGCTCTAAGTCTTCACAGTATATTTGAAAAAGAACTTTATGGGAAAGTGGTTGCGGGGGCCGGATTTGAACCGACGACCTTCGGGTTATGAGCCCGACGAGCTACCAGGCTGCTCCACCCCGCGCCTGAAACGTGGCAAATTCTACGCGTTTTGGACAGAATTTGCAAATAATGCTGGGATTTGGTACCGAAGACGGGACGTAAAATCGGCGTTTAGTATATTGATAGTTGACCCCACCTGTCAACCCAGCTTCCGCCAGAGAGAACAGACCAAATTTTTTACAAAAAACGCATGAGTCTCTTCCGGTATTCGATAAAAGATGATTAAATGAATACTCACTTATTTTGCATAAAAATGCACAAGAGAACGAAAGCGGTCTCTAATCAGTCAATCAAGCAGGGTTTTATTCTATGACGACGATTCTCAAGCATCTTCCGGTAGGACAACGTATTGGCATCGCTTTCTCAGGCGGCCTGGATACCAGCGCTGCACTGCTGTGGATGCGCCAGAAGGGAGCGGTTCCGTATGCATATACTGCGAACCTGGGTCAGCCGGATGAGGACGATTACGATGCTGTTCCTCGTCGCGCTAAAGAGTATGGCGCAGAAAACGCGCGACTGATTGACTGCCGTAAGCAACTGGTTGCTGAAGGTATCGCCGCTATTCAGTGCGGTGCGTTCCATAACACCACGGGCGGCCTGACCTATTTCAACACCACCCCGCTGGGTCGTGCCGTCACCGGCACCATGCTGGTTGCCGCCATGAAAGAAGATGGCGTGAACATCTGGGGTGACGGCAGCACCTATAAAGGCAACGATATCGAACGTTTCTATCGTTATGGCCTGCTGACCAACGCGGAGCTGCAGATCTACAAGCCGTGGCTGGACACCGACTTCATCGACGAGCTGGGTGGTCGTCATGAGATGTCTGAGTTTATGATTGCCTGCGGCTTTGACTACAAAATGTCCGTTGAGAAAGCCTACTCTACCGACTCCAACATGCTGGGCGCGACGCACGAAGCGAAGGACCTGGAGTTCCTGAACTCCAGCGTGAAGATCGTTAACCCGATCATGGGCGTGAAGTTCTGGGACGAGAGCGTGAAGATCCCGGCAGAAGAGGTGACCGTGCGTTTCGAACGTGGTCATCCGGTTGCCCTGAACGGTAAGACCTTCTCTGACGACGTTGAACTGATGCTGGAAGCAAACCGCATCGGCGGTCGTCACGGTCTGGGCATGAGCGATCAGATTGAAAACCGTATCATCGAAGCGAAAAGCCGCGGTATCTATGAAGCTCCGGGGATGGCGCTGCTGCACATCGCTTACGAGCGTCTGCTGACCGGTATTCACAACGAAGACACCATCGAGCAGTATCACTCTCATGGTCGTCAACTGGGCAAACTGCTGTATCAGGGTCGCTGGTTCGATCCGCAGGCGCTGATGCTGCGTGACGCGCTGCAGCGTTGGGTAGCGAGCGCGATCACTGGTGAAGTGACGCTGGAACTGCGTCGTGGTAACGACTACTCCATTCTTAACACCGTGTCGGACAACCTGACCTATAAAGCCGAGCGTCTGACCATGGAAAAAGGTGAGTCTGTGTTTTCTCCGGACGATCGTATTGGTCAGTTGACCATGCGTAACCTGGACATCACCGATACCCGTGAGAAGCTGTTCAACTACGTTGAGAATGGTCTGCTCTCCGCGAATTCCGGTAACGGCCTGCCGCAGGTTGAAAACCTGGAGAATAGCGATAAGAAGTAATCGCTGATGTAACATGCAAAAGGCGCCCAATGGGCGCCTTTTTGTTTGGCTTTTGTAGGGCGTGTAAGCGCAGCGCCACCCGCCATTTTGCCCAGAGGCGCTGCGCTTACCGGGCCTACGAACGGCAAAAGCTACAGACGAAAAAAAAGACGTCTTGCGACGTCTTTCTTCTGGAATATTGGTACCGAGGATGGGACTCGAACCCACAAGCCCGTTAGGGCACTACCACCTCAAGGTAGCGTGTCTACCAATTCCACCACCTCGGTACGGAATACTTACTGCGGGATATCGCTGGTTGGCTTAGCCGGTGCAGCTGGCTGAGTCTGCTCAGTTTTGGCTGGCGCGCTCAGATTTTCCCACTCGCTTCCTTTGCTGGTCTTGTTGCTGTTGATATTGCCCAGCACCAGACTGATGATGAAGAACAGCGTAGCCAGAATCGCCGTCGTGCGGGTCATGAAGTTCGCAGAACCACTTGAACCGAACAGCGTACCGGAAGCGCCTGCTCCGAAGGAGGCTCCCATATCAGCGCCTTTACCTTGCTGCAGCATAATCAGCGCTACGAGAGCGATGGCTACAATAAGGAAAATAACTAAAAGAGCTTCGTACATAATCAACCTGTTCCTTGCGGATTTGCCGCATACCAATGCTTCGACCAATTAGCAGGATTTTTGTTTCCCACTGAAGCGGGTGTGAATACTAACCAAAGCGAATCACCTTCGCAAGGGCATTTTCGACGCATTGTATCAACTGCGGAAAAAAACAGCAAAAAGCCATTAATTGCTTAAAACAAAGGCGGCAAACGCCGCCTTTTTAAACATTTAGCGTGCAAGATTATGCAGCTTTTACGGCATCCGCAATACGGTGCGCAAATTCGGTGACCTGCGCTTCGTCTTCGCCTTCCACCATCACGCGGATCAGTGGTTCGGTACCGGACTTACGCAGCAGCACGCGTCCACGGCTGCCCAGCGCCGCTTCAACGTCAGCCATTACCGCTTTCACGTTGTCATTTTCCAGCGGATCGCCTTTACCCGCAGTGAAACGCACGTTCACCAGGATCTGCGGGAACATTTTCATCCCGCTGCACAGATCGTGCAGGCTCATATGGTTGCGCGCCATCGCGGCAACCACCTGAAGCGCGGCAACAATGCCGTCACCGGTAGTGGTTTTGTCGAGCAGGATCACGTGACCTGAGTTCTCAGCGCCAATACGCCAGCCCTTCTCCTGCAATTTTTCCAGCACGTAGCGGTCGCCCACTTTCGCGCGAACAAACGGAATACCGAGCTGTTTCAGCGCCAGCTCCAGACCCATGTTGCTCATCAGGGTCCCTACCGCGCCGCCGCGCAGCTGACCCTGGCGCAGGCCTTCACGGGCAATGATGTAGAGGATCTGATCGCCGTCGACTTTATTACCTTCGTGGTCAACCATGATCACGCGGTCACCGTCGCCGTCCAGAGCAATACCCAGATCGGCTTTTTCCGCCAGCACGCGCGCCTGCAGGGCGCGCACGTCCGTCGCCCCGACTTCTTCGTTAATGTTCAGACCATCCGGCTCGCAGCCGATGGCGATCACTTTCGCACCCAGCTCGCGGAAGACATTCGGCGCAATGTGATAGGTCGCACCGTTCGCACAGTCCACCACAATTTTAAGATGCGCCAGGCTCAGCTCGTTCGGGAAGGTGCCTTTGCAGAATTCGATATAACGACCCGCCGCATCGACGATACGGTTCGCTTTACCCAGCTCGGCGGAATCAACACAGGTGATCTCTTTTTCCATTTCGGCTTCAATGGCCTCTTCCACTTCGTCCGGCAGCTTGGTGCCGTCAATGGAGAAGAACTTGATGCCGTTGTCGTAGAACGGGTTATGAGACGCCGAAATCACAATTCCCGCTTCCGCGCGGAAGGTGCGTGTAAGATAGGCAACAGCAGGCGTTGGCATTGGGCCAGTAAAAGAGGCTGAAAGCCCTGCCGCTGCCAGACCCGCTTCCAACGCAGATTCCAGCATATAGCCCGAAATACGGGTATCTTTACCAATAATGATCTTACGTGAGCCATGACGCGCCAGCACCTTGCCGGCAGCCCAGCCGAGCTTCAGAACAAAATCAGGGGTAATTGGAGCATCGCCTACGCGCCCACGGATACCATCGGTACCAAAATACTTACGATTACTCATAGCGTTTGTTTTCCTTCGCTGCCAGTGTGGCTTCCACCACACGCATGGCTTCTACTGTTTCTTTGACGTCATGGACACGGATAATGTGCGCGCCTTGCATCGCCGCAATTACCGCGCAGGCCAGGCTGCCACTCAGGCGCTCGCTCGGTCCTACATTCAGCAATTGACCAATCATCGACTTTCTCGACATACCCACCAGCAGCGGCAGACCAAAGTGATGAAATTCCGATAAGCGCGCAAGCAACGCATAATTGTGTGAGAGATTTTTACCGAAACCGAACCCCGGGTCGAGCAGCAATTTCTCTTTTGCGATACCTGCACGCTCACAGCGTTCAATATGCTCAATAAAGAAGCGATTCACGTCGGCAAAGACGTCATCATACTTCGGCGCTTCCTGCATGGTTTTCGGTTGCCCCTGCATGTGCATCAGGCATACCGGCAGGCCGGTTTCTGCAGCGGCCTCGATCGCACCCGGTTCGGTCAGCGAGCGGATATCATTAATAATGTGAGCACCCACTCTCGCCACTTCACGGATCACTTCTGGTTTGGACGTGTCGACGGAGATCCACACCTCGAAACGTTGCGCGATTGCCTCAACCACCGGCACCACGCGCGCCAGCTCTTCTTCCACCGAAACATCTGCCGCGCCGGGACGCGTCGATTCACCGCCCACGTCAATGATGGTGGCACCCGCGTTGATCATTAGATTTGCGTGCTTAACCGCGTCGATAAGCGTGTTATGCGTGCCGCCGTCAGAGAAGGAGTCAGGGGTAACATTCAGGATCCCCATCACGTGCGGATGTGAAAGATCGAGATGCGAGTCCTGGGCGAAGAGTTTCATGGTCAAATCCCTGGTTTAATATGGTTTAACGGAAAAGAAAAACCCCGGAGCAAGCTCCAGGGTTTGGGGTACAGACAAACGCTTCAACAGCAGTGACTTACTTGTCGCCCAACTGCTCTGACATGGTGTTGCCCGGGTTTGGCGTACGCGGTTCATCGACCGGACGCGGCGCGCGCGGGGTACCATTGTTGTCAGAATTGTTGGAAGCGCCTGGGTCTTCCCAGCCTGCTGGCGGACGCACTTCGCGGCGAGCCATCAGGTCGTCAATCTGCGGTGCATCGATGGTCTCATATTTCATGAGCGCATCTTTCATCGAATGCAGAATGTCCATATTGTCGTTCAGGATCTGACGCGCGCGACCGTAGTTACGTTCAATCAGCGCTTTCACTTCCTGGTCGATGATACGTGCCGTCTCATCGGACATATGTTTTGCTTTCGCCACGGAGCGGCCCAGGAATACTTCACCCTCTTCCTCTGCATACAGCAGCGGACCGAGTTTGTCGGAGAAGCCCCATTGAGTCACCATGTTACGCGCCAGGTTTGTCGCCACTTTAATGTCGTTCGACGCACCGGTAGAAACATGTTCCGGACCGTAGATGATCTCTTCTGCCAGACGACCGCCGTACAGGGTCGAAATCTGGCTTTCCAGCTTCTGACGGCTGGCGCTGATCGCGTCGCCCTCAGGCAGGAAGAAGGTCACACCCAGCGCACGGCCGCGCGGAATAATCGTTACCTTGTGTACCGGATCGTGTTCCGGCACCAGGCGACCGATAATCGCGTGACCCGCTTCGTGGTAAGCCGTGGACTCTTTCTGCGCTTCCGTCATCACCATGGAGCGACGTTCCGCACCCATCATGATTTTGTCTTTCGCTTTCTCGAACTCCACCATGGAGACCACGCGCTTGTTACCGCGAGCGGCAAACAGTGCAGCTTCGTTGACCAGGTTAGCCAGGTCCGCACCGGAGAAGCCCGGGGTACCGCGCGCAATGATTGCCGCGTCGATATCTGGCGCCAGCGGTACGCGACGCATGTGCACTTTCAGAATCTGTTCACGACCACGAACATCCGGCAGACCGACAACAACCTGACGGTCGAAACGGCCTGGACGCAGCAGCGCAGGGTCAAGTACGTCCGGACGGTTAGTCGCCGCGATAACGATAATACCTTCGTTACCTTCGAAGCCGTCCATCTCAACCAGCATCTGGTTCAGGGTCTGCTCACGCTCATCGTGACCACCGCCCAGGCCCGCGCCACGCTGGCGGCCTACGGCGTCGATTTCATCGATAAAGATGATGCACGGTGCTGCCTTCTTGGCCTGCTCGAACATGTCACGCACACGAGATGCACCGACACCCACGAACATTTCAACGAAGTCAGAACCTGAAATAGTAAAGAACGGCACCTTCGCTTCACCCGCGATGGCTTTCGCCAGCAGGGTTTTACCGGTACCCGGAGGGCCTACCATCAGGACGCCTTTCGGGATCTTACCGCCCAGTTTCTGGAAACGGCTCGGCTCGCGCAGGTATTCAACCAGTTCACCCACTTCTTCTTTTGCTTCGTCACAACCGGCGACGTCAGCAAACGTGGTCTTGATCTGGTCTTCCGTCAGCATACGCGCCTTGCTCTTACCGAACGACATGGCACCTTTGCCACCGCCGCCCTGCATCTGGCGCATAAAGAAAATCCAGACGCCGATAAGAAGCAGCATCGGGAACCAGGAAATGAAGATAGAAGCCAGCAGGCTTGGTTCTTCTGGCGGCTCGCCTACCACTTTGACGTTTTTGGTCAGAAGGTTATCAAGCAGCTTAGGATCGTTCACCGGGATGTAAGTCGTGTAACGGTTACTATCTTTCTTGGTAACGTTGATCTCACGTCCGTTGATACGCGCTTCGCGAACCTGGTCCTGATTGACCTCTTGCAGGAAGGTAGAATAATCCACCTTGCGGCCATTCGACTCGCTGGGCCCAAAGCTCTGGAATACTGACATCAGCACAACGGCAATGACCAGCCAGAGTATTAGGTTTTTCGCCATGTCACTCAAGGGATTAACCTCATATTACAACTGTGTTAAAAACAGCGTCAGGATACTCTATATCCAGTTTCATTCAAACTTTCGTCTGAAATCTCCCGGTTATCATTTTCGCCCGGTCGCTACAATATACACTTCACGGGAACGGGCCCGGGAAGAGTCCGGCTTACGAACTTTGACCTTCGCAAACAGGGAGCGAATTTCCTTAAGATACTCCTCGAAACCTTCGCCCTGAAACACCTTCACAACAAAACTACCACCAGGCGCTAGTACATCACGACACATTTCTAACGCTAGCTCCACCAGATACATGGCGCGGGGGATATCCACCGCCGGTGTTCCGCACATATTTGGTGCCATATCTGACATGACAACCTGGACCTTACTGTCACCAACACGATCAAGTAACGCTTTCAGCACTAATTCATCACGAAAGTCGCCCTGAAGGAAGTCGACACCAACGATGGGATCCATTGGTAAAAGATCGCACGCGATGATTCGGCCCGTTCCGCCGATCTGCGTTACCGCATACTGGGACCATCCGCCAGGTGCCGCACCGAGGTCGACAACCGTCATCCCCGGCTTAAAAAGTTTGTCACTTTGCTGTATTTCATCAAGTTTAAACCAGGCACGGGAACGTAACCCCTTTTTCTGTGCCTGTTGAACATATTTATCGCTAAAGTGTTCCTGAAGCCAGCGGCTGGAACTGGCAGAACGCTTTTTACCTGTCATTTAACATTTCCGTCCTGGTTCATCGTTGCTTGCCTGTGACGTAAATTTCTACGCAGCTATTTGGCGATATAAGGGAGATGGCGGTAGAATGAACCGTTTTCAATCCCAACGTAAGCAAAAATATACGATGAATCTGAGTACTAAACAAAAACAGCACCTTAAAGGTCTGGCACATCCGCTCAAGCCTGTAGTCATGCTTGGCAACAATGGTTTGACCGAAGGGGTGCTTGCCGAGATTGAACAAGCGCTGGAACACCACGAGCTGATCAAGGTGAAAATCGCCTCTGAAGACAGAGACACTAAAAACCTGATCGTGGAAGCCATCGTGCGCGAAACCGGCGCCTGTAATGTACAGGTCATCGGTAAAACGCTGGTGCTCTATCGCCCATCTAAAGAGCGTAAAATCTCGCTGCCACGCTAAGGATATCCTGAATCAATCACATTTTCTGTGTGAAACGAGGGATTTCTTTCAGCAGGCTCAGCAAAATGCCATGCTCCTTGAGTTGATAAAAGGCCGCTATGCGGCCTTTTTCTTTTCTTTACAATGTATCAACATCTTAGTAGAGAAGCGAATTACAGGTATTCAACCTTGATAATTTCGTATTCCACTTCACCGCCAGGGGTGCGGATGGTGACAACATCGTCCTGCTCTTTGCCAATCAGGCCGCGAGCAATGGGTGAGTTCACCGAAATCAGGTTCTGTTTAAAGTCTGCTTCATCATCGCCCACGATGCGATAGGTTTGCTCTTCATCGTTGTCGAGGTTCAGAACGCTGACGGTAGAACCAAAGATCACGCGACCATTGTTAGGCATTTTGGTGATATCGATAACCTGCGCATTAGACAGTTTCGCTTCGATATCTTTAATGCGCCCTTCACAGAAACCCTGCTGCTCGCGCGCCGCATGGTATTCAGCATTCTCTTTCAGGTCGCCATGCTCACGGGCTTCCGCGATAGCGGCGATGATTTCAGGGCGACGCACGGATTTCAGGAAATCCAGCTCTTCGCGCAGTTTTTCGGCACCACGTAAGGTCATCGGAATAGCTTGCATTTGTTATACCTCTTAAACATTCCTGTTGGGAGCAGTGTTCCCTGCTCCTGCCCCCCGAAGCGGGCAAGAAGCAAAAAGAAAACCGACCCGGGAGCGACGCCCCAGGTCAGCAGCAATTTTTCAATTTGATACGCATTTTACCGCGAAGTTCACTATGGGTCATCGTTTACTTTGCAGTGCCATGCACCGTAGTATGACGGTTTGTTTTCGGGTTGTTAGCGCGAGATTATGCGATTTTCCAGTTTTATCATCGGATTGACTACCAGTATAACGTTCACCGCCCAGGCCGCGAATGTTGATGAGTACATTAATCAGCTCCCCGCAGGCGCGAACCTCGCCCTGATGGTGCAGAAGGTTGGCGCACAGGCTCCCGAGATTGACTATCACAGTCAACAGATGGCGCTGCCTGCCAGTACCCAGAAGGTGATCACTGCCCTCGCCGCCCTGCTCCAACTCGGGCCTGACTTCCGTTTTACCACCACGCTTGAAACCAAAGGTAACGTCGACGGTGGCGAACTGAAAGGCGATCTTATCGCCCGTTTCGGTGGCGATCCCACCTTTAAGCGCCAGGATATCCGCAACATGGTAGCGGTGTTGAAAAAATCCGGCGTGACAAAAATCGATGGCAACGTGCTGATCGATACCTCCATTTTTGCCAGCCACGATAAAGCACCAGGCTGGCCGTGGAACGACATGACGCAGTGCTTTAGCGCCCCGCCAGCCGCCGCGATTGTTGACCGCAACTGCTTCTCGATTTCCCTTTACAGCGCGCCCAAGCCAGATGATTTAGCGTTCATTCGCGTGGCATCTTACTATCCGGTGACCATGTTTAGCCAGGTGCGAACGCTGGCTAAAGGCTCCCCGGATGCCCAGTACTGCGAACTGGACGTGGTGCCTGGCGATCTTAACCGTTACACCCTCACCGGCTGCCTGACGCAGCGCGCCGATCCCCTGCCGCTGGCCTTCGCGATTCAGGATGGCGCAAGCTATGCGGGTGCGATTCTCAAGGATGAGCTGAAGCAGGCGGGAATAACCTACTCCGGCACGCTGCTACGCCAGACGCAGGTCAACCAGCCCGGAACGGTCATTGCCAGCAAACAGTCGCCACCGCTGCACGATTTGCTGCGAATTATGCTGAAAAAGTCTGACAACATGATTGCCGACACCGTGTTCCGCATGATTGGCCACGCGCGTTTCGGCGTGCCGGGAACCTGGCGCGCGGGCTCAGACGCTGTTCGTCAGATCCTGCGCCAGCAGGCGGGAATCGATCTGGGTAACACTATCGCCGTTGATGGTTCAGGATTATCGCGTCATAACCTGATTGCCCCGGCCACCATGATGCAGGTGCTTCAGTACATTGCACAACATGACACTGAGCTAAACTTTATCTCAATGCTGCCGCTTGCCGGACACGACGGTTCGCTGCAGTACCGCGCTGGGCTTCACGCTGCAGGTGTGGATGGCAAAGTCTCCGCGAAAACAGGTTCACTGCAGGGGGTGTATAACCTGGCAGGGTTCATCACGACCGCCAGCGGACAGCGCATGGCATTCGTGCAGTATCTTTCCGGCTATGCCGTCGAACCGACCGACCAGCGCAACCGCCGTATTCCACTGGTTCGCTTCGAAAGCAGGCTTTATAAAGACATCTACCAGAATAACTAGCGATGAAACTACTTATAGTTGAAGACGATCTGTTATTACAGGAAGGACTGGCTCTGGGACTCGCCAATGAAGGCTATGCCCTGGACTGTGCCGGCACCGCGGCAGAAGCAGATGCCCTGATCCAGAGCGGCGAATACAGCCTGGTGATCCTTGACCTGGGCTTGCCGGACAAAGACGGCGCGACGCTGCTTACCCAGTGGCGTCGTCGGGGCATCGCCAATCCGGTGTTAATCCTGACGGCACGCGACGCCATTGAAGATCGTATTACCGGCCTTGATGCTGGCGCCGATGATTATCTGGTGAAGCCCTTTGCGCTTGCAGAACTTCAGGCTCGGGTGCGAGCGTTAATACGCCGTTATCAGGGCCATAGTGATAACTTACTAACCGACGGGGACATTACCCTGAATCTGCAAACCCAGCAGGTATTGCGCCAGTCCCAGCCCGTTGAAGTCACACCAAAAGAGTTCGCCTTGCTGACGCGTCTGATCATGCGAAGCGGACAAACGGTACACAGAGAAACCCTTCAGCAGGATATCTATTCCTGGCAGGACGATCCGGGGTCAAATACCCTGGAAGTCCACATCCACAACCTGCGTCGTAAGCTCGGCAAAGACCGGATTAAAACCGTCCGCGGCGTTGGCTACCGCCTGGAGAGCCAGAAATGAACAGCATGCGTCGGCGATTAATGGTGTTGCTGGCGGTCATTCTGTTATTTTTCCAGCTGATAAGCGTCATTTGGTTGTGGCACGAAAGCCGCGAGCAGATTGGCTTTCTGGTGAACGAAACGCTGTCGGCAAAATCGCGTAACAACCACGTCGAGAAAGAGATCCGCGAAGCGATTGCCTCGCTGCTGGTTCCTTCTCTGGTGATGGTTGGGTTTACGTTGTTTTTCTCGTTCTGGGCGGTCACCTGGATAACCCGACCGCTGAACAAACTGCGCGTGAGCCTGGCTAACCGTTCGGCGGATAACCTAACCCCACTTCCTATGTATTCCGACATGGAAGAAATCGGCGCCGTTACCACCTCGCTCAATCAGCTACTCGCCAGGCTGGACAGTACCATTCAGCAGGAGCGTCTCTTCACGGCTGACGCCGCCCATGAACTGCGAACGCCTCTTGCCGGAATCAGGCTCCATCTGGAGCTCATGGCCCAGTCAGGCTCTACGCAGGCCACGACGCTCATCAGCCGTATTGACCAGCTAATGCACACCGTAGAGCAACTGCTGATGCTGGCCCGTGCAGGACAGGCAATGGCGAGCGGCCACTATGAAACCATCAACTGGACGGACACCATTATCACGCCTCTTGGTCTTGAGCATGAAGCCAAAGAGCATACGGTGATTTGGCCTGCTAAAAGCGCGCTCACTGTTCAGGGAGACGCGGTACTGCTGCGGCTGATGCTGCGCAACCTGCTGGAGAATGCCGGGCGCTACAGCCCGACAGGCACCACGATTACCGTGACGCTTACCGAGGTCGAAGGCGGTACGCAGCTCAGCGTTATCGATCAGGGGCCTGGTATTGACGAAGCGCATCGACAGTCGATCACGGAGCCGTTCCGTCGCCTCGATCAGCGTTACGGCGGCAGCGGCCTTGGCCTGAGTATCGTACAGCGCATCCTGCAGCTTCATCACGGTAAGCTGATGCTGGAGAATGGTGCTGAAGGCGGCCTGATAGCAAGCTGCTGGCTGCCCTCAACGCTGGAATGAAAAAAGCCCCCTGATGGGGGCTTTGGACAGACATTAGTGCTTGTAGATGAACTCGACGCCTTCTTCGTCGTCTTCATCCCAGTCATCGTCCCAGTCGTCTTCCTCTTCCGCTTCCAGCTCTTCGAGCTGCTGGCGGTGGTAGTCATCCCACATGAATTCGACTTTTTCTGGCTGTTTCGCTTCTTCAGCCTGAACGACAGGGTTCTCGATGATGAAGGTCATCACATCCCAGCAGAGATCTTTCACGCCAACCTGACTTGCCGCGGAGATAAGGTAGTATTTATCTTCCCAGCCCATTGCTTCGGCAATCGCTTTGGCTTTCGCTTCGGCTTCCGCTTTATCCATCAGGTCGATCTTGTTGAAGACCAGCCAGCGTGGCTTACTCGCCAGTTTTTCGCTGTATTTTTCCAGCTCACCGATAATGATACGGGCGTTTTCAACCGGATCGGAACCGTCGATCGGATCGATGTCGATGAGGTGCAGCAGAACGCGGCAACGCTCAAGGTGCTTCAGGAAGCGAATACCCAGGCCAGCCCCTTCCGCAGCGCCTTCAATCAGGCCTGGGATATCAGCCACGACGAAGCTCTTTTCGTTATCCATACGGACAACGCCGAGGCTTGGTACCAGCGTGGTAAACGGATAGTCCGCTACTTTTGGCTTGGCCGCAGAGACGGCGCGAATAAAGGTCGATTTACCTGCGTTTGGCATACCCAGCATGCCCACGTCAGCCAGCAGCATCAGTTCAAGCTGCAGGTCACGCTTATCGCCTGGCGTACCCATCGTTTTCTGACGCGGGGTACGGTTAACGGAAGATTTGAAACGGCTGTTACCCAGACCGTGCCAGCCGCCTTTTGCGACCATCAGGCGCTGACCGTGTTTGGTCATATCGCCCATGGTTTCACCGGTGCCCTGATCGATAACGCGCGTACCAACCGGAACCTTAATGGTCACGTCTTTACCGCGTTTACCGGTACAGTCACGGCTCTGGCCGTTCTGTCCGCGTTCTGCGCGGAAGGATTTTTCAAAGCGGTAGTCGATCAGCGTGTTGAGGTTTTCATCCGCCTCCAGCCACACGTCACCACCATCGCCACCGTCACCGCCGTCAGGGCCGCCACGAGGAATATATTTTTCACGGCGGAAGCTTACACAACCGTTACCGCCATCACCTGCCACGACCAGAATCGTCGCTTCATCAACAAACTTCATTTTACTCTCCGTAACTCATTCGCCTGAGCGGGGGACTACTACGACCGCTTCATTTTTGCGCCAACGTCCCCAAAGACGATGACCAATGGCGGAATACATCGCGCCCGCAACCACGACAAACGCACCGAGATAGCCCAACAGGTTGAGCATCGGTCTGACGAAGACATCGGGCCAGGCCATTGATAACAAATCTGAAAATAACAGCGTAAACAGCGGGGTAAGCGTGATCAATGCGCTCACCTGTGCTGCCTGCCAGCGCGCCATCGCTTCCGCCAGCGCGCCATAACCGACCAGCGTGTTAAGCCCACAAAAAATGAGGCACGCCAGTTGCCAGTCGCTCAGCTGGGTAATGACGCCCGGCTTCGCTAACGGCAATAATGCCACTGTACACAAAGTGTACAGCAAAAAAAGGATCTGCTGTGAGGCCAGGCGACGCAATAACACCTTTTGCGCGACGCCATAGCTCACCCAGACCGTTGCTGCACCCACGCCGAAGATCACGCCCCAGGTGTAGTCCGTAAGCCGGGTAAAAATCTCGATCAGGCTGGTGTTGAAGAACATCACCAGGCCGCATAGCAGCATGCTTGCCCCAATAATCTGCGTCCCGCGCATCTTCTCTTTGAGGATGAACACGCTCGCGACCATCATGCCGACAGGCGAAAGCTGACCAATCACCTGAGACGCCGTAGGGCTCAAATACTGCAGGGAAGAGCTGAACAGGATAAAGTTACCGAACAGACCGCCCGTCGCAATGGCCAGCAACACCAGCCATCGAGGTTTGCGGAAGAGCCGTAGCGGTGGAAGCTTGCCTTTAACTGCAAGGATGGTCCCGAGACCAATGCTTGCCATCAGAAAGCGATAAAAGACCACCGTAGGCGGCTCCATCACTTCCAGTACCTGCTTCATTGCAATTGGCAGCGCACCCCAGCACATTGCGGTCGTGAGCGCCAAAAGAATACCAATGCCGGCCTGCTGCTTCATGCCCGTTTTCCCTACAGAAAATTTTCCGGGTTTCCAATGTAAAAAGCCCCGCAACACGTTGCGGGGCTTTAATCCGTTACCGGACCGAGAAAACCTTACTCAGCAACGATGCTGATGTATTTACGGTTGTTCGGGCCTTTAACTTCAAATTTCACTTTACCGTCTGCTTTAGCAAACAGAGTGTGGTCACGACCGCAACCTACGTTGTTGCCAGCGTGGAATTTGGTACCACGTTGACGAACGATGATGCTACCCGCCAGAACGGATTCGCCACCGAAACGCTTAACGCCCAGGCGTTTAGCTTCTGAATCGCGACCGTTACGTGTGGAGCCGCCAGCCTTTTTATGTGCCATTTAAATCTCTCCTCAGGTCTTAGGCGCTGATGCCAGTAATTTTCACATCAGTGAACCACTGACGGTGGCCCTGCTGCTTACGGTAGTGTTTACGACGACGAAACTTAACGATTTTAACTTTCTCGCCACGACCGTGTGCAACAACTTCAGCTTTGATAACGCCGCCATCAACGAAAGGAACGCCGATTTTGACTTCTTCACCGTTTGCGATCATCAGAACTTCTGCGAACTCAACAGATTCGCCAGTTGCGATGTCCAGCTTTTCCAGGCGAACGGTCTGACCTTCGCTTACTCGGTGTTGTTTACCACCACTTTGGAAAACCGCGTACATATAAACTCCGCTTCCGCGCACGTCCTCGTATGAATCAGAGTGCGCTATAAATATTCACAATAGGGCGCGAATATTACGCAAAACGCGAGCCTTTGACAAGTGCTACCGTCAATACATGAAGAAAAAAAACACAACACGTACGGTAACGTTTATCTGAGCCGTTTTTTCAGTACAATCAGCACTACTATTGATAAACCGAAACCCTTCGTTACCCCATTGAAGATGGGATCAACAGGATAAAAAGCCCGGCTTTTGCGATGAATTTAGAAAAAATCAACGAGTTAACCGCGCAAGATATGGCGGGTGTAAATGCAGCAATCCTGGAGCAACTCAACTCTGACGTTCAGCTGATCAATCAGTTGGGCTATTACATTGTCAGCGGCGGCGGTAAACGCATTCGCCCGATGATTGCCATTCTGGCTGCCAGAGCCGTTGGCTATCAGGGAAATGCCCACGTGACGATCGCCGCGCTGATCGAATTTATTCACACCGCGACGCTTCTGCATGACGATGTTGTGGATGAATCCGATATGCGTCGTGGCAAGGCCACGGCAAACGCTGCCTTCGGGAACGCCGCCAGCGTTCTGGTCGGGGACTTTATCTATACCCGCGCCTTCCAGATGATGACCAGCCTGGGCTCTCTGAAAGTGCTCGAGGTGATGTCCGAAGCCGTCAACGTCATCGCTGAAGGCGAAGTGCTGCAGCTGATGAACGTCAATGACCCCGATATCACCGAAGAAAACTACATGCGCGTTATCTACAGCAAAACAGCGCGCCTGTTTGAAGCGGCCGCCCAGTGTTCCGGCATCCTGGCTGGCTGTTCCGAGGCGCAGGAAAAAGGATTGCAGGATTATGGGCGCTATCTGGGTACTGCCTTCCAGCTGATTGATGATTTGCTGGACTACAGCGCGGACGGCGAAACGCTCGGCAAAAACGTTGGCGATGACCTGAACGAAGGCAAACCGACCCTGCCGCTGCTTCACGCGATGCGTAACGGAACGGCCGACCAGGCGAAAATGATCCGTGAGGCGATCGAACAGGGAAATGGCCGCCATCTTCTGGAACCTGTACTGGAAACGATGGCCATCTGCGGCTCGCTGGAATGGACGCGTCAGCGTGCTGAAGAAGAGGCTGACAAAGCCATCGAAGCTCTCCAGGTTATTCCAGACAGCCCATGGCGCGATGCCCTGATTGGTCTTGCCCACATCGCTGTTCAACGCGACCGTTAATCTTGCCCCCACCTCCCCGTATCCATCGCGGGGAGGTTCAAAAACGCACCAGTAAATTCCACATTCATGTAAATGAATCGGGTTAAAGCCCGCATGAATAAAGCCATGTCTTATTCTGAATATCCCTTCAAGTAACGCGAACTTTTTAGAACAAGAAGTCGAAATGAGTATAGTAAGCCAGTCGTTTCAGAAGAAACGGCGTAGGTGAATCCGAACTTAAGGACAGCGTTATGGATACGAAATTTATCGACTGGCATACGGCAGATATCATTGCGGCACTGCGCAAAAGAGGTACGTCACTTGCAGCAGAGTCCCGCCGCCATGGTCTGAGTTCTTCCACCCTGGCCAACGCCCTGACCCGCCCCTGGCCAAAGGGAGAATTGATTATCGCGACGGCGCTGGAGACGCACCCGTGGGTGATCTGGCCTTCACGTTATCACGATCCTGTTACTCATGAATTTATCGACAGAACGCGCATGATGCGCCAGAGAAAAGCAAAAACAGAACCGCAGGGATAACGGTTTTTTTGACAGGAATAGCAACCCCCCGGTCATTTCTGGCAGGGGGCTGCCGGAACGATTACTCGCCCTTCACACGCTCGATATTGGCACCCAGCGCGCGCAGTTTGTCTTCAATACGTTCATAGCCACGATCGATGTGATAAATACGATCCACCACCGTTGTGCCTTCCGCGATACAGCCCGCCAGCACCAGGCTTGCAGACGCACGCAGATCCGTTGCCATTACCTGAGCACCGGACAGTTTCTCAACGCCATGGCAAATCACGGTGTTACTTTCGATCTCAGCATGTGCACCCATACGGATCAGTTCAGGTACGTGCATAAAACGGTTTTCGAAAATCGTCTCGGTAATCACACCGGTTCCTTCGGCAACCAGGTTCAGCAGAGTGAACTGTGCCTGCATATCGGTCGGGAATGCCGGATGCGGAGCCGTACGCACGGTCACCGCTTTAGGACGCTTGCCGTGCATGTCGAGGCTGATCCAGTCTTCACCGGTTTCAACATCGGCACCCGCTTCACGCAGCTTCGCCAGAACGGCATCCAGAGTGTCTGGCTGTGCATTACGGCAGACAATCTTACCGCCAGAGATCGCCGCAGCCACCAGGAAGGTGCCGGTTTCGATACGGTCCGGCAGAACGCGATACACACCACCGCCCAGACGCTCAACGCCTTCAATGGTGATGCGGTCAGTACCCTGGCCGGAAATCTTCGCGCCCAGCGCCACGAGGAAATTGGCGGTATCCACGATCTCCGGTTCGCGCGCGGCGTTTTCGATGATGGTGGTACCTTCTGCCAGCGTTGCAGCAGACATGATGGTGACGGTAGCGCCTACGCTCACTTTGTCCATGACAATGTGCGCGCCTTTCAGACGACCGTTGACGGAGGCCTTAACGTAACCCTCTTCCAGCTTGATCTCTGCGCCCAGTTTCTCCAGGCCAAAGATATGCAGGTCAACCGGACGCGCGCCGATGGCGCAACCACCCGGCAGCGAAACCTGACCCTGACCGAAACGTGCCACCAGCGGGCCAAGCGCCCAGATAGATGCACGCATGGTTTTCACCAGATCGTAAGGCGCAGAGAAGTTGTTCACGTTGCTGGCGTCGATCCAGACGGAACCGTTGCGCTCAACTTTAGTGCCCAACTGGGTGAGCAACTTCATGGTCGTGTCGATATCTTTCAGCTTCGGTACGTTCTGAATTTCTACCGGCTCTTCCGCGAGCAGCGCAGCAAAGAGGATTGGCAGCGCGGCGTTCTTCGCGCCAGAAATTGTGACTTCGCCCTGGAGACGCGTTGGCCCCTGTACACGAAATTTATCCATTGTGTGCTCTCTTATAAATTCAACCGTGCTGCGGGCCTGTCGCCCTCAGCTCAAAAACCGTTTAGTTTGCGATCGCGTGCCCACTCTTGCGGGGTGAACGCTTTAATCGACAGGGCGTGGATGCGGTTATCCGCAATATATTCCATCAGCGGCGCGTACACAGCCTGCTGCTTCTTCACACGGCTCATACCGTCGAACATCTCACCCACAGCAATAACCTGGAAGTGACTGCCATCGCCAGTGACGTGGGCTTCCTGAAGGGAGAGTGCATTCATCAGCACTGTCTGGATTTCATGATTTTCCATGGGCTCTTAATCATCTGATAGTGAAAACAAGCCCAACATCTTAGAGCAAAGTGGCGTCGTCTTAAACAAGCAAAAAGCCCCGACGATGAAACTGTCAGGGCTTTCGGAAGTAACGCACTGAAAATATTAACGAGGCAGTATGTCCTGAGGCAGATTGTAGAGTTGCGCAAGGGTAACGACATTGTCACTCGCGCCATGAAGCATGACGCTTGTTCCCTGCTTTTTGCCCACGGCAACCAGATGGGCGAGCAGCGCAACGCCTGCCGTATCCACCCGCGTGACGTCGGTTAAGTCGATAAGCGTCACGCCCTGCATCGCTTCCTGGCGTTTATCCCACAGTGGGTTCAGCAGATCCTGGTCCAGCTCACCGGACAGCCTTAACGTCTTACCTTCACGCGACCAGCGGAGTTGCTGCGACATTACTTCTTCTCGTCCAGGGTAATTTTCTGACGAGCAATGGACTGCAGCTGTGCGGTCAGGCCATCAATGCCCTTGGTGCGCAGCAGGTCGCTCCACTCGTTCTGCTTGGTGGTGATCATGCTCACCCCTTCGGCGATCATGTCATACGCCTGCCAGTGGCCGGTCTGGCTATTTTTACGCCACTGGAAATCCAGGCGCACCGGCGGACGGCCGTTAGGATCGATGATCGTTACGCGAATAGGCACGATGGTCGCATCACCCAGCGGCTGCTCCGGGGCGATCTGATAGGTCTGACCGTGGTACATCGCCAGCGCCTGACCATACGCCTGCTTCAGGTATTCACGGAATGCGGCAAAATAGGCCTCACGCTGCGCCGGGGTGGCGTCTTTGTAATAGCGGCCCAGCACCAGCGCTCCCGCATATTTGATCTGCACATACGGCAGCAGTTCCTGGTCAACCACGTCACGCAGATAGTCAGGATTCGCGCGAATTTTTGGCTGTTCGTTTTTGAGACGGTCGAAGGTTTTCTTCGCAGCTTCGTCCATCAGTTTGTACGGGTTGCTCTGATCCGCAGCATGTGCCGCAGTGAGAGGGGCAATGACCAGCATGGCAACCATTAACAGTCGTTTAAACATGAATGACTTCTCCTGAATTAATTCGCAGCACCAGGGGTCGGCGCAACGTTGGTATGGTCTTCACTCTGCGCAGGGGCATCGTCAGACTTTTTATCATCCCCTTTACTGTTGTAAAGGAACTGACCAATCATGTCCTCCAGCACCATCGCGGACTTCGTATCCTGGATAACGCTACCGTCTTTAAGGATAGTCGTTCCCAGCTCAGGATCTTCAAAGCCGACGTTAAGTGCCAGATATTGTTCACCCAGCAGGCCGGAAGTACGGATAGAAAGGGAGCTGGTGTCCGGAATGTGGTTGTAACGTTCTTCGATATCCATCGCGACGCGCGGCAGATACGTTTTCTCATCGAGCGTAATGTCAGATACGCGGCCGATCACCACACCGCCAATGCGGACCGGTGAACGCGCCTTCAGCCCGCCGATGTTATCGAACGTGGCATAGATGCGATACGTCGGCTCGGTGCGCACAGACGTAATATCAGCCGCTCTCAGGCAGATAAACAGCGCCGCCAGCAGCGCCAGCAGTAGGAAAACGCCGACCCAAATTTCATTTTTTCTCGTTTGCATGAACTCAATTCCCAAACATCAGTGCGGTGAGCACAAAATCCAGGCCCAGTACGGCCAGCGACGAATGTACGACAGTACGTGTAGTTGCACGGCTAATGCCCGCCGACGTCGGGATAGCATCGTAACCATTGAACAATGCAATCCAGGTGACCGTAATGGCAAACACCACGCTTTTAATCAGGCAGTTAACCAGATCCATTCGCAGGTCGATGGCGTCCTGCATCGCGGACCAGAAGAAGCCGGCATCGATGCCTTTCCAGTGGACCCCAACCAGCGAACCGCCCCAGATCCCCACGGCGACAAACAGAATAGTCAGTAGCGGGAGCGAGATCACCCCCGCCCAGAAACGCGGCGAGATCACGCGACGCAGCGGATCGACCGCCATCATTTCCATGCTGGATAGCTGCTCGGTCGCACGCATCAGGCCAATCTCAGCCGTTAATGCCGACCCAGCGCGTCCGGCAAACAGCAGTGCCGCCACAACCGGACCCAATTCGCGCAGCAGCGAAAGCGCCACCAGCATTCCGAGGCTGGTTTCCGCACTGTAGGTTGTCAGAACAAGGTAGCCCTGCAGCCCAAGCACCATGCCGATAAACAGACCGGAAACAATAATGATGAGCATCGACAGTACGCCGACATTATAAAGCTGACGCACCAGCAGAGGGGCGTGCTTGCTAAACTCCGGCTTGCCGACCAGCGCGTTGAATAACATCAATCCGGCACGCCCGAACGTCCTGATGGTTTTTATGCCACGGTGTCCGAGAGCGGCCAACGCATTTAACAGCATGAGTGGCTTAACTCCCTATTCCCAGTAAATCGTCACGATAATCGCCCGCCGGGTAGCGGAACGGTACGGGTCCGTCAGCAATACCGTCGAGGAACTGCCGCACGCGTGGATCGCAATTTTCCTGCAGCGCCTGGGCGCTGCCGTGTGCAACGATCTTTTTGTCCGCCACGATATAGGCGTAATCGGCAATGCTCAACACTTCCGGTACATCGTGAGACACCACGATACAGGTGACGCCGAGCGCGCTGTTCAGTTCAGAGATGAGCTTTACCAGCACGCCCATCGTGATGGGATCCTGCCCGACGAACGGTTCGTCGAACATGATTAAATCGGGCTCTAATGCAATGGCTCGCGCCAGCGCGGCGCGGCGCGCCATCCCGCCGGACAGTTCCGAAGGCATTAGCTTCGCGGCTCCCCGCAACCCCACAGCTTCAAGCTTCATCATCACCGTGCTTTTCAGCAGCTCAGGCGGCAGGCTGGTATGCTCGCGCAGCGGATAGGCCACGTTATCAAAGACGTTCATGTCGGTGAACAACGCCCCCGACTGAAAGAGCATACTCATACGTTTGCGGACAGTATACAGGCGCGAGCGCGACATCTCCGGGACGTTTTCGCCATCGAAGAGGATTTCACCGCTATCCGGTGGGATCTGACCACCAATAAGGCGCAGGAGGGTCGTTTTACCGATCCCGGACGGCCCCATGATGGCGGTGATTTTGCCACGCGGTACGGTCAACGAAATATCATCGAATATCAGTCGATTGCCGCGAGAAAAACTCACACCGCGGACATCGACGATATTCGCCATCGTTTGGCTCATTTATAGTTCCTTTCTTACCCTGCTCACGTTAAGACGTGCAGCCTGAATCAGCCCTTAACCCCGCATTTTTACAGAATATTAGCCGTTGAGGTTAGCGAAAGCTGGCATTTGTTTTACTTTTCCGGCGCATAAAGTCAAAATTAGGAATTCGTTACGCCTCAGACCGTATGCAGTCCAGCCATTCCCGCGCGATGGACCGACAAGTATACCTGAAGAAAGGACTTTTGATGCTTTTAGCAACAGCACTGTTAATCATTGGTTTACTGTTAGTGGTCTACAGTGCTGACCGTTTAGTCTTTGCTGCATCTATCCTGTGTCGCCTGACGGGTGTACCGCCTGTAGTCATCGGGATGACCGTGGTCAGCGTTGGCACGTCACTTCCTGAAATCATCGTCTCCGTCTCGGCGTCGCTGCATGGTCAGTTAGACCTGGCAATTGGCACCGCGATTGGCTCTAACATCGTCAATATATTACTGATTTTGGGCCTTGCGGCACTGCTCCATCCATTTCGCGTGCATTCTGATGTTCTGCGCCGTGAATTGCCGCTAATGTTAGTCGTAAGCCTGCTGGCAGGGTGCGTATTTTATGATGGCGTATTGAGCTATAGCGACGGCATTTTCCTGCTGGCGCTGGCCGTCATCTGGTTACTGTATAGTGTTAAAATTGCCCGCCAGGCGGAAAAACAGGGTCAGGATAGCCTGACGCGTGAACAGGTTGCCGAACTCCCGCGGGAAGGCACGCTGCCGGTCGCCCTCCTCTGGCTTGGCGTTGCGCTGATCATTATGCCGATGGCAACGCGCATGGTCGTGGATAACGCGACGGTACTGGCGAACTATTTCGCCATGAGCGAACTGACGATTGGCCTGACGGTTATTGCTATCGGCACCAGCCTGCCGGAGCTGGCCACCGCCATTGCGGGGGCGCGTAAAGGGGAAGATGACATCGCCATTGGTAATATCATCGGCTCCAACATATTTAATATCGCGATTGTCATGGGCCTGCCGGCTCTGATTACGCCGGGGCCGTTTAATCCTCTGGCGTTTTCACGCGATTACGGGGTGATGTTGCTGGTCAGCGTGATATTTGCCCTGCTCTGCTGGCGGCGGCAACGCCAGATCGGCAAAGGCGCAGGCGCACTGCTGACGGGTGGATTTATCGTATGGATGGCGATGCTGTACTGGCTCTCGCCTCTTCTCTCTGGGTAAACGGAAACGCATTATGTCGCAAATAGAATTGCAGCCGGGTTTTGACTTTCAGAAAGCAGGCAAAGAGGTTCTGGAGATTGAACGTGAAGGTCTGGCGCAGTTAGATCAGTACATTAATCAGGATTTTAGTCTGGCATGTGAGAAGATATTCTACTGTGCCGGGAAAGTCGTGGTGATGGGGATGGGCAAGTCCGGCCACATTGGGCGCAAAATGGCGGCAACGTTTGCCAGCACCGGAACCTCGTCCTTCTTTGTACACCCGGGGGAAGCCGCGCACGGCGACCTGGGGATGGTCACGCCGCAAGATGTCGTTATCGCGCTGTCCAACTCCGGTGAGTCCAATGAAATTCTGGCATTGATCCCCGTACTGAAGCGTCTGCAGGTGCCGCTGATTTGCATGACCAGCCGTCCGGAAAGTAGCATGGCGCGTGCAGCCGATATTCATCTGTGCGTTAAAGTACCGAAAGAGGCCTGCCCGCTCGGCCTGGCGCCAACATCCAGCACCACCGCCGCGCTGGTCATGGGCGATGCGCTTGCCGTCGCGCTGCTTGAAGCCCGCGGTTTTACGCCGGAAGATTTCGCGCTCTCCCATCCGGGCGGCGCGCTGGGGCGCAAGCTGCTGCTGCGGGTAAACGATATTATGCACACCGGGGATGAGATCCCTCACGTCAGCAAAGAAGCCTCCCTGCGTGATGCGCTGCTGGAAATCACCCGTAAGAATTTGGGTATGACGGTCGTGTGCGACGATCTGATGAAAATTCAGGGGATCTTCACCGATGGCGACCTGCGTCGCGTGTTCGACATGGGTGTAGATGTCCGCACGCTCGGCATTGCCGATGTGATGACGCCCGGCGGCATTCGCGTGCGTCCGGGAACGCTGGCCGTGGATGTGCTGAACCTGATGCAGTCCCGCCATATCACCTCCGTTATGGTTGCCGATGGCGACCAGTTGCTGGGTGTGGTACATATGCATGATCTGCTGCGCGCTGGCGTAGTGTAATAAAGGATAAGACAATGAGTAATGCGGGTGCATCCCTTGCAACCTGTTATGGTCCGGTCAGTACCCAGATGATGGCAAAGGCTGAAAATATTCGTCTGCTCATTCTGGATGTGGATGGCGTACTTTCCGATGGCCTGATTTACATGGGCAATAATGGTGAAGAGCTGAAAGCGTTTAACGTTCGCGACGGCTACGGTATCCGCTGTGCGCTCACCTCGGGTATCGAGGTTGCTATCATCACCGGACGAAAAGCTAAACTGGTAGAAGACCGCTGTGAAACCTTAGGCATTACCCATCTTTACCAGGGTCAATCCGATAAGATGGCAGCGTTCAATGATTTACTGGGTAAACTGGCTATCGCACCGGAAAACGTGGCCTACGTCGGGGACGACCTGATTGACTGGCCGGTGATGGCTGAAGTCGGTCTCAGCATCGCGGTTGCTGATGCTCATCCGCTGTTGATCCCGCGCGCTGACTACGTTACCCACATCAACGGTGGCCGGGGTGCCGTCCGTGAAGTCTGCGATCTGCTTCTGCTGGCGCAGGGCAAGCTTGATGAAGCCAAAGGGCAATCGATATGAGTAAAACCAGACGTTGGGTTATCATTCTGCTTTCGCTTGTCGCACTGGTATTGATTGGCGTGAACCTTGCCGATCGCGACGATACGCAAACGGAAGTCGTCAACAATAACGATCCAACCTATAAAAGCGATCACAGTGACACCGTGGTCTATAGCCCGGAAGGTGCGCTGAATTATCGCCTGATTGCCCAGCACGTTGAATACTTTTCCGATGACGGCGTTTCGTGGTTTACCCAACCTGTCATGACCACTTTCGATAAAGACAAAGTGCCGACGTGGTCAATTAAGTCAGATCGGGCCAAACTGACAAATGATCGTATGCTTTATCTGTATGGCCACGTTGAAGTCAACGCCCTGACCGCTGACTCGCAACTGCGAAAAATTACGACGGATAATGCCCAGATCAACCTGGTAACCCAGGACGTGACGTCGCAGGATCTGGTCACACTGTATGGCACAACATTTAATTCCAGCGGTTTAAGAATGCGCGGGAACTTACGCAGCAAGAACGCCGAGCTGATTGAAAAGGTTAGAACCTCCTATGAAATTCAAAACAAACAAACTCAGCCTTAAAGTAATTATCGCCAGCGCGATGCTGGCGGCCAGTCTCCCTGCGCTTGCTGTAACGGGCGATACCGACCAGCCGATCCATATCGAGTCCGACACTCAGTCTCTCGATATGCAGGGTAACGTCGTCACCTTCACGGGTAACGTCGTCATGACTCAGGGGACTATCAAAATTAACGCCGATAAAGTGGTCGTTACCCGTCCGGGCGGCGAGCAGGGCAAAGAGATCATTGATGGTTACGGCAACCCGGCCACCTTCTACCAGATGCAGGACAACGGCAAGCCGGTGAAGGGCCACGCCTCGCATATGCACTATGAGCTGGCGAAGGACCTGGTCATCCTGACCGGAAACGCGTATCTGGAACAGCTGGACAGCAATATTACCGGTGACCAGATTACCTATCTGGTGAAAGAGCAAAAAATGCAGGCCTCCAGCGAGAAAGGCAAACGCGTAACCACCGTGCTGGTTCCGTCGCAGCTGCAGGACAAAGGCAAGGGCCAGGCCCCGGCACAAAAGAAGAGTAACTAATTCGCTATGGCAACATTAACTGCAAAAAATCTCGCGAAGGCCTATAAGGGACGCCGTGTCGTAGAAGATGTCAGTCTGACCGTCAACTCCGGCGAAATTGTGGGCCTGCTTGGCCCGAACGGTGCGGGTAAAACCACCACCTTCTACATGGTGGTTGGCATTGTGCCGCGCGATGCCGGCAACATTATTATTGACGATGAAGATATCAGCCTGCTGCCGCTGCACGCTCGCGCGCGCCGTGGCATCGGCTATCTGCCGCAGGAAGCCTCTATTTTCCGTCGTCTGAGCGTCTTTGATAACCTGATGGCGGTCCTGCAAATTCGCGACGACCTGACCAACGAACAGCGTCAGGATCGCGCCAACGAGCTGATGGAAGAGTTTCATATCGAACACCTGCGCGACAGCCTGGGCCAGGCCTTGTCCGGGGGGGAACGCCGTCGTGTTGAGATTGCGCGCGCGCTGGCCGCCAATCCGAAGTTTATCCTTCTGGATGAACCGTTTGCGGGCGTTGACCCGATCTCCGTTATCGACATTAAACGCATTATCGAGCATCTGCGTGACAGCGGACTTGGCGTGCTGATCACCGACCACAACGTTCGTGAAACGCTGGCGGTATGTGAACGCGCGTATATCGTGAGCCAGGGCAATCTGATCGCTCACGGTACGCCGCAGCAGATCCTCGAAGACGATCATGTTAAGCGCGTCTATCTTGGGGAAGACTTCAGACTCTGATAGGGTAGAGGTAACGTAACGCCGAACCGGAGAAAAATGCTCTGAACATGAAGCAAGGTTTGCAATTAAGGCTCAGCCAACAGCTGGCGATGACGCCGCAGTTACAGCAGGCAATTCGTCTGTTGCAACTGTCCACCTTAGAACTCCAGCAGGAGCTCCAGCAGGCGCTGGACAGCAATCCCCTGCTGGAGCAAGCCGATCTTCATGATGAGGTAGATACCCAGCAGTCACAGGACACAGAAGCGCTCGACACCGCGGATGCACTCGAACAAAAAGAGATGCCGGACGAGCTTCCGCTGGATGCCAGCTGGGATGAAATCTATACCGCCGGGACCCCTTCCGGCACGCGTGCAGACTACCAGGACGACGAGCTACCGGTCTACCAGGGCGAAACCACCCAGTCGCTGCAGGATTACCTGATGTGGCAGGTAGAGCTTACCCCCTTCTCCGATACCGACCGCGCTATTGCCACGTCGATTGTCGACGCCGTTGATGACACCGGTTATTTGACCGTCACGCTGGACGACATTCTGGAAAGCATGGGCGATGAAGAGATTGAGATTGAGGAGATTGAAGCGGTACTGAAACGCATTCAGCGCTTCGATCCGGTCGGGGTGGCCGCTAAAGACCTGCGCGACTGTCTGCTGATCCAGCTTTCTCAGTTCAGCAAAGAGACGCCGTGGCTCGACGAGGCACGCTTAATCATCAGCGATCATCTGGATCTTCTGGCTAACCACGATTTCCGCACCCTGATGCGCGTGACGCGCCTGAAGGAAGAGGTGCTGAAAGAGGCGGTAAATCTGATCCAGTCCCTCGATCCGCGTCCCGGTCAGTCGATCCAGACCAGCGAACCCGAGTACGTTATCCCGGACGTGCTGGTCAGAAAACACAATGACCGCTGGGTCGTTGAACTGAACTCTGACAGCATCCCTCGCCTGCAAATCAACCAGCAGTACGCCTCCATGTGTACCAGCGCGCGCAACGACTCCGACAATCAATATATTCGCAGCAATCTTCAGGAAGCGCGATGGTTGATCAAGAGCCTGGAGAGCCGGAATGATACCCTGCTTCGCGTGAGCCGCTGCATCGTCGAACAGCAGCAGGCCTTCTTTGAGCAGGGCGAAGAGTATATGAAGCCGATGGTGCTGGCGGATATCGCCCAGGCCGTCGAGATGCATGAATCCACTATTTCCCGCGTTACTACGCAGAAGTATCTGCACAGTCCGCGCGGTATTTTTGAGCTTAAGTATTTCTTCTCCAGCCACGTGAACACCGAGGGTGGCGGCGAAGCCTCCTCAACGGCGATTCGCGCCCTGGTGAAGAAGTTGATCGCCGCGGAGAATCCCGCGAAGCCACTAAGTGACAGTAAGTTGACCACCATGCTGTCCGATCAGGGTATTATGGTGGCACGTCGTACTGTTGCGAAGTATCGAGAGTCTTTATCCATTCCGCCGTCTAACCAGCGTAAACAGCTGGTCTGACACAACCGATAAGGAAGACACTATGCAGCTCAATATCACAGGACATAACGTCGAGATTACTGAGGCTTTACGTGACTTCGTGAACGCTAAGTTCGCGAAACTCGAGCAGTATTTCGAAAGGATCAATCAGGTCTACGTTGTGTTAAAAGTGGAGAAAGTGACTCATATCTCGGATGCAACCCTGCATGTTAACGGGGGTGAACTCCATGCCAGTGCGGAAGGGCAAGACATGTACGCGGCTATCGACGGCTTGATTGACAAGCTTGCGCGACAGCTCAATAAACATAAAGATAAACTGAAACAACACTAATTGTCCGGGCAGTTAACGGGTGCAGGACGGCCTGTTGTGAAACACAACGGGCCATTTGTACAGTTAGCGCTTAGGTGAAATTATGATGAACAACGATTCCGCTCTTCAACTGAGCAATGTCCTTAACCAGGAATGTACCCGCAGTGCCGTTCACTGCCAGAGCAAAAAACGTGCGCTGGAGATCATCAGTGAATTAGCTGCAAAACAGCTGGGCCTGCCGCCGCAGGTGGTGTTCGAAGCCATTCTGACCCGTGAAAAGATGGGCAGTACCGGTATCGGCAACGGCATCGCGATCCCGCACGGCAAGCTGGAAGAGGACACCCTGCGTGCCGTCGGTGTGTTTGTGCAGCTGGAAACCCCAATCGCTTTTGACGCCATTGATAACCAGCCCGTCGATCTCCTCTTCGCGCTGTTGGTGCCTGCCGACCAGACCAAGACCCACCTGCATACGCTTTCGCTGGTTGCTAAACGTCTGGCGGATAAAACCATCTGCCGTCGACTGCGCTCAGCCCAAAGTGATGAAGAGCTTTATCAAATTATCACTGAAGCAGAAGGCAATCAGGATGACGCATAACCAGGTGATGGCCTTCACATCTGTTGTCCTGAGGAGAAACGGAACATGGTGCTGATGATTGTCAGCGGTCGTTCAGGGTCGGGGAAATCCGTTGCCCTGCGCGCGCTGGAAGACATGGGTTTTTACTGCGTCGATAACCTGCCGGTCGTGTTATTGCCCGATCTGGCACGCACGTTAGCGGAGAGACAAACCTCCGCCGCCGTCAGTATCGACGTTCGTAACATGCCGGAATCGCCAGAGATCTTCGAACAGGCAATGAGTAACCTGCCTGACGCGTTCTCGCCTCAGCTGCTGTTCCTTGATGCCGACCGCAATACCCTGATCCGCCGCTACAGCGACACCCGTCGTCTGCACCCGCTTTCCAGCAAGAATCTCTCGCTGGAGAGCGCCATCGACGAAGAGAGCGATCTGCTTGAGCCGCTGCGCTCACGTGCCGATCTGATTGTCGACACCTCAGAGATGTCCGTTCACGAGCTGGCGGAAATGCTGCGAACCCGGCTGCTGGGTAAACGCGAGCGCGAGCTGACGATGGTGTTCGAATCCTTCGGCTTTAAGCACGGTATTCCGATTGATGCGGACTATGTTTTCGACGTGCGCTTCCTGCCGAACCCGCACTGGGATCCCAAACTGCGTCCAATGACCGGTCTGGATAAGCCCGTGGCGGCGTTCCTCGACCGACACACTGAAGTTCACAATTTTATCTACCAGACGCGAAGCTACCTTGAGCTATGGTTACCTATGCTGGAGACAAACAATCGTAGCTACCTGACGGTGGCGATTGGCTGTACCGGCGGTAAACATCGTTCGGTCTACATCGCCGAACAGCTGGCCGACTATTTCCGCTCGCGCGGTAAGAACGTTCAGTCCCGTCATCGCACGCTGGAAAAACGTAAAACATGACAGTAAAACAAACCGTTGAGATCACCAATAAGCTGGGCATGCATGCACGCCCGGCGATGAAGCTGTTTGAGCTGATGCAGGGTTTCGATGCAGAAGTGCTGCTGCGTAATGACGAAGGCACCGAAGCGGAAGCCAACAGCGTGATTGCGCTGCTGATGCTGGACTCCGCCAAAGGGCGTCAGATTGAGGTTGAAGCCACCGGTCCTCAGGAAGAGGAAGCTCTGGCAGCGGTAGTTGCGCTGTTTAACGCCGGGTTCGACGAAGATTAGGCCTGCTATTCTGGCGGGTGGCGCTGCGCTTACCCGCCCTACATTAACGCATTTCTCTCCATAAATCCTTCCCCACCCAGCTGGCGCATCTGGCGCATGATCCACGCCTGACGGCTTCGCACGTACCCTGACGGGGCGCTGGCCTTGAAGCGGACAGGATTAGGCAGAACAGCCGCGAGCAGCGCCGCCTCCGACATGCTCAGCCTGCTGGCAGGTTTATTAAAATAGCGTTGTGATGCAGCTTCGACACCAAATACCCCGTCGCCGAACTCGGCGATATTAAGGTAAACGGTCAGAATACGCTTTTTGCTCCAGACCGTTTCCATTCCCAGGGTCAGGCCCGCTTCCAGCCCTTTTCGCACCCAGCTTCGGCCATCCCACAGGAACAGGTTTTTAGCCGTCTGCTGCGACAGCGTTGACGCACCGCGCACGCGGTTTTCGTGACGTTCGTTATGGGCCAGCGCCTTTTCAATCGCAGCCACATCGAACCCCCAGTGCTCCGGGAATTTCTGGTCTTCCGCCGCGATAACCGCCAGCCCCATGAACGGAGAAATTTCATCCATGCTCACCCAGTCAGAATGGGCAACATAGCCGAAATCACCGGAGAACCACGCGCTAAGCTGGCGCTCAACCATGACCGCTGAAAACGGTACCGGCAAAATGCTGAACACGGCCAGGCCGCCCCCCCAGAACACCGCCAGGACGAGAACGATGCGTAAAAGAAGGCGTTTCACCCATGCGCCTGCGGAAGACTGACGCCTCATTCCGTCAGCACCAGCACTCGGGCGACCAGCTTTTCAATGCCCACGGCGGCTTCCGCAATATTCTTCGCCAGCATATACGCGGGCGTGGTGACAACTTTGTTGTCTTCATCCACCACAATGTCATCGACCGGGCACGGAACGTGTTCGCCCCCCATATCCTCGACGACCTCTGCGGTATCAATATCGGTTCCGATCGTCAGCCGTAACGGAAAATCGAAAATATTTGGCAGCATGGCCGGTGCAATACAGATAAAGCCCAGCGGCTTGCCCGCGGCATGCATCGCCAGCGTCAGCGCTTTGAGATCAGGGTCCACCGTGCATGCGGCACCCTCAGCAGCAAAGGTGCTGAGATTTTTCGCGGCGCCGAAGCCGCCCGGCACAATGAGCGCATCCAGTTCAGCGGCATCTGCCTGCGCCAGCGGATGAATCTCTCCCCGGGCAATACGCGCGGCTTCAATCAGCACGTTACGCGTTTCGGCCATCGGCTCGCCGGTCAGATGGTTAATCACATCCGACTGATTTTTGTCGGGCGCAAAACAGATAACCTCTGCTCCCTGTTTTGTCAGGGCCAGCAGCGTGATTACGGCTTCATGTATTTCTGAACCATCAAAAACACCGCATCCGCTCAGGACAACACCAATTTTTTTCATCTTGACGATCCTTCTTTGCAACTCGCTGAAGCACATTAATAATTTTGATTAAAACGCTATGCTTCACACATTTCACTGATTCATGTAACAAACCATTTAAGATTTGCTATCTTATCTGCGTGCGGCCTAAATTTTTACGGCGGCGCCCATTAGAAAATTACTTTAAAAAACAGGCGCAGCCACGATTTCCCTGGTGTTGGCGCAGTATTCGCGCACCCCGGTCTAGCCGGGGTCATTTTTTTCTGGCATCCACCCAGGCTTTAAGCACCGCAACATCGTTCTGCCACTCTTGTTTCATCTCTTCAACCCAATCACCAACGTTATCTTCCCAAGCTGGTAAATCAGGCGACTGAATCTGTTGACCCAGCTGCTGCAGGTGGCGTAACCCGACCGAGCCGGCTGCGCCTTTGATTTTATGCCCTTCTTCCACGATGCCCTTCTGGTCACGCGCCGTCAGGTTTGACTCCAGCACGCTCAGATAACCCGGCATCATTTTTTCAAACACCGCGAGGCCGTCGGTAATCAGTTTCGGGCCGACCAGATCGATATACTGCTCCAGCATCGCGGTATCGAGTATCGTTTGGGCTTTTGCGCTATCAACAGACGTCATGGTGCTCTCCTCATCATCGTGGGTATCCCAGAACTTCTTGATCATGGCGGTCAGAGCAGGCACCGCCAGAGGCTTGCTGAGTACATCGTCCATACCGGCGTCGAGGTACTCTTTTTTATCTTTCAGCACGTTCGCCGTCAGCGCCACCAGCGGCGGCAGTTCATCAGCCGCGTACTGACGCGTCAGTTCACGCGAGATATCCAGCCCGGTCATATCCGGCAACTGGATATCCAGCAGAACGAGGTCATATTCACCCGGTGTAAACATTTCCAGCGCGGCTTTACCGGTCATCGCGACATCCACGCTGTTGCCCAGTTTTTCCAGCACCGAGCGCGCTACAATCACGTTAAGCTCAATATCCTCCACCAGCAGGACGTGCAGCGCAGGCAGCGGCATATCGTCGTTTTCAAAGGTATCCTCTACCTCTTCCGCCACCGCCGGCGCATGCACCGTCAGCGTGAAGGTTGACCCTTTGCCCGCCTGGCTGGCAACGGTGATGTCACCGCCCATGCTCTTCGCCAGCCGCTTAGACACCGCCAGGCCGATTCCGGTACCAGTGGCCGGTTTTCCGCCGTTGCTGTCCTTCACCTGGTAGTACATCGCGAAAATCTTGTCCTGCTCCTCCTGCGGAATACCAATCCCGGAGTCCTCCACCTCGAAGTGCAGCATGTCGCCGTCGTCATAGCGAATACGCACCGCCACCTGCCCCTTCTGGGTAAATTTCACCGCGTTGCTGATGAGGTTCCACAGGATCTGACGCAGGCGCGTGCCGTCGGTAATCACTTTATGCGGCAGCGGCAGGGTGGGATCCATGACAAAATTCAGCCCCTTCTGCTGGGCCTGCAGACCAGACAAGTTTTCCAGATCGGCAAGGAAGCTGGTGAAATCAACCGGCTGATTATCAAGCTGAACCTTTCGGCGTTCCATCTTATCCATGTCAATAATATCGTTGAAGATATTACCCAGCGTGACCGCCGAGACGTGAATCGTTTTGAGGTATTTTTCCTGCTCTGCGGTCAGGTCGGTGTCCAGCAGAATGCGGCTCAGCCCCACAATGCCGTTAAGCGGCGTACGAAGCTCATGGCTGATGGTGGAGATGAAGGTGGTCTTGTCGCGGCTGGCGCGCTCCAGTGCATCCTGATAGCGCTTACGCTCGGTAATATCACGGCCGAAGCCCATCAGGCCGTGGCGCTTCCCGACGCGGTCATAGTACGGCACCTTACGGATCTCAAAGCAGGCTTTGCGCCCGTCCGGGTAATCCAGCCACTGTTCGTAGGTCAGCGAGACGTTATGGCGGAACACTTTTTCGTCCGTCTCCATGACCTTGGCGGCCGCCTCTTCGGAGTAAACGTCCTGCGGCTTGAGGTGAATCAGCTGCTTCTCGCTTTTCCCGGTCAGGAGCTCCATCGCGCGGTTACAGCCTGAAAATTCTTTATCTTCGTTACGGTAGAATACCAGATCCGGCGAAGCATCCAGGAACGAACGCAGGAAGGAGGATTGCTGCTCAAGCTGGATCTGCGTCACCTCGCGCTCTTTCATTTCGATTTTCAGCTGTTCCAGCGTGGCCTGACGCTCTGCCTCCGCCTTCTCACGATCTGAAATTTCCTGATTCAACTGAGCAATGTTGTCTTTAAGCTGAACGTTGAGCTTCAGGTCGCGCTCGCGCATCTCCTCCAGCTTATCGACCAGTTTTGATAAGCGCTGACGGGACTCCTCCAGCTGTTCGACCACCACGGAAAGGAAATAGACCGCCCAGGGGGTAATGAGCAGGCCGAAGAAGATAGAGCGGATAACGTCGATACTCTCGACCTGACCATGCAGAACCATCGTAACGGCCATCTGCACGACAATCGCCAGAACGACCAGCGCCAGCGCCAGCAGCATGGAGAAACGCACCAGCCCAAGCTTCATCATCAGGTCGACGTAGTACTGGGCTAGCATTCGAATTTGCTTCATAGAGGATCCCTTCACGACTTTATCGCTCAATAATACTCAAATTCGAGGCGGGACGTTGAAGGTTGTGAGAAAAAGTGCGGGGTGAAACAGGAGATTAGCCTCGCCTCCGGTTCACCGGAAGCGAGGAGAGGTCAATCAGGAGCGTTTCAGCAGCAGCCAGAGGCTGATCAGGAAGAAGCTGGCGCTCGGCAGCAGCGCACCGATAATCGGCGGGATGCCATAAACCAGCGTCAGCGGACCGAAGATCTGATCGAGTACATAGAAGACAAAGCCGAAGCTAATACCGGTCACGACGCGCACGCCCATCGGCACGCTACGCAGCGGGCCGAAGATAAACGACAGCGCCATCAGCATCATCACCGCCACGGACATCGGCTGGAAGATTTTGCTCCACATGTTGAGCTGATAGCGTCCGGCATCCTGCCCGCTCGACTTCAGGTACTTCACATAGTTGTGCAAGCCGCTGATAGAGAGCGCGTCAGGATCCAGCGCAACAACCCCGAGCTTATCCGGCGTGAGGTTGGTCTTCCAGGTGCCGGTCACCGTCTGTGACCCGGTAATCTGTTTTGGATCGGTCAGGTCAGATTCATCAACCTGCGACAAACGCCACTGCTTATGTTCAGCGTCAAACTTCGCGGAAGAGGCGTGTCGGACAGACTCCAGACGGCGCTGGTCGTTGAACGCGTAGATGCTCACCCCGCCCAGTTCATCATCACCCTTTACCCGTTCGATGTAGACGAAGTTTTTCCCGTCTTTCGCCCATAAACCTTGCTGAGTCGAGAGCAGTGAACCACCGTACATTGCCTGAGCACGATAGTTACGCGCCATCTGCTCGCCCTGCGGTGCCACCCACTCGCCAATCGCCATGGTCAACAACACCAGCGGGATTGCGGTTTTCATTACCGACAGCGCAACCTGCATACGGGTAAAGCCTGAGGCCTGCATCACCACCAGCTCGCTGCGCTGAGCCAGCATCCCCAGCCCCAGCAGCGCGCCCAGCAGGGCCGCCATCGGGAAGAAGATCTGCACATCTTTTGGCACGCTGAGCAGGGTGTACATCCCCGCCCCCATCGCGTCATAGCTGCCCTGCCCGGCTTTTTTCAGCTGATCGACAAATTTGATAATGCCGGAGAGCGACACCAGCATGAACAACGTCATCATGATGGTGGTGAAAATGGTTTTACCGATATAGCGATCAAGAACGCCAAACGCCTGCATTAGATGGCTCCTTTACGCGAGAATCGGGCACGTATGCGGCGCACAGGCACCGTATCCCACAGGTTTAATCCCAGCGCCAGTAAGATGTACAGGCTGTTAACGAACCACGTCCAGACCATCGGATCCAGCTTACCCTTCGCGCCGTTAGAGCGAATCGAGGTTTGCAGCAGGAAGTAGATCAGGTAAAGCAGCATCGCTGGCAGCATAGAGAGCACGCGGCCCTGGCGCGGGTTCACCACGCTCAGCGGCACGACAATCAGTGCCATCATAAACACGGTGAATACGAGCGTAATACGCCAGTGGAACTCAGCCCGCGCTCTGTCGGTATCGGTATTCCACAGCGTGCGCATATCCATTTGCTCGGTATCCGTCGGATCGAGCGCCACCGCCTGATGACCAATAATGGCCTGATAGTTCTGGAAATCCGTAATACGGAAGTCACGCAGCATCGCGGTGCCTTCGAATCGGGTGCCTTTATTCAGCGTGACGACCTGAGAACCGTCTTTGCGCTGAGAAAGCTGTCCAGAATCGGCAACCACCACTGACGGACGCGCGTTACCTTTAGGACGCAGCTGCGCCAGGAATACATCGTTGAATTTACTGCCGTCAACGCTCTCAATAAACAGCACGGAGTTTCCGTCAGTTGCCTGCTGGAACTGCCCCTGCGCGAGCGCCGCCATGCCGGGGTTTGCTTTCGCCTCGGCCAGCACTTCGTCCTGATGACGGGAAGACATAGGGCCCGCCCACATCACATTCACCGCCGCAACAATGCCCGTGAACAGCGCCAGTATCATCGCCGCTTTCACCAGTACGGCTTTACTCAGGCCGCAGGCATGCATCACCGTAATTTCACTCTCGGTGTACAGCTTACCGAGGGTCATGAGCAGGCCGAGGAATAGACTCAGCGGCAGAATAAGCTGCGCCATTTCCGGGATCCCCAGCCCAAGCAGGGAAAGCACCAGATTCGTTGGAATTTCGCCGTCAACGGCCGCACCGAGGATCTTAACCAGCTTCTGACAGAAAAAAATCAGCAGCAGGATGAAGAGGATCGCCAGTTGGCTTTTGAGCGTCTCCCGCACCAGATATCTTATGATTATCACTTTAAATACGCCCGTAAAAACCCGTCTCTTTGCTGGAAAATCGCTTGTTTCATGGCTTAAACGTCATTTATTCTCTTGAGTCGTCGAAATCGTCGCTAAGATTAAAACATCCGGCGGATTCACGCTTCAGGACTTTTTCTGACGTGTCGAAACCGTAGTAACGTAAGATTAACACGAAGTCACCACAACAGCGGACATGAGTTACGAAAGGTTTCAATTCTATCCGTAGCAGCCGCCGTTGTCTTTAAGATTCAGGAGCGTAGTGCATGGAGTTCAGTGTAAAAAGCGGTAGCCCGGAGAAACAGCGGAGTGCCTGCATCGTTGTGGGCGTCTTTGAACCGCGCCGACTCTCCCCGATCGCCGAGCAACTCGATAAAATCAGTGACGGCTATATCAGCGCCCTGCTGCGCCGTGGCGAACTGGAAGGCAAACCTGGGCAGACGCTGTTACTGCACCATGTTCCGAACGTCCTGTCAGAGCGTATTCTGCTGATTGGCTGCGGCAAAGAGCGCGAGCTGGATGAACGTCAGTATAAGCAGGTTATTCAGAAAACCATTAATACGCTGAATGACACCGGTTCAATGGAAGCCGTCTGCTTCCTGACCGAGTTGCACGTCAAAGGCCGTAACACCTACTGGAAAGTGCGTCAGGCCGTCGAAACGGCAAAAGAGAGCCTTTACAGCTTCGATCAGCTTAAGACCAACAAAAGCGAGCCGCGTCGCCCGCTGCGCAAAATGGTCTTTAACGTGCCAACCCGTCGCGAACTGACCAGCGGCGAGCGCGCCATCCAGCATGGTCTGGCGATTGCCGCCGGTATCAAAGCGGCAAAAGATCTCGGCAACATGCCGCCAAACATCTGTAACGCCGCCTACCTCGCCTCTCAGGCGCGCCAGCTGGCTGACTCCTACAGCAAAAACGTCATCACCCGCGTCATCGGCGAACAGCAGATGAAAGAGCTGGGGATGCACTCTTATCTGGCGGTGGGTAACGGCTCGCAGAACGAATCCCTGATGTCGGTCATCGAATACAAAGGCAACCCGTCTGAAGACGCGCGTCCGATCGTGCTCGTCGGTAAAGGGCTGACCTTTGACTCCGGCGGTATCTCCATCAAGCCTTCAGAAGGCATGGACGAGATGAAGTACGACATGTGCGGCGCGGCGGCGGTTTACGGCGTCATGCGCATGGTTGCGGAGCTTCAGCTGCCCATCAACGTAATCGGCGTGCTGGCAGGCTGCGAAAACATGCCTGGCGGTCGCGCGTATCGTCCGGGCGACGTCCTGACCACCATGTCCGGCCAGACCGTTGAAGTGCTGAATACCGACGCCGAAGGCCGTCTGGTACTCTGTGACGTGTTGACCTACGTTGAGCGCTTCGAGCCAGAAGCGGTTATCGACGTGGCCACCCTGACCGGTGCCTGCGTGATTGCCCTGGGCCATCACATCACCGGCCTGATGTCGAACCACAACCCGCTGGCGCACGAGCTTATCGGCGCGTCCGAGCAGGCCGGTGACCGCGCATGGCGTCTGCCGCTGGGTGACGAGTATCAGGAACAGCTGGAGTCTAACTTTGCGGACATGGCTAACATTGGTGGTCGTCCTGGCGGCGCAATTACCGCAGGCTGCTTCCTGGCGCGCTTCACCCGTAAATATAACTGGGCGCACCTGGATATCGCGGGTACCGCATGGCGCTCCGGTAAAGCCAAAGGCGCTACCGGACGTCCGGTGGCCCTGCTGTCGCAGTTCCTGCTTAATCGTGCGGGTTTTAACGGCGACGAGTGATGTAATGTGCCGGGTGGCGGCTTCGCCTTACCCGGCCTACACGCCACTCAACCGTAGGCCGGGTAAGCGAAGCGCCACCCGGCTTTGCATTTAAATCCACGACAAGAAGCCCCATATATGAAGAATGCAACGTTCTACCTTCTGGACAACGACACCCATCAGGATGGCCTCAGCGCCGTTGAACAGCTGGTGTGTGAAATTGCCGCAGAACGTTGGCGCGCAGGTAAACGCGTACTGATTGCCTGTGAAGATGAGCAGCAGGCGATTCGCCTGGATGAAGCGCTATGGGCGCGCCCGCCGGAAAGTTTTGTTCCGCATAACCTGTCGGGCGAAGGTCCACGCGGCGGGGCACCGGTCGAAATTGCCTGGCCGCAAAAGCGCAACAGCAGCGCGCGCGATATTCTCATTAGCCTGCGGACAGACTTTGCAGATTTTGCCACCGCTTTCACAGAAGTGGTAGACTTTGTCCCTTACGAAGAATCCTTGAAACAACTGGCGCGCGAACGCTATAAAGCGTACCGCCTGGCCGGTTTTAACCTGAATACGGCAACCTGGAAATAATGGAAAAGACATATAACCCACGCGATATCGAACAGCCGCTTTACGAGCACTGGGAACAGCAGGGCTATTTCAAGCCTAACGGCGACGAAAGCAAAGAGTCCTTCTGCATCATGATCCCGCCGCCGAACGTCACCGGCAGTTTGCATATGGGGCATGCTTTCCAGCAGACCATCATGGACACCATGATCCGCTACCAGCGCATGCAGGGCAAAAACACCCTGTGGCAGGCAGGGACTGACCACGCGGGTATCGCGACCCAGATGGTGGTTGAGCGTAAAATTGCCGCTGAAGAAGGTAAAACTCGTCACGACTACGGTCGCGATGCGTTCATCGACAAAATCTGGCAGTGGAAGGCAGAATCCGGCGGCACCATTACCCGTCAGATGCGCCGTCTCGGAAACTCCGTGGACTGGGAGCGCGAGCGCTTCACCATGGACGAAGGCCTGTCCAACGCCGTAAAAGAAGTGTTCGTCCGTCTGTACAAAGAAGACCTGATTTACCGCGGCAAACGCCTGGTAAACTGGGACCCGAAACTGCGCACCGCAATTTCTGACCTGGAAGTGGAAAACCGCGAGTCTAAAGGCTCCATGTGGCACATCCGCTATCCGCTGGCCGACGGCGCAAAAACCGCAGACGGTAAAGATTACCTGGTGGTGGCGACCACCCGTCCGGAAACCCTGCTGGGCGATACCGGCGTGGCCGTTAACCCGGAAGATCCGCGTTATAAAGATCTGATCGGCAAATTTGTGGTGCTGCCGCTGGTGAACCGCCGCATTCCGATTGTGGGCGACGAACACGCCGACATGGAAAAAGGCACCGGCTGCGTGAAAATCACCCCGGCGCACGACTTCAACGACTATGAAGTGGGTCGTCGTCACGCCCTGCCGATGATCAACATTCTGACCTTCGACGGCGATATCCGCGAAAGCGCAGAGGTGTACGATACCAAAGGCAACGAATCCGACGTTTACTCCAGCGAGATCCCGGCTGAGTTCCAGAAGCTGGAGCGCTTTGCCGCACGTAAAGCCATCGTAGCCGCCGTTGATGCCCTCGGCCTGCTGGAAGAGATTAAGCCTCACGATCTGACCGTGCCGTACGGCGACCGTGGCGGCGTGGTTATTGAGCCAATGCTGACCGACCAGTGGTACGTCCGCGCCGACGTGCTGGCAAAACCGGCTGTGGAAGCGGTTGAGAACGGCAGCATTCAGTTCGTGCCGAAGCAGTACGAAAACATGTACTTCTCCTGGATGCGCGACATTCAGGACTGGTGTATCTCCCGTCAGCTGTGGTGGGGTCACCGCATCCCGGCATGGTACGACAACGAAGGCAACGTCTACGTTGGCCGTAGCGAAGACGAAGTGCGTCAGGAAAATAACCTGAGCGCTGACGTGGCCCTGCGCCAGGATGAAGACGTTCTGGATACCTGGTTCTCCTCCGCGCTGTGGACCTTCTCTACCCTCGGCTGGCCGGAAAACACCGACGCGCTGCGTCAGTTCCACCCTACCAGCGTAATGGTGTCCGGCTTCGACATTATCTTCTTCTGGATTGCCCGCATGATCATGATGACCATGCACTTCATCAAAGACGAAGACGGCAAGCCGCAGGTTCCGTTCCATACCGTCTACATGACCGGCCTTATCCGCGACGACGAAGGGCAGAAAATGTCCAAGTCCAAGGGTAACGTGATTGACCCGCTGGACATGGTTGACGGGATCTCCCTGGAAGACCTGCTGGAAAAACGTACCGGCAACATGATGCAGCCGCAGCTGGCTGAGAAAATCCGCAAGCGTACCGAGAAGCAGTTCCCGAACGGGATCGAATCTCACGGTACCGACGCCCTGCGCTTCACCCTGGCGGCGCTGGCCTCTACCGGCCGCGACATCAACTGGGACATGAAGCGTCTTGAAGGTTACCGTAACTTCTGTAACAAGCTGTGGAACGCCAGCCGCTTCGTGCTGATGAACACCGAAGATCAGGACTGCGGCTTCAACGGCGGCGAGATGACCCTGTCTCTGGCGGACCGCTGGATCCTGGCGGAATTTAACCAGACGGTGAAAGCCTTCCGCGAGGCGCTGGACAGCTACCGCTTCGATATCGCAGCGGGCATTCTGTATGAATTCACCTGGAACCAGTTCTGTGACTGGTATCTGGAGCTGGCGAAGCCAGTCATGAACGGCGGTTCTGAAGCAGAGCTGCGCGGCACGCGCAACACGCTGATTACCGTTCTGGAAGGCCTGCTGCGCCTGGCGCATCCGGTCATTCCATTCATCACCGAAACCATCTGGCAGCGCGTGAAGGTCATTGCGGGCATCAACGCCGATACCATCATGCTGCAGCCGTTCCCGGAATTCGATGCGGCTAAGGTTGATGAAGCCGCGTCTGCGGATACCGAGTGGCTGAAGCAGGCGATCGTTGCGGTACGTAACATCCGTGCCGAAATGAACATCGCCCCGGGTAAACCACTGGAGCTGCTGCTGCGTGGCTGCAGCGACGCTGCCGTTCGTCGCGTCACCGAGAACAACACCTTCCTGAAAACCATGGCGCGTCTGGAAAGCATCACCGTGCTGCCTGCCGATGACAAAGGTCCGGTTTCCGTGACTAAAATCATCGACGGTGCGGAGCTGCTGATCCCGATGGCAGGCCTGGTCGACAAAGATGCAGAGCTGGCGCGTCTGGCGAAAGAAGTGGCGAAAGTCGACGTGGAAATTGGCAAAATCGAAAGCAAGCTGGCGAACGAAGGCTTTGTGGCCCGCGCGCCGGAAGCGGTCATTGCCAAAGAGCGTGAGCGTCTGGTTGCCTTCGCCGATGCGAAGACCAAACTGATCGAGCAGCAGGCCGTTATCGCGGCCCTGTAATGCTTTTACCCCTTACGCTTCAGGGCGTAAGGGGTAACCTTCCTGAAAACTCCTCGCTTGCACTCCCTTTTCTGCGGTGCTATTAACAGCAACTGTGTGTCAATTTTTGTAATGAGTAATGCTATGAGCGTGATTACCCCCGTCGCGACGACGATGCGTCGGATCACTGAGCAGGACAATCCGGCTATCGCCGCCGTTATCCGCACCGTTTCTGCAGAGTTTGGGCTGACGGCGGATAAAGGTTATACCGTTGCCGACCCGAATCTTGACGAACTGTTTAAGCTGTACAGCCAGCCGGGCCACGCCTACTGGGTCATTGAGCAGGACGGCCAGGTTGTGGGCGGCGGCGGCGTTGCACCGCTGAGCTGCAGCGAGCCGGATATCTGTGAGCTGCAGAAAATGTATTTCCTGCCGTCGGTTCGTGGACAGGGTCTGGCGAAGAAGCTGGCGCTGGTCGCCATGGAGCACGCGCGCAATCAGGGTTTTAAACGCTGCTACCTCGAAACCACCGCCTTCCTCAAAGAGGCCATCGGCCTGTATGAACATCTGGGCTTTGAGCATATCGATGCGCCGCTGGGCTGCACGGGCCACGTTGACTGCGAAGTCAGAATGCTGAAAAGTCTGTAAGTTTCGTTCCTGCCCCCTTCTGTTAAGCGGCTGTAAACTGAATGCTCTACACTCTCAGTTCACACCACAACGGGGGAAACACGATGTCGAAGATAAAAAGCTACGCCGCACCGCAGGCGGGTGCAGAACTTGAGCTGTACGAGTACGATGCGGGCGAACTAAAAGCAGAAGACGTCGAAGTACAGGTTGATTACTGCGGGGTCTGCCACTCAGATCTCTCGATGATCGACAACGAATGGGGCTTCTCCAGCTATCCGCTGGTTGCCGGGCACGAAGTGATTGGCCGCGTCGTCGCGCTCGGCAGCGCCGCGCAGGACAAAGGGCTGAAGGTTGGCCAGCGCGTGGGCATTGGCTGGACAGCACGCAGCTGCGGCCACTGCGACGCCTGTATCAGCGGCAACCAGATCAACTGCCTTGAAGGCGCAGTGCCCGCCATCCTGAACAAGGGCGGTTTTGCCGATAAGCTGCGCGCCGACTGGCAATGGGTCATCCCGCTGCCGGACAGCATTGATATTGAATCTGCTGGTCCACTGCTGTGCGGCGGGATCACCGTCTTTAAACCGCTGCTGATGCACCACGTCACCGCCACCAGCCGCGTGGGCGTGATCGGTATCGGCGGTCTGGGCCACATCGCCATCAAGCTGCTGCACGCGATGGGCTGTGAAGTGACGGCGTTTAGCTCGAACCCGGCGAAGGAGAAAGAAGTGCTGGCAATGGGCGCGGACAAAGTCGTGAACAGCCGCGATCCGGACGCGCTGAACGCGCTGGCTGGGCAGTTTGACCTGATCATCAACACCGTGAACGTCGATCTCAACTGGCAGCCGTACTTTGAAGCGCTGGCCTACGGCGGTAACTTCCACACCGTGGGTGCGGTGATGAAGCCGCTGCCGGTTCCGGCCTTTACCCTGATCGGCGGGGATCGCAGCGTGTCAGGCTCCGCGACCGGTACGCCATACGAGCTGCGCAAGCTGATGAAGTTTGCCGGCCGCACCAAAGTGATGCCGACCACCGAGCTGTATCCAATGTCGAAAATTAACGAAGCCATCCAGCACGTGCGCGACGGCAAAGCCCGTTATCGCGTGGTGTTGAAAGCGGATTTCTGATATGAGTTTGCCGGGTGACGGCTTCGCCTGACCCGGCCTACTTTTGCTACTGCGCCAATATATTAAACACTTCCGCCACCGCGACCGCCCCCGGGTCCATTACCCCATCCAGATTCTCTTTATTCACATACGATGAGCGCCCTGCTCCGGCTTTCGCCATTTTCGCCGTTGCCTCCGCTCCCTGCTGCGCAGCCTGCGCTGCCGCCTGAAGATCTTTTTTCTTCAAGGCTTCCAGCGCCGGTTGCAGCGCATCGATCAGCGTACGATCGCCGAGATCTGCCCCGCCATACTGCTTCATCTGCGCCAGTCCGCTCAGCAATGCTTCAGGTAGCGGCTGTCCATCGTGAAGCTTTTGCCCCGCCGCCGTGAAGAAGATCGACATGAGTACACCGCTCGATCCGCCCATCACCGTGGCCAGTCGTTCCCCCACCAGCAACAGCAGCTTAGGTACGTCATTCAGCGGGAGAGTGTTTTCTTCCATGCGCTGCGCAATATCCCGTGCACCTTGCGCAAACGTAGAGCCGGTATCGCCATCGCCCACTTTGGCATCCAGCGCATTCAGGCAGTTTTCAAGCTGTATGAGCGTCTTCGTCACCTGTGAAACAGACTCCTTCACCTGCGGATTGTCGGACGCGGCATATTCCACGCTATCGTGAATAGCGCTTTGCGGAACGGTACGCAGAGGGGCAAACGCCACAGGCTTCTGCCAGCCCAGCGTCTCGACCTCGGCGTGAATCGCCTTTTCAAAGTAATCGTTGAGCTTTAGCAGCGTCAGAGAAAAGCCCTTCATATCCAGCGCGCTCACCAGCGGCGCAGGGCCAATCAGGTACGCAATATTCTCTTTCAGCGCTGAATGTGCCAGCTCTTTGGTGAGCAAAGCCATCTCCAGCGCGGACACGCCGCCGAGGTTGTTGATCAGCACCGCGAAACGCCCCTCGCCCGCCTGCGCTTTGAGCGGCGACACCAGCGTGTCGATAATCGCTTTGCTGTTTTGCGTATCAACCACCGAGGCACCCGGCTCCCCGTGGATCCCCAGCCCCAGCTCGACATGGCCCTGCTTGATGCGCCCCTCTTCATCGTCGCTGCCCGGCAGGTTGCAGGTTTGCATCGCAACGCCCAGGCTCCAGAGGTTATCGCAGGCCTGCTGCGCAATATCCCGCACCTCGCTCAGCGATTTTCCTTGCTCCGCTGCATAGCCCGCAATCTTGTGCACCAGCGCCGTGCCGGCAATGCCGCGCGGCTGCTTGTTGTCGGGCAGCGCGATATCGTCCGCCACAATCACCATCTCGACCTTCAGGCCGTAGCGTTTGGCCTTTTCTGCCGCCAGGCCAAAGTTAAGCCGGTCACCGGTATAGTTTTTGACGATCAGCAGGCAGCCGCGATCGCCCGTCACCGCCACAATAGCGTTCAGCACCGCATCCACGCTCGGGGAGGCGAACAGATCGCCACACACTGCCGCAGTCAGCATGCCTTTACCGACAAATCCGGCGTGCGCCGGTTCGTGCCCGGAGCCACCGCCGGAGATCACCGCCACGCGGCTTTTATCCCAGTCGCCGCGGGCGACAACCCTGATAGCTGGATCGATATCAAGTTTGACGAGATTCGCATGTGGCGCAGAAAGCAGTATGCCTTCAATGGCGTCATTGACCAGCTGTTTGCGATCGTTAAAGAAGAATCTGGACATTGTTTTCCACTATTTTATGAACCGTATGCAAAAGCATAGTCCGCGCTGGACAATGCGCCGCAAAGTCAGCAATTTACTCAACCATTTTGCCGTCAGGTTGCCTATACTCCACCCAGGACTAAGAGAGGAAGCGCATCATGAGTACACCATTGTTAATTGCCCGGACGCTGGAAAAAGAGCTGTATCTACTGCCCGCGATGGCGAACCGCCACGGTCTGATTACCGGCGCCACCGGCACAGGGAAAACAGTCACTCTCCAGAAGCTGGCGGAGTCACTTTCAGAGATTGGCGTGCCGGTCTTTATGGCTGACGTAAAAGGCGATTTAACCGGTGTGGCTCAGGAGGGTACCGCTTCTGAAAAACTGCTCGAACGACTGAAGAATATTGGCATTACGGACTGGACGCCGCACGGCAACCCGGTGGTGGTCTGGGACATCTTCGGTGAGAAAGGCCACCCGGTACGCGCCACCGTTTCCGATCTCGGCCCGCTGCTGCTGGCCCGCCTGCTCAACCTCAACGACGTGCAGTCCGGCGTGCTGAACATCATCTTCCGTATCGCCGACGATCAGGGGCTGCTGCTGCTCGATTTCAAAGATCTGCGCGCCATTACCCAGTACATCGGCGATAACGCCAAATCTTTCCAGAACCAGTACGGCAATATCAGCAGCGCCTCTGTCGGTGCCATTCAGCGTGGGCTACTGACGCTGGAGCAGCAGGGCGCCGAACACTTCTTCGGCGAGCCGATGCTGGATATTAAAGACTGGATGCGCGCCGACAGCAGCGGCAAAGGCATCATCAACATTCTGAGTTCAGAGAAGCTCTACCAGATGCCAAAGCTTTACGCCGCCAGCCTGCTGTGGATGCTCTCTGAGCTGTACGAGCAGTTACCGGAAGCGGGCGATCTGGAAAAACCCAAACTGGTCTTCTTCTTTGACGAAGCACACCTGCTGTTTAACGACGCGCCGCAGGTGCTGCTGGATAAAATTGAACAGGTTATACGCCTGATCCGCTCCAAAGGGGTCGGCGTCTGGTTTGTGTCGCAAAACCCGTCGGATATTCCTGACAATGTGCTGGGCCAGCTGGGTAACCGCGTGCAGCACGCCCTGCGCGCCTTTACGCCGAAGGATCAGAAAGCGGTGAAAGCCGCCGCGCAAACCATGCGTGCCAATCCGGCCTTTGATACCGAAGCCGCGATTCAGGCGCTGGGCACCGGTGAAGCACTGATCTCGTTCCTGGATGCCAAGGGCAGCCCGTCCGTGGTGGAACGCGCAATGGTTATCGCGCCCTGCTCGCGCATGGGGCCGGTTACCGACGATGAACGTAACAGCCTGATTAATCACTCCCCGGTGTACGGCAAGTATGAAGACGAAGTGGATCGGGAGTCTGCGTTCGAGATGCTGCAAAAAGGGGTACAGGCAACCACCGAATCGCAGGATGCTCCACCCGCTAAGGGCCAGTCAGTCGCAGTGGATGACGGCATTCTCGGCGGGCTAAAAGACATTTTGTTTGGCACAACCGGACCGCGCGGCGGCAAGCGCGACGGCGTGGTACAGACTATGGCGAAAAGCGCCGCGCGGCAGGTCACCAATCAGATTGTGCGCGGCATGCTGGGGAGTCTGCTAGGCGGCCGCCGTCGGTAGACGGGGAACCCACGGGCGGCCCAGCGCCGAACCCTGTACGCCGTTTTCCTGAAGATAGCGGTCGATTTCCACCATCCCCGTCCACCGGTTCTCGCACCAGAGCGGTGCCAGAAGCGTTGGACGGCGGGCGCTGGCGGAGATGCGGTGGTAGACAATCTCCGGAGGCGTGTGGCGAATCATCTCTCCCGCCGTCACCGTATAGTCGTCGAGTTCGATACTGCTTAACCGACCGGCTTCCCAGGCTTTCGCCATTATGCTTCCCTTCACGATATGCAGCGGGTGCAGCTTAATGCCGTCTACGCCGGTTTCAACGACTTTTTCCAGCGTCTCCAGGCTGTGCTGCTGCCCTTCTCCGGGCAAGCCGACAATCAAATGCGAACAGACTTTCAGGCCACGCTCGCGGGCGAGACGCGTGGTGCGCTGGTAGCAGGCGAAATCATGCCCGCGATTGATACGGTGCAGGGTTTTGTCGTGCGCGGTCTGCAGGCCCAGCTCCAGCCAGATCTCATAGCCCTTCTCTCTGTACTCGCTAAGTAAATCCAGCACCGTATCCGGTACGCAGTCCGGGCGCGTCCCCACGCACAGCCCGACAATGTTCGCCTGAGCAACCGCCTGCTGATACATGGAACGCAGCACCTGCACCTCCGCCCACGTGCTGGTGTAGGCCTGGAAATAGGCCAGATACTGCTTCGCGCGGTTCACCAGGCTGGCCTGATGGGCGAGCTGTTCCGCGATGGATTTATGCTGCTGGGCTTCGTCAGCAAACGACGCAACGTTACAGAAGGTGCAGCCGCCGCGCCCGATGGTGCCGTCGCGATTCGGGCAGCTAAAGCCGCCGTGCAGCGTCAGCTTATGCACCTTTTGACCGTACCGCTGCAAAAGATCCCCACCAAACATATTGACTAATTTCTGTAACTGCATAATCTGATAGACCGTCCCGAAGAAAGGGGACAAGCCTGCCATTTTTAGCCTCTGTCGGCGATGACCTGGATCAATCGCCCTGGACGGCCTTTATCTATTTGAATAAATAATCACGATTACCGAGATTTCATTCACCCGCCACGTAATTACTTTTCCTTATGTCCTGATGGTTTTTTTCATTTATAGCGCCAGGACTGAAAAACAGTGATTTTATGCGGGTTCGAAGACTGCGCCAGATTATTATTCTGCCATAAATCCGCATTTCAGCACGCTGCATCAATAATACCGCTTTCATATAGTGAGTCAGATCACACTCCCCTGCACCTTCCTGGCGCTTTCAGCGGTTGTAAAATTAGTAAAATAACCAATAAAAACAAAATGATAATTACGCTTTAGCACATTTTTGTATAAATAAGATTGCCATTTGACCTGTGTACCAATTCCCGATAAGTTGGAAATCCGCTGGAAGCTTTCTGGATGAGCGGCCTGCTCATCATATTTATGCAGTAATTGAGATTCCCTCTGAAGCAAGTCCTCAAACTTGTTTACCTGCGCGAAAGGATGAAAAAGAGGGCGAATGCGAGGTCCGCGTATGAAACGCTAACCCCGTCGCCATGCTCTTTCTGCGCCTGTGCGCCACGGTAAAGTTCAGTGGGAAGCCCGACGAGCCTGGGGAGGTTCACTGATATGTTGTACGATAAATCCCTTGAGAAGGATAACTGTGGTTTCGGCCTGATCGCCCACATAGAAGGCGAACCTAGCCACAAGGTAGTGCGTACCGCTATTCACGCACTGGCCCGTATGCAGCACCGTGGCGCCATCCTGGCCGATGGTAAAACCGGCGACGGTTGCGGCCTGCTGCTGCAAAAACCGGATCGTTTCTTCCGCATCGTGGCGGAAGAGCGCGGCTGGCGTTTAGCCAAAAACTACGCTGTCGGCATGCTGTTCCTGAATCAGGATCCTGAAAAGGCTGCCGCCTCACGCCGCATCGTTGAAGAAGAACTTCAGCGCGAAACCCTGTCGATTGTCGGCTGGCGCGATGTGCCAACCAACGAAGGGGTACTCGGTGAAATCGCCCTCTCCTCGCTGCCTCGTATTGAGCAGATTTTCGTTAACGCGCCCGCGGGCTGGCGTCCGCGCGATATGGAACGCCGTCTGTTTATCGCCCGTCGCCGCATTGAAAAACGTCTCCAGGACGATAAAGAGTTCTACGTCTGTAGCCTCTCTAACCTGGTGAACATCTATAAAGGTCTGTGTATGCCGGCTGACCTGCCGCGCTTCTACCTGGACCTGGCGGACCTGCGTCTGGAATCGGCCATTTGCCTGTTCCACCAGCGCTTCTCCACCAACACCGTGCCGCGCTGGCCGCTGGCGCAGCCGTTCCGCTACCTGGCGCACAACGGCGAAATCAACACCATCACCGGTAACCGCCAGTGGGCGCGTGCTCGTACCTATAAGTTCCAGACCCCGCTGATCCCTGACCTGCACGATGCCGCACCGTTCGTGAACGAAACCGGCTCTGACTCCAGCTCCATGGATAACATGCTGGAACTGCTGCTGGCAGGCGGGATGGATATCGTGCGCGCCATGCGTCTGCTCGTGCCGCCGGCCTGGCAGAACAACCCGGATATGGATCCGGAGCTGCGCGCGTTCTTCGACTTTAACTCCATGCACATGGAGCCGTGGGACGGCCCGGCGGGCATCGTGATGTCCGACGGTCGCTTCGCTGCCTGTAACCTGGACCGTAACGGTCTGCGTCCGGCGCGCTACGTCATCACCAAAGACAAGCTCATCACCTGCGCCTCTGAAGTGGGGATCTGGGATTACCAGCCTGACGAAGTGGTCGAGAAAGGCCGCGTCGGTCCGGGCGAGCTGATGGTGATCGATACCCGCGGCGGCCGTATTCTGCACTCTGCGGAAACCGATAACGATCTGAAAAGCCGCCATCCGTATAAAGAGTGGATGGCGAAAAACGTCCGTCGCCTGGTGCCGTTCGAAGATCTGTCTGACGACGAAGTGGGCAGCCGCGAGATGGACGACGATACCCTCGCAAGCTTCCAGAAGCAGTTTAACTACAGCGCGGAAGAGCTGGACTCGGTTATTCGCGTGCTCGGCGAAAACGGCCAGGAAGCGGTCGGCTCGATGGGTGACGATACCCCGTTCGCCGTGCTCTCCAGCCAGCCGCGCATTATTTACGACTATTTCCGTCAGCAGTTTGCGCAGGTGACCAACCCGCCAATCGATCCGCTGCGTGAAGCCCACGTGATGTCGCTGGCCACCAGCATCGGCCGTGAGATGAACGTCTTTTGTGAAGCCGAAGGCCAGGCGCACCGTCTGACCTTTAAATCGCCGATCCTGCTGTACTCCGATTTCAAACAGCTCACCACCATGACCGAGGAGCACTACCGCGCCGACACGCTCGATATCACCTTCGACGTGACCGAAACGAGCCTCGAAGAGACGGTGAATGCGCTGTGTGACAAAGCCGAGCAGATGGTGCGTAACGGCACCGTTCTGCTGGTGCTGTCTGACCGTAACATTGCGAAAAACCGTCTGCCGGTGCCTGCGCCAATGGCGGTGGGGGCTATCCAGACGCGTCTGGTCGACAAGAGCCTGCGCTGCGATGCCAACATCATTGTGGAAACCGCCAGCGCCCGCGATCCGCACCACTTTGCCGTGCTGTTAGGCTTTGGTGCGACGGCGATCTATCCATACCTGGCCTACGAAACGCTGGCCCGCCTGGTAGACACCCGCGCCATCGACAAAGACTACCGCACGGTGATGCTGAACTACCGTAACGGCATCAACAAAGGTCTGTACAAGATCATGTCCAAAATGGGCATCTCGACTATTGCCTCTTACCGCTGCTCGAAGCTGTTTGAAGCGGTCGGCCTGCACGACGACGTCGCCAACCTCTGCTTCCAGGGCGTGGTCAGCCGCATCGGCGGGGCCGGTTTTGCTGACTTCCAGCAGGATCTGGTGAACCTGTCGAAGCGCGCCTGGCTTGCACGTAAGCCGCTGGAACAGGGCGGCCTGCTGAAATACGTTCACGGCGGCGAATATCACGCCTACAACCCGGACGTGGTGCGCACGCTGCAACAGGCGGTACAGAGCGGCGAATACAGCGATTATCAGCAGTATGCCGAGCTGGTGAACAACCGTCCGGCAGCGACGCTGCGCGACCTTATTGCCCTCAATCCGGGCGATGAAGCGGTCAGCGTTGACGAAGTTGAGCCAGCGTCCGAGCTGTTCAAACGCTTCGATACCGCGGCGATGTCCATCGGCGCGCTGAGCCCGGAAGCGCATGAAGCGCTGGCGGAAGCCATGAACAGCATCGGCGGCAACTCCAACTCCGGCGAGGGCGGTGAAGATCCGGCCCGTTACGGCACCAACAAAGTGTCGCGCATCAAGCAGGTGGCGTCCGGCCGCTTTGGCGTAACCCCTGCCTACCTGGTTAACGCCGATGTGATCCAGATTAAGGTCGCTCAGGGTGCAAAACCGGGCGAAGGCGGTCAGCTGCCGGGTGATAAAGTCACCCCGTACATCGCCAAACTGCGCTACTCGGTGCCGGGCGTAACGCTGATTTCCCCGCCGCCGCACCACGATATCTACTCTATCGAGGATCTGGCGCAGCTCATTTTCGACCTGAAGCAGGTCAACCCGAAAGCGATGATCTCCGTGAAGCTGGTTTCCGAGCCGGGCGTCGGCACCATCGCCACCGGCGTGGCGAAAGCCTATGCGGATCTGATCACCATTGCCGGCTATGACGGCGGCACCGGCGCAAGCCCGCTCTCCTCCGTGAAATACGCGGGCTGCCCGTGGGAGCTTGGTCTGGTGGAAACCCAGCAGGCGCTGGTGGCTAACGGCCTGCGTCACAAGATCCGTTTGCAGGTGGACGGCGGTCTGAAAACCGGCCTCGACATCATCAAAGCGGCGATTCTGGGTGCGGAAAGCTTCGGCTTCGGTACCGGCCCGATGGTTGCGCTCGGCTGTAAATACCTGCGTATTTGCCACCTGAACAACTGCGCAACCGGCGTTGCAACCCAGGACGAGAAGCTGCGTAAGAATCACTATCACGGCCTGCCGTTCAAAGTGACCAACTACTTTGACTTCATCGCCCGTGAAACCCGCGAGCTGATGGCGCAGCTGGGCGTGAAACGTCTGGTGGATCTGATTGGCCGTACCGACCTGCTGAAAGAGCTGGAAGGCTTCACCGCCAAGCAGCAGAAGCTGGAGCTGTCTAAGCTGCTGGAAACGGCTGAGCCGCATCCTGGCAAAGCGGTTTACTGCACCGAGAACAACCCGCCGTTCGACAACGGCGTGCTGAACGCGCAGCTGCTGCAACAGGCGAAGCCGTACGTGGACGAGAAGCAGAGCAAAACGTTCTGGTTTGATATCCGCAACACCGACCGTTCTGTCGGCGCGTCCCTCTCCGGCTACATCGCGCAAACGCACGGTGACCAGGGGCTGGCGTCGGATCCGATTACCGCGCACTTCAGCGGTACCGCGGGCCAGAGCTTCGGCGTGTGGAATGCCGGCGGCGTTGAGTTATACCTGACCGGCGATGCCAACGACTACGTCGGCAAAGGCATGGCGGGCGGTCTGCTGGCGGTGCGTCCTCCGGTCGGTTCAGCCTTCCGCAGCCATGAAGCCAGCATCATCGGCAACACCTGTCTGTACGGTGCGACCGGCGGTCGTCTGTTTGCCGCGGGCCGTGCGGGCGAGCGTTTTGCGGTGCGTAACTCCGGTGCCATCACCGTGGTGGAAGGCATCGGCGATAACGGCTGCGAATACATGACGGGCGGAATTGTGTGCGTCCTGGGTAAAACCGGCGTGAACTTTGGCGCCGGTATGACGGGCGGTTTTGCCTACGTGCTGGATGAAGACGGTGAGTTCCGCAAGCGCGTGAACCCGGAACTGGTGGAAGTGCTGGACGTTGATTCGCTGGCCATTCATGAAGAACACCTGCGCGGTTTGATTACCGAACACGTGCAGCATACCGGTTCTTCGCGCGGCGAAGAGATCCTGGCGAACTGGCCAGCGTTCTCTGCGAAATTCGCGCTGGTTAAGCCGAAGTCCAGCGATGTTAAAGCCCTGTTGGGTCACCGTAGTCGTAGCGCAGCAGAGCTGCGCGTGCAGGCGCAGTAAGGAATTCAGATGAGCCAGAACGTTTACCAGTTTATCGACCTTCAGCGTGTTGATCCGCCAAAGAAACCGCTGAAGATCCGTAAAATTGAATTTGTTGAAATCTATGAGCCGTTTTCAGAAGGCCAGGCCAAAGCACAGGCAGACCGCTGCCTGTCCTGCGGTAACCCTTACTGCGAATGGAAATGTCCGGTCCATAACTACATTCCGAACTGGCTGAAGCTGGCCAACGAAGGGCGTATTTTTGAAGCCGCCGAGCTGTCTCACCAGACCAACACCCTGCCGGAAGTGTGCGGGCGCGTGTGTCCTCAGGATCGCCTGTGCGAAGGCTCCTGTACGCTGAACGACGAGTTTGGCGCGGTGACCATCGGCAACATCGAACGCTATATCAACGATAAAGCGTTCGAGATGGGCTGGCGTCCGGATATGACCGGCGTGAAGCAAACCGACAAGCGCGTGGCGATCGTCGGCGCGGGTCCGGCAGGCCTGGCCTGTGCGGACGTGCTGACACGCAACGGCGTGAAGGCGGTAGTTTTTGACCGTCACCCGGAAATCGGCGGTCTGCTGACCTTCGGTATCCCGGCCTTCAAGCTTGAAAAAGAGGTGATGACCCGCCGCCGTGAAATCTTCACCGGCATGGGCATTGAGTTCAAACTCAACACCGAAGTGGGCCGCGACGTGCAGCTCGACGATCTGCTCAAGGATTACGACGCCGTGTTCCTGGGCGTGGGTACCTATCAGTCCATGCGCGGTGGTCTGGAAAACGAAGACGCGCCGGGCGTTTACGACGCGCTGCCGTTCCTGATTGCTAACACCAAACAGCTGATGGGCTACGGCGAAACTGCCGACGAGCCGTTTGTCAGCATGGAAGGTAAACGCGTTGTCGTGCTGGGCGGTGGTGATACCGCGATGGACTGCGTGCGTACGTCCATTCGTCAGAACGCGGCGCACGTCATCTGCGCCTATCGTCGTGACGAAGAGAACATGCCGGGCTCTAAGCGCGAAGTGAAAAACGCGCGTGAAGAGGGCGTGGAGTTCCAGTTCAACATCCAGCCTCTGGGCATTGAAGTGAACGCCAACGGTAAGGTAAGCGGCGTGAAGATGGCGCGCACGGAGATGGGTGCGCCGGATGCGAAAGGCCGTCGTCGTGCGGAGATCGTGGCAGGCTCTGAGCACGTGATCCCGGCCGACGCCGTGGTGATGGCGTTTGGTTTCCGCCCTCACAGCATGGAGTGGCTGGCGAAGCACAGCGTAGAGCTGGACTCACAGGGCCGCGTGATTGCGCCGGAAGGCAGCGACAACGCCTTCCAGACCAGCAACCCGAAAATTTTCGCCGGTGGCGATATCGTTCGCGGTTCAGACCTGGTGGTTACCGCGATTGCCGAAGGACGTAAAGCGGCTGACGGGATCATGAACTTCCTGGAAGTGTAAGCCCCTCTGACTCCCCGGCAGAAGCATAAAGCGGAACGCCGGGGAGCCTGTTTTCAGTAACCTCCCCTTCAGTTAACGATACCCATTTCCCCACAAATGCAGTGTAAACCCCGGACGTAAACGTTTGCATTGATGAAAAAAATGGATATTATGCGGCGGATTTTTTGGCCAAAATTCAAGGAGGCGTTGTGTCGCAAGATAACAATTATAGCCAGGGCCCCGTTCCTCTGGCGGCGCGGAAAGGCGTGGTTCCACTCACTTTTGTGATGTTAGGGTTAACGTTTTTTTCCGCCAGTATGTGGACCGGAGGCACGCTCGGTACCGGTCTTTCCTATAATGATTTCTTCCTCGCAGTTCTCTTCGGCAATCTCCTCCTCGGTATTTACACTGCTTTTCTTGGCTACATTGGCGCAAAAACCGGCCTCTCAACCCATCTTCTTGCGCGTTACTCGTTCGGTATAAAAGGTTCCTGGCTTCCCTCCATGCTTTTAGGCGGTACGCAGGTAGGATGGTTTGGCGTCGGCGTAGCGATGTTTGCCATCCCGGTGAGTAAAGCCACGGGCATCGACGTGAACATCCTGATTGCGGTTTCCGGCCTGCTGATGACGTTGACCATTTTTTTTGGCATCTCGGCACTGACGATTTTATCCATCATCGCCGTACCCGCTATCGTCATCCTGGGTAGCTACTCCGTCTGGCTGGCGGTGGACGGCGTGGGAGGGTTGGACCACCTCAAATCCATTGTGCCGCAGACGCCGCTCAACTTTTCCAGCGCGCTGGCGCTGGTTGTAGGTTCGTTTATCAGCGCAGGCACGCTGACCGCCGACTTCGTCCGCTTTGGCCGCAATGCTAAAGGTGCCGTTCTGGTAGCGATGGTGGCATTTTTCCTTGGCAACTCGCTGATGTTTATCTTCGGTGCGGCAGGCGCTGCCGCCGTAGGACAGGCCGATATTTCTGACGTGATGATCGCCCAGGGACTGCTGCTGCCGGCGATTGTCGTTCTCGGCCTGAATATCTGGACCACCAATGACAACGCGCTGTACGCCTCTGGTCTGGGTTTCGCCAATATTACTGGCCTTTCCAGCCGTACGCTGTCGGTGATGAATGGCATTATCGGTACGCTGTGCGCGCTGTGGTTATACAACAACTTCGTTGGCTGGCTGACCTTTCTGTCGGCAGCGATTCCGCCGATTGGCGGGGTGATTATCGCCGACTACCTGATTAATCGCCGCCGCTATGCCAGCTTCGACCACGCAAAATTTGTGTCCGTTAACTGGATTGCCATTTTCTCGGTCGCCCTGGGCGTTGCTGCCGGGCACTACATTCCGGGAATTGTCCCCGTTAACGCAGTATTGGGTGGCGTCTTCAGCTATTTGGTGTTAAACCCATTCGCCAAACGTACCCTTGCTAATCCTTCGGAGGCTTCCCATGCAGAATAATTCCCTCACTATCCGTCAGGCCCGTTTGCAGGGGCAGGAGGGTTTATGGCAAATCACGATTGAGAACGGACGCTTCAGCCGTATCGATCCTCAGGAAACCGCCCCTGCGCCAGTCGGTCAGGTGCTGGACGCCGAATGCGGGCTGGTTATCCCTCCGTTCATCGAACCGCATATCCATCTGGATACAACGCAAACGGCGGGTGAACCGAACTGGAACCAGTCAGGCACCCTTTTCGAGGGAATCGAGCGCTGGGCCGAACGTAAGGCGATGCTCACCCACGAAGACGTTAAAGCTCGCGCGATGCAAACCCTGAAGTGGCAGATCGCCAACGGCATTCAGTACGTACGTACACACGTTGACGTCTCGGACCCTACCCTTACTGCACTGAAAGCCATGCTGGAGGTGAAGCAGGAAGTCGCCCCGTGGGTCGATATGCAAATTGTGGCATTCCCGCAGGAAGGCATTCTTTCTTATCCGAACGGTGAAGCATTGCTTGAGGAAGCCGTGCGTTTAGGGGCGGATGTCATCGGTGCAATCCCGCACTTTGAATTTACGCGTGAATATGGCGTGGAGTCGCTGCATAAAACGTTTTCCCTGGCCAGAAAGTACGACCGGCTGATCGATGTCCACTGTGACGAAATTGATGATGAGCAATCGCGCTTCGTTGAAACCGTTGCAGCCCTGGCACATCGTGACGGAATGGGTTCGCGCGTGACCGCCAGCCATACCACGGCGATGCACTCCTATAATGGCGCGTATACGTCCCGGCTGTTCCGCCTGTTAAAAATGTCAGGCATTAACTTCGTGGCAAACCCGCTGGTTAACACGCATTTGCAGGGCCGTTTCGATACCTATCCCAAACGCCGCGGCATTACACGCGTCAAAGAAATGCTGGAAGCGGAGATCAACGTCTGCTTTGGTCATGACGACGTTTTCGATCCGTGGTATCCGCTGGGAACCGCGAATATGCTTCAGGTTCTGCATATGGGACTGCACGTTTGCCAACTGATGGGTTACGGGCAAATAAACGATGGGCTTAACCTGATCACTACCCACAGCGCGAAAACGCTCAATTTGCAGGACTATGGCGTGCGCGTTGGGAATTCAGCAAACATGGTGATTCTCCCGGCAGAGAATGGGTTTGATGCCGTTCGTCGCCAGACGCCGGCACGATACTCTGTTCGCCACGGCAAGGTGATTGCCGAGACGGTGCCCAGCCAGACAACCTTGCACCTGACGCAGCCGGAAGCGGTGACGTTTAAGCGCTAATTCTGGGTTGGAAACCGCGTGGCAAACGTCATCATGTACATACAGATATCCTCACGGCGGAGCTAACGCCCTGCCGCTTTTTCCAGCGGATTAACTTTTGCTTTTGGCTAAAGCGCTTTTATCGCCGCCAAACGGGACGGCTCCGCTGAGAGGTTTACCGTCGATGGCGTCGTGAGTTCGAATCGCCTCCGGCCGCAGCCAGCGCTGAACGCGGGACGGCATATCCAGCCCAATCAGCAGGATCACCACAAAGGTCAGGCCGAAGGAGAGCGATCCCAGGGCTGTGCCCAGCGCCATATTCTGCGACAGCAGCGCGCCAATCACCGGGGCGATCGCCCCGCCCAGCGCCCCGACGTTATAGGTAAAGCCCAGACCCGCCGCACGCTGGTCGGTGTCGAAATAACCGCCGATAAGTTTCGGTAAGATCCCCGAGATCCCCTGCCCCAGCATCTGCTGGAAAAAGAGCAGCAGGCCCAGCACCCAGACATTTGCGCCACCGATCGCAAAGACGGGAACGATCAGCAGCTGTGAGGCCAGCAGGCTACAGACGTAGGCCTTCCGGGTGCCCAACCAGTCGCCGAGAAAACCACCCACGCAGCAGCCTACAGCCGCGCCGAAGCCGCTAAAAAACAGCACCTTCGCCACCGTTGACGGATCATAGGCCAGGTCGGTTTTCAGATACGTGGGTAATAGCGCCTGAATCGGCCAGGAGTAGAGGAACGCGAAGAGCACGACAACCATCAGCGTGACGCCCGTAGGCCAGCGTTTACCGCTGCTTTGCACCATAAAGCTGATAAACACAATGGCGCACAGCAGGCCGAGAATAACCACCAGCCCGGCGTTGTTGAGTTCGCCGGCAAAGCAGAACCACAGCGTCGTGCCGGCAAACAGCGTCATCGCCATATTGATCAGGCGGTATTTGCCGCGATAAAGAATATCAACCATTGTACGTACCGGCGCCTGACCTTCGTGCTTCGCTTTCCAGTCTTCAGCCTCCGGAATATTTTTCCGCAGCCACAGGGCAAAGACGATGGGCAGGATGCCGATAAAGAACAGCGCTCGCCAGCCCCAGACGGGCACGACAAGGCTGTAGACCTGGGCCGCAACCACGGCACCGATGGAGAAGCCAGAAATCAGAAAACCACTCGCCTTATTGCGCAGGTGTTTCGGCCAGCTTTCGATTACGTAGGTTGCGCTGGAGCCGTATTCCCCTGCCATCCCCATACCAATCACCATGCGGGCGATAAACAGGGTGACGTAACCCGGCGCAAAACCGCAGGCCAGCGTACCGCAGGAGAAGAGTACGATGCTGGTTATCATTGCCAGCTTGCGGCCATAGCGGTCGCCCATGGCACCCAGCAGCAGGCCGCCGAACCAGCGCGAAATAAAGGCCGCCGAAATGAGGCTCGCCGCTTCCACGGTCGTCAGGCCAAATTCACTTTTAATTTCTGTCAGGACTAAGGCAATCAGGACAAAATCGAAGCCATCAAGCAGATATCCCAGCCAGGCGGCAGAGAAGGCGCGCCACTGAGGGCGGCTTAGATGGCGGTACCACGGGATGCTTTGGGTAGACTTACTCATTTCACTCTCCCGACGATTTCTCTGTCATTTTACCGGATGGCGGCTGCGCCTTATCCGGCAGTGCGTTAGCGTTTTTCCGCCATTAACTGCTCCGCCAGCGCCTTCAGCGCCGGCACGAATTTCTCGTCTACAGGGGCAAACGGTTTACGGCACAGCGGCACGGACACCACGTCCATGTAGTGCAGAACCGTTTTCAGACCACGGAAGACCCCGGCTTTAATCAGCAGGTCGATGACCTTGTTGCATTCGCTTTGCAGGCGCTGTGCAGTGGCGTTATCCCCCTCACGAACCGCGTTGGCGATAGCCCGGTAGCGCCAGCCCATAATGTTGTAGGTGCTGCCGATCCCCCCGTCCGCGCCGGCCAGCAGGCCGGAGGCAAAGATTTCGTCATAGCCGTTGTAGAGCACCAGATCCGGATGCTCACGACGGATCTGCTCCATCTGGAAGAGATCGCCGGAGGTTTGTTTTAACGCGCCGACGCCGGGCAGCGTCACCAGAGTGTTGATCTGATCCAGGCTTAGCTTCACGCCGCTTAACGCCGGGATGTTGTAGACCACCATCGGCAGACCATCCGCCGAATCAATAATTGCACGGTAGTGATCGCAATGTTCTTCAAAGCTAAAGGGGTAATAAAACGGCGTGACGGCTGACACCGCGTCAAAGCCCAGGCGGGCAGCGGCGGTGGCAAGCTGCTGGCTTTCCGCGGTGCTCACGCAGCCAACGTGGGCAATGAGCGTGATTTTTCCTTTCGCCTCCTCCGCCACGATCTCCATCACCTGCTCGCGTTCAGAAAGGCTTTGGACAAAGGCTTCCCCCGTTGAACCGCCGACATAAAGCCCGTCGATGCCCTGCGCAATATTGAACTGCACCAGACGGCGCAGGCTCTCCTTATCCAGCGCCTGCTGTTGGGTAAACGGAGTCAGAAGTGCGGCCATTACGCCGCGGAGTTGCGTTGCCATAGATACCTCATTCATTCGTGTATTTGTTATAACGATATACCTTTATACCTGTTATACCAGATCGATTAAGCAGCAGTGGAATACAGAACGCTTATATTGCGATCTGCTTCACTAAAGGATCGTTACTTTTTAGCTTTTGAATGCTGGCCGAAGGCGTGCCAGGTAGCGGAAACGCTGTTGAGGTGAGTTTGCAACGCCCGATCGGCTTCATCGGGATCGCGGCGGCGGATCGCGTCAACGATCGAGATATGCTGGCGATAGCTGGCTGCATTATGTTGATAAAGCTCAGCGTCCGGCACTTTAGGACGCGCCGCGATTAGCCAGTCGAGCAGCGCAACGTGGATCGCGTTGAAGATTGGGTTGCCGGGGATCTCCGCCAGCACGCGGTGAAAATCGACGTCGGATCGAATGAACAGCGCGTTGTCATCCAGGGACTGGCTGTTGATCTCCAGCGCTTTCGTCAGCCGCGCAATCTGATCGTCCGTGGCGTACTCTGCGGCATAACGCACGAGGCTGGATTCAAAGAACAGACGGAGCTGCTCAAAATGGGCAATACCACCGGGCTGGGTCAGAAAATCTTTCGCCATCCCCGACAGCTCGCTGATGATGGTATCGGCAGACGGCAGGGTGACGCGGGCGCGTTCACCGTTGTTAATCTGTACCAGACCTTTACGCTTCAGCGCCGCCAGCGCTTCGCGCACCGAGGGGCGGCCCACATTGAAGAACGCCATCAGCTCGCGCTCGGAGGGCAGTTGCTCTCCCTGGGCAAATTCCTTCCGGCGGATCATCTGCTCCAGCTCTTCTTCCACCATATCCGACAGCTTTTTGCGCATCAGCGGTCGGCGACGCAGGCTGCGGCCAAGGGTTTCATCTGAGTTTTCAGCGTTACGATCGGTCGGTTTCATTGCAGTCCGGTGCCATTGAAGGAAAACGCTGCATCATAACACAGGAAATTAGAGGGGGCGAAAAGGGGCAGAAAGCAAAACAGGCCCGTCGGGCCTGTTTGTTTATTTCACAACGCGCAGTGCGGGACGACCACCGCGCGGTGGCGGTTCATCATCGGGACCCTCGTCGTCGTCCTGACGATCGGGCTTGTCGCCATCAATCACAGACATTACCGGGTCGCTTTCGCGTTCATCGGATGCCTCATCGTCATTCAGGCTGGCAACCTCTTCATCATACGCCGCTTCCGGCTCGAACATGGTGCCTGCACCGTTTTCACGGGCGTAGATAGCCAGAACCGCAGCCAGCGGAACGGAAACCTGACGCGGCACACCGCCGAAACGCGCATTAAAGCGCACTTCGTCGTTTGCCAGCTCCAGGTTACCCACTGCACGTGGCGCAATATTCAGTACAATCTGTCCGTCGCGTGCGTATTCCATTGGAACCTGCACGCCCGGCAACGTCACATCCACAACCAGGTGCGGCGTGAGCTGGTTATCCAGCAGCCATTCATAGAAGGCGCGCAGCAGATACGGACGGCGTGGGGTAAGTTGTGACATTTCCACAGTCATTAGCCTCGGCCGAGACGCATTTCACGTTCCGGTTCAGTTAAAGATGCCAGGAAAGAGTCGCGCTCAAATACGCGAGTCATATAGCCTTTCAGCTCTTTTGCGCCAGGGCCGCTGAACTCAACGCCCAGAATTGGCAGACGCCACAGCAGCGGAGCCAGATAGCAATCCACCAGGCTGAACTCGTCGCTCAGGAAGAACGGTTTCTGACCAAACACAGGGGCAATTGCCAGCAGTTCTTCACGCAGTTGCTTACGCGCAGCGTCGGCTTCAGAAGCGGAGCCGCTGGTAATGACGTTCATCAGCGAGTACCAGTCTTTTTCGATACGCTGCATGTACAGGCGGCTTTCACCACGTGCAACAGGGTAAACAGGCATCAGCGGCGGATGCGGGAAACGCTCATCCAGATATTCCATAATGATACGGGATTCCCACAGGGTCAGCTCGCGATCCACCAGCGTCGGTACGCTTTGGCTCGGGTTGAGATCGATCAGATCCTGAGGCGGGTTATCCTTTTCCACATGCTCGATCTCAAAACTGACACCCTTCTCGGCCAGCACGATACGAACCTGATGGCTATAAATGTCAGTAGGACCAGAAAACAGCGTCATTACCGAACGTTTGTTGGCAGCGACAGCCATGAAAACCTCCAGGTATATTCAGAATTTTTACTGCTACCAGCCCAACGGGGCCAGCCAGATGAAGTATCGCCCATCCCAGAGAAGACACATTGTTCAAGAATCGAACAAAAATCGAGTATTCACCGATATTTGGGCAGAAAATTGGATGATAGTTTACCAGATTTTGATGGCTTTGTGGTGAGGGGATGCCGGAAATGTGGAAAAAGAGAAGATATATGAAATGTTACTGTGGATAACCTGCGCATTATCCATAAAAAAACCCGCCGAAGCGGGTTTTTCGCCAATCGTTCTGCGTAAGCAGAATGGATTAACGTTTGGAGAACTGTGGACGACGACGTGCTTTACGCAGACCCACTTTCTTACGTTCAACCTGACGAGCGTCACGAGTAACGAAGCCAGCTTTACGCAGTTCAGAACGCAGGGATTCGTCGTACTCCATCAGAGCGCGGGTGATACCGTGACGGATCGCACCTGCCTGACCGGAGATACCACCACCTTTAACGGTGATGTACAGATCCAGTTTTTCTACCATATCAACCAGTTCCAGCGGCTGGCGAACTACCATGCGGGCAGTTTCGCGACCGAAGTATTGTTCCAGAGAACGCTGGTTGATTACGATTTTACCACTGCCCGGTTTGATGAAAACGCGAGCTGCGGAACTTTTGCGGCGACCAGTGCCGTAGTATTGATTTTCAGCCATTGCCTATAATCCCGATTAGATGTCAAGAACTTGCGGTTGCTGTGCCGCGTGGTTGTGCTCGTTGCCTGCGTAAACTTTCAGTTTACGGAACATAGCACGACCCAGCGGGCCTTTTGGCAGCATGCCTTTAACCGCGATTTCAATCACACGCTCAGGACGGCGGGCAATCATCTCTTCAAAGGTCGCTTCTTTGATACCACCGATGTGGCCGGTGTGGTGGTAGTACACTTTGTCAGTACGCTTGTTGCCGGTAACAGCAACTTTGTCAGCGTTCAGAACGATGATGTAATCACCGGTATCAACGTGCGGAGTGTATTCCGCTTTATGCTTACCGCGCAGGCGACGAGCCAGTTCAGTAGCCAGACGGCCCAGAGTTTTACCGGTCGCGTCAACAACATACCAGTCGCGCTGTACGGTTTCTGGTTTAGCTGTAAAAGTTTTCATTAAAAGCTTACCCAAATAATAAGTTACACGTTGGTGAACACCCAAACGTTTAGTCAGTTGAGGTTCACACGACAAAGTCCGGCAAACCTACCCCTTCGAATAGCACATGCCGACACATAGAAAGTTTCGGGAAAAAAACCTTCTCGTAACGTGGGGTCGCAAGATTATAGAGAAGTTGAGGTCAAAGATCGACCCTTAAATGTGATTTGGAATGGGTTTTTCGGGGGGCGCGTTTGTGCGGTCTGGTGCCCTCACCCTCAGCCCCTCTCCCCGCGGGAGAGGGGCGCATTTATTAGGGCATATGCTCACGCTTGAGATACTCTTCGCTCTGCATCTCTTGCAGGCGCGAGAGGCAGCGCTGGAACTCAAACTTCAGCCGCTCGCCCTGGTAGATCTCATATAAAGGCACCTCGGCGCTGACGACAAGCTTGACGTGGCGCTCGTAAAACTCGTCCACCAGCGCAATGAAGCGCCGCGCTTCGCTCTCCATCAGCCGCGTCATCACCGGCACATCCAGCATCATCACGGTGTGGAAGAGGCGCGAAAGCGCAATATAGTCATGCTGGCTGCGGGCATCCACGCAGAGCGTCGCAAAAGAGACCGCCAGCGTCTGGTTTTCTACGCCAAGGGTGGGTAACGGGCGATGGTTAATCTCCAGCGTCGGTGCGTTTTCGCGTTTTGCGCCCGCCAGCGCCAGCCAGAGTTTATCCATCTCGCGAGCGGTATCGGCGTTTAACGGCGAAAGCCACAGGTGCGCCTGCGTTAACGTGCGCAGACGATAATCGACACCGGCATCGACATTCATGATGTCGCAATGCTGTTTGATAGCATCAATGGCCGGCAGGAAACGCGCCCGCTGCAGGCCATTGCGATAGAGTTCATCCGGCGGGATATTCGACGTGGCAACGAGCGTGATCCCGCGGGCAAACAGCGCTTTCATCAGCCCGCCTAACAGCATGGCGTCGGTAATGTCAGAAACAAAAAACTCATCGAAGCAGAGCACGTCCGTTTCCGCCTTGAACCTGTCAGCCACAATCTCCAGCGGATCGCTTTTGCCCTGCAGCGCTGTCAGTTCTTCATGCACCCGCAGCATAAAGCGATGGAAGTGGAGGCGCTGTTTACGCTCCCCCGGCAGGCTGAGATAAAACAGATCCATCAGCCAGGTTTTTCCGCGACCGACGCCGCCCCACATATATAAACCGCGCACCGGAGCCTGAGCCTGCGGCGCTTTTTTGCCGAGCAGTCGGCCAAACGCCGCTTTGAGCCCACCACTCTGTTCTACTTCAGCAGGTTTTGCCGTGAGCGCCTGATAAATCATCTCCAGACGGTTTACCGCCTCACGTTGAACGTCATCAGGCTGATGAGTACCCTCATTCAGGGCCAGTTGATATCGCGATGCAGGGGACAGGATTTGCATAATCTTATTGTTATTCCTTCAATTAATGCTCATCAGCAGGCGTGACTGATGAAAAAAAGGCCGTTCTACACTACGCGATGATACGTCAGGATTCCACTTCTGCGGAAATAGCGGTTATAGTGGCATTATCAGGCACAGGCAGGAGCCGAGCCAACACCCTACGGAACAACAAGACAACGGGAGAAGTTCATGACCTGGGAATATGCGCTAATCGGTTTAGTCGTCGGCATCGTGATCGGTGCTGTGGCCATGCGTTTCGGCAACCGCAAATTGCGTCAGCAGCAGTCACTGCAGTACGAACTGGAAAAGAATAAAGCAGAGCTGGAAGAGTATCGCGAAGAGCTGGTCAGCCACTTTGCCCGTAGCGCCGAGCTGCTGGACAACATGGCGACCGACTACCGTCAGCTGTATCAGCATATGGCGAAAAGCTCCAGCAGCCTGCTGCCGGAAATGACCGCGGAGACTAACCCGTTCCGCAACCGTCTGGCCGACTCAGAAGCGGGTAACGATCAGGCTCCGGTTCAGATGCCACGCGACTACTCTGACGGCGCGTCCGGCCTGCTGCGCGGTGGCGCAAAACGCGATTAATCGCACAACATAAATATATTTTACGGGCGCATCTCTTGCGCCCGTCCTTTCTTCCCGTCCCCAGCTATTATTTAGTCAAACACCTCATTGTTCAGCGGTATAAAATTCAATAACATCATCATGATTTTGGGCCGTTCTTCTTTCATTCCAGGATACGAGAGTCAGCATCAATGAAGAAAAAAAACCAGCTGTTGAGCGCTATAGCGTTAAGTGTCGGGTTATCTCTCTCGGCGTCCTTCCCTGCCGGTGCGGCGCTGCCTTCGCAGGTGCCGGGACAGGCAGCCACTCCCAGCCTCGCGCCAATGCTGGAAAAAGTGTTGCCCGCGGTCGTGAGCGTTCAGGTAGAAGGCACGGCGGTTCAAAGCCAGCGCGTACCGGAAGAACTGAAAAAATATTTTGGCGATGAGTCCCCCAACCAGCAGGCTCAGCCTTTTGAAGGCCTGGGCTCTGGCGTCATCATTGATGCGGCTAAAGGCTATATCCTGACCAACAATCATGTCATCAGCCAGGCCGATAAAATCAGCGTCCAGCTGAACGATGGTCGTGAATTCGATGCCAAACTGATTGGCGGCGATGATCAGAGCGACATCGCGCTATTGCAGGTGCAGAACCCGAGCAACCTGACCCAGATTGCCATTGCGGATTCCGACAAGCTGCGCGTCGGTGATTTTGCCGTCGCCGTGGGCAATCCCTTTGGTTTAGGTCAAACCGCCACCTCCGGCATAGTATCGGCGCTGGGACGCAGTGGCCTGAATCTGGAAGGTCTGGAAAACTTCATCCAGACCGATGCCTCAATCAACCGGGGCAACTCCGGCGGGGCTTTACTCAACCTTAACGGCGAGCTGATTGGCATTAACACGGCAATTCTGGCTCCGGGCGGCGGCAGCATTGGGATTGGCTTTGCGATCCCGAGCAATATGGCTAAAACGCTGGCGCAGCAGCTAATCCAGTTCGGCGAAGTCAAACGTGGACTGCTGGGTATTAAAGGCATGGAGATGAGCGCGGATATCGCGAAAGCGTTCAATATCAACGTGCAGCGCGGTGCGTTTGTCAGTGAAGTGCTGCCAAACTCCGGCTCGGCAAAAGCAGGCATCAAATCGGGCGATGTGATCGTCAGCCTTAACGACAAGCCGCTGAGCAGCTTTGCTGAACTGCGTTCGCGTATTGCCACTACCGAACCGGGGGCCAAAGTGAAGCTGGGCCTGATCCGTGACGGTAAGCCGCTGAACGTCGAAGTGACGCTGGATAAAAGCACCTCGTCCTCTGCCAGCGCGGAGCTTATCGCCCCGGCGCTGCAGGGAGCAACGTTAAGCGATGGGCAGTTGAAAGACGGTACGAAAGGCATTCGCCTGGACACCGTCGAGAAGAGCAGCCCTGCCGCGCAGGCCGGATTGCATCAGGAAGATGTCATCATTGGCGTGAACCGCAATCGCGTGCAGTCCATTGCCGAACTGCGCAAGGTGCTGGAGAGCAAACCGGCGGTCATTGCCCTGCAGGTCATGCGTGGCAATGAGTCTATCTACATTCTGTTGCGCTAAGCATTTGCGATCCCGGACATCACCGCTGCGTGTGATGTCCGGATAACTCATGTTATGCTGCAAATCGTTCCTTTTTTCACGACACGCGCATCATGCTTTTAAAGCTCTTACGTTCCATTGTCATCGGTTTGATTGTCGCAGGCCTGCTGCTGCTGGCGATGCCGTCTTTGCGTCAGTTTAATAAGCTGTCTGCCCCCCAGTTCGACAGCACGGATGAAACGCCGGCGACCTATAACCAGGCCGTTCGCCGTGCCGCCCCTGCCGTGGTTAACGTTTATAACCGCGGCCTCAACAGCTCAGCACATAACCAGCTTGAGATCCGCACCCTTGGCTCCGGGGTGATTATGGACGAGCGCGGCTACATTATTACGAACAAACACGTGATCAACGATGCCGACCAGATCATCGTCGCCCTGCAGGATGGCCGCGTGTTTGAGGCGTTGCTTGTGGGTTCAGACAGCCTGACCGATCTGGCCGTGCTGAAGATTAACGCCACGGGCGGATTGCCGGTCATTCCGATCAACCGTAAACGTACGCCGCACATCGGCGATGTGGTGCTGGCGATCGGTAACCCGTACAACCTGGGCCAGACCATCACGCAGGGAATTATCAGCGCGACCGGTCGAATCGGCCTCAACCCGTCAGGACGGCAGAACTTCCTGCAGACGGATGCATCAATCAACCACGGCAACTCCGGCGGCGCGCTGGTCAACTCGCTGGGCGAACTGATGGGCATCAACACCCTCTCGTTCGATAAAAGCAACGACGGCGAGACGCCGGAAGGGATCGGCTTTGCTATTCCGTTCCAGCTGGCGACCAAGATTATGGATAAGCTGATCCGCGACGGACGCGTGATCCGCGGCTATATCGGTATCGGCGGGCGCGAAATTGCGCCAATGCATACTCAGGGCGGCGGTATCGACCAGATTCAGGGCATCGTCGTCAACGAGGTGGCACCGGGTGGCCCGGCGGCTAACGCGGGGATTCAGGTTAATGATGTCATCGTGTCGGTCAACGGCACGCCGGCAGTCTCTGCCCTGGAGACAATGGACCAGGTGGCCGAAATTCGCCCTGGCTCGATCATCCCTGTGGAAATCATGCGCAACGATAAGAAAATGACGCTGCACGTGACGATTCAGGAATACCCGGCAACAAATTAGCCCCATAAAAAAACCGAAGCACTTACTGGCTTCGGTTTTTTGCCGGGTGGCGCTAACGCTTACCCGGCCTACGGGAGACACTTCGTTTTACTTGTTAACGAACTCTTCACCCAGAGTGATATCTTTCTTCAGCGTGTCCAGCATGCCTTCCATCGCGTTTTGCTCAAACGCGCTCAGCGTACCGATAGGCTTACGCTCTTCAATACCGTTTTTGCCCAGCAGCAGCGGCTGAGAGAAGAAGCGGGCATGTTCGCCGTCGCCTTCAACGTAAGCGCATTCAACAACGCCTTTCTCGCCCTGCAGGGCGCGAACCAGTGACAGACCGAAACGTGCAGCCGCCTGGCCCATAGACAGGGTTGCAGAACCGCCACCCGCCTTCGCTTCCACCACTTCGGTGCCCGCGTTCTGGATTCGTTTGGTCAGGTCAGCCACTTCCTGCTCGGTGAAGCTCACGCCCGGGATCTGCGACAGCAGAGGCAGAATAGTCACGCCAGAGTGGCCGCCGATAACCGGCACTTCCACTTCTGTTGGCTGTTTGCCTTTCAGCTCAGCAACGAAGGTGTTGGAACGGATGATATCCAGCGTGGTCACGCCGAACAGTTTGTTTTTGTCGTACACACCCGCTTTCTTCAGCACTTCGGCTGCGATAGCAACGGTGGTGTTCACCGGGTTAGTGATGATACCGATGCATGCTTTCGGGCACACTTCAGCGATCTGCTGCACCAGGTTTTTCACGATGCCCGCGTTGACGTTGAACAGGTCTGAACGATCCATGCCTGGCTTACGCGCCACGCCTGCAGAAATCAGGACCACGTCAGCACCCTGCAGCGCAGGACGCGCATCTTCACCGGAGAAGCCTTTGATTTTTACAGCGGTCGGGATGTGGCTCAGGTCAACCGCCACGCCTGGGGTTACCGGAGCAATATCGTACAGGGAGAGTTCTGAGCCTGAAGGCAGTTGGGTTTTCAGTAGTAGGGCAAGCGCCTGGCCGATACCACCAGCAGCGCCGAGGACTGCGACTTTCATCCTAAACTCCTTATTATGGTTAACTTAAGTATCTGTAAATCCGTTGCCGCGACCTTAAATCAGCATGTCTTTAATTACAATTTTCGAAGCTAAAGAATTTGAGGTCACACGACTTTATCTCTCACCAGAAAGCTATCTGACGACAGATGGCAACGAATTAAGAGGTGGTTACAATACACCCTGCCACGCCACCAAAACAACATCATTTTGATAACATTTAATTTACTTTTAAGCTTATTTGCGCGGCGTGACCCAGGCATGTTTTCTGATAACGAAATCTGATAAAATCACTCCCTTTCATAACATTATTTCAGCCTGCCGTTGAGCAGATAATTTGCATAAAAATTCATCCACATGCATAATAATGTTGTTTCTTTCGTCATATTCCGGGTGACTTATGCGAAGCTCGTCTAAGCAAGAAGAATTGGTAAAAGCGTTTAAGGCGCTACTTAAAGAAGAGAAATTCAGTTCTCAGGGAGAAATTGTTCAGGCGCTGCAGGAACAAGGCTTCGATAATATCAACCAGTCGAAAGTCTCCCGCATGTTAACCAAGTTTGGCGCGGTGCGTACCCGCAACGCCAAGATGGAGATGGTCTATTGCCTGCCGGCTGAACTTGGCGTGCCGACCACCTCCAGCCCGCTCAAGAATTTGGTTCTGGATATCGACTATAACGACGCCGTTGTGGTCATCCACACAAGCCCGGGTGCCGCGCAGCTGATTGCCCGCATGCTGGACTCGTTAGGTAAAACAGAGGGTATCCTTGGCACCATTGCCGGTGATGACACTATCTTTACCACCCCGGCTAGCGGTTTCTCCGTGAAGGATCTCCACGAAGCGATTCTGGTTCTGTTCGAACAGGAACTGTAATGCGCTCTCCCCGTAGCGCCGCTGCGGGGATCATTCTGCTCTCGCATCATTTCCCCCTTTATTTCACTGCCCTTGCTTTGACGATTAGTGCTTTTTACCACTCATTAACATTCATCCAGTGAATAGCAATCCCGCAAATCGCACAAAAAATCAAAAAGCATTATCCCTATGATTTTCTTATAAACACCAACACAAATTGCTCATAAAACACCCAACATTATGCAATTAGGTTATAAAAAAAAGCGTGTTTAACACGTAATAACAAGAGAAACCATTAGCCTGGTATTAATTTTTTACGTTATTAGTGTATACTTGATTTTGTGATGAGGGTCACGAAACAAGACCCCACTAAAAAATTCGACGAGGTAAGAATCATGAAAATCAAAACTACTGTAGCGGCGCTGAGCGTCCTGTCTGTCCTGTCCTTCGGTGCTTTCGCGGCTGACGCTATTAATGCTGACCAGGCGCAATCCCGTGAGGCAATCGGTACGGTTTCTGTCGGCGCTGTTGGCACGTCTCCAATGGACATGCATGAGATGCTGAACAAAAAAGCGGAAGAAAAAGGTGCGTCATCCTATCGCATTATCGAAGCGCGTTCCGGTGACCACTGGCACGCCACCGCCGAGCTGTACAAATAAGTTTAAGTAATCACTGAAGACATAACTCTCCACTCAACGGCACCAGGCATAAAAATAGCAGTTCAACCCTTCTCGCCGTTGAGCAAAAACCTGTTCAGGAGTAAAGACTATGAAAACCAAATTGATCATCGCAACCCTGGGTCTGGCATCCGCTCTCTCTTTCGGCGCAAGCGCAGCCGTACAGCAAGTGAATGCCGATCAGGCACAAAATCTGCAGCCAATGGGCAGCGTCTCCGTGACGTCAGTCACCGGCTCCCCGATGGACATTCGTCAGGAACTTGCCGCCAAAGCTGAAAAAGCAGGCGCCAGCAGCTATCGCGTCACCGAACTGAATCAGGGTGACCACTGGCACGCCACGGCTGAACTGTATAAATAAACCCTCGTCGTATCTCATCATACGACTTGCCCCTGGCCTCGTGGTCAGGGGCTTTTTTCATTTAATGCCGCGCGTTAAAGCGAAGCTGTCCTTCAAGCTCTTCCTCCGCTTCATCGAAGAGTAATATCAGCGCGCCGAAACGTCTGCGCAGCTTATCGGGCAGATGGATAAACTCAATCTCCAGCGGTAGCGGCAGCATGCTGCCGGTGACCACGTCCCACAGCGTATCCAGATTGGTCACGCTTTCCCGTTCAAGATCAAACGCCCGGATAAATTCCCGATAAAAGTCTTCCTGACTGTCGATTTCGTCAAAATCAAAAGTATAGGTTTTCATTGCCAGCCACCCAGTCCAGGCGGGCGGCAGATGCCGCCCAGTCTATTATAATCCCCCGATATGCAGGGTTTTAACTTCCAGATACTCTTCCAGCCCCAGCACGGATCCCTCACGTCCAAGACCGGACTCTTTTACGCCGCCGAAAGGCCCCAGCTCGGTGGAAACGGCGCACTCGTTAATGCCAATCATCCCGCTCTCGATGGCCTGTGAAACGCGGAAAACCCGGGAAAGGTTCTGGGTGTAGAAGTAAGCTGCCAGCCCGTAAGGCGTGTTATTCGCACGCTGGATGACTTCATCTTCCGAGGTGAAGCGGAAACACGCCGCAACCGGACCAAACGTCTCTTCTTCTGCCAGCTTCATGCCTTCGTGACAGTCGCCCAGCACGGTTGGCATCCAGAAATTACCGCCCAGCGGATGGGGTTTGCCGCCCGCCAGCACGGTCGCCCCTCGTGTGACAGCATCTTCAACATGCTCACGGACCTTGTCGACCGCTGCGGATTCAATCAGCGGCCCGACGACGACGCCGTCCTCAAGGCCATTCCCCACCTTAAGGGCATTAACCGCATCTGCGAGCTTATTCACAAACTTGTCGTAGACGGTTTCCTGAATGTAGAAGCGGTTCACGCTGACGCAGACCTGCCCTGCATTGCGGAATTTATTGGCTACCGCGCCTTTTACCGCAGCCTCGATGTCGGCATCCTCAAAGACGATATACGGAGCATTTCCCCCCAGCTCCATCGAGACTTTTTTCATGGTTTCTGCGGCGTTGCGCACCAGCGTTTTGCCGACGGAGGTCGAACCGGTAAAGGAGATTTTACGCACGTCGTGGCTGGCCATGATCGCATCGCTGATTTCATGGGTATTTCCGGCCACCGCGTTGAGCACACCGTCGGGCACGCCCGCCTGTTTTGCCAGCGTCAGCAGCGCAAAGGCGCTGAGCGGCGTGTTATTGGCCGGTTTGATGACACCGGTACACCCGGCTGCCAGCGCCGGGCCTAGCTTGCGGGTGAGCATCGCCATCGGGAAGTTCCACGGCGTGATGGCCGCGACCACGCCGATGGGTTCACGGGTCGCCAGAATGCGCGAGCCGGGCTTGATTGGCGGAATAATCTCACCGTTCGCGCGCTTGGCCTCTTCGGCAAACCACTGGATAAAGCTGGCGGCATACTCCACTTCCCCTTCCGCCTCTTTCAGGGGCTTGCCCTGCTCGGTGGTCATTAGCCGCCCGAGCCAGCTTTTATTTTCAATAATCAGTTCGTACCAGCGGTACAGAATCGCCGAACGCTCTTTCGCGGTTTTGGCACGCCATGCCGGGAAGGCTTTGGTGGCCGCTGCGATCGCTTCTTCGGTTTGCGCTTTACCCGCTTTCGCAACTTTAGCGATGACCTCACCGGTCGCGGGGTTCAGCACATCAAACGTTGTGTCCAGCGTTTTCCAGATGCCGTCGACCAGATAGCCGGTCTGAAAAAGGGTGTTGTCCTGAAGCGCCTGAGTCGTCATGTGTCCTCCCTTCCTGAATGTAAGTACGTGCTGGAATAAGTATAGCCACAAAAAAACCGGCGCTTTTGGCGTCGGTTTTTTTACTTCAGTCAGTTATCCGTGAGGGCATTCTGGTAGCGATGCAGCATAAACACCAGCCGCCCTACCGGCTCGGTCACCTGTGGAGGCGCTTGCCAGTGCTTGAGCTTTTCCTGATAAATATCCAGTTCTTCAAGCAGTTGGGTAAAGTAACGACGGCGTTTGTCGTCACTGCTGGCGGAAAGCACATGGTCGGCGGTACGACGCAGCTGACGGTGGAAGGCCGAGAGATCGTCGTTGATCGGCACCGGCGCGTTGCGCAGACGCTGGTGCGCGATGATCATGGTTAACGCCAGGCGGAACTTCGCTATGTCGCCCGGGAACTTGTTCAGCAGTAAAAACAGCTGCTGGTAGAGCGCGGGCAGGTGGTTCTCTTTACGACGCGCGGTATTGGTAGTCATCGACGACACGGCAGCCGATACAAACTGGTTCAGCAATACGCGCCCCGTCCGCGCCTGCGAGTTATCCCGGACCAGCAGAATCACCATCATCGCCAGGAAGCAGCCCACCAGCTGACCCAGCGCGCTGTCGAGGAACTGGCTGAAGTGGAAGGTCATCGGGTTATCCAGCACGATGATGTTAATCGTACTCGCCAGCGCCCCCAGCGATCCCAGGCGGCGCTTTTGCACTTCAATGCCGATAAAGAACGCCATCACCGCCAGGCTAATACAGAGCAGCAGCATGCTCTGCTGCGTCGACGGGATGATGACCAGGAAATAGAGCGCGCCTATCGGCAGCGCGGCGATGGTGCCGTAGAGGAAATCAATGGCGACCATGCGTGGGTTAGGCAGACGCATCGCCAGTGCGGTCACGACGGCAATCATCACCATCGCGCCGCTGCCGGACGTCCAGCCCGTCCACAGCCAGAACAGCGTGCCGAGCATACAGGCAAGCGTGGTACGCCAGAAGTTAACCATCGCGTGATGGCGCTCGGCAGACTCCGCCTTGATCACCACTTCGCCCTGGAGCACCTCTTCTTCCGCCGCGCTGATTTTGGTGTTACCGATCACGCCGCGCTTAAGCAGCAGATAGCGCGTTGCGGCCCCAACCCAGGTGTAGATCGTCACCGGCGTCTCGCGCTCCCCGGTCCAGGCAATCACCCGGCGCATGCGCTTAAGCTGCTTATGCACGTCCTGTACGGTCTCTACCGGCTCGGCAAACAGCTCACGGAACGTGTCGGTGACCGCTTCCGGGCGGGTGTTCTGGATAAGATAGGTTTCGCAGGCCTGGGTAATCAGCGTCAAGGAGACGGTATTCAGGGCTTTAAGGCGACGATTCGCCCGCGCCCAGCGAGACGACTCCATATTGAGGTTGCTGCGCATCCCTTCCAGCGCCTGCGTACGACGAACCAACCCGCTCCAGGCTTTATCCACCTCTTCGCTGTCGCCGTGTTTAATGCACAACTGCATCAGCTGGTACTGGGCAACGATCAGCGCGTCCAGCTCGCGATCCACCTCTTGCTTGATCGAGCGCGGGGAGAAAAGCAGGTCAGCCACGATCGCGCAGACAATACCAATCACAATCTCGCTGCAGCGCTCCACGGCAAACTGCGGCGCGAGCAGCGGTTCGCTTTGGATGGTGATGACAATGATCAGCGCGGTATAGCCCGCCAGCCCCCAGGCGTAGGAGTTCTCCACTTTTACCAGAGACGAGACCCAGGTGCAGAAGCCCGCCCAGATACAGCACACCATTAGCATCAGCAGCGGCGTGCGGATCATCAGAATAATAATGGTCAGCGCCGCGAAACAGCCGATAAACGTCCCGATGATACGTAGCATCCCGCGATAGCGGATCGCACCAGAGTAGGGTTCTCCACCCGCGGCGAAGGCAGGGCCCGCCGCGACAATCGCGGCGGTCAGCACCGCCCAGCGAGGGGTTTCAAGCTGGAAGTGGAAGCCAACGAACAGCGCCAGCACGATGGCGCACGCCAGCTTCACGGCGAAGCGAATGTGCTGACTGGCGATGGAAAAGATACCCATGGCGTTTAACCAAACTCGCGCAGGCGATGGGCAATTTTACGGAAGAGGGAGTCCTGGCTGGCATCCCGATCTTTTTCTCCGGTGATCACCACCGTCGCCGTGGTACCCGCTGGCCACAGGTTGCCCTGCTGCTCATCCAGATGAATACGTACCGGCACGCGTTGCGCCAGACGCACCCACTCCAGGTTAGAATCCACCGTCGCCATCCCTTTGGCATCGTTAGAGCTGCTGGAGTTGGTTACCCCTGCGGCGACGCTATCGACGGTACCTTTAAAGACGCGGTTGCTGCCAAGCGGCGTGACTTCTGCGCGATAACCCGGACGAACACCCTCCAGCTTGGTCTCTTCCATATAGGCGAGCACGTAGAAGGAGTTCTGTTTAACCAGCGCCACGGCGGTTGAGCCACGGGTGATAAACTCCCCGGCATAGACGTTCAGGTTGGTCACCCAGCCATCGGCCGGCGCGCGGATCACGGTACGCTCCAGGTCGAGCTTCGCCAGATCGCGCGTTGCCTGCGCTTTCGCTAACTGGTGCAGCACGGTTTGCAGCACGTTGTTGGACTGGTCAATCTCTTCGCGGGACATGGCCTGAACGCCAAGCTGGTTACGACGGCCTGCCTCACGGCGTTTCTCTGCGGCCAGCGCCTGGTAATAGGCCACGTCTGCTTCTGCTTCCTCCAGCGCCTTCTGGTAACGAGGCTGGTCGATGGTGAACAGGACCTGATCTTTCTTCACCAGCTGGTTATCGTGAACGTTAACCGCCGTGATAAGGCCGGCCACGTCGGGGGCAATTGCCACCACATCGGCGCTAAAGCGCGCGTCACGCGTCCACGGTGATTCGGTGTAATAAACCCAGGCGCGAAAAATAGCGATGAACGCGAGGATAACCAGCGCCATGGTAATGGCGGTGCGGGAGATTTTTCTTGTTAGCGTTTTCACATCAACCTCAGACAAACATGCGCGATATCAGGTAAAACAGGCAGCAATACAGCGCGGTATTGAACAATGCAGGGTGCCAGACGAAATCGTAGATCCCGGTCGGGACCAGCACCTTGCGCACCAGCCAGAAGATCGCCAGTGATAAAAGAAGCTCGAAAAATATCGGTGGGAACGACAGACCGAACACCACGATAACGGGAAACAGACTCATGTTGACCTTGATAAGAGAGAGTGCAGGCTTCAGAATTTTTTAGCGCACGCCATCGCAGGAGAGCTAGAAACGCAGGGCGAGAATGGCGCAGCCGTTATGTAATTAATAATATATTAACGTAACTGTTATGCTGTTATCTATCATATGTGATCTAAATCACTTTTAAGCCAGAGTGAACAATGGAACGTTTAAAACGCATGTCCGTCTTCGCCAAAGTGGTTGAGCTCGGCTCATTTACCGCCGCTGCGCGCCAGCTTCAGATGAGCGTCTCATCCATCAGCCAGACGGTGTCCAAACTGGAAGATGAGCTTCAGGTTAAGCTGCTCAACCGCAGCACCCGCAGCATCGGGTTGACGGAAGCCGGTAAAATTTACTATCAGGGCTGTCGCCGCATGCTGCATGAAGTGCAGGATGTTCACGAACAACTCTATGCCTTTAACAACACGCCCATCGGCACGCTGCGTATAGGGTGTTCTTCAACTATGGCACAAAATGTTCTCGCTGCCATGACGGCGGACATGCTGAAAGAGTACCCTGGGCTTACCGTCAATCTGGTGACGGGCATCCCTGCCCCAGACCTGATCGCCGATGGATTAGACGTGGTGATCCGCGTTGGTGCGTTGCAGGACTCCAGCCTGTTCTCACGTCGCCTCGGAAGCATGCCGATGGTGGTCTGTGCCTCGAAGAGCTATCTGGCGCAGTACGGTGTGCCCGAGAAACCTGCCGATCTCGCTAACCACTCCTGGCTGGAGTACAGCGTCCGCCCCGATAATGAATTTGAGCTAATTGCTCCGGAAGGGATCTCCACCAGGCTGCTGCCGGAAGGCCGGTTCGTCACCAACGATCCGATGACCATTTCACGCTGGCTGGTGGCCGGCGCCGGGATCGCCTACGTGCCGCTGATGTGGGTGATCAATGAGATCAACAGCGGCGTGCTGGAGATCCTCTTCCCGCGCTATCAGTCCGATCCACGCCCGGTCTACGCCCTGTATACCGAGAAGGACAAGCTGCCCCTCAAAGTACAGGTGTGTATTAACTATCTGACCGACTATTTTGTCGACGTAGCAGAGCTGTTTCAGGGAATGCGCGGAAGAAGAAAGGAATAAGTAATTAATTTCTGAAATATCCGCGCCATTAATATTTCAGGATGAAGTCGGCCTTCATCCAGGGATATTCTTTAGCTTCTATCAGGAATAGCGAATTGACACTGCCGCCGCCTGCCCTTTACCTTATAAACAGTCTGGCATTCAGACTGTTATTATTTTGTTGCTGATTTGAATAATAAAATGTATTTCGCAGGATGACGTTAAACAAGGAAACGAAATGAATCTATTTGAACAAACACCGCCGTCACGCAGGCGCTACGGACTCGCCGCGTTCATTGGCTTAATTGCAGGAATTGTCTCCGCGTTTGTCAAATGGGGAGCCGAGGTACCACTCCCGCCACGCAGTCCCACCGATTTATTTACCGGCGCATGCAGCCCTGAGCAATTAATAAGAGCCGCAGGCCAGATAGATTGCTCCCGCAATTTTTTAAATCCACCCTATGTTTTTTTACGCGACTGGCTGGGCGTAGTTGATCCTAACGCAGCAGTTTATACCTTTGCCGGACATATATTTAACTGGGTCGGCGTAACGCATATTATTTTCTCAATCGTCTTCGCGGTTGGGTATTGTGTCGTTGCTGAAGTCTTCCCGAAAATTAAACTCTGGCAGGGTTTGCTGGCGGGTGCATTGGCACAGCTTTTTGTTCACATGCTCTCCTTCCCGCTGATGGGGCTGACGCCACCGCTGTTTGATCTGCCCTGGTATGAACACGTGTCAGAGATCGTGGGTCATCTGGTCTGGTTCTGGTCGATCGAAATCATTCGACGTGACTTGCGTAACCGCATTACTCACGAGCCGGATCCGGAGATCCCGCTGGGTAACTTACGTTAAAAAAATGGCGCTACATCTGTAGCGCCATTTTTTATGTTTGCTCAGGTCAGGCCGTGCCGCCCACCGTCAGATTATCCACTTTCAGCGTTGGCTGACCCACGCCAACCGGCAGGCTCTGGCCTTCTTTACCGCAAACACCCACGCCGTTATCCAGCTTAAGATCGTTACCGACCATGGAAATCTGCTGCATCGCTTCAATGCCGGAGCCAATCAGGGTTGCGCCCTTCACCGCTTTGGTCACTTTGCCCTTCTCAATCAGGTACGCTTCTGAAGTCGAGAAGACAAACTTACCGGAGGTGATATCCACCTGGCCGCCGCCAAAGTTTGGCGCAAAGATACCGTAATCCACGGATTCGATAATCTCCTGCGGCGTGGATTTGCCCGGCAGCATATAGGTGTTGGTCATGCGCGGCATCGGCAGGTGCGCGTAAGATTCACGACGGCCGTTACCCGTTGGCGCTACGCCCATCAGGCGCGCGTTGAGTTTGTCCTGCATGTAGCCTTTCAGCACGCCGTTTTCGATCAGCACGTTGTACTGGCCTGGCGTACCTTCATCGTCAATAGAAATCGAGCCGCGGCGGTCAAGCATGGTGCCATCATCCACTACGGTGCAAAGCTCAGAGGAGACGAGCTGTCCGATCTGGCCGCTGAACACGGACGTCCCACGACGGTTAAAATCGCCTTCCAGACCGTGGCCCACCGCTTCGTGCAGCAGCACGCCCGGCCAGCCTGCGCCCAGCACCACCGGGAATGTCCCGGCCGGCGCCGCAACAGCATTAAGATTCACCAGCGCCATGCGCACGGCTTCTTTAGCCCACGCGTCAGCGCGCGCTTCGCCGTCAACATCACCCAGGAACCAGTCATAGCCGAAACGACCGCCGCCGCCGCTTGAGCCGCGCTCGCGTTTGCCGTTGTCATCGACCTGCACGCTGATTGAGAGACGCACCAGCGGACGCACATCGGCCGCCAGCGTACCGTCCGTTGCCGCCACCAGAATCAGTTCATACACACCGCTCAGGCTGGCGGAAACTTCCTGAACACGTTTGTCGGCGGCGCGCGCCACTTTGTCCACGCGGCGCAGAATGTCCAGCTTCTCTTCGCGGCTCATGCTCTGCAGCGGGTCGATGCTGGTATAAAGCGCGGAGTGCTGAACTTCACCCAGGGTTTTCACGCGACCGTCGCCGGCATCGCGCACAATGGTACGCGCGGCCTGAGCGCTCTGCTCAAGCGCGGCCAGGCTAATCTGGTCGGCATAGGCAAAACCGGTTTTTTCGCCGCTGATGGCGCGCACGCCGACGCCCTGGTCAATGTTATATGAGCCATCTTTGATGATACTGTCTTCTAAAACCCAGGATTCGTGATAGCTCGACTGGAAATAGAGATCGCCGTAGTCGAGACGGCGTTCGGTCAGTTGACCAAGAATGGAGAACAGGTCCTGATGGCTCAGGCCGTTCGCTGCGAGCAAATGTTCACTTACCAGGTTCAGACTCATCGTATTGCTACTCGTTCGTTGCCGCCCGTGGCGGTATAAAGATCGTATTTATTGAGAGTGAGGCAATTACCAGCCCACGTCAAATCATTGCTGTGCATCTTTGCGCGGCTGGCGCAGCACCTCGTTAATCTGCGGTTTATCCACCGGACCGGTAATGCGGTAGCGCAGAATGGAGACCTTGCTCCACAGCGGCCCCAGCACTTTACTGGCGGCAAACACCGCCGCACCGACAATCGGGTTAACCACAAAGGCCGCCGCCACGCCCACGCTGGCGGAAATTTCCGGCGCCACCACGGCTTCCATATCCAGCTCGCGACGCACGAGGTTGACCGAGCCTTTCATGGCGATGTCCGCTTCCAGCCCATCCACCAGCGTGTCGTCCGTGTGCAGAACGCCGTCCTTGATCCACGCCGTACTGCGGATGGAATCGTAATAGAAACCTTCGCTGAAGGTGTCGCTGAAATCGAAGCGCAGCTTGCGAAGCAGCGCATCAAAACTCAGCAGGCGCAGGATCTGCCCGGCACGCCCCGTGCTCACATCGGCGATTTCACCTTTGCCAAAGTGTGTTTTCAGAATACCGTTCAGTGACGCTTCGTCCGGTGTCCACGGCGCGGCACGCCAGTGAAGATCATAATTAACGTTAAACGAGGAGCCGCGCAGCGGCGTGCTGATGCCAAAGAAGTTGGCTGCCGCATCCAGCTTGTTGCCTTTAATGTCGCCCTTCAGAGACGTGCGCTGCTCGCCCGGGTTATTCACCCACTCTCCACCCGCCGTCATGCGGCCAAAGCCGGTGTCGATCAATCCGCCGGAGAGCTTGAGCGTATTCCCCTGAATGGCAAAATCACCGTCGATACGGCCATATTTTTGCCCCCACAGCCAGCACTCCGCGCAGCGCAGCTGCAGATCGGGCCAGCCGCTAAAATCGACGCGGGTAGTATTACTCAGCGGCGACGTATTCGCCGGTTTATCTTTATTCGCGGCAGCCGGGTTGTAGTAGAGATAGCGGATCGCTGCCTGCCACGGCGCGTTATTGCGCATGGTCAGCGTGCCGTTGATCTCCCGGCCCTGCGCCTCCACTTTTGAGCCGTTAGCGGTTGGCTGGGAGACAATGCTCAGATTGTTCCACTGCTGTCCGCCCAGCATCAGCGACGGCGTGCGTACGGTAATGGTCTGCGGGAACTGGGCGGCCTCATCAACGTTTTGCCCAACGCCTTTCTGGAACAGCGCCAGCCACTCCGCGCCGTCCATCGGCGGGAGATTCAGCTCAACGCCCGCATGCTCAGGCAATGGCGGCGTGGTTTTGCTGTCCGTCGTCCAGATGGCTTTGTCGAGGGTAAGCTTGCGGTTAAGCAGCCAGCGGCTGTTAAAGTGGTTTGTTCCGCCCGCGCTTCCGGTCAGCGCGAAGCTGTCCAAATTGCCATCCACGTTAAGCTTCACCGGCAGCGGCTGTCCCGCCTGTTTATCCAGCGGCGCAGGCAGCTGGCTTTGAAGATTCTTCAGGTCACCCGTAATGTCGACCTTATAGTGTGCACCCGCGTGATAAGGCAGGTCGATTGCCACTTTGCCCTGCCAGGCGACCGCGCCCGCTACTGACGCCTCAATCGGCTTCGGCAGGACGTCCATACGCGACGGCTGCCAGTTGCCGTCCAGATTAACGGCCACCTGATAAGCCTTTTGCCCCTCGGCTGTTGAGAAGTCGATATTCACCGGCTGATTAAACCAGCTGGCGGTCAGCGGTTCGCTTTTCAAATTACCGTTCACAAAGCTGAACTGTCCGCTGAGGTCTTTCAGGGTGCTATCAAGCGGTTTAATGTACAGGCTGTTGTTCTTCAGACGGACGTCACCTTTGGCGGTGGTCATTTCACCGTCCAGCGGGATATCAAGATGTAAGCGAGCATTCACATCGCCATCGAGCTGGAGCTGCTGAAGGGTCGCCGCCAGCGACTCTTTGAGTGGCGTCTCCTCAAAGTACGGCCCCACCGCTTTCCCCGGGCCGTTGATGTCGGCATCAATCAGCAGCTTCTCTTTTGAGTAGTCCGGGATGTTGGCCGTCAGGTTGCTGGCCGTTACGCCTCCCAGCGCAACGCTGTCCGCCTTCATCCATAATCCGTCGTTGAGGAAGTTAAGCTCGATATCCAGGTTTTTCAGCGCGGGCCAGCCCGGCTGGAACGCGAAGGTGGCGTCGTGCAGCGGCACCAGCACCTGGAACTGCCCCTCATTATGTTTGTACGGGAAAAGATGCGGGTTACCGCCGTAGACCAGCGTGGCGTTTTCCGCCTGACCGCCCTGAATTGCGCCGCTCAGATAGTCGACCAGCGCTTTACCCATCAGATTTTCCGGGAAATAGCGCCAGGCCTGAGAACCGTCATCGGTACTGATCCCGGCCAGAATGCCCAGCCACGGTTCGTCACCCTGCGGCTGTAAATAGCGGAAGTCACCCCGCGCGTGTACCGCTTTGGCTTTGACGTCGATATGGCGACCATCAAGCTGGAAGCCCTTATCGTTACGGAGCCAGTTAAGCACCGCGCTGCCCTGCTCAATTTCCAGCGGCGCGCGGAAGACCGTCTCGTAAGGCATTTTAGCGTTGTGCATATCGGCCGTCAGCCTGCCGTTCTCCACGCTGCCTTCCAGCTTGCCGCTGAAATGCTCCGCGCCCGGCAGCATCTTCCACTGCTTCCAGGCAAGATCTTTCCATGTTGCCTGGAAACGAGTTTTTTCCGTCGCCTGAAGCGGGATATCCAGCGCCAGAGAATCAATTTTTCCGCTCGGCTGCGTTGCCAGCCAGATCTCGCCCAGGTCCGGAGAGAGCTTTGCCGCCATGGAGCGCAGGCCTTCAATGGCCGCCAGATCCAGGTTACTGGCGCGGATGCGCAGCTCATCGCTGCGTTTACTCGCCGCGCCGCCCACGTCCTGCTCCGGCATCCAGGCCAGCGTCAGCGCACCGCGCGGCCACGGCTTGCCGTCCATCGTGATGCGCGTATCCGGGATGGCGAATTGCCAGCCCTCTTTTTCCTGCGTCACGTGCGCGGTGAGGTTATCGACGGAAAGCTGATGCTGCTGTCTTTCACCCTTCCAGCTCGCGCCCCCTTGCTTCAGCCAGATATCGCCGCTGGCAAATTTCCCTTTCGTCAGGGTCATCCAGCCCTCAAGGCTGAAACGGGCGGTTTCCAGCTGCATGTTTTGCTGCAGCCAGTCGCCGAGCCAGGGCTTTACATCCACATCGTCGGCCTGCAGCCACACTTTGCCGTTGTTTAACAGGCCGTCATCGTCACGCAAGTCCATACGCACCTGCATGACGCCGTGCTGGCCGTTCAGGCTGGAAAGATTGACCTGCCCCTCGGCGCGGTGTCGATCCTTGCCGTTAAGCCAGGTCAGCTGCGGGATCGCCAGTTCGGCGCGCTGGCCAGAAAGGGTAATAAAGCTCACTTCGCTGTCGCGCAGATCGAAATGATCGAACTGGCGGAGGAAGAGATCGCTGAAGCGGTTGGCTTCCAGGCCCTGATTGTTATCACCGCCCGTCAGCGGCGTATTGGTCAGAAACTGGAGTTGATAAAAGGTGAGATCGCGAAACTGCCAGCGCAGATGCAACAGGCTTTGCCAGACGTCCAGCGCCAGGGTTACGCGTTTGATTTTGAGATGACCGCCATCTTTCAGGCTGGCGTTGATGTCACGGACATCCAGCGTCGGGCCAAAATTCTGCCAGCTGGCGCTAACCTGGCTTACGTCGACCGGCACGCCGGTGGTGGATTCGATTTTCGCCAGCAGCTGCGGACGCCAGCTGTCCAGATGCGGTAAAACGAGGCGTAGCCCGCTCACGAGCAACGCGACAAACACGACCAGCGTTGCCCCTGTAAGCACTAAAATCCCCGGCAATCGCCTCACGCATCTCTCCTTGTCAGCTTTCGTCACGCAGCGTACTGCGTTTTACATCATTACGACGTCAAACTGCTCCTGGTTATAGAGCGGTTCAATTTGTACTTTTACCTGTTTGCCGACAAAGATTTCCACTTCCGCCAGCGCGTGCGACTCTTCGCCTTTCAGGGCTTCAGCCACCGCAGGGGAAGCATAGACCAGAAAACGATCGGAGTCGTAGGCATGATGAACACGGACGATTTCACGCATAATTTCATAGCAGACGGTCTCAACCGTCTTTACCGTTCCGCGTCCATGGCAGGTTGGACACTCATTACACAGGACATGTTCCACGCTTTCGCGGGTCCGTTTCCGGGTCATTTCCACCAGCCCCAGCTGAGAGAAGCCGTTGATGCTGGTTTTCACGCGATCTTTACTCAGCGCCTGCTCCAGCGAGTGCAGCACGCGACGACGATGGTCTTCATTACTCATATCGATAAAGTCGATGATGATAATGCCGCCGAGGTTGCGCAGACGAAGCTGACGCGCAATCGCCTGCGTGGCTTCGATGTTGGTGTTGAAGATGGTGTCGTCCAGATTGCGATGACCGACAAACGCGCCGGTGTTGATATCGACGGTGGTCATCGCTTCGGTCTGATCGATGATCAGATAGCCGCCGGACTTCAGTTCGACCTTACGCTCCAGGGCTCGCTGGATCTCGTTTTCGACATCATAGAGATCGAAGATCGGCTGACGCCCGGTGTAATGCTCCAGCAGGCCCGGCATTTCCGGGATGTATTCAGCGGTAAACTCCAGCAGCGCTTCATACGTCAGGCGAGAGTCCACGCGGATGCGGTCGAGCTGCGCGTCGGCAAAATCACGCAGCACGCGCTGCGCAAGCGCCAGCTCACCGTATAGCTGATAGCGAGTCTGGTTGCGTTTTTTACGCTCCATCACTTTGGTCCAGACGCGCTTCAGGTAAGCCGCATCCGACGCCAGGTCTTCTTCGCTGATCCCTTCTGCAGCGGTACGGATAATAAACCCGCCCTGTTCATCGCAGTAGGCGCTGACCACTTTCTTCAGCCGCTCGCGCTCGCTTTCGCTCTCAATACGCTGCGAAACGCCCACGTGCGACGCGCCGGGCATAAAGACCAGATAGCGGGAAGGTAAGGTAATGTCGGTGGTCAGACGGGCACCTTTGGTGCCAAGGGGATCTTTCACCACCTGCACCATTAAGTCCTGGCCCTGACGCACCAGCTCGGAAATGTCGCGCACGGCAAACTGCTTTTGCTCTTCGCCCGCGACGCACTCGGTGTGCGGCATGATGTCGGAGGCATGTAAAAATGCCGCCTTATCCAGTCCAATATCTACAAAAGCCGCCTGCATACCCGGCAGTACACGACTGACACGACCTTTGTAGATATTGCCTACTATTCCGCGCCGCGCTTCACGCTCAATATGAATTTCCTGAAGAATGCCACCGTCAATATAGGCCACACGGGTTTCCGATGGCGTTACGTTTACCAACAATTCAGCCGTCATAATTATCCCTTCCCTCACGCAGTGAGTTAAAATTGCTCAGCAACTCATACGTTTCCACCAGCGGTAAGCCGACTACGGCGTGATAGCTGCCATTAATCTTCCTGACAAAACAGCCACCCAACCCTTGAATACCGTATGCACCTGCTTTATCCATCGGTTCACCGCTGGCAATATAAGCGGCGATCTCGTCGTCGGTAATCACTCTGAACGTGACATCCGTAACCACCAGGCAATCCAGCACGTGCTGGCTGTCCGCCAGCGCGACGGCCGTCATCACCTGGTGCGTTTGCCCGGACATCTTGCGCAGCATGCGCGCCGCATGGTCGGCGTCATGCGGTTTCTCGAGGACTTCACCGTTAAGGATAACGATGGTATCTGCTCCCAGCACGGGCAGATCGCGCGGCACACAGGCCACGCCCGCCTGCGCTTTCTCGCGTGCCAGGCGAGACACGTACTGCTGAGCACTTTCGCCCTCAGCACGTTTTTCTTCAATGCCGGTCACGATGCGTTCAAAAGAGACCCCTAACTGCGTCAGGAGTTCCTGACGGCGCGGGGAGCCGGAAGCAAGATACAGAGACGTCATAGAAACCTTTTATTGCACAGCAAACTGCTGGCGAACCTTACGCATCAGCAGGAATAGCCACGGCCAGAGCACACCGTTTACTACACTACTCCAGAACACTTCCGGTCGGAAAGAGACGTTGATCACTAAAAACTCTGCCCAGAAAACAACGATATCCGCAGCAAGCGACAACAGCATCACGACCAGGGCCTGTTGCCAGAGCGCGAGGTTACGGAAGAGCTGGAATTTCAGTGCGACGAGGTACGCAATAATGCTCATGGACAGGGCACGCACGCCCAGCGTAGAGCCACTAATGAGATCCAGTATGGCACCCATCACAAAACCCGTGCCGACATTTACGCGATGCGGCAGGGCAAGGATCCAGTAAAGTAAAATGAGCAAGACCCAGTTTGGCCGGAAAACGAGAATGTTATCCGGCCAGGGCATAATCTGCAGCAACAGTGCAATGAGGAACGAGAGCCAGATGACCCAGCGTCCCTGGCTACGATAGCTTGCCACTACTGCCCTCCCGAAGAGAGTTTAGGCGGTGGCGGCGCATCAGGCTGCGGCTGCGTTAACCCGGTTGCCGGCGCAGGCACGGGCGCAGGCGGCCCCATAGAATCCGCTGGCGGAAGAACCTGCGGCATCATCTGCATCAGGCGTTCGTTCGCCACGCGATGCACCTCTTCAGGCGTCATCGGGTTAGCACCGTTACGATCGGCACCCCAGAGCAGCAGCAGGTAGCGCAGACGCTGTAAACCGGCGGTTGGACGGGCCTGAATCACGGTGTATGCACGCTGCGTATCCAGCTTAACCGAAGAGACCACCGCAACCGGGTAACCTTCAGGGAAGCGTCCACCGAGACCGGACGTCACCAGCACGTCGCCGACACGGATGTCCGTGTTAGCAGGCAGATGTTCCAGCTGCAGATCGTCCGTGCAGCCGTTACCGGCCGCAATCACGCGGATATCGTTACGCAGGACCTGGATCGGCAGCGCGTGGGTGGCGTCGCAAATCAGCAGCACGCGGCTGGTCAGTTTGGCGACGGCAACGACCTGGCCTACTACGCCCTTATCACTGATGACGGGCTGACCTTCATACACCCCGTTCACGCTCCCTTTGTCGATCACAACCTGATCGCTGTAAGGGTCGTTCACGGTGGAGATCACCTGGGTAACCATCTTCTGCTCGTCCTGACGCAGCGGCGAGCCGAGCAGTTCACGCAGACGCGCGTTTTCCTGCTTGTATTGCCCCAGCATCAGCAGTTCGCTGTTTTTAAGCAGCAGTTCCTGGCGTAATGCCCGGTTTTCAAGTTCGAGCTGGTCTCGTGAAGACAGCGTTTGAGAAACGGAGTCGAGCAGTTCACGGGGACCATTTGATATAAAGTAGAAAGGACTGACGGCGGTATCCATGTACGTTCGGATCTGGCTGAACGTACCGAGGCGGCTATCGGCAATAATGACGCCAAGCGCAACCAGAACCGCCAGAATGAGGCGAAACTGTAGCGATGGGCCACGGCTAAAAATTGGCTTCATAGGCTATGCGTATTCTCGTGTCAGAGAGAAAGGGTAGCGATTCGCTACCCTTTCACCATGACTACTCTTCGCTGAACAAGTCGCCGCCGTGCATGTCGATCATTTCCAGCGCCTTGCCACCACCGCGGGCGACGCAAGTCAGTGGATCTTCTGCAACTACGACAGGAATACCTGTCTCTTCCATCAACAGGCGGTCGAGGTTACGCAGCAGCGCACCACCACCAGTCAGAACCATACCGCGCTCGGAGATGTCGGACGCCAGCTCTGGTGGGCACTGTTCCAGCGCAACCATTACCGCGCTCACGATGCCCGTCAGTGGTTCCTGCAGTGCTTCCAGAATTTCGTTGGAGTTCAGGGTAAAGCCGCGTGGAACACCTTCCGCCAGGTTACGGCCACGCACTTCGATCTCACGCACTTCATCGCCCGGATATGCAGAACCGATTTCGTGTTTGATACGCTCTGCGGTGGCTTCACCGATCAGAGAGCCGTAGTTACGGCGCACGTAATTGATGATGGCTTCATCGAAGCGGTCACCACCGATACGTACGGAGGAAGAGTACACCACGCCGTTCAGTGAGATAACGGCCACTTCAGTGGTACCACCACCGATATCCACCACCATAGAACCGGTGGCTTCAGAAACAGGCAGACCCGCACCGATTGCCGCAGCCATTGGCTCTTCAATCAGGAACACTTCACGTGCGCCTGCACCCTGGGCAGATTCACGGATTGCGCGACGTTCTACCTGGGTTGCGCCAACCGGCACACACACCAGAACACGCGGGCTTGGGCGCATGAAGCTGTTGCTGTGAACCTGCTTGATGAAGTGCTGAAGCATTTTTTCAGTCACGAAGAAATCAGCGATAACGCCGTCTTTCATTGGGCGAATAGCGGCGATGTTGCCAGGGGTACGACCCAGCATCTGCTTCGCGTCATGACCCACTGCGGCCACGCTTTTCGGCGAGCCTGCACGATCCTGACGAATGGCCACAACAGAAGGCTCATTCAATACGATGCCTTGTCCTTTTACATAAATAAGGGTATTCGCGGTACCCAGGTCAATGGACAGGTCATTGGAAAACATGCCACGAAATTTTTTCAACATACTAAGGGATAATCCTGAAAGCTGGGGCGGAAAACAAAATCCGCTTACTTTACCAACCACACGCAGCAGCGACAAGGCGCAAAAATCATCTGCAACGGTGAAAATTTGTGCAGTACGTTTCCTGTTGTTACAAATTCATCCCCTGACTCCCTCAGGGCTGAGTAAACAGTCGTGTTCCTCACTGATATTTGTAACCCATTAAAGGTCGTTCACTGGCTTTTTGCTCGACATACTCAAAGCTACAGGCGCGATATTCTACGTGAAAACAACGTAAACGGCAGGTCAAACAGAGTATCTTTGCAAATATTTTTTCACGTTGGTGTCAAGCGGCTGAGAGGCGGCAAAAAAATCGCCCTGACCGCCCGTCACTCCGCGCTCTGTTAACATCTGCCATTCGCCTCTGGAGCGCACGCCTGCGGCAAATACCTGTGTTCGCGTTCCCTTACACGCTTCAACCAGACTCTGAACCAGCAGCTGGTTTTCCGTGCGCTTCTCAATATTCCTTACCAGCCCCGGATGTAGCTTTAATAGCTCCACATCCAGCTCCTTGATCCAGTTGGTACTGACCAGCGTTAAACCCGCCTGCGTTACCGCGACACGGGCACCGAGCGCGTTGATCAAACGGACCACCGGACGCAACCGGCTGATGTGTTGACCCACATCCGCCTCAGCAAGTTCAAAAATAATGCGTTTGCGTTGCGATTTTTCGCATTGCATTAATGTATCACGCAGCCAGCGCTGAAAACGCGGGCGTATTAATGACTCAACGGTAACCTGTAACGCCAGATTCTCTTCAGGCCAGAATGATAAAAATGGAATCAAGCGTGTAATTTGCTGGCGGTCATACTCTTCGGAGAGCCCAAATTGCAGAACCATCGGCAGATATTCTGCAGAAATAACCTCTTCCGTCCCGTCGAAAATACGGCACATCAATTCCCGGTGGTGGACAAAACCGTTCTTCATGACCGCCGGTTTTTGATAAATACGCGGCCCGCCGCGACTCAGCATTTGCTCAATCAAAGTACGCCAGCGCACGTTTCCACGCCCTTTTTCAGGCAGCGAATCATCATAGACCGCCCATCCGTTCGCCCCTTGCAATACCGCGTTGCGGGTGGCCGCTTCCGCATGCTCCATCACCTGCTCTGTCGACTGTCCGCCGCGCCAGGCGCAAATCCCCATATGGACCATATCGTCTCTGTCGAGCATTTTGCTCTGCGGCAGCGCGTCGACGGCCTTAAGTAGCTGGCTGGCAATACTTTCTGATTCCTTCAACGTGCGATGCGGCAGCAATACGGCAAAGTCGCTGCGGTGGTAGCGGGCCAGCAGCGCCCCCGGATAGCGCATAATAAAGGTGGAGAGCAGGTTGATCAGCGTAAAGAGATTTTCTTCCGCCGCCCGCTGCCCCCATGTGTCGCGCAGCAGATCGAAATCGGGCAGGCGAATCATCATCACCACCCCGTGCGTGCCCACTTTTTCCGGGTCGTCGAGCAGCGTGGCGAGTTGATTGTCAAAGAAAAGGCGGTTGTTCAGGCCGGTTTTATTATCCTGCGCGGCATAAGAGCGGATCAGCGTATCCATTCGGCTGCGCTGGTCGCTGGCAAACTGGATCTCTGAGAGCAGCGTATCCAGCGCGCTGCTGGCGCGTGAGGGCCATTCATGGACCGAGCCGCGAACCTGCGGGCCGCGTTCACCGTTCAGGATACGCACGGAGCGGATCTCCAGCAGTTCCTGGCCTGAAAGCTGGCGGCGCAGCCAGCGGACCGCGAGAAAAATCAGCAAAATAATGAAGGCGACGGCAACAGTGAGCGGCGCGGTGGTCATCATAGAACGGAAATAGCTGGCCATCGGATCGAGGTAGACCATGTGTATGGTCATCCCCGGATTTTTGAGGGAGTGTACCGTTACTTCCCGATACTGGCTCACCACGCCCGCAGGTCGATAGCTGTCCTGTCGTTCATGGCTTAAAACCGGATGCTTTCCCTGCTGGATGTCGACCTGAATAATATCAACCGGCACCATCAACTCATCCAGCTCCCGGGATAGCTCAGGAAGTGGAGTGGTCAGCAGACGCGTATCAATGACCGACGCAACGGACTGCACCCGGTTGACCAGTTTGTCCTGAATGGCGTTATAAAAGCTCAGAGAGCAACCAAGAAGCGTGACAAAGATGGTAAGCCCCGTCAGCAGGGTGATAAAAGCCGAGAACTTCGTCGTTAATCGCATCCTTGAGATTACTCCGTGGGTTGATGGGGTAGCGAGTAAGCGCTAACTTGCATTTCAAATGCGGCATACTACCAAACCTGGCGTATCTGGCAATTTATTGCGTTAAATCGGCATTGCTTTACCCTGAGCGAGTATAGTCTTCAGGAACTCTTTTCCAATCATCTGAGCCGTGAGGACCCCGTATGCAGGCTTTAATCTTAGAACAGCAGGACGGCAAAACGCTTGCCTCAGTACAGGCCGTAGAAGAGACTCGCCTGCCGGAAGGCGACGTCACCGTCGACATCGACTGGTCCAGTTTAAATTATAAAGATGCGCTGGCGATCACCGGCAAGGGTAAAATCATCCGAAATTTCCCTATGGTGCCGGGTATTGATTTTGCTGGCCGGGTTCATAGCAGCGAAGATCCCCGTTTTCATGCGGGCCAGCAGGTGCTGCTCACCGGCTGGGGCGTGGGCGAAAATCACTGGGGCGGGCTGGCAACGCAGGCGCGCGTGAAGGGCGACTGGCTGGTGCCTATGCCGAAAGGCATAGATGGCCGCAAAGCGATGATCGTTGGTACCGCAGGCTTTACCGCCATGCTGTGCGTGATGGCGCTGGAAGAGGCGGGTGTTCGCCCCGAGTCGGGTGAAATTGTTGTGACCGGGGCCAGCGGTGGCGTGGGCAGCACGGCGGTCACGCTGCTGCACAAGCTGGGTTATCAGGTTGCGGCGGTTTCCGGCCGTGAAAGCACGCATGATTATCTGCGCCAGCTCGGCGCCAGCCGCATTCTTGGCCGCGATGAGTTTGCCGAGACCCGCCCGCTGGAAAAACAGGTCTGGGCAGGTGCAGTGGATACCGTCGGTGACAAGGTGCTGGCAAAAGTCCTGGCGCAGATGAACTACGGCGGCTGCGTGGCAGCCTGCGGCCTGGCGGGCGGATTTGCCCTGCCAACGACCGTCATGCCATTTATTCTGCGAAACGTCCGCCTGCAGGGCGTGGATTCCGTGATGACGCCTGCGGCTCGCCGTGCAGAGGCATGGGAGCGTCTGGTGCGCGATTTGCCGGAATCGTTCTATACCCAGAGCGCTACCGAAATTACGCTCAGCCAGGCACCTGAATATGCCCGTAAGATCATGGATAACCAGTTCCACGGCCGCGCGCTGGTGAAAATCGCCTAATCTTCAAATTTTCGTGACATATTCGCGCTAACGCTTCTCCTCCGTCATGCTTAGAAAAACGCATGACGGAGGATGCCATGAAAAACCGAAAACTGACGGAAGCCGACGTAACGTCTGAGTCTGTCTTTATGTTACAGCGCCGCCAGATCCTGAAAATGCTTGGCATCAGCGCCACGGCACTGACGCTCTCTCCAGCGGCACACGCCGACCTGCTCGACTGGTTTAAAGGCAACGATCGCCCTAAGGCGCCTTCCGGTGCCCCGCTTACCTTTACCAAACCCGCCGAATGGCAAAACACGCTGGCGCTCACGCCGGAAGATAAAGTCACCGGCTACAACAACTTCTACGAATTTGGTCTGGATAAAGCCGATCCTGCCGCCAATGCCGGCAGCATGAAAACCGATCCGTGGACGCTGAAAATCGACGGTGAAGTGGCAAAACCTCTGACGCTGGACCATCACGATCTGACCACCCGCTTCCCGCTTGAAGAGCGTATCTATCGCATGCGCTGCGTAGAGGCCTGGTCGATGGTGGTGCCCTGGGTAGGCTTCCCGCTGCATAAGCTACTGGCGATGGTTGAACCCACCAGCAACGCAAAATACGTCGCCTTCCAGACGCGCTACGCCCCGGACGAGATGCCGGGCCAGAAAGACCGGTTCATCGGCGGCGGGCTGGAGTATCCCTACGTTGAAGGGTTACGTCTTGACGAAGCCATGCATCCCCTTACCCTCCTGACCGTCGGCGTTTACGGCAAGGCGCTTCCGCCGCAGAACGGTGCCCCCATCCGTTTAACCGTGCCGTGGAAATACGGTTTCAAAGGGATTAAATCGATCGTCAGCATTAAGTTGACCCGCGAACGTCCGCCGACGACATGGAACCTGGCGGCGCCGGGTGAATACGGCTTCTTCGCCAACGTGAACCCGCATGTGGATCATCCCCGCTGGTCGCAGGCGACGGAACGCTTTATTGGCTCCGGCGGCGCGCTGGACGTGAAGCGCCAGCCCACGCTGCTGTTTAACGGGTATGCGGATGAAGTGGCGTCCCTTTACCGTGGCCTCAATTTACGGGAGAACTTCTGAGTGCGTTTAACGGCAAAGCAGATTACCTGGCTGAAAGTGCTGCTGCATTTAGCCGGGATACTTCCTTTTATCTGGCTGTTCTGGGCGGCCAGCCAGGGCCTCTTTAGCGCCGATCCGGCAAAGGATATCCAGCATTTTACCGGTCGGATGGCTCTGAAATTTTTGCTGGCCACCTTGCTCGTCTCGCCGCTGGCGCGCTACGCTAAACAGCCATTATTGATACGCACCCGTCGGCTTTTGGGGCTATGGTGTTTTGCCTGGGCGACCCTGCACCTCACCAGTTACGCCCTACTGGAACTGGGAATTAACAATCTGACACTGCTTGGCCGCGAGCTGGTAACACGCCCTTACCTGATGCTGGGCATTGTTAGCTGGCTGATCCTGCTGGCGTTAGCGCTGACATCCACGCAATATGCGCAGCGAAAGCTGGGCTGTCGCTGGCAGTTGCTGCACAACTTCGTCTATCTTGTCGCGATCCTCGCCCCCATTCATTATCTGTGGTCGGTGAAGATCCTCTCTCCGCAGCCGGTCCTTTACGCGCTGGCAGCCGTGGCGCTTTTAGCATGGCGTTACAAGAAGTTCCGCCAGTGGTTGCGATAGTTCGCGAAACTGTGCGTTTTCCCGCAGATTACCTCTCAACCGCAAATCTTTTTTGGATTGCGGTTGATAATCTTCCCTGATAAGACCAGTATTTAGCTGCCAAATGCTACGAAATCGTTATAATGTGCGACCTTGGTTCGCCTGACAGCGGTTTTGGGCCTCTGAAAAGGTGACATTTGCGCTTCGACGGTATATTTTGTTTTTTACCCGAAAATCGCAGGAGATAGCGGCATAATGACTGATAAGTTCCACATCTTAGTTTTAAACGGACCGAACCTGAACATGCTCGGCACCCGTGAGCCAGAGAAGTACGGCACGCTGACATTGAGCGAAATTGTTAACCGTCTGAGCACGGAAGCAGCCTCGCTGAATGTGGATTTGGATCATTTTCAGTCAAACGCGGAGTACGCAATCATCGACCGTATTCATCAGGCTAAAGACACTGTGGACTATATCCTGATCAATCCGGCCGCGTTTACGCACACCAGTGTTGCTATCCGCGACGCACTGCTCGCGGTGAGTATCCCGTTTATCGAGATCCACCTGAGTAACGTGCACGCCCGAGAGCCGTTCCGCCACCATTCGTATCTGTCGGATATCGCTGCTGGCGTTATCTGCGGACTGGGCGCAGACGGCTATTCATACGCTTTACAGACAGCGGTAAAACGCTTGTCACAATCACACTAAACAAGAGTACGGAACCCACTCATGGATATTCGTAAGATTAAAAAACTGATCGAGCTGGTTGAAGAATCAGGCATCTCCGAACTGGAAATTTCTGAAGGCGAAGAGTCTGTACGCATCAGCCGTGCAGCCCCAGCCGCTAGCTTCCCGGTAATGCAGCAAGCTTACGCTGCGCCAGTGCAGCAGCCTGCGCTTTCCGCAGCCGTTGCGCCAGCAGCAGCTGAAGCCGCACCTGCCGCTGCAGCAGAAATCAGTGGTCACATCGTACGTTCCCCAATGGTTGGTACTTTCTACCGCACCCCGAGCCCGGACGCGAAGGCGTTCATCGAAGTGGGTCAGAAAGTCAACGTAGGCGATACCCTGTGCATCGTTGAAGCGATGAAAATGATGAACCAGATCGAAGCTGACAAGTCAGGTACTGTGAAAGCGATTCTGGTCGAAAGTGGTCAGCCGGTTGAATTTGACGAGCCGCTGGTCGTCATCGAGTAACGAGGCGAACATGCTGGATAAAATTGTTATCGCCAACCGTGGCGAGATTGCACTGCGTATTCTTCGTGCCTGTAAAGAACTGGGCATCAAGACCGTGGCCGTGCACTCAAGCGCGGATCGCGATTTAAAACACGTATTGCTGGCGGATGAGACGGTCTGTATTGGCCCGGCTCCGTCCGTAAAAAGCTATCTGAACATCCCGGCTATCATCAGCGCCGCTGAAATCACCGGCGCGGTGGCAATTCATCCGGGTTACGGCTTCCTCTCTGAGAACGCCAACTTTGCTGAGCAGGTTGAACGCTCTGGCTTTATCTTCATCGGTCCGAAAGCCGACACCATTCGCCTGATGGGCGACAAAGTGTCTGCAATCACCGCAATGAAAAAAGCCGGTGTTCCAACCGTGCCAGGCTCTGACGGCCCTCTGACCGACGACATGGATGCTAACCGTGCTCATGCTAAACGCATTGGCTACCCGGTTATTATCAAGGCGTCCGGCGGCGGCGGCGGTCGCGGTATGCGCGTTGTGCGCAGCGATGCTGAACTGGCGCAGTCCATCTCCATGACCAAAGCGGAAGCGAAAGCGGCTTTCAGCAATGACATGGTGTACATGGAAAAATACCTGGAAAACCCACGCCACATCGAAATTCAGGTGCTGGCTGACGGTCAGGGTAACGCGATCTATCTGGCAGAACGTGACTGCTCCATGCAGCGTCGTCACCAGAAAGTGGTCGAAGAAGCGCCAGCGCCGGGCATTACCCCGGAACTGCGTCGCTACATCGGCGAGCGTTGCGCCAAAGCGTGCGTCGATATCGGCTATCGCGGGGCGGGTACCTTTGAGTTCCTGTTCGAAAACGGCGAGTTCTACTTCATTGAAATGAACACCCGTATTCAGGTTGAACACCCGGTTACCGAAATGATCACCGGCGTTGACCTGATCAAAGAGCAGCTGCGTATCGCAGCCGGTCAGCCTCTGTCCATCAAGCAGGAAGAAGTTGTGGTGAAAGGCCATGCGGTAGAGTGCCGTATCAACGCCGAAGACCCGAACACCTTCCTGCCAAGCCCGGGTAAAATCACGCGTTTCCACGCGCCGGGTGGTTTTGGCGTGCGCTGGGAGTCTCATATCTACGCCGGCTACACCGTACCGCCGTACTATGACTCAATGATCGGCAAGCTCATCTGCTACGGCGAAAACCGTGACGTGGCGATTGCCCGCATGAAGAACGCCCTGCAGGAGCTGATCATCGACGGTATTAAAACCAACGTTGATCTGCAGATGCGTATCATGAGCGACGAGCACTTCCAGAATGGTGGGACGAATATCCACTACCTGGAGAAAAAACTCGGCCTGAACGAGAAGTAAGAGAGCTGTGTTGCTAAAAGGCCGGATAATCCGGCCTTTTTTTATTTCTGGGGATCGCAAAGCCCCATCATGTACAATCCCCGCTTTCTGCATCCACAAGGGACAAAAAATGGACAAACGTTTTGTTCAGGCCCATAAAGAAGCGCGCTGGGCGCTGTGGCTGACCCTTCTCTATCTTGCTGCATGGTTAGTAACTGCTTACTTACCTGACTCCGCTATTGGCATCACCGGCCTGCCGCACTGGTTCGAAATGGCCTGCCTGCTGGTACCGCTGGTGTTTATCCTGCTGTGCTGGGCAATGGTGAAATTTATCTACCGGGATATTCCGCTGGAGGACGATGATGCAGTTTGAAGTCATTCTGCCGCTTGTCGCATACCTGCTGGTCGTGTTTGGTTTATCCATTTACGCCATGCGCAAAAGAACGACCGGTGCTTTTCTGAACGAGTATTTCCTCGGCAGCCGTTCGATGGGCGGCGTTGTGCTGGCAATGACGCTGACCGCGACCTATATCAGCGCCAGCTCGTTTATTGGCGGCCCCGGTGCGGCCTACAAGTACGGGTTAGGCTGGGTACTGCTGGCTATGATCCAGCTGCCTGCCGTCTGGCTCTCCCTCGGTATTCTTGGTAAGAAATTTGCCATTCTGGCGCGCCGCTATAATGCCGTCACGCTCAACGACATGCTGTTTGCCCGTTACCAGAGCCGCTTACTGGTGTGGCTGGCGAGCTTAAGCCTGCTGGTCGCCTTTATTGGCGCGATGACGGTACAGTTTATCGGCGGGGCACGCCTGCTGGAAACGGCGGCCGGGATCCCTTACGAGACAGGCCTGCTTATCTTCGGGGTAAGCATCGCGCTCTATACCGCGTTTGGCGGGTTCCGCGCCAGCGTGCTGAACGATACGCTGCAGGGAATGGTCATGCTCATCGGCACGATTGTTCTGCTGGTGGGGATTGTTCATGCCGCGGGTGGACTCACTCATGCGGTGGAAACCCTGGAAGCGATTGACCCGAAACTGATTTCACCGCAGGGCGCGGATGATATCCTCTCGCCGACCTTTATGACCTCGTTCTGGGTGTTAGTCTGCTTCGGGGTGATTGGTCTGCCGCATACCGCCGTGCGCTGTATCTCCTATAAAGACAGTAAAGCCGTTCACAAGGGCATCATCATCGGGACGATTGTGGTCGCGGTCCTGATGTTTGGTATGCACCTGGCAGGTGCGTTAGGGCGCGCGGTGATCCCCGACCTTACCGTGCCGGATCTGGTGATCCCGACGCTGATGGTTAAAGTGCTGCCGCCCTTCGCCGCCGGAATTTTCCTCGCAGCGCCAATGGCCGCCATTATGTCGACCATTAACGCCCAGTTACTGCAAAGTTCCGCTACGATCATTAAAGATCTCTATCTGAACCTGCGCCCTGAGCAGGTTGAAAATGAACGTCGCCTGAAGCGGATGTCTGCCGTCATTACGCTGGTGTTAGGAGCTTTGCTGATGCTAGCTGCATGGCGTCCGCCGGAGATGATCATCTGGCTGAACCTGCTGGCGTTTGGCGGTCTTGAAGCCGTTTTCCTGTGGCCGCTGGTATTAGGTCTTTACTGGGAACGCGCGAACGCTGCAGGCGCGCTGAGCGCGATGATTGTTGGCGGTGTGCTGTATGCCATCCTTGCGACATTTAAGATTCAGTATCTGGGCTTCCATCCGATTGTGCCTTCGTTACTGCTAAGTTTACTGGCGTTTGTGGTGGGGAACCGTTTCGGTCAGCCCGCCCCACAACCCGCTATGATTTCTACTGATAAATAAAGAGTTTTGCCATGCCGTGGATCCAACTAAAACTGAACACAACCGGCGCGAACGCCGAAGAGCTAAGCGATGCGCTGATGGAAGCCGGCTCTGTCTCCATCACCTTTCAGGACACGCACGACACGCCGGTCTTTGAACCGCTGCCGGGCGAAACGCGCCTGTGGGGTGATACCGACGTGATCGGCCTGTTCGATGCCGAAACCGACATGAAAGAGGTGGTGGCGATTCTGGAAAACCATCCGCTGCTGGGCGCAGGCTTCGCGCATAAAATCGAACAGCTGGAAGACAAAGACTGGGAACGCGAGTGGATGGACAACTTCCATCCGATGCAGTTCGGCAAACGTCTGTGGATCTGCCCAAGCTGGCGCGAGGTTCCCGATGAAAACGCGGTGAACGTGATGCTTGACCCAGGCCTGGCGTTTGGCACCGGCACCCATCCAACCACGTCTCTGTGCCTGCAGTGGCTGGATGGTCTGGATCTGGAAGGTAAGACGGTGATCGACTTCGGCTGCGGTTCCGGGATCCTCGCGATTGCCGCTCTGAAACTGGGCGCGGCGAAAGCCATCGGGATCGATATCGATCCGCAGGCCATTCAGGCCAGCCGCGATAATGCTGAGCGTAACGGCGTGTCCGATCGTCTGGAGCTCTACCTGCCGGAAGCGCAGCCAGAAGCCATGAAAGCCGATGTGGTGGTCGCAAACATTCTCGCGGGCCCACTGCGTGAACTGGCGCCATTAATCAGCGTGCTGCCGGTTGAGGGCGGTCTGCTGGGTCTGTCCGGCATCCTGGCAAGCCAGGCGGAGAGCGTTTGCGAAGCCTACGCCGATCTCTTTGCGCTCGACCCGGTCGTCGAGAAAGAAGAGTGGTGCCGCATTACCGGTCGTAAAAAATAAGCATTTGGCGTGGTCCTCTGACCACGCCTTTTCTCCTCAATATTCCTCCCGCCCCTGACCTGCCTCCGGTAAAATAACCCCACAAATCATATTGATAACTTTTGATTTGGATAATAAAAATTCACGGGAAGAATATTATGAAACACGTTTATAGCAAGGCAGCGCTGTTAGCGCTGAGCATGATCTCGGCTTCAGCATGCGCATCACACTGGAGCTACAAAGGAGAAAGCTCACCGGAGCACTGGGGTGAACTGGATGAAGCGTACAAGACCTGTAACAGTGGAATGAACCAGTCTCCCATTGATATTGATTCAACCGCTAACGCCCATCTCTCCCCGCTGCAAACGCACTACGTTGACGGCCCTGTGACGCTGACAAACAATGGCCATACTATTCAGGCAAGCGAGCAGGCCGACACTCGCGACACTATCACGCTGGATAAGCAAACCTGGACATTACAGCAGTTCCACTTCCACGCGCCGAGCGAAAACACCGTACACGGCAAGCATTACGCGATGGAAATGCACCTTGTGCATAAAAATGCGAAGGGGGAACTGGCGGTGGTCGCGGTCATGTTCGACAAAGGGGCAGAGAACCGTGAACTTGATAAACTGTGGGACGTTATGCCTCAGCAGGCTGAGCTGAACGTCTCCATCAAGCAGGAGCTCAACCTGAATAAGCTGCTGCCGGAAGATAAAACGTACTGGCGCTTTAGCGGCTCGCTGACAACGCCACCGTGTTCAGAAGGCGTCACCTGGATCGTGCTTAAGCATCCTCTGACGGTCTCCGCCGGGCAGCTCGAGAAATTCACCCACACAATGCATCACGATAATAACCGGCCGGTACAGTCCCTCCATGGTCGTGTTATCCTCGAATAACGTCTATTTTTTGCCCTGAGATCATGTTCTAAAATGCGACGCAGATCGCAAAGAAGTGGGGAAATCTGCTGTTAAAAACAGCAGATTATCCCGCTCATCTGTCGCATTTATTCAGAAATGATGAGAAGTTACGGGAAATTGTAAGCGCACATAAAATAGCCATCAGCGCATAACTTAATGATTTCAATAATGAATAATTTTAAACGAAAAGATTGCGCGGCGATTCCTTGATCTACAACAGTGGATTGTTCAAAGTTTGGCCTTTCATCTCGTGCAAAAAATGCGTAATATACGCCGCCTTGCAGTCACAGTATGGTCATTTCTTAACTCATGCGCATCGGACACCACCAGCTTAGAAATCGCCTGATCGCAGCCCCAATGGCAGGTATTACCGACCGGCCGTTCAGGACGCTGTGCTATGAGATGGGAGCCGGTTTAACCGTATCCGAGATGATGTCGTCTAACCCGCAGGTTTGGGAAAGCGATAAATCCCGCCTTCGGATGGTGCACATTGATGAACCAGGTATTCGCACCGTGCAAATTGCCGGAAGCGTGCCTGAAGAGATGGCAGATGCCGCGCGTATTAACGTGGAAAGTGGTGCCCAGATTATTGATATCAATATGGGTTGCCCGGCCAAAAAGGTGAATCGCAAGCTTGCAGGTTCAGCCCTTCTGCAATACCCCGACCAGGTGAAAGCTATCCTGACGGCGGTTGTCAGCGCAGTGGACGTTCCTGTTACGTTGAAGATTCGCACGGGTTGGTCGCCGGAACACCGTAACTGTGTAGAGATTGCCCAACTGGCCGAAGATTGTGGTATTCAGGCCCTGACCATCCACGGACGCACTCGCGCCTGTTTGTTCAATGGTGAAGCTGAATACGACAGCATTCGGGCAGTTAAGCAGAAGGTTTCCATTCCGATTATCGCGAATGGCGACATAACTGACCCGCTTAAAGCCAGGGCTGTACTCGACTATACGGGAGCTGATGCTCTGATGATAGGACGTGCAGCTCAGGGAAGACCCTGGATCTTCCGGGAAATCCAGCATTATCTGGACACTGGGGAGCTGCTTGCCCCACTGCCTCTGGCAGAGGTAAAGCGCTTGCTTTGTTCGCATGTTCGGGAACTGCATGACCACTACGGTCAGGCAAAAGGGTACCGAATTGCGCGTAAACACGTCTCCTGGTATCTCCAGGAGCACGCTCCAGATGACCAGTTTCGGCGCACATTCAACGCCATTGAGGATGCCAGCGAACAGCTGGAGGCGTTGGAGGCATACTTCGAAAATCTTGCGTAATGAAATAAAGAGCTGACAGAACTATGTTCGAACAACGCGTAAATTCTGACGTACTGACCGTTTCTACCGTTAACTCTCAGGATCAGGTAACTCAAAAGCCCCTGCGTGACTCGGTTAAACAGGCACTGAAGAACTATTTTGCTCAACTGAATGGTCAGGATGTTAATGACCTGTATGAGCTGGTACTGGCTGAAGTTGAACAGCCACTGTTGGACATGGTGATGCAATACACCCGCGGTAACCAGACCCGCGCTGCGCTGATGATGGGTATCAACCGTGGTACTCTGCGTAAGAAACTGAAAAAATACGGCATGAACTGATACTAATCAGTTAAATGCTTGTTTAAAAAGGCGCTACCTGGCATGGGGATGCGCCTTTTTTATTGTCTTATTCTTTCACCGTCAACGCTTTGTAAACCTTTGCTTATCCCGCTTTTAAACCGCTTCTTTTCGTGTATATTTCCACCACTTCAGTGGCTCTCTTCTCGCGGAATGACACAATGATTCGTAAATACTGGTGGCTGGTCGTCTTTGCAATCTCCGTTTTTCTATTCGATGCCCTCCTGATGCAGTGGATTGAACTGATGAGCACCGAAACCGACAAGTGCCGCAATATGAACTCCGTCAATCCGCTGAAATTAGTGAACTGTTCAGAACTCGATTAACACCCTGCCGTCATCGGCCTCCCCGTATTGCCCACTAAAAACGGGGATTTAAATCCCTTTGAGCCGTTACCTGACGGTGATAATGTCTCGCCCTTCTCAACCTCTCCTGCGTAACGTCATACTCGAGTAGAACCGACCATGCTGGTTAGCCAATACAACCCTATCCTTGTAGCCCTCTCCTTTGCTGTTGCCATCCTTGCTGCTTACACCGCGCTGAATATGGCTGCACGCGTCGCCGGGAGTCAGGGCGTCGCAGCCCGCATCTGGCTGGCGGGAGGCGGTGTTGCGATGGGCATTGGCGTATGGGCCATGCACTTTATCGGCATGCTGGCGATGGATCTCTCCATGAGCATGAGCTACAACGCGACCCTGACGATTTTATCTATGGTCATCGCCGTGGGGTCGTCACTGTTTGCGCTATGGCTCGTCAGCTGTGAACAGCTGCGCATGCGCCGCCTGCTCCCCGGCGCTCTGGTAATGGGAATCGGTATTGTTGCCATGCATTACACCGGTATGGCGGCGCTGGAGGTGAGGCCGGGGATCGTTTGGGACACGCTGTGGGTGGCCATTTCGGTCGTGATTGCGCTTGTCGCTTCGCTTGCAGCATTGTGGCTGACCTTCCGCCTGCGCCACGAAGCCGCTCAGGTGGTGCTGATGCGCCTGGGTGCCGCCATCACGATGGGAATTGCTATCGCCGGTATGCACTACGCCGGGATGAAGGCCGCGCAGTTTCCAATGTCCACCATGGTTCACCATCAGGGTATTAACGGCAGCTGGCTGGCCGTGCTGGTCAGCGTCGTCGCGCTCTCTATTCTTGGGATCACCCTGCTGGTGTCGATGCTGGATGCCCGCCTGCAGGCACGAACCGCCCTTCTGGCCTCGTCGCTGGCAGAAGCGAACCGGGAACTTGCGCAGCTGGCGCTGCACGATACGCTAACGCGTCTGCCCAACCGTATCCTGCTGGAGGACCGGCTCGATCAGGCCATCAGCAAAGCTGACCGTGAAGGTACCCATTTCGCCCTGATGTTCATGGATCTCGACGGTTTTAAAGCCATCAATGACGCCTACGGCCATGATGTCGGTGACAGGCTGCTGGTCGCCGTTACGCAGCGTCTGCTGCATCTCCTGAAGGGCCAGTTTACCCTTGCACGCATTGGCGGCGATGAGTTTGTTCTGCTGGCTGAGGGAGAAGGTCCGGACGATGCGGCCTCGCTGGCAAATTCGCTGGTGCGGGCGATCGATAGCCCGTTCACTCTCGACCCCTACGAACTGGTGGTAACGCTTAGCATTGGTATCGCCCTGTACCCTCACGACGGCAAAACCGAACGTGAGTTGATGTTTAACGCCGACGCGGCGATGTATCACACCAAGCATATGGGCCGAAACGGCTATCACTTTTTCCAGCCCTCCATGAACACTCTGGCGCAGACCCATCTTCAGTTAATGAACGATCTGTGGATGGCCGTCGATCGTAATGAACTGCGCCTGCTTTATCAGCCAAAGTTTCACGCGCCCGCGGGCCCTCTCCTCGGGTTTGAAGCACTGCTGCGCTGGCAGCATCCGAAGCAGGGTTTACTGACGCCGGATCTTTTCCTGCCGCTGGCGGAAAAAACCGGGCTTATCATCCCTATTGGTAACTGGGTGCTCAATGAAGCCTGTCGCCAGCTGAGAGAATGGCATCTGCAGGGGCATCGAAACTGGTCAATAGCAGTAAACCTGTCGACGCTGCAGTTCGAACAGCCCTCGCTGGTTAAAACAGTGCTCGACTGCCTGGAGCGTCATCACGTCCCGCCGGAAATGTTGATCCTGGAAGTCACGGAAACTACGGCGATGAGCAACCCCGATGAGAGTGTGCGGGTGCTGACAGAGCTGACGGATGCTGGGGTGAAAGCCTCGATTGATGATTTTGGGACCGGATATTCGAGCCTGCTGTATCTCAAGCGTTTACCGGCCTGTGAACTGAAGATAGACAGAGCATTTGTGAAAGAGTTAAGCGGTGAAAGCGAGGATGCCACCATTGTCTCTGCGATTGTGGCCCTCGCGAAAACGCTCAACCTGAAAGTCGTGGCCGAAGGTGTAGAAACCGAAGCGCAGCAAGCCTTTTTGACGGAGCTGGGCTGTAATACCTTACAGGGTTATCTGTTAGGTAAACCCGCCAGCGTGCAGACCATCGAGGCGCTTTGTGCACGGGGTGAAATGTTGCCAGGCGCTGAGCCGTAATCATTATGAGGCGACACGCGCAAGAGAGGGAGTGTCGCCAGAATACTGTCGACCAGGGCTGGCGCCTGCTGATAAAGATTAAAACTGTCGGTATTCATTAACCAGTTTTTAATGATGCCGCTAAAAAAACCGTGGAATACGATCATGGTCAGCTCAACGTTCACCTGCGACGAAATGATGTTTCGAGAAATACATTTTTCCAGCGTAACGCGCAAAGAATCATAATTGAACCCAATACGTTTCCGAATTTCATCCTCTGAAATCATATCGCTAGTAAATTCACATTTATGATACAAAATTTGTAATAGCGCACATTGACGGGGTTCGCGTGCGATATACTGAAGCGCAGTAATGAATTGCTCACGAAGTATTAACAACGGATCATCATTTTCGGAGAGAGAAAGCCTGTCGCGAATGATGTCACGTAGCGGTAATTGCTGTTCCCAGATGGCATTAAATATCTCTGCTTTACTGGTAAAGTGCCAGTAGATAGCACCACGCGTAACCTTTGCGGCATCGGCGATATCCGTCAGCGTCGTGCTGGCTACGCCTCGCGTTGCAAACTGCCCGATAGCCGCCTCAATCAACTGCTGTCGGGTTTGCTGAGCCTCTTCTTTCTTTTTACGCGCCATTGACAGCTACTCTTTACTCGCAGGGTATATACATAACATCAGGTTCGGATGGCTGGAAGTATTCACTAAAAGCCGTTTTAATTTTGCACAAAAAAAGTCAATTTACTTAATCTATAAACAATCTAAATACATGCCCGGAATTAAATTCACGAAATGAATAAATTTACCGGTTAAGCTCTATTAGCCTGATTTAGCGGGCAGAAGTATAGCCGTATTTTCTACGGGACTGATTCTGATTTTCCTCTCAGGCCTCGTCATTCGCACTTATAAATTAAAAAACATTAAATACCCTCATTATTATACGCAGCTACATTTTATTTTTTCCCTCTGCCCCACTACCGATCTACGGCAAACATCGGTTAATGGGTATTTAAAGGAACAGTCATGACGAATCATTTCAGACGTTTACCCTTAGCCGGTTTCATTGTCTGCGCTGTACTGCTCACTGGATGCGATGGCCAGGAAAATCAACAACAACATGCACAGGCGCCTCAGGTCAGCGTCCATATCGTGAAAAGTGCGCCGCTGGCCGTCACAACTGAACTCCCGGGCAGAACAGATGCGTTCCGCGTTGCGGAGGTTCGTCCACAGGTTAGCGGTATCATTCTGCGTCGCAACTTCACGGAAGGTAGCGATGTAAAAGCTGGGGACTCACTTTATCAAATTGATCCTGCGACCTATCAGGCGGCTTACGACAGCGCGAAAGGCGAGCTGGCAAAGGCGCAGGCGGCGGCCAATATTGCACACCTGACGGTGAAACGTTATCTCCCACTGGTGGGAACACAGTATGTCAGTAAACAAGAGTATGACCAGGCCGTGGCCACGGCCCAGCAGGCAGATGCCAGCGTTGTCGCCGCAAAAGCGGGCGTTGAAAGCGCACGTATCAACCTTGCGTATACCAAAGTAACGTCCCCTGTCGATGGCCGCATCGGCAAATCCAGCGTGACGGAAGGGGCGCTCGTGACGAACGGGCAGGCCGCAGCGCTGGCGACGGTCCAGCAGCTTGATCCGATTTATGTCGATGTGACCCAGTCGAGCAATGAATTTATGCGCCTGAAGCAGACGAGCCTGCAAAAAGGCGACACGGCCAGCAGAGTTGAGCTGCTGATGGAGAATGGTCAGCCCTATCCGCTGAAAGGCACCCTGCAGTTCTCCGACGTTACGGTGGATGAAAGCACCGGCTCAATCACGCTGCGCGCCATTTTCCCGAATCCTCAACACCTGCTGTTACCGGGGATGTTCGTTCGCGCCCGCATTGATGAAGGCACACAGCCAGATGCCATTCTGGTTCCGCAGCAGGGCGTGACCCGAACGCCGCGAGGCGACGCAACCGTGCTGGTGGTTAATGATAAAAACCAGGTTGAATCACGTACCGTCGTTGCGCCTCAGGCCATTGGCGACCGCTGGCTGGTGACGGAAGGGCTGAAAAACGGTGACCGCGTGATTGTCAGCGGATTACAAAAAGTCAGACCAGGGGCTACCGTCGTCGCCACGCCAGATACCACCACGACTCCCGCCAGTTAAGGAACGACGACATGGCTAATTTCTTTATTCAAAGGCCGGTTTTCGCCTGGGTACTTGCCATCATTTTGATGATTGCAGGCGGGCTGGCCATTCTCAAACTGCCCGTCGCCCAGTATCCGACGATTGCTCCGCCAGCCGTGGCGATTTCTGCGACCTACCCCGGCGCTGATGCCCAGACGGTGCAGGATACCGTGACCCAGGTTATCGAACAGAACATGAACGGTATCGACAACCTGATGTACATGTCTTCCACCAGCGATTCAGCAGGTAATGTCACCATCACACTGACCTTCGAGTCAGGAACGGATCCGGACATCGCCCAGGTGCAGGTGCAGAACAAACTGCAGCTCGCCATGCCGCTGCTGCCGCAAGAGGTACAGCAGCAAGGGATTGGCGTTGAGAAATCCAGCAGCAGCTTCCTGCTGGTCGCCGGTTTTGTTTCGGACAACAAAAACCTCACTCAGGATGATATCTCCGACTATGTCGCCTCGAACGTCAAAGATGCTATCAGCCGAACGACGGGTGTCGGCGACGTTCAGCTGTTTGGCGCCCAGTATGCGATGCGCATCTGGCTAGACAGCAACGCGATGAATAAATACCAGCTGACGCCGCTGGATATTATCAACCAGCTGAAAACGCAGAACGACCAGATAGCGGCAGGTCAGCTGGGCGGTACGCCATCGGTTCCTGGACAGCAGTTGAATGCCTCCATCATCGCGCAAACTCGCCTGAAATCACCGGAAGAGTTTGGCCGCGTGACGCTCAAGGTGAACCAGGACGGCTCGATGGTTCACCTGAAGGATGTCGCTCGCATTGAGCTCGGCGGCGAAAACTACAATATGGTGACCAAAATCAACGGGCAGGCCGCAACCGGCCTGGGGATTAAGCTGGCAACCGGGGCAAACGCGCTGGATACCGCGGCAGCCATCAAGAGCAAACTGGCGCAACTGCAACAGTTCTTCCCGCAGGGGTTGAAGGTCGTCTATCCCTATGACACCACGCCTTTTGTGAAAATTTCTATTCATGAAGTGGTGAAGACCCTGTTTGAAGCGATCGTTCTGGTCTTCCTGGTCATGTATCTGTTCCTGCAAAACCTGCGCGCGACGCTCATTCCGACTATCGCGGTGCCGGTGGTTCTGCTGGGTACCTTCGCGGTTCTTGCGGCGTTCGGTTTCTCCATCAACACCCTGACGATGTTCGGGATGGTACTGGCGATAGGGCTACTCGTTGATGACGCCATCGTGGTGGTCGAGAACGTTGAGCGCGTGATGGTAGAGGACAAGCTGCCGCCGAAAGAGGCCACGCAGAAGTCGATGGAGCAGATCCAGGGCGCGCTGGTGGGGATCGCGATGGTTCTCTCGGCGGTCTTTGTTCCGATGGCCTTTTTTGGTGGCTCGACGGGCGCCATCTATCGCCAGTTCTCGCTGACTATCGTTTCCGCCATGGCGCTCTCCGTGCTGGTTGCGCTGATCCTGACGCCCGCACTCTGCGCAACGCTGCTTAAGCCCGTTTCTGGCGATCATCATGAGAAGAAAGGGGGGTTCTTTGGCTGGTTCAATGCGCTCTTTGATAAGAGCGTGGAGCACTACAGCAACAGCGTAAGCGGTATTTTGCGTAAGACCGGCCGCTATCTGGTGGTGTACGTCCTTATTGTCGGTGGGATGGCGGTGCTGTTCCTGCGCTTACCTACCTCCTTCCTGCCTGAAGAGGATCAGGGGGTATTTATGACGATGGTTCAACTCCCGGCGGGTGCGACCCAGACGCGTACTCAGCAGGTTCTCGACCAGGTTCAGGACTACTATCTGACCAAAGAGAAAGCGAACGTTGAGTCCGTCTTTACCGTTAACGGCTTTAGCTTTAGCGGTCAGGGCCAGAACTCCGGTATCGCCTTCGTCAGCCTGAAGCCCTGGGAAGAACGTTCTGGGGAGAAAAATAGCGTTGAGGCCATCGTGGGCCGAGCGACAAAAGCGTTCAGCCAGATTAAAGACGGCCTTGTATTTCCGTTTAACCTGCCTGCCATTATCGAACTGGGAACCGCAACGGGCTTCGACTTTGAACTTATCGATCAGGCAAACCTGGGGCATACCCAGCTGACGCAGGCGCGTAATCAGCTGCTCGGCATGGTGAAAGAGCACCCTGACCTGCTGGTTCGCGTGCGTCCTAACGGCCTGGAGGATACACCGCAGTTCAAACTGGATGTCGATCAGGAGAAAGCGCAGGCGCTGGGGATTAGCATTTCTGACGTCAACCAGACGATATCGACGGCGTTGGGTGGTACCTATGTGAATGACTTTATCGATCATGGCCGCGTGAAAAAAGTTTACGTCCAGGCGGATGCGAAATTCCGAATGTTGCCGGGGGACATCAACAATCTCTACGTGCGCAGCGCGAATGGGGAAATGGTGCCGTTCTCATCCTTTAGCAGCGCTCACTGGGTTTACGGTTCTCCTCGTCTGGAACGCTATAACGGCATGCCGTCCATGGAGATCCTCGGTGAGTCAGCCCCAGGGAAAAGTACCGGTGAGGCCATGGTGATGATGGAAAGCCTGGCGGCAAAACTGCCTTCCGGCATCGGCTATGACTGGACGGGAATGTCTTATCAGGAACGCCTTTCCGGTAACCAGGCGCCTGCACTGTACGCCATTTCACTGATCGTGGTGTTCCTGTGCCTGGCTGCACTGTATGAAAGCTGGTCCATACCCTTCTCTGTCATGCTGGTTGTGCCGTTAGGCGTCATCGGGGCTCTTTTCGCAGCGTCGCTGCGCGGGTTAAACAATGACGTCTATTTCCAGGTCGGCCTGCTGACAACGATTGGGTTATCGGCGAAAAACGCCATCCTGATCGTCGAATTTGCTAAGGACCTGATGGATAAAGAAGGTAAAGGTATCATTGAGGCCACGCTGGAAGCCTCAAGAATGCGCCTTCGCCCGATCCTGATGACCTCCCTGGCCTTCATTCTTGGCGTCATGCCGCTGGTAATTAGCACCGGAGCCGGGAGCGGCGCGCAAAACGCTGTCGGTACGGGTGTGATGGGAGGCATGCTTTCCGCAACGCTTCTGGCTATTTTCTTTGTGCCCGTTTTCTTTGTGGTTGTCCGAAGACGGTTTACCAACCATAAGGATTAACGTATCCCTGAAGGCACCGTTTGGTGCCTTTTTTATTTTAATATAAACAATGGATTAGTCATTATTGAATCGCATATTAAAAAATCATGAGTTTGCATTAAGTAAAAGCGCCCTCTTGCGACTCCATAATTTCTCCATGAATTTATCCAGAAAACGCTTTTTCTCCATGATTTTTACAAACTACATAATTTGAGATTATTCCACGTGTAACGGGAACTTACCCTGGTGGTAAAATAATCTCCAGTTCGTTAATAGCCCTCCTGGCTTTGTAGCGAATAAGAAATAATACTGAGGTAACATCATGAAAAGATTCATTTCCGTTGCACTTCTCGCTGCGCTGCTTGCTGGTTGCGCGCACGACTCTCCTTGTGTACCGGTTTACGATGATCAGGGCCGACTGGTTCATACCAATACCTGTATGAAAGGCACCACCCAGGACAACTGGGAAACAGCGGGTGCCATCGCCGGCGGCGCTGCCGCAGTAGCGGGTTTAACGTTAGGTATTGTTGCCCTGACGAAGTAACATCTGTTCAGAAAGCGCGGCTCCGGCCGCGCTTTTGCTTTTAATGAGTGCACCATTTTCTAATAAATAAAAAAGTTCCGCATTTATTCTTATATTTCATTTCAACCAACCGCTAACAACACCTTTTTCTTATCTCTGATGATTTTCATACATTAATACTATTGAATACTCTGCCAATATTCACCTGAGAAACTATCTCTTCTTTTTATCTCATCCCGGTTAAAACTTTTGCTCCAATTTGTGGCACAGGTTGTAATTTCGCACTGTTTCGGGGCGCTCATTTTATTTAAGCCTGTCTACACTCTGCATTAAGCGTTCAGTTTTCTCTTATCTCGCTGAACTCAAAACTGGCATTACGTTTGCTTTATAAACGTTGGCCAATGCCACAGACAGGTTAAGCGCTTAAAAACGCTTCTATAACAATAAATTTCGCCACACAGGATCCATTATGAAAAAGACGATGATAGCCAGCCTGACCGCTGCAGGCATGTTGTTTGCCATAGCCGGTCAAGCCCATGCGGGAACGACGCTGGATGCCGTTAAAAAGAAAGGTTTTGTTCAATGCGGTATCAGCGACGGTCTGCCTGGCTTCTCTTATGCCGATGCGAACGGCAAATTTACCGGTATTGATGTGGATGTCTGCCGTGGCGTCGCAGCAGCGGTTTTTGGTGATGACAGCAAAGTAAAATACACCCCGCTGACGGCGAAAGAGCGCTTTACGGCGCTGCAGTCCGGCGAGGTTGACATGCTCTCGCGTAACACCACCTGGACCTCCTCCCGCGATGCAGGTATGGGGATGTCATTTACGGGCGTGACCTATTATGACGGCATCGGCTTCCTGACCCACAATAAAGCGGGCCTGAAAAGCGCCAAAGAACTGGATGGCGCCACCGTATGTATCCAGGCGGGTACCGATACCGAGCTGAACGTCGCGGATTATTTCAAAGCAAATAAGATGAAATACACCCCTGTGACTTTCGACCGCTCGGATGAATCAGCCAAAGCGCTGGAATCTGGTCGCTGCGACACCCTGGCCTCTGACCAGTCACAGCTGTATGCCTTACGCATTAAGCTGAGCAATCCGGCGGAATGGATTGTCCTGCCTGAAGTGATCTCCAAAGAACCTCTCGGACCGGTTGTGCGTCGTGGCGATGAAGACTGGTTCTCTATCGTTCGCTGGACGCTGTTTGCCATGCTGAATGCAGAAGAGATGGGCATCAACTCGAAAAATGTTGATGAGAAAGCGGCGAATCCTTCCACCCCGGATATGGCGCACCTGCTCGGTAAAGAAGGTGATTTCGGCAAGGATCTGAAGCTGGATAACAAGTGGGCTTACAACATCATCAAACAGGTGGGTAACTACGCAGAGATCTTCGAGCGTAACGTGGGATCGGAAAGCCCGCTGAAGATCAAACGCGGCCAGAACAATCTCTGGAATAACGGCGGTATTCAGTACGCGCCACCAGTACGTTAAGTCATAGCTGTAACGGGCACTGCTCGGGCAGTGCCCACTCCAGAGTCATGGTTACTGAGGTTTCTTTATGTCCCATCGCCGCTCAGCCGTAAAAGGATCGCTATCCTTTTCTCATCCCGCGGTCCGCGCCTGGCTATTCCAGATTATTGCTATTGTTGCGGTTGTTCTTATCGCCGTGTATCTCATCCATAACACCATCACTAACCTGAATAATCGCGGTATCACCTCCGGTTTTGCGTTTCTGGATCGCAGCGCGGGTTTTGGGATTGTTCAGCACCTTATCGACTATCAGGAGGGTGACACGTACGGACGCGTGTTTGTGGTCGGTTTACTGAATACGCTGTTGGTATCGGCACTTTGTATTGTCTTCGCGTCCATCCTGGGCTTCTTTATTGGGCTGGCGCGTCTTTCTGAAAACTGGCTGCTGCGAAAGCTTTCCACCATCTATATTGAGACGTTTCGCAACATCCCGCCGCTGCTGCAGATCTTCTTCTGGTATTTCGCGGTGCTGCGTAATCTTCCCGGTCCCCGCCAGGCCGTCGATGCGTTTGAGTTGTTTTTCCTGAGTAATCGTGGGTTATATATTCCCTCTCCGCAGGTGGCCGAAGGGATTTACGCCTTTGTCGTCGCCATTATTGTTGCGCTCGCGATTTCCGTCGGCCTGTTCCGCTATAACCGTAAGCATCAGATTAAAACCGGACAGCTTCGTAAAACATGGCCAGTTGCCGCTGCGCTGATTGTTGGCTTACCGTTAGTTGCTCACTGGCTTTTTGGTGCAGCCTTGCACTGGGATATTCCTCACCTACGCGGATTCAACTTCCAGGGTGGTATGGTGTTAATTCCTGAACTGGCAGCACTCACGCTGGCGCTTTCAATTTATACCTCCGCGTTTATTGCGGAAATCATCCGCTCCGGGATCCAGGCCGTGCCTTACGGGCAGCACGAGGCGGCACGTTCACTCGGTTTGCCGAATACCGTGACGCTTCGCCAGGTTATTATTCCGCAGGCTTTACGGGTGATCATTCCGCCCCTGACCAGCCAGTATCTCAACATTGTCAAAAACTCATCGCTGGCAGCTGCCATTGGTTATCCGGATATGGTGTCTCTCTTCGCCGGAACCGTGCTTAACCAGACCGGACAGGCCATAGAAACCATTGCCATCACCATGTCCGTCTATCTAATCATCAGTCTGGCCATTTCGTTGCTGATGAACCTTTATAACCGTCGTATAGCACTGGTCGAGCGCTAAGGATCTATGATGACAAAAGCGATACTGTCGCACTCCTCGCGCCCTGCCAGCTCGACGGGTGGACGTTTTATTCTCTGGGCACGCAAGAATCTCTTCTCCAGCTGGAGTAATAGCCTGCTGACGATTGTCTGCCTGTGGCTCATGTGGGAATTGCTCCCTCCCCTGCTGAACTGGGCGGTTATACAGGCCAACTGGGTCGGTACAACCCGGGCAGATTGCACAAAAGCCGGCGCTTGCTGGGTATTTATTCATGAGCGCTTCGGCCAGTTCATGTATGGGTTGTATCCCCACGAACAGCGTTGGCGGATTAATCTGGCGCTGGTTATCGGCCTGCTCTCTGTTGCAGTCATGTTCTGGAAAAAGCTGCCTCACCGTGGACGCTATATTGCCGTCTGGGCGGTGGTTTATCCGATTATTGTCTGGGTGCTGCTGTATGGCGGTTTTCTGGGGCTGGAACGCGTTGAAACACGCCAGTGGGGTGGCCTGACGCTGACATTGATTATCGCTTCAGTAGGGATCGCCGGCGCGCTACCGCTGGGCATTTTACTCGCCCTGGGTCGCCGTTCAAAAATGCCAGTCGTACGCGTGCTCTCCGTTATCTTTATTGAGTTCTGGCGCGGCGTACCGCTTATCACCGTACTGTTTATGTCGTCGGTCATGCTGCCACTGTTTATGGCGGAAGGTACAACGATCGACAAGCTGATCCGTGCCCTGGTCGGGGTGATTCTCTTCCAGTCCGCCTATGTCGCTGAAGTTGTACGCGGTGGCCTGCAGGCATTGCCTAAAGGCCAGTACGAAGCGGCGGAATCGCTGGCGCTCGGTTACTGGAAAACGCAGGGGCTGGTGATCCTTCCGCAAGCGCTCAAGCTGGTTATCCCTGGGCTGGTCAATACGATCATTGCTCTCTTTAAAGATACCAGCCTGGTGATCATCATCGGATTGTTCGATCTCTTTAGCAGCGTGCAGCAGGCAACCGTTGACCCTGTCTGGCTGGGTATGTCCACCGAGGGATATGTCTTTGCCGCTCTGATCTACTGGATCTTTTGTTTTAGCATGTCGCGCTATAGCCAGCATCTGGAAAAACGCTTTAACACCGGGCGTACACCGCACTGAGGAAATTATGAGCCAAATGACTATGACAACCGCCAACGCGATGATTACGCTGGAAAACGTCAATAAATGGTATGGACAGTTTCATGTCCTGAAGGACATCAATCTTAAGGTAAAGCAGGGCGAACGCATCGTCCTTTGCGGCCCTTCCGGTTCAGGTAAATCCACAACCATTCGCTGTATTAACCATCTTGAAGAGCATCAGCAAGGACGCATTGTGGTTGATGGTATTGAACTGAATGAAGATATCCGCAATATCGAACGCGTGCGGCAGGAAGTGGGAATGGTATTTCAGCACTTTAATCTGTTTCCACACCTGACCGTTCTGCAGAACTGTACGCTTGCGCCAATTTGGGTCCGAAAGATGCCGAAACAGGAAGCGGAGGCGCTGGCGATGCACTACCTTGAACGCGTACGCATCGCGGAGCATGCCAATAAGTTTCCAGGTCAGATCTCGGGCGGGCAACAGCAGCGCGTGGCTATCGCCCGTTCGCTGTGCATGAAACCCAAAATCATGCTGTTTGACGAACCAACATCTGCGCTGGATCCGGAAATGGTGAAGGAGGTTCTGGATACCATGATTGGGCTGGCACAATCCGGCATGACCATGCTGTGCGTCACGCATGAGATGGGATTCGCGAGAACCGTGGCCGACCGGGTGATCTTTATGGACCGCGGCGAGATTGTTGAGCAGGCACCGCCGGATGAGTTCTTTGCGCATCCGAAGTCAGAACGTACGCGAGCATTTTTATCGCAGGTAATTCATTAGTCGTTTGCTCTGCCGGGTGGCGGCTTCGCCTTACCCGGCCTACGATTTGTGCAGCGCAGAAACGCAAAAAGGCCATCCTTTCGGATGGCCTTTTCACTTATTTGATGTCTGGCAGTTCCCTACTCTCACATGGGGAGACCCCACACTACCATCGGCGCTACGGCGTTTCACTTCTGAGTTCGG
>NZ_JADBRJ010000003.1:0-470241 GCF_014930585.1 Enterobacter cloacae complex sp. P43RS
CCGAACTCAGAAGTGAAACGCCGTAGCGCCGATGGTAGTGTGGGGTCTCCCCATGTGAGAGTAGGGAACTGCCAGGCATCAAATTAAGTAGTAAGCCGGTGCATTAATCCGGTGGTTACAAGCAGTCTTCGGTGGAGCGGTAGTTCAGTCGGTTAGAATACCTGCCTGTCACGCAGGGGGTCGCGGGTTCGAGTCCCGTCCGTTCCGCCACTTATTAAAAGCCCTGAGTTAACGCTCAGGGCTTTTTTCATATCTGACGATTAATTATTGCGAAATTAGCAAAAATCCTCTGCGTTTTACGATCTTTTTCTCTATAACACCGCCAGCGATAATCGTCCTCAGTTAACGAACATAACGATTGAGGAATATTATGACTCTCCCTGCATTTGGTCTGGGCACTTTCCGCCTGAAAGACGACGTAGTTATCGCATCAGTTAAAACCGCTCTTGAACTTGGCTATCGCGCAGTGGATACAGCACAGATCTATGAAAACGAAGCAGCTGTAGGACAGGCTCTTGAAGAGAGCGGTGTACCGCGTAATGAACTGTTCATCACCACCAAAATCTGGATCGAAAACCTCAGCAAAGACAAGCTCATTCCAAGCCTGAAAGAGAGCCTGAAGAAACTGCGTACCGACTATGTCGATCTGACGCTGATCCACTGGCCGTCACCGAACGATGCCGTCTCCGTAGAAGAATTCATGCAGGCGCTGTTGGAAGCGAAAAAGCAGGGTCTGACCCGTGAAATTGGTATTTCCAACTTCACCATCCCGCTGATGGAAAAGGCGATTGCCGCTGTTGGCGCTGAGAATATTGCGACCAACCAGATTGAGCTGTCTCCATACCTGCAAAACCGCAAAGTCGTAGATTGGGCAAAGCAGCACGGTATCCATATTACCTCTTACATGACGCTGGCCTACGGTAAGGCTCTGAAAGACGAGGTAATTATCCGTATCGCAGAGAAACATAACGCGACTGCTGCGCAGGTTATTCTGGCATGGGCAATGGGTGAAGGCTATGCCGTGATCCCATCATCAACCAAGCGCGAAAACCTGGCCAGTAACCTGCTAGCGCTGGATCTTCATCTGGATGACGATGATAAAAAAGCGATCGCAGCACTGGAGTGCAACGACCGCCTGGTGAGCCCGGAAGGTTTAGCCCCTGACTGGGATTAATAAGACCCTCCCTCTGTAACCCGAACCCTCACACAGCTCCTCCGGGAGCTGTTTTTATATGCTCGCTCAGGAAGTCGATAAAGGCGCGTATGCGCGTGCTTACCGCTCTGTCGCTGTAATAAACCGCGCTGAAAGGCATCTCTACCGGCAAACGTTTATCGGCCATTAGCTCTACCAGTTCACCCCGCGCTATCTCTTTATCAATCATATAGTCTGACAAGCAGGCGATCCCATTCCCTTCCAGGCAAAGCTGCTTCAGCGTTTCTCCGCTGTTAGACGATAACCCGCAGGTAATTTCATGAAGCTGGCCATCATGACAGGCAACAGGCCAGGTGTTCAGCGACACCGGCTCCGTAAAGCCCAGGCACAGATGCTGCTTCAGTTCTTCAACCGTCTCCGGTTTACCATGTTCAGCAATATACTGTGGCGACGCGATAATTTTACGATAGCTGGCAAACAGCGGGCGGGCCCGCAGGCTGGAATCCGTCAGGGTTCCCGCCCGAATAGCCACATCCACTTTCCGCTCGATGAGGTTAATAAACGTCTCGGACGAGACCAGAGAGAGCGTCATCTCCGGATAGCGTTCACGGAAAGGTTTGATTAACGGCATCAGAAAATGAAGCACAACCGGCGTGGCAGCATCAATGCGCAGCAACCCGCGCGGCGTGCTGCGGGTTTCCATAATCTCTGTCTCCGCTGCGGCCATCTCCTGCAGCACCGACTGCACGCGGCGGAAATAACGTTCCCCTTCTTCCGTCAGACTGAGCTGCCGCGTCGTTCGGTTGAGCAGACTCACCCCAAGCTTCATCTCCAGCTTTTTCACCGAACGGCTAATGGCCGAGTTAGCCTGTCCCAGCTGCTCGGCTGCGCGGCTAAAGCTGCCGCTTTCGACGACGGCGACAAAGATTGTCAGCTCTTCAGACGTTGCTTTCATTGTTGCACCACCTGCAAAATTCTATTGATATTTTGACCATTTTTGTTATTTAAGCACTGGCGCATACTGCCTGTCATCTTAATCCTGATGATACGGAGTATTTTATGCCACTGGCGCTACTTGCCCTGACGATCAGTGCCTTTGCAATTGGCACGACCGAATTTGTTATCGTGGGACTGGTTCCCACCATCGCTAACCAGCTTGCCATCTCGCTGCCCTCAGCCGGGTTGCTGGTGTCCATCTACGCCCTGGGCGTTGCCGTCGGCGCGCCGGTGCTGACGGCCCTGACCGGACGCTTTCCGCGTAAACAGCTGTTAGTCGCGCTGATGGTGCTGTTTACCGCCGGGAACATTCTGGCTTGGCAGGCACCGGACTACACCACGCTGGTGATTGCCCGCCTGTTGACCGGTCTGGCACACGGCGTGTTCTTCTCGATTGGTTCCACCATTGCAACCAGCCTGGTCCCCAAAGAGAAAGCGGCTTCAGCGATCGCGATCATGTTCGGTGGGTTGACCGTCGCACTGGTCACAGGCGTACCGTTGGGAACGTTTATCGGACAGCATTTCGGCTGGCGTGAAACGTTTCTGGCCGTCTCCTTACTGGGCGTTATCGCTCTGGTGACTAGCCTGCTGCTGGTACCGTCGAATATCCCGGGCCGGGCGAGCGCCAGCCTGCGCGATCAGCTGAAAGTGCTTACCCATCCGCGTTTGCTTATCATCTATGCGGTTACGGCTCTGGGCTATGGCGGCGTATTCACTGCCTTCACCTTCCTGGCACCGATGATGCAGGACCTGGCTGGCTTCTCCCCGAATGCCGTGAGCTGGATTTTGCTGGGATACGGTATTTCTGTGGCCATTGGCAATATCTGGGGCGGTAAGCTTGCGGATAAGCATGGTGCGGTACCGGCGCTGAAATTTATCTTCGCCGCCCTGGTGGTTCTACTGATGATTTTCCAGTTCACGGCTTCAATGCAATACGCCGCGCTGGTCACGGTACTTGTGATGGGGATCTTCGCCTTCGGTAATGTGCCAGGGCTTCAGGTTTACGTTGTCCAGAAAGCCGAGCTCTATACGCCGAATGCGGTGGATGTGGCATCCGGTCTGAATATTGCCGCTTTTAATATTGGTATCGCGCTGGGCTCCATTATTGGCGGACAAACCGTCGAACACTTCGGATTAACCCAGACCCCATGGATTGGCGCGGTGATTGTCCTGGTCGCCTTCCTGCTGATTGGCCTGAGTGGACGCCTCGATAAGCCAGCCCGCGTAGCGCTGGGATAACATCAGTAAGTGCTTGCTTACAAAACTGGAAAGCGGTTTCTCAGAAATTGCGTTGAAAGTGTGACCTAAAGTCCCTATAACATTAGAACCAGTCCGTTTTCAGGGCTGGTTCATGTTACAGGGGCTTGTTTCCAAAAGTGCGAAAAAATACCTATGCCATGCGTTATGTTGCCGGAATGCCCGCGGAGAGGATCTTACCTCCGGGGTCGTTTGCGAGCATAAGCCAGGCATTACCCGCCGGCACACCGTTAAGCAGCGATGATAAAATCCGGGTTCTGGTCTGGAATATCTTCAAGCAGCAGCGCGCGGAGTGGTTATCGGTACTCAAAAATTTTGGAAAAGATGCCCACCTGGTTCTGCTCCAGGAGGCGCAAACTACCCCTGAACTGGTACGGTTTGCCACCACGAATTACCTTGCCGCCGACCAGGTGCCGGCATTTGTTCTGCCGCAGCATCCCTCTGGCGTAATGACGCTTTCTGCTGCCCATCCGGTCTACTGTTGCCCGCTCCGCGAGCGCGAACCTATCCTGCGTCTGGCGAAATCAGCGCTGGTGACGGTCTATCCGCTGCCGGATACCCGTATGCTGATGGTCGTCAATATCCACGCGGTAAACTTTAGCCTCGGCGTGGATGTGTATAGTAAGCAGTTACTTCCTATTGGCGATCAGATTGCGCATCACAGCGGGCCCATCATCATGGCAGGCGATTTTAATGCCTGGAGCCGTCCGCGCATGAATGCGCTGTATCGCTTTGCGCGCGAAATGTCGCTGCGTGAAGTTCGCTTCAGTGATGACCAACGTAAAAAAGCTTTTGGTCGTCCTCTCGACTTTGTCTTCTATCGCGGTTTGAGCGTGCACGACGCCTCTGTACTGGTGACGCGCGCTTCGGATCACAACCCTCTACTCGTTGAATTCAGTCCCGGCAAACCTGATAAATAATGGTGTGTCAGGTCTGCCGTGGGGCAGGCCGCGCGGGTGCTGCCCTTTTATTTTTAACCAACAAAGGACAGTACGATGACAACAACACACTCCCATCATGACAACGTAGAAAAACAGTTTGGTTCTCAGGCAAGTGCTTATCTGAGCAGCGCCGTGCATGCTTCAGGTCGCGATCTGGTGCGTCTCGGTGAACGTCTGGCGGCATTCCCGCAGGCGCACGTGCTGGACCTGGGATGTGGGGCAGGGCACGCCAGCTTTACGGCTGCGCAGCAGGTAGCCCACGTTACCGCATATGATTTATCGAGCCAGATGCTGGACGTCGTTGCTGAGGCGGCGAAAGCGAAAGGGCTGAAAAATATAGATACGCGGCAGGGCTATGCGGAGTCTTTACCGTTTGATGACGCGTCGTTTGATGTCGCGATCAGCCGGTATTCCGCACACCACTGGCATGACGTCGGCCAGGCATTGCGCGAAGTCAGACGTGTTCTGAAGCCGGGGGGCACCTTCATCATTATGGACGTGATGTCTCCCGGACATCCGGTGCGTAATATCTGGCTGCAGACGGTCGAAGCGCTGCGCGACACCTCGCACGTGCAAAACTACGCCAGCGGGGAGTGGTTAACGTTTATCACTGAAGCCGGGCTGATTGCGCGCTCGTTAATAACAGACCGTTTACCGCTGGAGTTCAGCTCCTGGATAGCCCGTATGCGTACCCCGGAGGCGTTAAGCCAGGCAATTAGGCTTTACCAGGAGAGTGCGTCCGCAGAGGTGAAGGCGTACTTTGAACTGCAGGCGGATGGCTCATTTACGAGCGATACCATCATGGCTGAAGCGCAAAAAGCGGGATAAACAAAAAAGGCACCGAGGGGAATCGGTGCCTTTTTATCTTTCGATCGTGTTATCAGGAGTCTGGCGTGGCGCTGTTCTTCACAAACAGCGTCAGCTGGTCGCCCGGTTTCAGATTGTCAGTATCATTATTCCAGCGCATCACATCTTTGATGTTCACACCGTGTCGTTTTGCGATACTGGACAGTGAATCGCCTTTGCGCACGCGATAGGTGATGCTATCGCTGTTGCTGGCGAGACGCTGTGCGCTGTTACCTGCACCCACCGTCAGTGTCTGACCCACCTTCAGCCCAGAGCTGCGCAGATTATTCCACTGCTGCAGATCTTTCGCCGTCACGCCAAGACGTGAGGCAATGCCTGAAAGGGTATCCCCTGAACGCACCTTATAGCTGCGGCTGCTAACGGATGAAGCATCGGCGATCAGCGTTGACTGAACGGCGGCAATCTCACCCGATGCTAAAGACTCACGTAACTGCGCCGCATGTTTCTGCGGAACCATCACATACTGCGGGCCGCTTGCCCCCAGCGTCGAGCCTTTAACGCCTGCATTAAAGGTTTTCAATTTACTTACCGACATACCCGTCATATCAGCAACTTGTTGAATATCAACCGGATTGCTGAGGCGAACGCGCGCCAGTGCACGACTTTCGTCTGGTGTTGGCAGTTGTACACCGTAACGCTTGCTGTTCTTGAGAATATCGCTCAAGGCCAGCATCTTCGGTACGTAAATCTTCGTTTCCTGTGGCAGTGAGAGCGACCAAAAATCGGTGGATTTACCCCGTGCTTTATTCGCTTTCATTGCCTTCAGTACACGACCTTCGCCACTATTATACGCTGCGACCGTTAACAGCCAGTCGCCGTCAAACATCTTGTTCAGACGTTGCATCATGTCGAGAGCGGCTGTCGTTGAAGCGACAACATCGCGACGCGCATCATAGTTGCGGGTCTGTTTCAGACCATAGTTTCGCCCGGTGCTCGGAATGATCTGCCAAATGCCTGCGGCATTGGCGCCAGACGTCGCGTGTGGGTCAAAAGCGCTCTCCACTATGGGTAGGAGTACCAGCTCCATAGGCATGTTACGTTTTTTAACTTGCCCGGCTATCCAGTACATATACGGCTCTGCCCGTAACGTTACATCGTGGAGATAGCTCTTATTTCTTAAATACTTCTGTTTCTGTTCGCGAATCCGGCTGTTTTCCGGAATTCCCATCTTTAGCTCGTCGCCAATAGAGGTCCACAAGTCTTGCTCCTGCGCGAAAGATGTCCCATCGTCCATCCAGCGCGCCGAACTTGTAAACTTCCCTGCTTCCCCTTGACCAGCTGCAGAAAGGCTCTGTGCGTGCTGTTGTACGTTGCTGCCGTTCTGCGACTGGCAACCTACAAGCAGGACAGAGGCGAGTAATATCGCTTTTGCCTTCATGTGTGTGTCAATAGTTGCTTAAAAGACGAGCGATGATAACGGCGAAATTTTGAAAAGGCAACCCGCATTTATCTGAAGTTATCTTTCTTTGACCTTAACCATGCAAATCGCTGTTCTGGTTGTTGCAAATTTGTTTCTTGGTTAATTTTATTAATTAAATCAATATCATCTGTTCGTAAAAATAAATTAATCTGGCGCTCATTTTTCAGAATTACGGGCAGTGTATTTTGGTTTTTTGCACGTAACTCCTTCACTTTGTGATAATAATCCTGAATCGCCCGATCCTCAGGTAAGAGGCTTGCAGCAAACTTCATATTTCCTAATGTATACTCATGGGCGCAACAAATAAGGGTGTCATCCGGTAACGCACTAATCTTTTGTAAAGACTGATACATCTGTTCCGGCGTGCCTTCAAACAGTCTTCCGCAGCCGCCAGAGAACAAGGTGTCGCCACAAAAAAGATAAGGTTTGCTGTAGAAACACAGATGTCCCAAAGTGTGACCCGGTGTAGCAAATACGGAAAACTCCCACTCGTGGATGAGGATATTTTCGCCTTCTTCGACTACTTGCGTCGTTCCCTTATTTTGTGTCTCAGCCGGTCCGTACACCACAAGATGCGGAAATTGGGCGCGCAGTTCCTGCACGCCGCCAGTATGATCGTTATGATGATGCGTCAACAGAATGGCGTCAGGCTGCCAGCCGTTATCATTTATGGCGCGCAGTACAGGGGCGGATTCGCCGGGATCGACAATGACGCATCGACGATCGTCATCGACCAAAACCCAGATGTAATTGTCCTCAAAAGCGGGAATACTGATAAGATTCATACATTACCTCTTATAGCGTGGCGGGTGTTTTGATGAAACCGGCAAGGATACCTCAGACTGTCGCAGCACCGGAACGTTGGGCGGAATTGCCCTGGGGTGAATACTATCGCGAGGCACTGGAGCAGCAGCTGAAGCCCTGGCTCGCGAAAATGTATGGCTTTCACCTGCTTAAGATTGGCAATCTCAGCGCGGAAATCAATACCGAAAGCTGCGCTATCTCACATCAGGTTAACGTCTCTCTCGGCGGATCGCCGGTTCAGGTGAAGGCAGACCCGTTGCATCTGCCATTTGCAGAGAAATCCGTTGATGCATGCCTTCTTGCACACGCGTTGCCCTGGTGCAGCGATCCTCACCGTATGCTGCGTGAAGCCGATCGCGTTCTGATTGATGACGGCTGGCTGATCCTCAGCGGATTCAATCCGCTGAGCCTGATGGGGCTGCGCAAGCTGGTGCCCGTGCTGCGCCGAACGCCACCCTATAACAGCCGAATGTTCACCATGATGCGCCAGCTCGACTGGCTTTCACTGCTGAACTTTGAAGTGCTCTGCTACGGCGGTTTTCAGGTACTGCCGTGGGCGCGGAAGGGGGGAGTGTTGTTAAGCACGCATTTGCCCGCCTTAGGCTGCATGCAGTTTATCGTCGCGCGTAAGCGAACCATCCCCCTTACGCTTAACCCGATGAAGCAGAGCAAATCGAAAACGCCTATCCGGCAGACCGTTGGCGCAACGCGGCAGTACAGAAAGCCCTGATCAGGATTCAGGCTGGTAGCCTGCATCCTCATGGGCCGGGTTTAAAGCCGCCGCGCGTGCCAGTTCGTCGCAGCGTTCGTTCTCAGGGTGACCAGCATGTCCTTTTACCCATTCCCATTTTATTTGGTGCTGACCTAATGCCGCATCCAGCCGCTTCCAGAGATCGACATTTTTAACCGGCTTTTTATCCGCAGTTTTCCAGCCGCGTTTTTTCCAGTTGTGGATCCACTGGGTGATACCCTGGCGCACGTACTGGCTGTCGGTACTGAGCACCACGTCGCAGTGTTCTTTTAAGGCTTCCAGCGCCACAATGGCCGCCATCAACTCCATACGGTTGTTGGTGGTCAGGAAATAGCCTTCGCTAAAAGTTTTTTCATGCTGGCGATAGCGCATAATCGCGCCGTAGCCGCCGGGCCCTGGGTTGCCGAGACAAGATCCATCGGTGAAAATTTCTACCTGTTTACGCATCTCTGGTAGACTTCCTGTATTTGAAACGTTCAGTTAAACGATAAGTCTGACATAAATGACCGCTATGAGCACTGCAATTACTCGCCAGATCGTCCTCGATACCGAAACCACCGGTATGAACCAGATCGGCGCGCACTACGAAGGGCATAAGATCATCGAGATCGGCGCCGTTGAAGTGGTGAACCGTCGTCTTACGGGGAACAACTTCCACGTCTACCTCAAGCCTGACCGGCTGGTGGATCCCGAAGCGTTCGGCGTTCACGGGATTGCCGATGAGTTCTTGCTGGATAAGCCGACGTTTGCGGATGTGGCTGACGAGTTTCTGGAATACATCAAGGGCGCTGAGCTTGTCATCCATAACGCCTCGTTCGATATCGGCTTTATGGATTATGAATTCAGCAAGCTTAATCGTGATATCCCGAAGACGAACACCTTCTGTAAGGTAACAGACAGTCTGGCGCTGGCAAGGAAGATGTTCCCGGGCAAGCGTAACAGCCTGGATGCGCTTTGTTCGCGCTACGAGATAGACAATACCAAGCGAACGCTCCACGGGGCGTTGCTCGATGCCCAGATCCTCGCCGATGTCTATCTGACGATGACCGGTGGGCAGACGTCAATGAAGTTCAGCATGGAAAATGAGTCACAGCAGACGCAGGGCGAAGCGGGCATTCAGCGCGTTGTCCGTCAGGCAAGCCGCTTGCGGGTTGTTTTAGCCAGTGATGAAGAGCTACTTAACCATGAATCCCGTCTCGACCTGGTGCAGAAGAAGGGCGGAAGCTGTATGTGGCGCGCCTGAAAAAACGCCACAATGCCTGTAAAATCATCGGTTGGGTGAATTTTGCAGCAAACGATTCAAAACGTGAGAAAAAGCGTTGACGAGATCGGAGGCACACCGTAATATGCGCCTCGTTCCCCAAGCGGGAACAGTGGAGCGGTAGTTCAGTCGGTTAGAATACCTGCCTGTCACGCAGGGGGTCGCGGGTTCGAGTCCCGTCCGTTCCGCCACTATTCAGGCCCACGTTATTTATAACGTGGGCCTTTTTCATATCTGTACTTTTTCGTCTGCGCGTTCGATCTTCGCGACTTTCCTTTGCGAGGCGCGAGAGCAGAGGGCAATGCCAAACAGAATCAGTACCGTGCTGACCAGATGATACGAGTGCAACGTAACGTGCAGGAACATCACGCTGAACAGACCGCCGCTCAGCGGAATAAGGTGGGAATAAATCTCCCCGCGGGTTGCACCGATAGCCGCAATGCCTTTATTCCACAGCAGGTAAGAGAGCCAGGAAGGAAAGACCACCAGGTACATCAGCCCGCTTAAAAAGCCCGGTGCGGTATAGGCCGTCCACTCAGGTAAGCCGGTCTTTATCAACGATATCGCCAGTACCGGTAACAACACCAGGGCACCGAGGACCGCGCTCACGGCCACAAAGGCATTCCCACCGACGCTTTTCGGCTTCATCCGCAAGAAAGCACAATAAACGGCCCAGCTGGCGGCAGAGCCCATGGTCCAGATATCGCCGCGATTCAGATTTTTAAGCGTATCCAGATGCAGCAGATCGCCCTGCATGACCAGCCAGACGACGCCCAATGAACTGAGAACAACGCCAGCAATATTCTGTACTGATATTTTCTCTTTAAAGACCAGCTTATTTATCAATAAAACCAGGACAGGCGTTGTAGATAAATAAATAGCTGCATTAAGAGATGAAGTATATTGCAGACCGATATACAGCGTGAGTGGGAACATAACCTGTCCGCACAGCGCAAGAAATATGATCGTACCTTTCGCCTTTTTCATCATCGGCCACTGGGCGCGAATCTGTCTGATATAAAGCATCGATAAAAGAAGAGCCGTAATTATCCAGCGTGCGGCGGATAATATAATCGGGTCTGCATGCGCCACCAGTAAATGACCGACGACATAATTACCCCCCCAAAAACAGGCCGCGAGACTGAGTAAAAAATAGGGCATAGAGGCTCCTGATAATAAACATTTTGTCTGCCTTTAGAGTACTGCCGGTGCAGAATTAAATGCTAATATAATATTTTCATCTCACGGTATTGGCTGAAACTATGAAGTTTACTCTCAGGCAACTTGAGTTCTACATTGCGTTAGCGGAAACATTACAAATTTCCAAAGCGGCCAGCCGTTGTCATATATCGCAATCTTCCATGACGGTCTCTATGCGCAACCTGGAGGAGGCGGTGAATGCCCCTCTCTTTATCCGCCATGCAAAAGGGATCCAGTTAACTCCCGTCGGCGAGCGATTTCTCAATCATGCCCGCAAGATCCTCCACGATAGCCGCGCGGCGGTGGAGGATCTCCATCAGCAGCCTGAGGCGATTAACGGCGTCGTGCGCATCGGCATTGCCGAAACCCTTTCCGCTTATCTGCTGCCCAATCTCTGGGGCGATATTGCGCAGCGTTTTCCGCTGCTGGAGACGGCATTTCATGAGGCGCCCGCATCGCAGCTGCTTCAGGCCTTGCGTCAGGGAGATCTCGATTTTTGTCTTTTGCTGACCTCCAATATCAGCCACGATAGTACGCTTGAGGTCGAAACGTGGATCCGTTCGCCGCGCCGGTTATGGACCGCCATCGGCCATCCTCTTCTCAGCGTGCCGGAGCTTCGGTTAAAGGATGTGGAAAAGGTGCCATTTCTGTTGCTGGTGACGGACGATTATCCCGATGTGATATCCGACTACTGGCAAAGCAGGGGCTGCCATCCTGACATTCATTTTCGCACCAACTCCTTTGAGGCGATTCGAAGTCTGGTCGCGCAGGGAAAGGGGGTGACGATTTTATCCGATCTGGTCTATCGCCCGTGGGCGCTCGGCGGTCAGCGCGTGATCCGGCGCACCATTGACGACTGCATTACCTATATGGATGTGGGCATCGTCAAAAACGTCGGGCAGCCGCTTTCGCCGGCCTGTTTGCGGTTGATGGATTTTTTACGACAGCAAACGGCACGCCTGGGCGAAGCGCGCTGAACTGCGTCCCTGAGATTTCCGTTATCCGCCAGATATTTCCTGATTTCCCTGAGGGCCTTCTTGCCCGCAGGTCGTGTATTCCGCTGCTGGGGATGAAGACAATAAGCGCCTTGCTTATTTTCTTTACCGAAACGGAATTGTGCTATGTCTGGTATCACCGCGAGCGGTATTCGTTCCCTGCTCGCCTCCCGTCCACTCTTGTTGGTTCTCTGCTGTGCCACCGCTTTGCCGGCATACGCTGAAGAGTCGATGACCGTTGAGGGGTATTATCGCGATCCCGCGTCATTTATCGCTCCGGCTCATACTCCAGCACAACAATTGCCTGCCAGCGACGGTGCGGGCGCGCTAAAAAACATCCCGGGTTTTTCCGTACTGCGCAGCGGCGGGAGTAACGGCGATCCGGTGTTGCGCGGGATGTTCGGTTCCCGGCTGACGTTGCTTGCAGACGGCGTCAGCACACAGGGGGGCTGCGGCTCGCGCATGGATACCCCAACGGCCTATATCACTCCGCAAAGTTACGACACGATAACCGTCATCAAAGGCCCACAAAGCGTGCTCTGGGGGCCAATGGGGTCCGCCGGAACATTGCTTTTTGAACGCCAGCCGGACTATTTCAGCGTACCTGAGCTAAAAGGCAGCGCTGAGCTGCTGCGGGGCGCGAACGGACGCGCGGATCAAAACCTTAATCTTGCGTTTGGCGACCCGCGCGGCTACGTCCGCCTGGACGGTAATCATTCGGAGGCGGATGACTACCGGGATGGTCATGGCAACCGCGTGCCGGGCCTGTGGCGCAGATGGAACAGCGGCGTCACGGTTGGGCTCACGCCTGATGAGGACTCGCTGGCGGAGCTAAGCGTGGGAGCCAGCGACGGTAAAGCCCGCTATGCGGGTCGGATGATGGATGGTAGCCGTTTTGCCCGTAAAAGCGCGGCGCTAAAACTGGAGAAATACCACCTGAGCGAGCACGTCAGCAAACTTAGCTGGCAGCTCTATGCCAATGATACTGACCACATCATGGATAACTACAGCCTGCGTCAGCCCGTTGGACCGAAGCGTAAGTCTGAAGTTGGCGGCGTGGTGATGGGCAGCCGCCTTGCCGGCGTGTGGGAAGATGAAACCACCACGCTTACCGCCGGCGCGGACGTAATGCGTAAAAGTCACCGTAAAAAAAGCGCAGGATCGTGGCGTGACGATGCCCGTTTTACCCAGGCGGGTCTGTTTAGCGAATGGCGCCAGTCCGTCACGGCGGACGATACGGTCATCGTGGGTGCGAGACTGGATAGCATTCGCGCGGACGATCGGCGCAGCGCGCAAAATAGCTCCCGGCACGACCTCCTGCCCGGCGCATTCACGCGCTATGAGTATCGCGTACCTGACGCACCCGTCATGCTTTATAGCGGCATCGGTTATACCGAACGTTTTCCTGATTACTGGGAGCTATTTTCCGGCAAGGCTGGAGAACAAAGCTTTCGTCAGCTGAAAACAGAAAAGACCCTGCAATGGGATAGCGGCGTGCAGTTACACGGCGACAAGGTTAGCGCCTGGGCATCGGCCTATGTCGGGCGAACTACCGATTAAATTTTGTTTGATTATAGCCGCACGCCGTCGCAGGCCAGCAACATCAATGCCGCCGTAATGGGCGCGGAGACGGGCGCAAGCTGGAGCCTGACGCCCAACTGGGCACTGACGGGAAGCCTGAGCTACGCCTGGGGCGAGAATCGTAGCGATAAACAGCCGCTGCCGCAGATGCCGCCGCTCGAAGGGCGGCTGGCGCTGGACTATACCGGGCAACAGTGGCGCACCGGATTACTCTGGCGTGTGGTTGCGCCGCAGCATCGCGTGGCGCAAAACAAAGGTAACGTCACCGGCCAGGATCTCGGCCCGAGCGCGGGGTTTGGCGTGCTTTCGTGGAGCGCGGGCTACACATTTAACGACCATTTTGAGTCCCGCGTGGGTATTGAGAATCTGTTCAATAAATACTACAGCGAGCACCTCAACCTGGCGGGCGCCAGCCAGTTCGGATACGCCGCAAATCAGCAAATCCCTGAACCGGGGCGCGTCTGGTGGCTGGCGATGACATACCATTTTTGATCCTGAGCGTCATTGCTGAGAGCGACCGTTGAGGCGTACGTTTGCCTCTACCGCCTGTTTACAGGCGGTTTTTTTATGTCAGATAGCAATATCGAACATTTGCGTTTTCGCCAGCAGGCAATAGAGCTGACAGTCGCTGTTTACCCCCAGTTTTTCCATCGCGCGCAGTTTATGGGCGCTGACGGTTTTATTACTCAAATGCAGCTGTCTGGCGATCTCTGTCAGACTCATCCCTTTGCAGAGCATACGCAACACATCAATTTCACGGGGCGAGAGCTCTTGCTCCGTTTGTGCGCCGGTCTGGAACAGGGAATGCATCAGCTCGCGCTCAATATAAACTTCCCCATTGATCACTGACGTCAGCGTTCTACTCAGGGTTTTCTCACAGGTGTCCCGACTAATATAGGCTTTGGCGCCTGCCTCCAGCGACATGCGGATAAGCTGCGTGTTCTTGTAGGGCGAAAGCACAATGATTTTAAGCTGCGGATATTTACGGCTGAGCCATTTAATCAGCAATACGCCGTCCATTCCGTTGAGCGGGTTAACGGTTTGGCTGGTGGCAAGAGAAAAGCCAAGGAACAGAATGTCGACAGGCTGTTGGGATAGCAGTGAAAGCAGCTCAGATGGCGTTGCGGTATCGCCCTGAATGCAAAACTCCGGGCGGGGTGAGCCGTCGCTGAAAAGAGAGGGCATATTGGTGATCATGGATAAGACGCCACGACGGATAATGGTGTGCTCATCGGCAATAGCGATACGGACTTTCATGGTTTCTCCTTCGAAAATGTGGGCGACGGTAGGGATAACGCCGCCGGATGACCAGAAAGATACAGATCCTATGCAGAGCATTCTTTAGTACTTGTCAGATAATTCCTTCAGTGCGGTATCAAGTTGCTGCAGATTGGCTTCCATGCGCGCGCAGAAACGCGATGTCAGCGCAGGCAGGGCTTCAGTCGTTATGACCCCTGCCGCCAGCATCTCCGGCAACACTTCAATTGCCTGACAGGTGCGGGTGGCGTTGCGCATGGCAAAAAGGCTCCAGGAGGCCTTCAGACGATGCGCGAGCTGGCTTAGCGTTTGCGGTGACGGGGGGTTTTCCCGTAGCTGTCGAGTATCAAGGGTAATGGCTTCGCGCATTTGCTGGCGCATCAGGGTCATGATCTCCGGTTGACCGTTGGCCAGACGCCGGAGTTCGCTGAGGTCAGGCCCCTGATTGCGCAGGCTGTATTGCTGCGTCAGCGCCTGATGCAGGGCATTGAGGGAGAGCGGTTTTCGCAATAACGCGTCCATTCCGGCATGTTTTGCCCGATCGTCCTCACTCTGCAGCGCGCTGGCGGTGTAACCGAGAATAGCGGCCGGCGCGGTGATGCTGCCGGCAATATCGCGCAGGAGTATTAACGATGTAAGTTGATAGCCGTCCATGAGGGCCATCTGGCAGTCGGTTATCAGGATATCCACCGGCTCGTTTTCCAGGCGCGCAAGCGCTTCGCCAGCGCTGGCGCAAGGAATAACCTCCTGACCCAGCTCCTGCAGCTGGAGCGCTAACACCGTCAGGTTTGCCGGAAAATCGTCAACGATCATGATGCGATGCGGTGGCAGCGGGGTTATTACAGGTGTCTCATCGGCCGTTGCCGCCGGGCTGGCGACATGAAGCGGTATGCTCACCGTCACCTGCGTACCGCTCCCCGCTTCGCTGGCTATCGTCAGCACGCCTCCCATCAGCTCGACTAACTGGTAACAGATCGCCAGCCCCAGCCCGCTGCTTTGCGGCGTGCTGCTGTCAGTCTGAAACCAAGGCTGGCCGAGGTGTGGAAGGGCATCGGCCGGGATACCGATGCCAGTGTCGCGAATCAACAGCTGCAAATGTTCACCGTTGAGCTCGGCGTGAAAAACAATTTCTCCCTTCGGCGTATATTTAATGGCGTTGCCCAACAGATTGGCGATGACCTGATTCAGCCGTGCTTTATCGAACAGGAACCAGCCGTCGTGCGGCACGTTCAACTCGCTGCGCCAGTGGAGACCTTTAGCGTTGGCGCTGCTGGCAAAAATCTCCGCGCTGGCGTTAAGCGTCTGCCACAGGGGCCAGGCCTGTGGCTCCAGCCTTAACTCGCCTGCTTCAATGCGCGACAAATCCAGTACGCCACCAATCACGTCGCGCAATGACCCGGCTGCTTGCCAGGCGATGTTGAGGGACTCGCTTTTGTCGCGCTCCATCTCAAGCAGGCCCAGCATGGCGTTGAGCGGGGTACGAATGTCATGGCTCATGCGGGCGAGGAAGTTCGATTTTTCAGTGCTGGCCTGCTCCGCCTGCGCCAGCGCCTGATTGAGCGCAGCGGTCAGCGCGGCTTTTTCAGTGATATCGATCCAGCCTCCGACCACGCCCTGAGGCCGCCCCCGCGTATCGGTATAGCGGCAAAGCCACCAGTAAAGGGTGGAATTGTTCTGTGTGGTTTCACCCGTTAACGGCGACGCGGCATGGAGCAGCGAGAGGCGATGCGGCAACGTAAACTGTTGGGCAAGCTCTCCCAAAGGCAGGCTGGAAAAGGGGGCGCCCTCTTCGGGCAGTGCCGTGAGTAACGGTGAGTGAATAAAGGAGTCGTTATAGCGCGTCAGCCGCCCGGTCGGATCGCAGACAAACAGCGGCACCGGGACATTGTTCATCAGAGTTTGCCAGAGTGAGAGCGCGTTGTGCAGCTCTGCCGTGTCCCGCTCGCGCTGGCGTCGCTGGCTCTGCGCGGCGCTAAAGGTCAGCAGGGCGACGAATGCCGCGCAAATCGCCACCACGGCGAGCATGACCAGCCATAGTGATTGCACCGGGGCGGTGGTTGTCGTCTGTACGGCCTGCGACAGGTTAAGGCTCGCGTAGATATCAGCCTGCGTTACGGACGCCATGACCGCATTCACCCTTTTGGCATCCGCCGGGTCAGAAATATTTGGTACAAACCATAGCGGCACTTCCGGCAGCGCCAGCGGCGTCAGCGACAGATTGCTGGCGTTATGCTGGCGCAGCAGGTGATGGAGTATAAACGCATCGCCCGCAAGCCCGTCCGCGCCTCCGGCTTTGAGCAATTCAAAACCCTGATCGAGCGAGTTAACCAGCACCAGGTTATCCGCAGGTAACGCCTGACGCAGTAACGTGACGAGCGGAGAGATGCGTATGACGGCAATCCGCTTATGCTGTAATGCGGACAAGGAGCCGGAAAGCGGGTTGCTGTCCTCATTGAGCAGGGCCCAGCTCAGTGAGTCAAACGTGATGGCACTCTTTGACGGTGGCGTCGCGCTGGCGACTATGCGCAACGTGTTCTCCGCATACTGAAGCGGGGGCGCATCAAGGTTGAAGGTCAGGCTATACAGGTTGGACGGAAACAGATTGAGCAGCAGATCGCGCCATACCCCCTGAATATGCCCGTCAGGCGTGAGCGTGACCATTGGCGGCGAAATAGCGGGAAGCAAAACGTGCAGCGTGATTTTGGGCGCATTTTCCTTCACGGGGGAATGGCGGGCGTCAAAGACGCTGCCGTCCGGCAAAAGCCACTTTTGTTCCAGCCATTCAGCGTCTTCCGGGTTAAGGGTGTGAATACGCTCGTTGAAGATTTCCAGCGTGTTTGCCTGCTCAGGCAGAGCCCAGGCACGAAAATGTAGCGGGGGAGTATCGTCCAGCGGCGTCAGGGTCAGCGTGGTGGCGGGGGAGTGGGTCAGCCAGTTACGTAAAACAAACTCCGGGGCGATGAATTCCCGCGCTTTCCCTGCTGCCAGCTGCCTGACGTTTTCTCCCGGTGAGGCTGAACCCGTCGCAGAGCAGCGGGTCGCGACCTCTGACGGTAATTCCGGAAAGCACAGTGTACCGCCGCGTCCCTCTTTTATGCTCAGGGACGCCAGCGGGAAAGCGAACATTGGCTCGCTGGCGACCAGATCGGCTGCAGGACGCCTTGCGGCAATTAACACATCGATGCGCTTTCGCTTCAACGCATCCAGCGCCGTTGCCGGGTCGCTAAAACGCTGGACGTCCGGCAGCGTCGTATTGCTAAACAATATGCTGAGTTCATCATCCAGAATGCCCGGCGGCCGATCGATAGCGAGAAAAGGCGGCGCGGCGCTCAGCAGGCCCACGCGCAGCGTACCAGCCGCCGCGTGCCCGCTTATCAGCATGAGGATAAATAATGTCGCCAGCCAGCCTCTGCGCATACTCAGCTAACCAGCCCCAGACTTTGCGCGCACTGGAGCAGCTCGAAATCATTCCTGGCGTTGAGTTTGCTCATGGCACTCTTTTTTTGCGTACTGATGGTCTGCTTCGTCCGGTTAAGCTGGGCGCTGATCTCGTTCACGGTGAAACCGCGCACCAGCAGGCGCAGCACTTCTGTTTCCCGTTCGGTCAACTGTGCCTGAGGCTTCACTGGTTCGATTTGCCCCCGCAGGGTGCTGCGCAGCGTCTGCAGCAGATTGTTGGACAAACTGGCTTTGTTGAGAACGGCATGCACCCCGCTGCGCCGCAGCGAGTCCAGAAGCTCAGGATTGGTGATCATGGTGACCACCACAATCATGCTCTGCGGATAATGGCGAATCAGCGAGCGGATCATGGTTAATCCGTCCGGGCTGCGCGTGCCGGGCATACTCAGGTCGGTGATGATGATATCGACAGGCTCGCTCGCCAGTTTATTCATGAGTTCATCAGCACTGAGCGCTTCGTGAACGACCCGATAAAGGTCCGGGCGCGTCTGAAGCAATGTGCGCAAGCCTAATAAATAGACAGGGTGGTCGTCGGCAATCAGAACTGTTTTTAGCATGACATCCGATCCGGCAAGGAAAAGACAGGTGTTCACCGCACATCTTAGCGAATGGCGCTTTAGCATCACTCTTACAGTGTAGAGCAGAGTGAGGTGAAAAAGAGTAGCTAAAAAGTGGTGGGCTGTATAGTTGCTGGGGGGCATCAGCCGATCCTGATGGAAAACCGAAAGGTAAAGTAACGACGTTTTCACATTCTATGATAGAGATTTTTTCCGGAGCAGCTGAATGGTTTGTTATTTATCGCGAAATAGCGGCATGGAGGACGATATTTCTCAGGTACGGAAAGGAATTCCTTATTGTTCAGGTTGGATATCAGGTATTACTCAGGCGTTACTCAGAATAAACTTTCTGAAATCATGAATTGGTTGTGGAAAAATCAGGACGGGAAATAGCGCAAAGAGCGAAGGTACTATCATTTATAAGGATATGTTGTTAATTTGTGCCTGAATTAGATAACAGACATGTAACTGTTAATACCTGCGCTTTTTCGTCATAACAATGTAAACGCTGTAATTTTATTATCCAGGACCTACCCGTGAATAACGAAGAAATCTCTCTTTCAGCGTCAGTAACGTTCGTACCGGAAAAATCATCTCTGGCAACCGTGGATCATGGTGATATACATCTGACGCCCAACGAGCGTCGTTTGCTGGAGTTGATCCTCAGCGGCAAATGTAAAAAAGAGACCATATTTGAAGAGATCTGGCTTAACCAGGGCATGATTGTTAGCGAATCCAGCTATCACCAGCTTATAAAAATGCTCCGCCGCAAGCTGCAAAATGCCGGCCTGCCGGGCTCGATCATTAAAACCATTCCCCGTTATGGTGTAGTACTGGCACCCTGCGAAACGCAGGACAGTGAGGTCGCTTGCCCGCCGCCAGAAGAGCCTGATAACGCGTCTTGTCCCACTCCCGTCGATTGCCCGTCGTTGCCTGCTATCACGGCGGAGTCAATGAAAACTCCCTCACGTCAATACGGGACTCTGCTGGCGGCGCTGTGCAGCTTGTTGATTATCCTTCCAACGCTGGTGGTGGTCTGCACGGCCGACACGCCGCAGGCGTTTCAGGAAAATCTCTACGTAGATGGCGTCATGTTTCATCTCTCTTCGCTGCGCAGTGTCGATCGGCAGGCGCTGGCGAGAAAGCGGCATGCCCTGCCGGCGGGCATCAATAACGTGTACATCGCGTCGAACGGTCCAAAAGTGTTCGTTGCGCAATGTGAAGGCGAACTATCTCAGGAGGGAAAATGCGGTTACGAATACTATTCGTCATATTGATGGTTTGCATCAGCGTTTCGCTGGGTGGCGCGCTGGCTTACCTGACCAGCAACTACCTGGAGAGCAGAAAAGTGCCCGCCGAGCCCTGCAGCAGCGTCATACGTAATGGCAAATTTATTGATGAAAGCCTGCAGCATTACCAGTTTAATGGTGTGATCACCTGGTGGCCTAAACTCCACAGGCTAACGCTATTTGGTGTAAAAACCGATGAGGCCGGTAACCGGGTATTCAACCGAACCCTGCAGTTAAAATCGGTGACACAGAAGGGAAACGTCATCAATGGCCGGGTGGCAGAATTAAAAATTGCCGTTGGCGATCAGTTGCCGGAGAAGACCTTTCTGATAAGTGAAGATGGTCAGTATATTAACCTGTTATTCAAGCCGATTAATAAAGATAGCTGGCTGATGAAAATTAATGATAACTGGGTAGCAATGTGTGAGTATAAATAATCTCACGATAATTTTATTATAAGACATATCCAGGCTGGCGAGTTTTAAATCTGCTGCTGCAGTGAGCTGTTCTCCTGTTTTCAGGGAGATGAATATCCTATCTTGCGGGACAGGATTTCATTATTAAACCTGGAGCAGGATATCTCCCATGTTAAAGAAAAATAAAATATCTCTGAGCGCTATCGCCGCAGGCCTGGCGTTAAGCGGAATGCTGGTCAGCACGTTTAGCCATGCGGCCGCAACCGACGCCGCCTCACAGATGCCGGATATCAGTCAGAAAAAAATTCTCGTAGGTTATTGGCACAACTGGGGAATTAACCCGGAAGAGATAGACAAAGCGCGCGGCTATCAGGGAGGCTTACCTTCTGATATGTCGCTGCGTGAAGTGCCGAGAGGCTACAACGTCGTCAACGTCTCCTTCATGAAAGTTATGGATGGGCAGAGCGGGAATATCCCCACCTTCAAACCCTACAACGCGAGCGATGAGGAGTTCCGCGCTCAGGTTGCAGAGCTGAACGAGCAGGGGCGCGCGGTGTTGATTTCACTGGGCGGCGCTGACGCGCACATTGCACTGAACAAAGACCAGACTGAGGCGTTTGCGGCGGAGATTATTCGCCTGACCGATTGCTATGGTTTTGATGGTCTTGATATCGATCTGGAGCAGACGGCCATTACCGCTGCTGACAACAGTACGGTGATCCCGGCAGCGCTGAAAATGGTGCGCGACCATTATCAGCAGCAGGGCAAACACTTCATCATCAGCATGGCGCCAGAGTTCCCTTATCTTCAGTCCGATCGCGGGGTGAACTACAAAGCCTACCTGCAAAATCTTGAGGGCGTGTATGACTTTATCGCTCCACAGTATTACAACCAGGCGGGCGACGGCGTGAATATGATGACGCAGGAGGAGAAGGACGAAGTCGGTGAATGGTGGCTGCCGCAGGAATGGGGGAAGGGCTATAGCGACCGTCAAAAAGAGCTTTTCCTTTACTATCTCACCGACAGCCTGGCAAACGGGACGCGTGGTTATGTGAAGATCCCGGCGAACAAGCTGGTGATTGGTCTTCCGGCCAACCCGGATGCGGCAGGAACCGGCTATGTACGAGACGCGCAGAGTGTCTTTAACGCACTTTCGCGACTGGAAGCGAAAAATGAAGCGGTAAAAGGGCTCATGACCTGGTCAGTGAACTGGGACAATGGCAACACTAAAAATGGTCAACATTACGGCTATGAATTTCTGAACCGCTACCAGAGCATCCTTGACGGCAGTCTGCCGGATGGGGGCGACGAAACGGATACTCAGGCGCCAACACAGGTGCAGGGCGTGCAGGCCACGCTGAAGGGGCAGGATGTTTCGCTCAGCTGGCTGCCAGCTAAGGATAATACGGGCGTGGCGGGGTATGCCATCTGGCGCGGTCTGGAAAAGATCGGTGATACCCATGAACTCAACTTTACCGACAGCCAAACCCAGCCAGGCATGAGCTATCGCTATACGGTCATCGCCTATGATGCAGCCAACAACTTCGCTACGCCGAGCCAGCCGGTCAACGTTACCGTGCCCGATAATGACGATGGCGGAGGCGAAGAGGGCGGCCAGGGCGGCGACGTTACCCCATTCACGCCGGGCAAACTCTATGCCGTAGGGGATAAAGTGCTCTATGAGGGCAACGTTTACCGCTGTCAGATTGGCCATACAGGTGCCAGCCATTGGTCGCCGGATCGGGCCCGCAACTTGTGGGTAGCTGAATAACCTCTTTTTTAAACAGCATGGCTTCGCAGGGAGCCGTGCTTTTTGTTTTACAGGACAACGACTATGCAAACTTCTCTGGTTATTGCCAAACGTTACGATCGGTTTTCTCGCCTTCTGCACTGGGTGGTCGCAGCCGTCATTATCTACGCGATGTGCATGGGCTATATTCTGCACGCGCTGGAAGGAACCCGCTGGTTTACCTTTTTCTCCGTGCTGAATATGTCGCTGGGTACCATCGCCACGCCTATCATGATAGTGCGCTTCGTCTGGCGTTTCTTCCGCCCTTCGGTGCCCTATCCGGCAACGGTAGCCGGACGTAAAAAACAGCTGGTGGTATTTATTCATGAGCTGTTTTATCTGACCATTATGGTGGTGCTGGTTAGCGGTTTTCTGATGCTGCAAAAAGACTACAACCTGTTTGGTCTGGTGCCGGTTTCCCGCCCGATTGCCATCGCCGAAGTGAATGCGTTTTTCTTCCAGGTGCATCGCTATAGCTGCATTCTGCTGGGTGTGATTCTGCTTGGGCATGTCGCGGCGGTGTTGAAGTACACCTTTAGTGGGCAGCGGGAGATTCTGCAGCGGATGCTGTGAGAAAGAGGCTCACTCCCCCCATCAGATGCGCGGTGTTGCCAATCCTGTGAAACAGCACCATCCCGCGCATCTGCCTTCCGTGCAGCGTTTGCAGAACAACTTCCCGGGCAAAGCTGCTTTCACGTTGCTGTGAGTACCAGGCGCGAAAACCGGGCAGGAACGGCGTATCGCAGTGTGCGTCCAGTAACGTCAGGGTGCTCAGCGTCTTTTCCTCATCAGGGAACAGCGCTTCCGTACTGCCTTGCCAGTGGATCTCCTCCTCTGGCATCGAGAGGCGAAACACGACGCAAGAACCCGTCTGCGACAGGCGAATAATGATGGCACTGGTGCTGGCCGCGAGCGCCTGCTGCTGTTGGATCCAGCGGCGGTACTGATATAAACAGTTGGCAAAAATCGCCGAAAATACCAGGTACCACTGCGCCTGCCAGATTGCGGGGATGAGATCGGGCGTTAGCGTGTAAAAAATCCCTTCCCGCTGCTGGGTCGCCAGCACCACAATCAGGTATTGAATAAGCAGCAGAGCGCCAACGCCGCGTCCGGAGAGCGCAAACACGCTCAGTAAAACCACCGTCGTTTGCACCAGCAGCAGATTTAGCCCCTGCCAGAGCGGTGGCAGGAAAAAGTACCCCGTCATCAGCACCAGGGTATTCGCGGCAAGAAGCAGAGCTTCCCGCCCGTTAAACCGCGGGTGCGACGGCATTTTGCTCTCACGCAGCAGCGGCAGAATGGCGAGAATGCCGGTTAATGCCGCCAGCACCCAGGAAAAAAAATGCAGAGGCGCAATCGGATACCCTGAGAGTAACAGCGCCAGATTAAGCAGCAGGCTGCCGCAAAAAATGCTGAAGATTAACTGCAGGGGGTAGATCAGTTCACCAATAATCGGCCTGCGCGCAAAACGCAGCGCAGGCAGTTGCGCATTCAGACGAAAGACGGCGACGCACAGTGGAAATATCGCGACGTCGAAGAGGGCGAACAGGCACGCCAGCGCGAGCGGGCGGCCTATCCAGACGCCAGCAAACACATGCAGCAAGCCCGCGGTAGCTAGCCACAGCGGCCACTCTCGCGGGGCCGTCAGCCATAACGCGGCGAAAAGCAGCGGCGCCGGGAGCCAGAGCGTGGTGGAGAGGCTCCAGCTATCCCGCGTATGAAAGCTCAGCAATGCCAGCAGGATATAGAGACCCGAAAAGGCCAGCCAGCGGATAATATTGGTAATCAGCGTTGTTCTCCCACTGAGGCATTCAGCGTTATTCAGGTATTTATCATTTTAAGCTCAATTATTTTATCGTCGCTATTGATACGCTGGGATTTTTTCTAAAGGGCTTAACGATGGACTGGCAAAGCGACAAACGCGATCCTGCTACCCTGTGGTTTTCACTTTCTTCACGAGCGGCAGAACATGAACAGGGAAAGGAGTGGCATATCGCGGCATTATTGTGGAAAGAAGCGGCACAATATGCAAAAGCGCATCTGAATATTGAATGGGCGAACTTGCGCGGAGACTTTTGTACTTTACGTGCAAACAGACTGCCTAAATATAACGAGTAGTCTCTGCTATTATCGGAGATTGCATGTCCCTCAGAGTGTGGAACCATGGTTGAGAGTGTAATACTCGTTTTTAGCGTTTTTCTGGGCGCCATTATCGGCAGTTTTTGCAATGTCATCATTTATCGGCTCCCCTTGATTCTCCACGGTGAAGCACTCTCTTTATCGTGGCCTGCTTCCCACTGCCCACGCTGTAAACACCCCATTAAATTTCGCCACAATGTTCCTCTGATGGGCTGGCTGTTGCTGCGCGGGCGCTGCGCCAGCTGTGGTCAGGCGATATCGTGGCGCTATCCGCTGGTTGAAGGGCTTATGGCGCTGCTGTACGGGGTGATTATCTGGCAGCAGGGCGTCACGCCGCAGAGCCTGTTCGACCTGCTGGCGGTGACGTTTTTGCTGCCGCTGCTGTTTATTGACCTGCGCACCATGCTCCTGCCCGACCGTCTGACGCTCCCGCTGCTGGTGATGTCGCTGGCGTTTGCCGTCAGCGGCTATAGCCGGGTGGAGCCAACGCAGGCATTAATCGCCGCTCTGCTGGGATTTGGCGTGCCCTGGACGCTCTCTTTGCTGTTCCGTTTATTGCGCGGCCATGAAGGGATGGGGATGGGGGATATGAAACTGCTGGCGGCGATCGGGGCGTGGCTTGGCCCGCTGGCGCTGCTGGATGTTTTTGTTGCCTCGACCCTGCTGGCGCTGATCGCGGCGCTGATTCTGTTGCGGATCAAGCCCGGTCAACCGTTTCCTTTCGGCCCGTATCCGATTATTGCCGCGATAGGGTGGGTGATCTTATACCGATAAAAAAGCGCCGGAACGAAGGGGCGATTTCCGGCGCAAAAATGATAACGAAAGTGTAGGCAGGGAATGATAATGTGAGGCGCGGGTCAGTGAAGACCCGGCCAGAGTTAACTTACAGTATTATTTGCACTCTTTAGGCATGTTGGCAGCACCTTCTTTCTTCCAGACGCCCCACTCGCCATCGGAACCAGGCTTAACGCCTCGGGTTTCCCAGCTGTTCAGCCAGATGTTGCCCTCATAGCTCACTTTTTCACAAGGTGTCTTGTAAGTCTTGCTGTGATCCCAGGCTTTTACCTCGGTTTGCGCCGGGCGCAGCTTGATCACCTTCGTTGCCGTAGAGACTTTACCGGTGTCAGGCGCCGTCACTTTCACCTGCAGCGTCACGTCCACATTGTCGGTATACGGATGTTTACCCTTGAGGTTGGTGCTGAAGTTATTTGGTGACGAGATCTGAATCTTATCGGCGTGATTCAGTGCGGACCATTCAATTTTTGCCCCTTTTAACGAGTCATTATTTTTGGACACGACGGCGGCAGCAATAACGTCACTGCCTACGATGGTGTCCTGGTTGTTGCCCGTATTGATCTGCACATCAGAAGCCTGCTGCGCTTCCTTCACGGTCACGGTGATATCGTCGGTGCTGGTTTTGCCATTTTTGGCCGTCACCGTCAGGCGATAGGTCACTTTACCGATTTTGCCGGGCTTAATCAGCGCACGGGCTTTTGCCGCGTGGACGGTTGAAACCCATTCGCCACCGTTAGCGACCTGCAACGCACCAATGTCCTGCCCTGAAACGATAGTCCATTGGTATTTTTCAGCATTGACGCTTGCGGAACCGTTAAGGTCATAACCACGTGATTCACTGTTGCTGTGAACGGTGAAGTCACTGCCTGCCTTCGCCTCCGGTGCCGTGCTATCCGCTTCAGCTTTGGCATTCAGGGTGACGGTTTTTGAATCACTCACGTTTTTATCATTGGTGACGGTCAGCTTCACGTTGACGGTAAAATCGCTCTCAGGTTTAGCCTTCAGGCGAATGCTGGCTTTAGCACTGGTGCTGTTTTCCAGAATGACCTTATCGGCATTGCTGGTGACAGCCCAGCTGTACTTCAGCTCTTTCCCCGTTGAGGCGCTACCGTCCAGCGACAGCGTGCTGGTTGACAGGTTATGACTGGATGGCGTGACGTTGGCTACCGGTTTGGTAATGACTTCACCGCCAAAATCGACGTCAATCATCTGATAAAATGCGTTATCGGTATCGCGCACGCGCCAGACGGCATAAATTTTCTGCTTACCTTCACGCTCCGGTACGTCGCAGGTGTGGGTTTCGAAGCCTGTCGGGAGAGAAATATCGGCCGACGGGTTGCCTGGCGCATAGGTATAAACCTTATGGCAGAATGGCTTATCTTCAAACATCGCCCTGGTCAGGCGCGAATCCGCACCCGGAACAGACTGCCAGTCCGGCTTAGTGATGTAGTAGGTAAAATAGGTGGTGCGGTGCTTAGCCGGTAAATGCCATTTAAACTGGTGCGGACCCGCAGACATCGGGTTGTTGTAGGTATTCTGCTTTTCGTCATCGAGCTTGCTGAAGGCGGGAGTTGCCGTTGAACCACCGCTTGCCAGTTTTCCATCCGGCGGAAACTGGAATAACTGTTCGTTGGCGATCGGGGTTGGGCTCATATCGTTGCCAGCCGGGAGCTTCGGCGCTTCCACGGCGTCAGCAGGCCAGACGTTACTATGCTCACCTTTATCGTTCATCGGCGGGAAATGAATCACCGAACGGGATTTTGGTTCAAAAACATAGCCATGCGCCAGTGCGCCCGTGGAATACATACCAATCAATGCCACGGCTAACGCCGACGTAATATTATTCATCTTGAGTAGTTTCAAAATAATCTTCCCTGAATTAATTGAAGGACACTTCTACGTGACTGAGAGGGTTGTTCTGTTTGGCATACACCTTATTTGGCTCTGACTCATCGGGTGTAATCTCGCCGTTGCTGTGCCTGAAACCGGCACGCAGTTCGGGGTGCTGCTGGTTGATAGCCTGGGCGAGGGCGTAGGACCAGTGGGCTTCTTCGCCAGCAAGAATGGTGACGCGCGTTTCCAGATTTGGCAGTTCGGTTCCGTCGTTAAAGAAGCGCGCACGAATCGTTTGCCCTTCAACGACCTTCACTTTCTCACCGTTGACGGCGCGTTCCAGCGTGCCTAGTTCTTTCATGCAGTTCTGGTGACCCTGTTCGCAGTTTGCCGATGGCGAGGTCGTGGCGGCGTTAGCTGAAACGCTGACGCCCGCCCCTGCCAGTAAAGCGGCAAGGACAAAAGCAGATCCTGTTAATTTCATAAGTTCCCTTATTTATTACTGAACAATAACGAAAAGTTAATCTCACCTGCGGCGCAGGTAAAAAGGCGTTATTACCGTGTGATAACAGGGACAAATAGTAACGGGAGGAGACAACCGGCTTGAATAAGAGACTTCTCTGAGCCATTAAGAGTCGGGGAGTTTCGGCAGAGAAGAGCGACCGTTCGTGCTGTAAAGAGGGCGGAGCGCGACAGAGTATGAAATAGTAATGCCAATTTCAGTCCTTGACGCGTATTAATAAAATCTGAGCGAGTACGGAGTTTAAGAAATGACGTTTTTACGGTTTTCCTGAGTGTTGAATTAATAAAAATAAAGCCTGGCTTATATCCAGGCTTTACTATTATGTTAACCAAAAGGGTTTTTAAGGGCAGCTATTATTAGCTGCATCCGACGTTCGCCATGCCCCCCACTCACCGCCGCTTCCTGGCTCTTCTTGTCCTGCGTTGACATACCACTGATTCAGCCAGATTTTGCCGTTATGCGATACGCGTGTACATTTCACCGGGTAGGCGATCCGCGGGTTATACGCTTCTGCGCTGTCATCAGGAATATCAGGTAACTGTGGTTTTTTCACCGTTACGGTGATCTTCTCAGCGCTCACGCTTCCGTCTTTGCCCGTGACGGTTAACCAGTAGGTTGCTTCTCCGTCTGTATTGGCGGGAATGAGTGCCCGGGCGGTAGGCCCTGAAACTTCACGTACCCAGCCTCCGGCATGTTTCTCCTGTAGCCAGAATGTGCCAGTACTGTTTTTGTCGATAGTCCATTTCCAGGAGACGGCATTCTTGCTGGCGCTCCCGTCTAACTGATACGCACGGGAAGAATCGGTCGTGCCGGTAACGGTAAAGCTTTCTCCCGGCACTGCCTTTACTTCCTCCTGTTCTTCCTCTTTGAGTTCCAGAATCCTGGCTACCGCTTTTGCCATATTGGGGTGAGTACCTACTTTCGCTGAATCCCCCGCAGCTAAGGGTGTACCGGTTTCCTGGAGAATGGAGCGCATCTGTTGAGGCGTGACGGTGATATTGTGCGCTTTTGCAATGGCCGACAGGCTGGCGACCACGCCTGCGATAATCGGGTTCGCGGAGGACGTGCCGGAGAAACTTGAGGTGTATTCCGCATTTTTTATGCTATGCAAACCGCCGTAACCCGTAGTAACCACATCCCAGCAGCCCCAGCTGGCGCTGGTCACACGTGAGCCATAGGTGCTGAAAGAGGCTTTTTTGCCATTGTTTGCACAAAACGCGCCCGCAATGATCGCGCCGGAATCCCGCTTTTTAACGTCAAATTTTCCATTAAATCCGGCGTGATCGAGGTTGATATTGCCATTGCCTGCCGCCTGAATCACGTGCACGCCCTTATCCGTAAGCGCTTTTATCACGTCATAATAGGCTGGAGCGTTTTCCTGGGGAACATAGCAAGAGGAGGTGCAACCTGTCACATCTCCTCCGCCGGTCTGCATACCAATTTGCACCACATCTCCTGCCTGGAGTCTGGGGATCATATTGTAGAGATTATTGGCCTGCCATTTGACGTATCCCATACGGGCGTTCCACGTCAGGCCTTTGATGCCCGCATTGATATCTTTCGCCGCCATAATCCCGACGGAGCTGGTGTCGTGATCTTCGCCTGGCGTATAGCGCTTATCACCTTCATGGAAATCGATCGGCGGCAAATTCACATGGCTGGTATTCCATGCGTTGTTTTCCATTGAGACCAGCGAAATGCCGCTACCATCGTGCCCTGAATACTGACTTACGCTGTCGCGATTAACGCCACCCATATAGTAGCCGGGCCGTTTTTCATCTGGCGATTTGGTGTAATCCTGCAATCCACGAAAATCCGGGACGGTGGCCTGGCTGGTACTGTTCAGGGCATAGCTCAGCCCGGAATAGGGCGGCAGGTCGGGAGCCGTGACCCCCTTTTCCAGCGACACCGGCATAGATTCCGGGTAAGCCAGCTCAATATCTTGTCGCGCCGCCAGTTCATTAATTACGTCATTGATATATGTCGCGTCGTGTTGCTTATCGGCTGGCAGGGCTATACGTAAATAACGGTTAAAGCCGTAGCGTTCATTAAGCACATCCATCTCGCTTAATTCACTGCTGCGCAAATGATTTGCCGTAAATAACGGACTCACGGCGAGGGTACTGTCGCGTAATGAAAAGGGTGAAGACTTATTAAGCGTTGTACCGGGTTTTAATTTCACGATAACGGAGAGATACGAAGTGCCTTCCCAGGCTTGCTCGTGCGTGACGGAATTTTGCGCAAAAGCGGGGGCACTCAATAGTGCACAAATAAGCAGGGCCAGTCCAGTTTTATTCATGTCAACGATCTTCCTTATTAAATGACATCCAGAGTATTGCTGGGATCATCCTGCCATTAGGGGAAAATCTGCATAAGAAGACGGTCAGCAATAAAATTGCGAGGTGTCTGTTCCATGTTAAGAATTACCTGCTCCGGAAAATATACGGCTGAAATTGGGCTGAGAAATTTATGAAGCAGGCTGAAAGAGTTGTTAAACATCAATGCCTAAGTATTGAATTTAATGAGGGACGGAAAATCTCATGATCATCTCCTGATTACTGTATGGAGTTTAGGAATTATCTGGATCTTAATATCGCTAACCAGGGAGTTTAATTAATTAGGGATGCGTCACAATGCCCAGTGTTTCGTACTGTTCTTTACGTCAAAAATTATCCGTGTGGATAATCCTTTTACATTATTTATTTTCCATCTTTTTGCTCACGGTTCCCCCCGTCGCGCGGGCGCAAACTGAAACTCACGCAACCATTGAAAGCGAAAGCAATCAGCCCCTGCGGGATAAAATGGCCGGCATGTGGGGAAGCGCCCAACAAAACGGCGCGGGTGATGCCCTGCGCGGTGCGGCAAATAGCGAGGTGAATGCCGCGTTAACCCAGGAAGTGGAAGCGTGGTTAAACAATATCGGCGGGAAAGCCCGCGTTACGGCAGATGTCGGTATTGGCGGGAGCGATAGCCGCGATTTCGGGCTGGACTATCTGTGGCCGGTTAAAATCTGGCAACACGACATTCTGTTCACTCAGATGAGCGCACACCGCTGGAACGAGCGCGATATCCTTAACGTTGGACTGGGCTGGCGACATACCTTTAACCCGCATCTGATGGCGGGTGGAAACCTCTTTTTCGATCAGGATGTCACGCGGCACCATAACCGAATGGGGGCCGGCGCCGAGCTGTGGAGCGATGGGATTCGTGCGTCCGCGAACTACTACCTGCCCCTGAGCGGCTGGCGTCATTCTGACGACAGCATGTTTAATGACGATCCCGACCGCTATGAACTGTATGAACGTGCCGCCCGCGGCTGGGATCTCAATCTGGAGACGGCCCTTTCACAGCACGTCGCGCTTAAATTGGGCTGGTTCCAGTGGTATGGCGACAAAGTGGACGTTAACGGCAGCCGCAGCGAAGCCAGCCACAATCCTCACGGGCTTAACCTCGGGCTTAAGTGGCAACCTGTGCCGCTGGTAGGGGTCAGCGCGGAGCAGAGCATGATTAGCGGGCAGCGGGATAACTTCTCTGTGGGGCTGAATTTCCACTGGGAGTTTGGCCGAAAACTTTCCGAAATGCTGGCAAGTGAAAATGCGGCGGCTTTGCCATCGCTCATGCAGTCCCGCACGGAGTTCGTTACTCGTAATAACAACATTGTTCTCGCCTATAAGCAGGAAGAAAAAGACAGACGCCTCTATTTCAGCCCGACGGAAAAAATCACGCAGGCTGGCGTGCCTTTGCTGCACGCGGTGAAAGGTGGGCAGGGGGGCGTCATTCGCTACACCTCCTCCAGCACGGCGATCGCGACCGTGGAGCCGGGCAGCGGTCTGGTGAACCCAACGCATCGGGGCGATGTCACCATCACCGCGACGGAAACGTCACCTGTCGATCCGGAGCACGTATTAAGTTCCGCCAGCTATCACCTGACCGTGACGCCGGGCGATTTTGCCCCTTCCGTAGAGAGCGTTGCCATTAAGGGGGACATGTCCCCGGGCCAGATCCTGGAGGGGAGTTATCTCTATAAAAGCAATGAAGGGGAGGATGAAGACCCTGAACAAACCCGGATGCGTTGGTATGACGCAGATTCAGGCGAACTGCTCAAGGAAGGGAGTGCTACGTATGAGGTGCAAACGCGTGATATGGCCCGAAGCGTGGTCTTTGAAGTCACACCGTTCAACAAAAAAGGGATACCAGGGGAGAGCGGAACGGCGAAAGTTACCGGGAGCGCAACGATAACCACCCTGCGTATCGATCATCTGCTTTCACCCGGTGAGATCCGCCGTGACGGCAGCGTGAAGTTCTTCGAAGAGAGTCACGGTGCGTTGCTGGTGTTAGCCGAGGTGAAAGACGGTCAGGGCTCCCCTCTGACCGATCAGATGGTGTACTGGCAGAGCAGGAACTCGCTTGGCTCGTTGTCGCAAAACAGCGTACGCACCGATGAGCACGGTCAGGCGCTGGTAAAAATAGAAAACATCATGGCGGATGGTGAAGATGAAATTACGGCCTCGCTGATCCCGCCAGGCGGGATCCAGACCCAGAGCACCGCCAGTGATAACAATGTTCAGCAGGAGAAGATGGCGCTGGTGGTCGATTTTGCCCACCCGCTTGCCATCCGCTTCGTGGCCTCTCCCGAGCGCGCAGAAGTTGCCACGGAAAAGACGTTCACTATTGAAGTTACCGATCAGGATGGTAAGCCTCTGACAGTTGAGAAGAACGTCACGTGGAGCAGTAACGGTGAAACCCTGAGCGGCAAAACGGATAGCGAGGGAAGAGCATCCATCGCGCTTATCGCGCCGCAAAAAGCAGCAGAGAAGTGGGTGGTGAACGCCACGGTAGATACCGTGAGTAGCCCGTCAGCGCCCGTAAGCCTTGAGCCAGGGCCGGTGGAAAAAGTGGTGCTGGACGTCCCGGAAAACGCGGTCGCAGGCAGTGAGGATAAAACCGTCAGCGCGCAGCTGTATGACCGGTTTGATAACGCGGTTATCAGCCGTAAGCAGGCCATCACCTGGCGGATAGAAGGGAGTCAGTTCCGGGAAGCGCCTACCGGAGACAGCGATGAGCACGGTATTGCCAGTGCAACCGTCGTAGTACCTGAAAAAGCGCCAACGCAGGTGAAAGTCTCCGCCGGTGATGAGCAGAAGATCGTCAATGTGACTGTCGGGAAAGTGAATCATGTTGAGCTTAAAGGTACCCCAGATACGCTGAATGCCAATGGGAGCAGCACTTCGACGCTGACCGCCATCGCGCTGGATGAGCACAACAATAGCGTACCGGACGCACCCGTAACGTGGTCGTTAATCACGCAGCAGTTTGGCGCGCTAAGCAACGCGATCGAAAAAACCGATGCAGAAGGCAAAGCGACGGCCACGTTTACGACCGCATCCGCGGGGGGCAATGCGCAAATAGAGGTCGATATTGGCGGCAAAAAACAAGCGACGCAGCTGACGCTCAACGGTTACCCGATTATCCGCAGCATCACGCTGAACCAAACCGCCGGGCTGAAGGTGGGCGATACGGTAAGCGTGGAAAAGGTGGACGTGGAGCAGAACGGCGGCGGTGAGGTGACGCTGAGCTACCAGTGGCACCGTGACGGTGGCGCGATCGATGCCGCCACGTCAGACAGTTATCACCTGACGGAGCAGGATACGGGGGCGACTCTCTTTGTGGTGGTGACCGCGACCAACGAGGCCAAAAATGAAGGCGATAAGGCGTCGTTGAAAACGGAGCCGGTGGTCGGGAAGGCGTCAGATGTTACGGTAACCGCCAGCGCGGACAGCGTGGATGCGAACGGGCTCAACACCATTACCTATACCGCCACGGCGAAGGATCGCTTCGGCCGTGCGGTGGTGGGCGAGGCGATTGTCTGGGACATCGACAAGCCGGAGCTGGTGAGCCGGGGAGAGGCCAGCGCCGTCACCGGTACAGAAGGCACGGGAACGATGATCGTCACCGCGAAAAATACCGGCGGAAACATCACGGTGAGCGCCACGGTCAACGGCAAAAAGGGCGAGTCCGGCGTGGCGCTGCAGGGGATTCCGACGATCAAAAGCATCACGCTGAACCAAACCGCCGGGCTGAAGGTGGGTGACACGGTAAGCGTTGAGAAGGTGGACGTGGAACAGAACGGCGGCGGTGAGGTGAAGCTGAGCTACCAGTGGCACCGTGACGGTGGCGCGATCGACGGCGCCACGTCGGAAAGTTATCACCTGACAGAGCAGGACACAGGGGCAACGCTGTTTGTCGCGGTAACCGCTACCAACGCGGCCAAAAATGAGGGCTATAAGGCGTCATCAAAAACGGAGCCGGTCACCGGGAAAGCGTCAGCCGTGACGGTCACTGCCAGCGCGGCCAGCGTGGAAGCTAACGGGCTGAACACCATTACCTACACCGCCACGGTGAAGGACCGCTTTGGCCGTGCGGTAGTGGGCGAGGCGATTGTCTGGGATATCGACAAACCGGAGCTGGTGGCCCAGGGGGAGACCAGCACCATCACCGGAACCGGAGGCGTGGGGACAATGACCGTCACCACGAAAAATACCGGTGGAACCATCACGGTGAGCGCCACGGTCAACGGCAAAAAAGGCGAATCCGGCGTGGAGATTTACGGCGCGCCGTTGGTGACAGACCTGCATATCTCCGGCACGCCGAAGGTGGGGCAGACCCTGAGTGCGGAATACACCTTCTCGGCAAACGGGAGCGGTGCGGATGCGTCTACCTACCAGTGGCAGTGGAAGGACGGAGAGACATGGAAGAATGCGGCAGCCGCTGGCAATACGGCAAGAACGTTCACGCTGCCGGACAGCTATGCGGGCTACAGCGTGCGGGTGGTGGTGACGCCGAAGGGCAGCAGTCACCCGTCGCTGACCGGAACGCTCCAGGAGAGCCAGGCGGTGATGGCTTACGGCACGCCAGCGGTGGAGGACGTGCGTACATCCGGCACGCCGGAGGTGGGACAGACCCTGAGGGCGGAATACACCTTCAAGGCGAACGGAACCGGTGCGGATGCTTCAACCTATATCTGGGCGAGGTATGAGAAAACCAGCTGGATGCCGATCGAGGGGGCCAACGGCCGGGAATACACCCTCCAGGCGGGAGACGCGGGTTACAGCATTAAAGTAACGATAATACCGGAGGGCAGCAGTCAGCCGTCTCTGGTCGGGGCGGTGCAGCACAGCCCGGCATTAGATGTTTACGGTGCGCCATCGGTGACAGATCTGCACATTTCCGGCACGCCGGAGGTGGGGCAGACCCTGAGGGCGGAATATACCTTCACGGCGAACGGAAGCGGTGCCGATGCCTCAACCTATATCTGGGCGAGATATGAGAAAACCAGCTGGATGCCGATCGAGGGGGCCAACGGCCGGGAATACACCCTTCAGGCGGGAGACGCGGGTTACAGCATTAAGGCGGTGGTGACGCCGACGGGCAGCAGCCAGCCAGCACTGGCCGGAGCGGTACAGAGCAGCCCGTCGGTAGACGCTTATGGGGCGCCGTCGGTAACCAATCTGCACATCTCCGGCACGCCGAGGGTGGGGCAGACCCTGAATGCGGAATACACCTTAACGGCAAACGGGAGCGGTGCGGATGCGTCCACCTACCAGTGGCAGTGGAAGGACGGTGAGACCTGGAAGAATGCGGCCGCCGCTGGCAATACGGCACGCACGTTCACGTTGCCGGACAGCTATGCGGGCTACAGCGTGCGGGTGGTGGTGACGCCGAAGGGCAGCAGTCACCCGGCTCTGGCCGGAGTGGCGCAGGAAAGTTCAGCGGTCGAAGTATATGGCGCGCCGTCGGTGTCGGGCCTGAAGATTTCCGGCACGCCGAAGGTAGGGCAGACCTTGAGGGCGGAATATACCTTCAAGGCGAACGGAACCGGTGCGGATGCTTCAACCTATATCTGGGCGAGATATGAGAAAACCAGCTGGATGCCGATCGAGGGGGCCAACGGCCGGGAATACACTCTTCAGGCGGGAGACGCGGGTTACAGCATTAAGGCGGTGGTGACGCCGACGGGCAGCAGCCAGCCAGCACTGGCTGGAGCGGTACAGAGCAGCCCGTCGGTAGACGCTTATGGGGCGCCGTCGGTAACCAATCTGCACATCTCCGGCACGCCGAGGGTAGGGCAGATCCTGAGGGCAGAATACACCTTCACGTCAAATGGAAGCGGTACGGATAAATCCACCTTTATCTGGGGGAGGTATGAGAAAACCAGCTGGATGCCGATTGAGGGGGCCACGGGTCGGGAATACACCCTCCGGGCCGAGGATGCGGGTTACAGCATTAAAGTGACGGTAATTCCGGAGGGCAGCAGCCAGCCTCAGCTGCAGGGCGATACACAGCACAGCCCGGCGGTGGATGCCTATGGTGCGCCGTCAATAACCAATCTGCATATCTCCGGCACGCCGAAGGTGGGGCAGACCCTGAGTGCGGAATACACCTTCACGGCAAACGGTTCCGGGACGGACGCCTCCAGCTTCCAGTGGCAATGGCAGGATGGTGCAACATGGAAGAATGCTGCAGGCGGCACGGCAAGAACGTTTACGCTTCCAGACAGCTATGCGGGCTACAGCGTGCGGGTGGTGGTAACGCCGAAAGGCAGCAGCCAGCCGTCGCTGACCGGGGCGGTACAGGATAGTCCGACGATGGCAGCCTATGACGCGCCGTCGGTAACGGGTCTGAGGATCTCCGGCACGCCGAAGGTGGGGCAGACCCTGAGGGCGGAATACACCTTCACGGCAAACGGGGCCGGTACGGACATCTCCAGCTTCCAGTGGCAATGGCAGGATGGTGCAACATGGAAGAATGCTGCAGGCGGCACGGCAAGCACGTTTACGCTGCCGGACAGCTATGCGGGTTACAACGTGCGGGTAATGGTAACGCCGAAGGGCAGCAGCCAGCCGTCGCTGACCGGTGCGGTACAGAACAGCCCGGCGGTAGCGGTGTATGGTATGCCGTCTGTGACGGGGCTAAGGATCTCCGGCACGCCGGAGGTGGGGCAGACCCTAAGGGCGGAATACACCTTCACGGCAAACGGGGCCGGTACGGACGTCTCCAGCTTCCAGTGGCAGTGGAAGGATGGCCAGACGTGGAGGAATGTCGCAGGCGGCACGGCAAAAACGTTCACGCTGCCGGACAGCTATGCGGGTTATGACGTGCGGGTGGCCGTGACGCCTAAAGGTTCAGGGCAGCCGTTATCTGGCACTGAGGCCTTTAGTGGTGCTGTTACCATAAGATCTAAGCCTGCGCCTTTCGTTACAAACCTGGGTTACAGCGGCAGTACCGGAGCCTGTAACAGAATAACGGCAACCTACACCTACAACGCTAATGGCGGTGCATCTGAAGGCAACACGATATTTCAGTGGAAGTGGGGAAGCACCGTCGTTTCCAACATAAAAAGCGTTACTTTAGGCTATTGGGGGGAAGTCACGCTTTATGTGACGCCAGTTAATAAGGACGGTATCAGAGGAAAGACGGAATCAAAAACGTTTAAAAATACGGGCTTAAGTAGCTGTGATTGGTAAACACGTTAATTCATTCTGAGGTGTTTTTGTAAACAAGGGGGCATAAGCCCCCTGAACTCTACCTGTCGAATATTTCCAAAGTGCAGGGCTAAAATTCATGAATAATGTCTATCCTGAAAAGCAAGCATCAATACTCATTGGCGATGCCGCCACGCAATTATCCTTGCAGGGGATTAATATTGATCATGTTTCGCTTAGTTATTATCTGGGTAAAAAACTTGAGTATGCCCGGAGTATTAATGATTGCTTGTACGCTGAAGTCATTTATATTGCGCTATCAATGTTGAAGGAAAACGCTAAGTCATCCGGGCAGTGCTGCTGTAAATATAAAGAATGGATTGAGGTATCACTTGATTAAGGGATGGACTTATTACGTTTTCAGATCTGCCTTTTACTGTCTCGGGATATTTTCACTTCTTCAGCAAAATCCAGTGCTTCTTTGTAATCAAAGCTACGCGTTTTGGCATTATGCCTGCCCGGTAACGGTGCCGGTATTTTCACCCCGAACAGCTCACCCGTCGTCATGAGCGCATACACTAATTCAGCCTCGGTGACATCGGCCATTTTCGCCAAAACATTCGTCCTGATACAAAAACTTAACTTCACGTCTAGTCCTCCGTTTGCAAAAGATTTTCAGTCATGTTGCCTTCTGTAAAAATCGATAACGCTGTCGAGATTGGGTCGCATAAAGTTCATGGCATCAATGGTTTCGCACCAGCCCGACAGGGATTCATTTGCTCTTACATACCATGCGTGCTGCTCGCTTCGGGTGTGATGACCCGTGATCAAAACAAGCATGTCGGGTTTAATTCTTCTGATGAACTCCAGATACTTCACCAGATGCGTCTTCGTGCCAAACGTGTCAGCATCGATAATGCACAGTATTTTATCTCTGGCGATAAAATAAAATCGCGCTATTTCTTCAAGCCCTTTTTCGAATAAAAAAGAGTTTGTTCGCACGCAAACCCGAATTTTTTCATGAGTCTGTTTAATTGATGGTTCCATCTTATGTCTCGCTCATCAGGGTAAAATATATGAGATGGCTATTAAGCCTACTATTCCAGCCTGAATAGTGGCAAGGCATTATATTCATTCCTCAGAATAAAATAAGACGGTGCTGGTCTTCTGATTAATAAGAATCTTCTCTGTATCTATGAGTTAAAAATAAATAAACGATGATTTTATCTGGTGGTATGTTTTACGGCCTGACGCATTAAGATATGGTCACTGTTGAGTAAACTTGTTGTTTTTATTTTTCTCAAAGAGGATTTTTTCATGACAAAGACAGTCGTTGCATTAGCGACCACAAGCCGCAGGCAGCGGGGCCTGCGGATCGCTCTCTACCTGAAATTTCCAGTCGTAATACGTTTTCGCTTTGGCAAACTGTTTTGGATCGTGACGAAAGCCGACTTTTTTCCGTGGCGTACCCTTTCCGAGACTGCGCACGCCAATCCAGCGCCCCTGAGGATCGAGGATCATCCCCCAGTTTTTACTCCCGGTTAGCGGGTCGGCGTAGTGCTGGCGCAGGTGATAAAGCGGTTTTCGCCCGCGTTTATCAATAAGCAGCTGTTCGAAACGCACGGGAAAACAGCCATCACCGTTGCCGCGGTAGGCCTGTATCGCTGCGCGGATTTGATCCCCGCGAAATAAAAGCTCAGCCTCCTGTTGCGCCTGATAACGCATCTGCACCTCATCGCGGCTTTTCAGCAGCGACAACGCCAGCGTGGAGAGCGCAATCAGCAGCAGCAGATAGGTAAAACCTCCCTGTCGTTTAATCGAACGCATCGCGATGATCCTGCCCGGGTTTAGGTGGCGTCTCGACGTCAATAATTTGCCCTTCGTCATCGGTCTTCGCCTCCCAGATATCGCGGCGGTTGGTGATGGGATCCAGCGGCATCTGGCGCAGATAACCGGCCTCGATCAGATCCTCCAGGCTGTATGGCCCCGCCAGGCGATCGCGGCGGTAGTGATCGATCGCGCTGCGCAGCGCATGCAGGTTATGCTCGCGCACCACCTCTTTGGCTCTGTCCGCGTGCTGGAAAAAACGTGGAGCGACAAGGGTCATCAATGTCGCGATGATCGCCATCACCACCAGCAGCTCGATGAGCGTAAAACCTTTTTCACCATTGCGCATAGGGCACTCCATTCAGACCGCTGGCCGTACTGGTACTACTGACATCAAACACGTCTTTCCCTCCGCCGCTGAAATCGCCGGGTGGCTGCGTGGATGCGCGTATCCGCCAGGTCTCTTCATCATTTTTTCCCTCGCAATCGCACATCGGATCGCGCGGTATATGGCGCAGGAAGTAGATCATCGCGCCAGTGGGCGATGTCTTATCCCGCACGCCTTCCACCAGGCTTTTTAGTGTCGGCGGATATCCCGATTCGCTGGTTTTTTTCTCAATGATGCCGTCCACGCTTGCCTGGTGATAACGGTCAATGGCATCGCGTAGCGTGCGCAGCGACTCACGTAATTGCGTCTCCTGCTGCCGCTGATGGTAGTTACGCATCAGCGGCGCAGCGGCAGCGGCAAGCGTGGCGAGTAGCGCCAGCGTGACGATCATCTCAATCAAGGTAAAACCGCGCTGGCGCTGCATTACGATGCTCCGTTTTCCGTCTCTGACTCATCGAGGATCGGTGGCGGCAGCGTGGCCGCCCGGTCAGGGAAATGGGCCGGCGGCGCTAGCGCCGGTGCGGTAAACCCGCTCCCCGGCTCGTCGCGCTGCAGGTCGCGCAGTTGAATGCTGTCGCCCGTTAAATCGTCGCTGCCCATCTCAATGGTACTGACGTGGCTTCCCGGTAAATCGAGGTTGCGCTCAATGGTCGGCGTAATTAACAGCACCACCTCCGTGCGCTCTTTGTTGTCGGAATTGCTGCTAAACAGGCGGCCCAGCCCCGGGATGTCACTTAATAACGGCGTTCCTTTTTGGGTCGTGGTTTCATCCTGCTTGATCAGCCCTGCCAGCATCTGGGTCTCGCCGTTCATACTGCTGAGCGTGGTATTGGCTTCGCGTTTCGTGGTGCGGTAATACTTTGCTCCGTTCTCACCGGGTTCTTCGGCGCCCAGGGCACTGAGCGTGAACTTCACCTCCATTGAGATATTGTCATCCATACTGACTTCCGGGGTGACTTCCAGCTTCAGGCCAACGTCCTGATAATCCACTTTCTGTTGCGAAATCCCGTCATTGACGGTTGTGGTCAGTACCGGGATCGTTTGACCAATATCAACCAGCGCTTTTTTATTGTTTTTCACCCGGATCCGCGGGTTGGCCAGCACTCTGGCGTTGCTCAACACTTTTTTCATGTCAATGGTCATATTGTCGATATCGACCATGATATTTTTGGCGCTCAGGTCGCCCAGCGGGATCCCGCTTCCCTTTAAATCACCTTCTTTACTTTTCGCAAAACCCGCACTAATGGTTTGCGGCAGCTTCACGCCAAGCGCTTCGAGATCGTTGGTATTTACTTCCAGCACCTCAACGGCCAGCGTGACCTCCGCTTCAGGCCGGTCGAGCGTCACTAACAGGCGCTCCGCTTTTTCCACGTTCTCTTTTGGCCCGCGCAGGGTGACGGAGTTGGTTCGCTCATCAACGTGCACATCCTTCAGCTTGACCATATTGCGCAGGGCGACGTTGACCTCTTTTGCTTTCGCATAACCCAGGAAGATGGTTTTGACGACCACGTCGCGATAGATCTTCTCTTTTTGCGCGGTGGCGGGGTAGATCAGCAACGTATTGCTGTTCAGCACCTTCTTCCGCAGGTTATTCGACAACAGCAGCACGTTGATAGCATCTTCCGCAGTGGTGCGTTTGGCTATCAGGCTGCCGGTAGTGCTGGAAGAAATATCTTTGTCAAAAATGATATTGACCCCGGTCATCTGGCTGATGGTGTTAAAGATGGCCATCAGGCTGTGCTCGCGAAAATTAAGCGCTATCGTTTTTTGCAGTTCCCGGTTCAGACGCTGCTCCGGCTGGTTGATCCGCGACACCTCACGCATCAGGTGATCGCGCAGCGCGCGCGCCTGGGGCCAGTTGGGATCTTCTTCCAGTACCTGCTGGATTTTGTGCAGCGCGCGTGCCGGGTCGCGGGTGCTGTTAGCCACCGCCTCCTTATACAATGCGTCCAGCGCTCTACGGGCATCGAGTTTGCGTAAGCCCTGCAGGGCGCGCAGGTTGCCGGGCTCATAGGTAAGCGCATCGCGCCACATTTGCGTCGCCAGGGTGTAATTGTTCTGACGCACCGCGAGATCGGCGTTTTTCAGATAGTCATTTACCAGCTTTTTGCTGATGTCAGCCTGCTCGGCGCGAAGCGCAATATCCTGTGGGCTGGCGATGCGCTGTTGGTCTATCTCCTTAAGCCGCTTAACCAGCACCTGCGGCGAGGCGGTCACTGATTCCCGGACCGGAGGCGCCGCACGTTGTGCACAGCCGCTCAGTAGCGCGCATGACAACAAAAAAGTGAGAGCAATTGTTTTTTTCATGATTAATGTGTCGGTTCCGATTGCAGCTCATCCAGTTCCAGCCGCTGCTGGCTATGGGTGGGCTGCCATTCAAACAGGAGGTGGTCGTTCGCCACCGCTTTTAAAATCCAGTTGTTGACCGGCGAACTGCCGATCCAGATCCTGCCGTCCGCCCTGCAGCGCTCGCAGACCGGCCAGGTCTCTTTGCCATCCGTCAGCACAACGATTCTCTGACGGTTTTCCCACCAGGCACCGAGGAGCTGAAGCGGTAGCGGCGGTGCGGTTGGTGTCGCCTCTTCAGGCCGATCGTTTTCCGGCGGCTTTTCTGCTGCGTCTTGCGCCCTGCTATGTGGCGTTGAAAAGAGATCGATGCGCGTTGCGTGAGCCGTCTCCGGCTTTGCTGTCGCGGGGCGCGGGCGTGAGACCGGCTGCGCCTCAAGCGGCGCTTGCGATATCTCGTCATCGGCAAACTGGCTCCAGAAAACAGCACCGGCGGTCAGCACCAGCGCCAGCTGTAAATAGCGCGGCAGTTTCATGGCGACTCCTTCAACAGGCGAAGCTGCACGGTGGCGCTGAGCTGGCTTTCCGATGGCCCGGCGCGCCGCAGGCTTAGCTGCTCAATGCGTAACGGCAAAGTGCGGCTTAGCGTTTCCAGGGCGTCCATCAGCGGCAGATATTCACCGCGCAGCGGAATATCCAGCCGTAGCGCGGTTTTGCCGTCGTCGTTTTCCAGCTGATAGCGGCTGGCGTCGACCTTCATCCCTCGGCTCCTGAACTGCTCAAAAATGAGCCTGACCTGCTGATATTCTCCGAGGCTGATGCGGCTTTGCAGTTCCGGCTGCTGTTTATCCAGCGGCAGCGCGGTTTGTAGCTGCGCCTGGATCCGGGCAAGGTTCTCCTGCAAATGGATGGTGTGCGGCCGCACGCCGCCAAGCCATAACAGCAGCAGTCCTGCGGGCAGCCCGGCGAGCACGAGCGGAACCGTTCCGATGCGCCCGGCAAATAACGCCGCCTGCCAGCGCAGCACAGCGGGTTTATTCTGAAGCCGCATGGTGCGCCTCCGTCGTCACCTTGACGTCGAGTACCGCGTTAATCGGCCAGGCAGGATCGCCCTGCGCCGACTGGCGATGGTTCTCAAGCACCACATGCGCCGGCAACTGCTGTAGCCGCTCGCTAAAGGCGAGCAGGGCGTCAAGATTGCCTGCATTCACCGTAAGCCGCGCATCGCCTTTACTGGCAATGACGTCAATGCTCAGGAGCGCAATATCAGGCGTCAGTACGCTGCCGATGTTGTCCAGCAGCTTGATGGCCGGCGGAACGGCCTGCAGTTGCTGAGCCTGGCGCAACCGGCGCTGCTCCGCTTCACGCAGCTTGCGCAGCACCTGCTGCCGTTGGGCGAGCTGCTGCTGTACCTGCGACGTCTCCAGCTCAAGGCGCTGGTGCTCAAACAGGCCATACATCACGGCACCGGTGAGCGGTAAACAGAGGAGTCCGGTTAACAGCAGCGTGCGTACGGCCCATGGGGAACTACGCGTAAACAGCGGCGTCATGAGGACTCTCCTGTAGCGCGACTTCCTGGTGATGCTCACCGTCGGTATGAATGACGTAGCCAGGACAGTCCTGCATTCCGCTTAGCCGGGCGATAACCCGCAGCTGGGCGTCCATCTCCTGCTGTGGCAGGGTGAGTGTCCAGACGTCGCGCCAGCTGTGGTGCTGACGGCTGGCAATCCGGCTATGGTGGGGGCTCATCGCCACAAACAGGCCGTTTTCCGGCAGTGCGGAGGCGAAGTGGCTAAACAGCTTTTGAAACGGCGTGACAACACCGCGAAAACGCAGCCGCTCCCGACGCGCCAGCGTGACAAGCAGGTGCCAGCAAGGTTGCTTCAGGCACGCGGCCAGCGCTGACTGCTGCCAGTTAAGGGTCTCGAAGCGCACCTGCCAGTCGACGGGCGGACTCGCGCGAAGAACCGCCTGCTGTCGGGCGAGCTGGAGCAGTTCCTGCGGTGTGGTCACGCCGTCATGCCAGGGCTGAATTAAAAACGTCAGATCGTCGGTATCGAGGTGAAACTCCACCGCGTCACGCCACGGTAAGACGGAAGGGCGCAGGCGCAGCAGCGTTTCGAGCGCGGCTTCAAGAGGCTCATCTGGCCGGCGTTCATGGGTGGCGAGAACCACGTTGTTGCGGCGCAACCGCACGGCATGAGGCCAGATGTCGCACTGCCAGGTGTTAGTGAGTGATAACACGGTTCACCTCCTCCCAGGTGGTTTTGCCTTCGACCACGGCGCGCAGCGCGATGGTCGAGAGCGGAACAAAACCGTCATTCAGCGCCACTTCCTTTAGCTTGCGCCGGGGCGATCGCGCCAGCATTGCCTCTTTCATCGCATCGCTGAAATGCAGCACTTCCGCCAGCGCCAGCCTGCCGCGAAAACCGCTGTCGCGGCAGGTATCACAGCCTCGCCCTCGACGCCAGCGGGGCGTGAGCTGCTGCAGAGGTCCGGATTGCCACGCCGCGAGAAGGTCATCTGTGGGCGTGGCGTCATCAATACAGTCCGGGCAAATCTGGCGCACCAGCCGTTGCGCCACGACGCCGTTAAGGGCGGTGATCAGGCTGGCGGGCTCCACCTGCATATATAAAAAACGTTCCAGTACGCTAAAGACGTCATTGGCGTGAACCGAGGAGAGCACCACGTGGCCGGTGAGCGCCGCCTGCACGGCAATGCCGGCGGTTTCACCGTCGCGGATCTCACCCACCAGGATGATGTCCGGGTCGTGACGCAAAATGGCGCGCAGGCCGCGGGCGAAGGTGAGCCCTTTTTTATCGTTGACCGGAATTTGCAGCACGCTGTTGAGCTGGTACTCCACGGGATCTTCAATGGTGATAATTTTGCATTCACCACTGTTGAGTTCGCTGAGTGCTGAATAGAGGGTGGTGGATTTCCCGCTCCCCGTTGGCCCGGTGACGAGCACCATACCGTGGGGCAGATGGGTTAACTGGCGAATCGCGCCCAGCGTGTGCTCATCAAAGCCGAGCGTCTCCAGGCGCAGGTTTTGATCGTGAGATTTATCCAGCACGCGCAGTACGGCATCCTCGCCATAGACGCCCGGCATGATGGACACGCGAAAATCAACAGGACGCTGGAGAATCAACGCCTTAAAGCGCCCGTCCTGTGGCGTGCGTCGTTCGGAAATGTCCATGCAGCTTAATACTTTGAGACGGGAGATCACCTGCTCCGCCTGCTGAAGCCCGGCGCAGTGGCGAATGCTGTGCAGGACGCCATCGATGCGGTACTTCACCATCAACCCATCCGCGACGGCGCAAAGATGAATATCGCTGGCGCGGCTCTGCAGGGCATCAAACAGCGTGGCGTTAACCAGCTTAATGACGGCGTGGGGTTCACTGGCGATGGCCGATGGGGTGATCTCCAGCCACCGGGCCTCTTTATTCTCTTCACTCTGCTGCTGCTCCAGCTGATCGAGCGTGCGCTGCTGTTTTGCCAGTTCATCAAGGCGGGCATTAAGCTGAGAGAGCGGGGCGAGCGCGGGGAGCGCATTCACGTTATAAGCCCACTGGCGCAGTGCCAGTGAAAACGGATCGCCCAGCGCAACGTGGAGCTGACCGTTAACGCGCAGCGGCAATGCTCGCTGGCTGAGCGATTCGGTCAGCGGCACGGCTTCGAAATCCTCTTCGCTGTCGGCGAGCTGTGTGGGTGAGAGCGGCGTGAGCCCCAGGGAACCGGCGGCTTCTTCTAACGCGCCGGGGAAACTGTCCAGCAGTTCCGCCAGCGCCTGACAGCGCTGCTCGTCTGGCAGGTCGAAAAGGGGTTCTACAGACGGTGAGTGAGACATTATTGCAATCCTCCTGCCAGTTCAAAAATGGGCATGTACAGTAAAAACACGACGAGCCCAACGATGCCGCCAACGACCATCATCAGAATCGGTTCAAAAATTTTGCTAAAGGTTTCAATCGAGCGTTCCAGCGATTCGTCATAAAAAGCGGCGATCCGCTCGCACATGGCAGGCAGTTCGCCGCTGCGCTCGCCGACCTGCAGCAGGCGGCTGGCGACAGGGGTCGTCATCTGTTGCGCTTCCAGCATGCGGGAGAGCGACTCGCCAGCGGCGACGTCGCGGATAACCTGTTCAACCTGCTGACGATGCGTGGCGGGCAGGATTTCCCGGCTCAGCATTAACGCATCTGGCGCGGGAAGGCCGCCCTGTAACAGCAGGCCCAGCGTGCGGTAAAAACGCACCAGCACAGAAAGCTGGTGCTGCTGGCGTAAGGCGGGAATGCGCAGCAACAAACCGAGCGCACGCTGGCGCAGGCGCGGGCTGCGCACCGCCATCACGATGCCTGCAACCGCTGCCGCGCAACCGGCCAGCAGCAGCGAGCCATGGGTTTGCGTCAGGCGTCCCCACCAGAGGATAAGCTGTGCGCTGGCGGACGGGTTCTTCATCCCGTCAAACACCACGGAAAAACGCGGAATAATAAAGCCGAGCAGAAAGAACAGAATTATCCCGCCGGCGGCAATGACAATCGTCGGATAGAGCAGGGTTGATTTAATCCGCTTGCGCAGAATTTCCATTCTTGATTCGTAAAACTGAAAACGCTTTAGCGCTTCGGGTAAGTGTCCGGTTTGCTCAGAAGAGGCAACGGTGTTAATCAGCAGAGGCGGAAACAGTGCTGGTAGCGCCATCATCGCCTGGGAGAGTTGCGCTCCTTCGTAGAGCTTTTTAACCAGCGTATCCAGAACCAGCGAGGTGCCACCGTCGCGGCTGCTTTCGCGCAGCGCTTCGACGGCCTCGACCACGACCAGCCCGGCTTCCAGCAGAGCGATAAGCTCCTGCAAGAACAGATTCAGTGGAAAGCGTTTCTCCTTGCGGGCGGGGCGTTCCTGTACCTGCAAAACGATGCCGCCGCAGGCAATAATTCGGGCGCTGGCATCATCAGGCGACGCGGCAAGTACGGTCTGACTGACGCGTTTCCCCCCCTGGAGGATGGTGACGGTATATGATTTCATTTTGGCGACAGTGTATGGCTCTGCCTTTTAAGGCGGGCATAATGCGGAGCCACTTTTCTTATGTATTGTTGACGAAGCGCGCGGCGCTGGGGGGTATTTGCCGTTCCGGCGTTATACGCCCCCACCGCGTCCCAGGTATAACCAAAGCGCTGGATTTGACCTGCCAGGATCCAGGCGCCGGTCATGACACTTTGGCAAGGGTCGGTTAGCAGATCTTTTTGACTAATACGAAATTTACGCAGCGCATCGAAGTGAATGCTATTGATCTGCATCAGACCGACATCCATTGAGCCATCACGATTTTTGTTGATGGCCCGGGTATTACCGTTGGATTCCACTATCGCTATCGCCTGTAATAGCTCTGGCTCAATGCCGTAACGTTCTCCCGCCAGCTGCCAGCAATCGGCCCGGCAGGAAAATACGCTGAAGATAAACAGCGAATATATGGACAGGCGCAGCATAGTCAGAACCCGTAAGTGACAGGCTTACCGTCTTTACCGCCGGAGGTTATTTCGACTTCATTAATGGCGTCTTTTGTCCGGGCGGGGTTATGCCACTGGTACGGATTGCCCCAGGGGTCTAACGGCACATGCTGGCTAAGATAAGGGCCATTCCAGTTTTGCGCGTTGGAAGGCTTTTCAGTCAGCGCTTTCAGACCTTGTGTTTCAGTTGGATAACTGCCGGTATCGAGGCGATATTGCCCGAGTGCCTCAGCAAGCGAGCGCATCTGGCGCATGGCGGTTTTCTCCTTAGCCGAGTCGACATTTGAGAAGACTTTTGGCCCGACAAATCCTGCCAGCAGCGCAATAATCATCAGCACGACCAGCAGTTCAAGCAGGGTAAAACCACCCTGTTTTCGCATCACGTTTGTTGCATATTTCATTGAGAGCGTCCCTAGTTGGATAATAGTTGTGATTAATTCCTGAATTTTCCCTGATAAAAGAGCGGGAACACAGGTATGCCATCTTTTTTAATTGGTGAAGATGGGAAAAATAAATAAAGAAGCGTCTTACAGGATGCGAGAATTCTCCCGCGCTGTCGTTGAAGTATTTATTATAAATGCGAGAGATATTTCTTATTTAACGCGGAGGGTTTCCTGATTCACCACTCTATTATCCCCAACGATCTCGGCGCTAAAAAAAAAGACAATTTGCGAGGTAATCCACAGGACTATCATCACAAAGCAATAAGGAACTTTGATGAAAAAACTTACATTATCTCTGTTAATTGGTAGCGCACTAATGGCGCAGTCGGCTTTCGCGGCGCAGGCACCGCGAGCGGTCACCTATCTGACCTCCTGGGGCGTTCCGGTCGAGTCCGTTGAGGATATGAAAGAGGTGAAAGCGGATACGTTCCTGCTTTCATTTGGTGGCTGGGATGCAAGCGGTAAGCTGTCCAGTTCCGATAATATTGTTGCAGTACCACAATATGATCCCTGGTACATTAATGCGCCAGCCTATGTCGTGTGGAGCCAGCTGAAGCTGGCGCACCCGGAGAAAAAAATGATGCTGGCGCTCGGCGGCGAGACGTATTCCGCGATGTGGTCTTATCTGAATAACGCGCAAACGCGAGAAACGCTGGCGCAGAATCTGGTGAATCTGCTGAATACCAACTTCCCGGTATATAAAAAGAACCTGAAGCCGGAAGAGATGGTTGGGGAATGCCTGAGCGCCGACTGGCAAGGCAAATGTAATATGGCGAACTACCAGAAGGCGGGTACCGTTCAGCTTGACGGCATCGATTTTGACTTTGAAAAGCCCGATCGCGTCACGCCAGAGGAAAACGCAAACCTGCTGGATCTGGCTGAACGGGTTCGTAGCAAGCTCAATGCGTCCGGCAGCAAAAAGCTGCTGAGCCTGACCACCTATCACGTTGGTGCTGACCCGGAGAACTGCACCAACAGCGCGGTAACCGAGAATTGTTCCTTCGTTGAGGCGGCTCGCTCTTCACACCATGGCGAAGTTCTGCCGCTGCTGACGCAGGGGAAAAACGTTTTCGACTTCTTCAACGTCATGGCCTATGACGCCGGCCCACGCTTTAAGTATGACGTGGCGATGGCTAACTACGCCCGGGCGGTGGGTGATAAGAGCAAAATCGTTCTCGGTCAGACCATCAACTCCCAGTGGGGGCCAGAAGGTCGCTTTGTTGAGAACCGACAGAACAACGTAAACCGTGCGGGCTGGCAGGCGGAAAACGGCTATGGTGGGTTCTTTATCTGGACGTTGGGTTCAAACGATCAGCAGCTGTCCATCCCGCAGCAGGTTGACTATTTCAATGAAATGAAAGAGCGCGCGGACCTGATGTCGCCTGAACGCCCGCAGGATACCGTCGCGCCAACTGCGCCAGCAGGACTGAAGGTGCTGAACAATGGCTTGACTATCACCCTTGCCTGGCAGCCCTCCACCGATGACCGTGGCGTAGTGGGATATGACATCTACCGTAATGACATCAAAGTCGGGTCTTCAACGGACACCCAGTGGACCGATAATGCAGTAGAGACCGGCGGTGTGGTGTACCACTACAGCGTGAAAGCACGTGATGCAGCGAACAATATCTCTGAAAGCAGCAACGTGGTTAAGGTAGAAACCGTACAGGTCGAAGAGGGACGTCCTGACGCGCCAGGCGGCCTGGCCCTGGTTTCTTCGACGGAAAACAGCCTGACGGTGAAATGGAATGCGGTAGACAACGCGGTGAAATACCACGTACTACGCGATGGGGCGGAGTTACTCACCGTAAGCGGAACGCAGATCTTCGACAGCGGCCTGCGCGCGGGAACAACCTACAGCTACCAGGTGATCGCCGAAAATGCCAAAGGTCATCAGTCTCTCGCCAGTACACCGCTTAAAGCCACGACGAAAGAGGGGTCTGTGACGCCTGAGCCGGAAGGCGAGTGGAAAGTCGGTACGCGCTATAAGACTGGAGAAATTGTCACGTATAACGGCACACAGTATCGCTGCGTGCAGGGGCACACGTCTCAGTCCGACTGGGCGCCGACTGCGGCTGCGACGCTTTGGCAGCCTGTACCTTAATCTTTCGCGGCCCTCGCAAGGGGGCCATTTTCAGGCGTAAGCGCGCCTTATTTATTACTTTTTGTTAACTTATTGTTATCATTTATAGTGCAAAAAATTAACAATGGCACTATTGTAGTGCAATATTTGCACTGGTTTTGTGCGTTTCATGTTCTTTTCTGGCCTTTATCGTCTCAGGATGCCGCTTGCATCTGTAACAATACGTTGCTGTAACCCCTTCATTTACTACCGCTTTTTTAAATCTCTTTTGAACCATTAAAAAATTGGTTCGTTTATTGCTTAATCATTAGCACGATAAGTAGCACGCCATATCAATAACTTATCGTTCATAAAAAGAAAATAATGATGATAGTGAGCGAACCAATATGGAAAAACCGTCACGGTTTCTGGCCAATTCCAGCACCGCGCTTGAGCAACTGCGCGGGCTAATCAACCAGCATGAGTCAACACCAGGCACTCCGCTGCCCACGGAACGTGAGCTGTCGGAAACACTCGGCGTAGGACGACGCGAAGTGCGTCGCGCGCTGGACGTGCTGGAAGAAGAAGGGCGGATCTGGCGTAAACAGGGCAAAGGCACCTTTATTGGTCCGGCTGCCCCTGTTGAACCGCTGGCCCTTCAGGGATTGGTTCAGCAGACCAATCTGCTGGAAGTGATGGAAGCTCGTATACAGATCGAACCCGGCTTAGCCCGGCTTGCGGCACTGCGTGCCACCAGGGAAAACCTCGCGCTCATGCAGCGCATGCTGGAACGCATCGACAAGGTCAGCCCGGATGACCGCGATCTCAATGAACTCTGGGATAGCGCCTTTCACCGCGCCATTGCCGAGGCGGCGGGCAATCGCCTGATGCTCGGCCTGTTTGACGCCATTGACGCCGTGCGGCGCGAACCCGGCTGGCAGCATCTGCGTGAATTAGCCCGCACGCCCGAACGTGTCGACAGCTACAATGACCACCATCACAAGATCATGTCCGCGATTATCCATCGCCAGCCTACTGAAGCAGCGGCCGCCATGCGCGAACACCTGCTCAGCCTGCAAAACGCCCTGATTCAGGCGATCCACCTTGAGGACGATTTCACGCTATGACGACGATCCCGTTTAAGGACTCCACGCCTGTACTCCGGCTGAATAATCTCAACGTTAAGTTTTCCGGCTCGCCGGTCAGCGTCCTGGACGGCATTTCCCTGACGGTCAAAGCGGGCGAAACGCTGGCGCTGGTGGGGGAGTCTGGCTGCGGGAAAAGTATCACCTCACTGGCGCTGATGGGTTTACTGCCCACCAGCGCGCAGATTGTCAGCGGCGAGATGCAGTTTCGCCGCCACGACCTGCGCAAGCTTTCGCCGCGGGAGTATGCCGACCTGCGCGGGAGCGAGTTGGCGATGATTTTCCAGGAGCCGATGACCTCGCTCAATCCGGCCTTCACGTTAGGCGATCAGCTCAGTGAAGCGGTCATGCGTCACCAGAACGTTACGCGCCCGGAGGCGATGAAGGTCGCGCTGCAGATCCTTGAGAAGGTGCAGATCCCGGCGGCGGAGATGCGCCTCAAGGCGTATCCGCACCAGCTTTCCGGCGGCATGCGCCAGCGCGTAATGATTGCCATGGCGCTGATCAACCACCCTAAACTGCTGATTGCCGACGAACCCACCACTGCGCTCGACGTCACCATCCAGGCGCAAATCCTGACCCTGCTGAACACCCTAAAAGAGGAAACCGGCACGGCGGTGCTGATGATCACCCACGATTTGGGCGTGGTGGCCGAAGTCGCCCAGCAGGTGGCGGTGATGTACGCCGGGCAGGTGGTGGAGCAGGGAAGCGTTGAGGCAATATTCGCTGACCCGCAGCACCCGTACACCATCGGCCTGATGGGCTCGATCCCTTCGCTGGGCGCACGCAAAGGCCAGCTCTCCACCATTCCCGGAACGGTCCCGCTCCCGGAATCCATGCCGCAAGGCTGCCGTTTCGCGACGCGCTGCCCGTTTGCGCAGTCGCGCTGTCATGATGAAAAACCGCAGCTCACCACGCTCGGCGCGGGCCATCAGGTCGCCTGCTTCCGCGTGCCGCTCGAACACCACATTGCCCTGGGAGAGACCGCATGACCACGCCCATTCTTGAAGCCCGGGACCTCAGCAAGCTTTTCCCCGGTCCGAAAAAACTCTTTTCCCCGGCCCGGTTTGTCACGGCGGTCGATCGCGTTTCGCTTGCCGTGATGCCGGGCGAAACGCTGGCGATTGTCGGCGAGTCCGGCTCCGGGAAATCCACCCTCGGCCGTCTGCTGCTGCGTCTGCTGGCCGCCAGCGAAGGACGCGTGTTTTATCAGGGGGAGGAGATTACCCACGCCACAGGCGCACGTCTGAACCAGCTCCGGCGCGAACTGCAGATTATTTTTCAGGATCCTTTTGCCTCGCTGAACCCGCGCATGACGGTGGAGCAGATTGTTGGTGAGCCGCTGTGGCTGCACCAGAACATGAAGAAAGCGGATCGTCAGTACCGCGTCGCGGAGCTGCTCAAGACCGTTGGCCTGCCTGCCGCCTGGGCCGGGCGCTATCCGCACGAGTTTTCCGGCGGGCAGCGCCAGCGTATCGGCATTGCCCGCGCGCTGGCTTCGGGGCCAAAGCTGCTGCTGGGCGACGAGCCGGTTTCCGCGCTGGATGTGTCGGTGCAGGCGCAGGTGGTTAATCTGCTGGAGAGCCTGAAACACCAGTTGGGGCTGACGATGGTGATCGTCGCCCACGGTCTGGCGGTGATCCGCCACATGAGCGACCGCGTGGCGGTGATGTACCTTGGGCAGATCGTTGAGCTTGCCACCGTCGACGAGATCTTTGACGCACCGCTGCACCCCTATACGCAGGCGCTGATCGCCTCGGCGCCGCAGATGCAGCCGGGTATTGAGCGCGACGCGCCGCTGCTGCAGGGGGATCTGCCGAACCCGGCTAACCCGCCGTCGGGCTGTCGCTTCCACACCCGCTGCCCGTACGTCACTGACGAATGCCGCCAGGTCGAGCCAATTAATCAGGTGCTCGACGGCGGGCGTCAGGTTGCCTGCCACCGCTGGCAGGAAATTAACCGCGATCGCAGCGTTATCCAGATCGCACCGCCATCCGCAGCCTTTCTGCGCCGCCGCGCGCTGTTTGAACACGCGGCCACTCACTCCTCCCTTCCTTCAAGGAACTCATGATAATGACAATGCGTAATTCTCTTTTGACCGTACTGGGAAGTGTTATGTTGCTTGGCGCGGCGCTGCCCGCCCATTCTGAAAGCGTGCTGCGAATCGGCCTGGGGGCAGACCCGGACATGCTCGACCCGCACCTGGCGCGCACCTACTATGGCCGCTTCGTGTTTGCCTCTCTGTGCGACAGGCTGGTGGACGTCGACGAGCATCTGAAGGTCGTGCCAGGTCTCGCGAAATCGTGGGCCTGGAGCGCCGACGGCAAAACGCTGACCATGGATCTGCGCGAAGGCGTGACTTTCCATGACGGAGAGAAATTCGATGCTGCCGCCGCGAAATACAACCTCGACCGCGCCCTGACCCTCAAAGGCTCCCTGCGGAAAAGCGAGATCTCCTCCGTGGAATCGGTAGAGGTCACCGGCCCGATGCAGATAGCGCTGCACCTGAAAACGCCGGACGCCGCGCTGCTGATGCAGCTTACCGACCGCGCGGGCGCGATGATGGCGCCCGAGGCCGCGAAAAAGCCTGACTTTGCCGCCCATCCGGTCTGTTCCGGCCCGTACAAGTTCGACAGCCGCGTGTCGCAGGACCGCATCGTTCTGACCCGCTTCGACAACTACTGGAACAAAGGCGCCTACCACTTCGACAAAATTATCTATCTGCCGATCCCGGATGCCTCCGTGCGTCTGGCGAACCTGCGCGCGGGCGATCTTGATCTGACCGAAGGCATCGCCGCCAGCGACGTCAAAACCGTCGAAGCCGACAGCAAGCTGGCGCTGGCGAAGGTCACCGGCCTGGGCTATCAGGGGATCACTTTCAATATTAACAACGGCAAGGTCCCGGCGAACGATCCGTTCAAAGATGCCCGCGTGCGCGAGGCGTTTTCTCAGGCCATCGACCGTGAAGCGTTAAACCAGGTGGTCTTCGAAGGCCTCTACACCCCGGCCAACCAGGCGTTTTCGACGGTGAGCCCGTATCACGTGAATCTGCCGGTTCCGCCGCGCAACGTTGATAAAGCCAAAGCACTGCTCAAAGCGGCAGGCGTCACCGCGCCGCTGACCGTCAACCTGCTGGTGCCGAACAACCCAACCTCGCAGCAGGTGGGTCAGGTATTGCAGGCAATGGTCGCCGAGGCCGGCTTCACGCTGAACCTGCAGATGACCGAATTTGCCACGCTGCTGGATCGCCAGCAGAGCGGTGATTATCAGCTGAGCTTCTCCGGCTGGTCGGGTCGCCCGGATCCGGACGGCAGCATCTACGGCTTTATCCACAGCAATGGCACGCTTAACGACGGCCGTTACAGCAACGCGCAGGTCGATGAGTGGCTGACGCAGGCGCGCCAGAGCACCGACCAGGCCGCACGCCAGCCGCTGTATGACAAGGTGGTGAAGCAGCTGCAAACCGACATGCCGATTGCCTACCTCTACTTCGAGCCGCGCATTTTTGGCTTGAACAAGCGCGTGCAGGGCTTTAAGCCTTACCCGGACGGCATCGTGCGTCTGGCGGGTTTGACGCTGGCGAAATAAACGTCCTGAGGAGAACTCATGCTGGAACTGATTTGCAAACGTCTGCTGCTGGCCGTCCCGACGCTATTGCTGGTGAGCATGATGGTGTTCGGGCTGCAAAAGCTGCTGCCCGGCGACCCGCTGATTGCGATGGCCGGTGAGGAACGCGATCCGGCGGTGATCGCCCAGCTGCGCGCGGAGCTGAACCTGGATGCGCCGATCCCGGTTCAGTATTTCCACTGGCTGACGCGGGCGCTGCAGGGCGATCTGGGCGTCTCCTTGCGCACGCACGAGCCGGTGACCGAGCTTATCGCCAGCAAGCTGCCGGTTACGCTGGAGCTGTCGCTGCTGGCGATGATTATTGCGCTGGTGTTTGGCATCAGCATGGGGATCCTTGCGGCGGTGAACAAAAACAGCTGGGTCGATCACGGGGCGAACTTCGTGGCGATCTCAGGGATCTCTATTCCCCACTTCTGGCTGGGGATCCTGCTGATTCTGGTCTTCTCGGTGAACCTGCAGTGGCTGCCCGCGTCCGGCTACGTGCCGTTCAGTGAAGATCCGCTTCAGAACCTGCGCACGCTGCTGCTGCCCGCGTCCGTGCTCGGAACCGGGCTGGCGGCGACGCTGATGCGCCATACCCGCGCGTCGATGATTGCGGTGCTGAAGGCGGATTACATCCGCACAGCGCGGGCGAAAGGGCTGCTGCCGAAGGCGGTCATTCTAAAGCACGCGTTTCGCAACGCGCTGGTGCCGGTGATCACCCTCACCACGCTGCTGTTCGGCGAGCTGCTGGGCGGCGCGGTGCTGACCGAGCAGGTGTTCACCATTCCGGGCTTTGGCAAGATGATCGTCGACTCGGTGTTCAACCGTGACTACGCGGTGGTGCAGGGCGTGGTGCTGATCGTGGCGATCGGCTTCCTGCTGCTCAACCTGCTGGCTGACGTGCTCTACGTCCTTATCAACCCGAAAATGCGAGGTTAACGATGGCGGAACTGACGACGCAAACCGTAGCCCCCGCGCTGCCGCGCGCGCAGAACCGGGTGCTGAAGAAATTCCTCGCCAATAAAAGCGCGGTGATTGGCGCGCTTGTGGTGGGTTTCTTTGTGCTGGTGGCGCTGCTGGCGCCGTGGATCGCCCCGTTTGACCCGGTTAAAGCCAACTTCCTCGCGGTGCGCAAAGCGCCGTCAGCGATGTACTGGTTCGGCACCGACGAGCTGGGGCGCGACATTCTGTCCCGCATTATCTGGGGAGCGCGAACCTCGCTGATGGCGGGCTGTATGTCGGTGGTTATCGCGGTGGTCATCGGCGTGCCGCTGGGGCTGGTGGCAGGCTACTTCCAGAAGATGTGGGACGGCGTCATCTCGCGCTTTATCGAGGCGCTGCTGGCCTGTCCGTTCCTGATCATGGCGATCGCGCTGGGGGCATTTTTAGGCCCGAGCCTGACCAATGCGATGATCGCCATCGGTCTTTCGGCGATGCCGATCTTCGCCCGCCTGACGCGCGGGCAGGTGATCGCCATTCGCAACGAAGAGTACATCGACGGCGCGCGGGCGATTGGCCTGCCGGATCGCTGGATCATCATTAAATACGTTCTGCCAAACGTGATGTCGCCGATCCTGGTTCAGGCCACGCTGGCCATTGCCTCGGCGATTATTGCCGAAGCCAGCCTGTCGTTTTTAGGGCTGGGGCAGCAGCCGCCCAATCCGTCCTGGGGGTCCATGCTCAATACCGCGAAAGGTTTCCTTGAGCAGGCGCCGTGGATGTCCGTTTTCCCCGGCGTGGCGATTTTCCTTGCCGTGCAGGGCTTTAATTTACTTGGCGACGGGCTGCGCGATGCGCTCGATCCGCGCCACGACTAAGGAGTCATGATGACCAAAGCGCTTGATTTTACATCCGGTTACGCTTCACGCCGCCCGCCGATGATGGGCCACAACGCCGTTGCCACTTCGCAGCCGCTGGCGGCGCAGGCGGGAATGAAAATGCTGCAGCTGGGTGGTAATGCCGTCGATGCGGCCATTGCCACCGCCATGGCGCTGACCGTTGTTGAGCCGACCGGCAACGGCATCGGCAGCGATGCCTTTGCCATCGTCTGGGACGGTGAAAAACTTCACGGCCTGAACGCGTCCGGGCGCTCGCCGGCCAGCTGGCATGCGGATCTGTTTGCCGGTAAAAGCGCAGTGCCGGAAATCGGCTGGGACGCGGTGACGGTGCCGGGTGCGGTGTCGGGCTGGGTGGCCCTGGCGGAACGCTTCGGCACGCTGCCGCTGACCACGCTGGCGCAGCCTGCGATTGACTACGCGCGCAACGGCTTCCCGGTCTCGCCGCTGATTAGTCATCTCTGGCAGCGCGGCTATAACAAGCTGAAAGATCAGCCGGGCTTTAGCGCCTGCTTTGCGCCGGAAGGCCGCGCCCCGCGCGTGGGGGAGATCTTCCGTAACCCGGCGCAGGCACATTCGCTGGAGCTGATTGCCAAAACCAACGGTGAAGCCTTTTACCGCGGCGAGCTGGCGCAGAAAATCGCCGCCTTCGCCCAGGAGCACGGCGCGCACCTGTCAGCGGAAGATCTGGCAAACCATCGCGTGGACTGGGTTGACCTGCTGTCGCGCGACTTCGCGGGCGGCTCGGTACAGGAGCTGCCGCCAAACGGGCAGGGGATCGCCACGCTGATTGCGCTCGGTATTCTGGAGCAGTGCGGCATTGAGAAACATCATCCGGACTCCGTGCAGTCTCTGCACTTATCCATTGAAGCCATGAAGCTGGCGCTGGCGGATCTCGACCGCTACGTGGCGGATGAAGAACATATGGAGTTCGCAGCAAAAGAGCTGCTGAGCGACCACTATCTGAAGTCGCGTGCGGCGCTTATCGATCGCGATAACGCCTCTGACTTTGTGTACGGATCACCGACGCAGAGCGGCACGGTCTACATCAGCACCGCGGACGCCAGCGGGATGATGGTTTCGTTTATCCAGTCCAACTTTATGGGCTTCGGTTCAGGCATTGTGGTGCCGGATACCGGAATCAGCCTGCAAAACCGCGGCTGCGGCTTTGTGCTCGATCCCAAACACCCGAACGCGCTGGCGGGCAGCAAGCGTCCTTTCCACACCATCATTCCGGGCTTTGCGATGGACGGCAACGGCAAGCCGCTGATGTCCTTCGGCGTGATGGGCGGCCCGATGCAGGCGCAGGGGCATATGCAGATGGCGCTGCGCATCATGCTGCACGGGCAAAACCCGCAGGCGGCCATCGACGCGCCGCGCTGGCGCGTGGTGCAGGGCAGGGAGGTGATTGTTGAATCGACGTTCGATCGCAACACCATTGCCGCGCTGCGCGAGCGCGGGCATCAGATCGTGGTGGAAGATCCGCTCCAGGATTACAACTTCGGCGGTGCGCAGGTGATCTATCGTATGCCGGAAGGGCACTACGTGGCCGCGACGGAGAGCCGCAAAGACGGGCAGGCGTTAGTGAGTTAAAAGAAGCGAGCAACATTGGTAGGCCGGGTAAGGCGTAGCCGCCACCCGGCATTTTTTCACCCAATGCTAAACGGATCCGCATCCTGCCACGCCGGGAACTTCTCGCGATACTCCTTCAGCGCCGTTAACGATAATTCAGCATCAATGCGCGTCGCCTGATGCGGTTCGGCGGTGGCGATGATCTCGCCCTGAGGGGTCACCACCCGGCTGTCGCCGCGGTAGTGGTGGCCGTTGCCGTCCGTCCCCACGCGGTTACAGCCCACCACGTACGCCTGGTTTTCAATCGCGCGAGCCACCAGCAGCGCCTGCCAGTGCAGCGAGCGCGGCGCGGGCCAGTTGGCGACGTACAGCGCCAGGTCGTAATCGTTGCGGTTGCGCGACCATACCGGGAAGCGCAGGTCGTAGCAGACCAGCGGCAGAATACGCCAGCCGCGCCACTCGAACACCACGCGCTCGTTACCGGCTTCATAATGATGATGTTCATCGGCCATGCGGAACAGGTGGCGTTTATCGTAAAAATGCACCTTTCCTTCCGGCTCAACCAGCAGGAAGCGGTTCACTGGGCCGCGTTCCGTCTGCAGTGCGGCGCTCCCGGCGATCAGCGCGTTGGTTTGCTGCGCTTTGGCATGCATCCAGGCGACCACCTCTTCCTGGGGCATCGACTGTTTCGCCGCTTCCATCGCAAAGCCGGTGGTAAACATCTCCGGCAGGACAATCACATCTCGCCCGGTAATCTCTTCCAGTTGACGATCAAAGTGGCGCAGGTTGGCAGGGCCATCCATCCACACTAAAGGCTGCTGCAAAATCGAAATCTTCAAACCAGGCACGATACAGACTCCTCAAACGACCCCTTTTTGACACTGTAGCACGTCATTACGAGAAAATGTGGCAATAAAAAACCCCGCACCGGGCGGGGTTTGTCAGAGCGAAGCGGGTTATGCCGCTTCAGGTTTGCGGTGCTTCTCCGGCAGCTTTACCGGCTGCGTCGCCAGCTCTTCCGGTTCGAAATCATCCACGTTAATACTGCGCAGACGGCTCTCTTCGGCTTTCACCAGCAGTGCAGCTTCGTCGTTATTGATAATGCCACCGGCCAGCGCCTGTTTCGCCAGTTCGTCCAGACGGGTAAACGGCAGGTTTTTACCCACCTGTTTGCAGATTTTCTGGTGAATCGGGTCGGCGGCCATCACGTCCAGCAGCGCCTCTTCCAGCAGGCCCACCGGGTTATGCGGCGTTGGTGCCAGATACTGACCGCGGCCAATGCGGGAGCGGGTGGCGCTCGGAACCTGTAGGATCTTCGCCACTTTGTGGTCCAGCTTGTCGGACGGCGCCAGATGATGACGACCGGTCGGGAAGATCACCACGCGCAGAGCGCCAGCCACGAAGCGGTTCGGGAAGTTCGCCAGCAGGTCGTCAATCGCCTGTTCCGCCTGATACATCGCATCCTGCACGCCCCAGTGCACCAGCGGCAGATCCGCTTCCTGACGGCCTTCGTCGTCGTAGCGTTTCAGCACCGCAGAGGCCAGGAAGATCTGGCTCAGCACGTCGCCCAGACGGGCGGAGATACGCTCGCGACGCTTCAGGCTACCGCCCAGCACCGCCATGGAAACGTCGGACAGCAGAGCCAGGTTGGCGCTCAGACGGTTCAGATGCTGGTAGTAACGTTTGGTCGCATCGCCGGTTGGCGTCGCACTGGTCAGGCCGCGCGTCAGGCCCAGCCAGAAGCTCCGCACCTTGTTGCTGCCCACGTGACCGATATGTTTGAACAGCAGCTTGTCGAAGGCGTCCACGTCGTTATTCTGCGCAGCGGCCATCTCTTCCAGCACGTACGGATGGCAGCGAATCGCACCCTGGCCGAAGATCATCATGCTGCGGGTCAGGATGTTGGCCCCTTCCACGGTGATGGCAATCGGTGCGCCCTGATAGCCGCGCGCCAGGAAGTTGCCTTCGCCGAGCATAATGCCTTTACCGCCCGCGATATCCATCGCGTCAATGATCGACTGCTGCGCGCGATGGGTACAGTGGTACTTCACAATCGCGGACAGCACGGCCGGTTTTTCGCCCAGCATAATGCCGTAGGTAATCAGGGATGCAGCGGCGTCCATCACGTAGGCGTTGCCCGCGATGCGTGCCAGCGGCTCTTCGATACCTTCCATCTTGCCGATGGAGATTTTGAACTGACGGCGAATGTGGGCATAAGCGCCAATTCCCATCGCGACGGACTTCAGGCCGCCGGTTGAGTTCGACGGCAGGGTAATACCGCGACCCACCGACAGACATTCCACCAGCATGCGCCAGCCCTGACCGGCCATTTTCGGGCCGCCGATGATGTAGTCAATCGGCACGAAGATATCCTGGCCGCGGGTCGGACCGTTCTGGAACGGCACGTTCAGCGGGAAGTGACGACGACCAATTTCAACGCCCGGCGTAGAGGTTGGGATCAGCGCACAGGTAATGCCCAGATCCTCTTCACCGCCCAGCAGTTTTTCCGGGTCGGAGAGCTTAAAGGCCAGGCCCAGCACGGTGGCGATAGGCGCCAGGGTGATATAGCGTTTGTTCCAGGTCAGGCGCATGCCCAGCACCTGCTGGCCCTGCCACTCGCCCATACAGACCACGCCGGTATCCGGGATTGCGCCTGCATCGGAGCCTGCTTCCGGGCTGGTCAGCGCGAAGCACGGGATTTCCTGACCCCGCGCCAGTCGCGGCAGATAGTGATCTTTCTGCTCTTCCGTACCGTAATGCTGCAGCAGTTCGCCCGGGCCTAAGGAGTTCGGTACGCCGACGGTAATCGCCAGGATCCCGGAGACGCCCGCCAGCTTTTGCAGCACGCGAGCCTGCGCGTAAGCGGAGAACTCAAGACCGCCGTACTCTTTCTTAATGATCATCGCGAAGAAGCGATGCTCTTTCAGGTACGCCCACAGCTCCGGCGGCAGGTCGGCCATTTCGTGGGTGATAGCAAAGTCGTTCGCCATGCGGCACGCTTCTTCCACCGGGCCGTCAATAAAGGCCTGTTCTTCGGCGGTCAGGCGTGGCTGCGGATAGTTGTGCAGCTTTTTCCAGTCCGGGTTGCCCTGGAACAGATCGCCTTCCCACCAGGTGGTGCCCGCATCAATCGCTTCTTTCTCGGTGCGCGACATCGGCGGCATCACTTTGCGGAAGCCTTTAAATACCGGCGCGGAGATCATCGACTTACGCATCGGGGCCAGGTTAAACGGCAGCAGAATGATGGCAAGAGGGACCAAAATCCAGATATTCCAGAGACCTGCGACGCCAAGCGCAGCCGTCCAGGCCAGAAGAATCAGGCTGCTCAGGAATAAACTGACGCGGTGATAGAACAACACACCGAGCAGTACAACGGTTGCGAGAATGCTCAAAATCATCATAAAGAAAAGCTCCCTTGCTTGTAGGAGGTCTGACCACTTGTGATGATATGGTTGTAGTTGATGTGAATTCCTTTAGCAATGTGTTTACAAAATAATTACAACCTGGTTCACATTGTTCGCGTTTTCGCCGGCACAAAAAATCAAAACGCCGGACGATTCGCATGGCTTTAGCTTCTCGCTTTTCCCGCTATCCGGTACACTCCACTGTGTTATTTCATCAATACTGAAGGATTATCCTCATGTACCAGGATCTTATTCGTAACGAACTGAACGAAGCGGCGGAAACGCTGGCGAACTTTCTGAAAGATGATGCCAATATTCACGCTATTCAGCGCGCGGCGGTCCTGCTGGCCGACAGTTTTAAGGCCGGTGGCAAAGTGCTCTCCTGCGGTAACGGCGGTTCCCACTGTGACGCCATGCACTTCGCCGAAGAGCTGACCGGACGCTATCGCGAAAACCGTCCGGGCTACCCGGCGATTGCGATTTCCGACGTGAGCCATATCTCCTGCGTAGGCAACGACTTCGGTTACGACCACATCTTTTCCCGCTACGTTGAGGCAGTAGGCCGTGAAGGTGACGTGCTGCTGGGTATCTCTACCTCCGGTAACTCCGCGAACGTGATCAAAGCGATCGCCGCCGCGCGTGAAAAAGGGATGAAGGTGATCACCCTGACCGGGAAAGATGGCGGTAAGATGGACGGTACGGCGGATATCGAAATTCGCGTTCCGCACTTCGGCTATGCAGATCGCGTTCAGGAAATTCACATCAAAGTGATCCACATCCTGATCCAGCTGATCGAAAAAGAGATGGTTAAGTAAGGCTTCGCTGGGGGGCACCGGTGCCCCCCGCTGTTGTGGAGGTGATGTATGTGCGAACTGCTCGGGATGAGCGCCAATGTGCCAACCGATATCTGCTTTAGCTTCACCGGGCTGGTTCAGCGCGGTGGGGGAACCGGGCCGCATAAAGACGGCTGGGGCATCACCTTCTATGAAGGCAAAGGGTGTCGCACGTTCAAAGATCCACAGCCCAGCTTTAACTCACCGATTGCCAAACTGGTGCAGGACTATCCCATTAAATCCTGTTCGGTGATCGCGCATATTCGCCAGGCAAACCGCGGCGAAGTTGCGCTGGAAAATACCCATCCCTTTACCCGCGAGCTGTGGGGCCGTAACTGGACCTACGCGCACAACGGGCAGCTTACGGGCTATAAATCTCTGGAAACGGGCAACTTCCGCCCGGTGGGCGAAACGGACAGCGAGAAGGCCTTCTGCTGGCTGCTGCATAAGCTGACGGAACGTTATCCGCGCACGCCCGGCAATATGGCCGCCGTATTCAAATACATCGCGACGCTGGCAGCCGAATTGCGTGAAAAAGGCGTGTTTAACATGCTGTTGTCTGACGGGCGCTACGTGATGGCGTTCTGCTCGACGAATCTCTTCTGGATCACGCGCCGCGCGCCGTTTGGCGTTGCTACGCTGCTCGATCAGGATGTGGAGATAGATTTTCAGAAAGAGACCACACCGAACGATGTGGTCACCGTTATTGCAACGCAGCCGCTGACGGGCAACGAAACCTGGCAAAAGATTATGCCAGGCGAGTGGGTGCTATTTTGTCTCGGGGACCGTGTAATTTGACGCCAGCTGCGGGTGGACGACTTCGTGGCTCAGCGGTTTGCTGACCACGTAACGGCCATCGACGATAGAGACTACCGGCGGCTTGTGGGTCTGCTCAAAGTAGTCATAACCCGGCTTCAGCTGTTTCCAGAAATCGGCGTAGTAAGAGTACTTATGGCGCGCCATATTGGCATCGGTCATGCGGAACGGATAGATGCTGACCTGAACGTTAGGCTGCCCAAAGACCAGTGCGCCGGTTACGAACTGGAAAATCTCATCAATGCCGGAGTCGGTCATCGCGTAGCAGCCGACAGACACGCAGGCACCGTGGATCATCAGGTATTTCCCTTCATAACCGTGAGCACGGTCATAGGCGTTCGGGAAACCGATGTTGATGGCTTTATAGAAGCGGCTATCCGGCTTTAACTGGTTACGCTGAACGTTGTAAAAACCTTCCGGGCTTTTGAAATCGCCCTGACGCTGTTTCGGGCCCAGCCCGCCGGAATAGTTACAAATTTTGTAGCTATCAAGCAGCTGATATGTTTCGCCCATTTTTACAAACAGATCGAGCGTGCGCTCTTCCTTGAAGATTTGAATATAAACCGGGGATCCCATTAACTGCTGTTTATATTCTTTGCTGATCGGCGTGGTGGAGCTGTTGCTGCTGAGCAGCCCGGCAAACGACATGCACGGAATCAGAAGCATCGCAATGAACAATGCGATTTTACGCATACTACAAATTCCTTGATAAAACCTGGACTAACTTGCCAGGACGGCAAAAGAGACCCGAAATCAGATTATTCTGTTAGGTGCGCTCACATTAGCACCGCTATAGATTTTCGCAAGAGCCGGGCGGTGAGTTTACAAATTAGTTTTACTTTATAAACCATCAAAAATGCGCTGGCTCCAGGAACTTTGCGTAATAGCTCGCATTTTGGCGCGCCCGACCGTGGATCCCCTGCCCGAGAGAAGGGGAAAATGTTACACTTTGCGCCCACTGGATTGTTGTTTATGGAAACCTGCTAACCACATGTTTAAAATAAAAAAAGGACTTAATTTGCCGATTGCAGGCGTGCCTGAGCAGCACGTCTCGTGTGGCGCAAGCGTCCGTCATGTCGCAATTTTAGGTGACGATTATCTGGGCATGCGTCCTTCAATGCTGGTGCAGGAGGGCGATCGCGTGATCAAAGGGCAGGCGCTCTTTGAAGACAAAAAAAATCCCGGCGTCATGTTCACGGCCCCCGCCAGCGGCACCGTGGTAGCGATCAACCGCGGCGAGCGCCGCGTGCTGCAGTCGGTGGTAATCCGCATTGAAGGCGATGAACAGCGTGAGTTTGCTCGTTATGATGCGGCAGACCTCGCGACGCTTAGCCGCGAAGATGTGCAGGCTCAGCTGCTCGCGTCCGGCCTGTGGACGGCGCTGCGTACGCGTCCTTTCAGCAAATCACCCGTTCCTGATACCGCCCCGGCTGCCCTTTTCGTGACGGCCATCGACACCAACCCACTCAGCGCAGACCCGCAGCCCATTATCCTGGCGCAGCGTAAAGCCTTTGATGCCGGGCTGACCGTTCTGACTCGCCTGACGCCTGGAAAAGTGCACGTTTGCCAGGCCAGCGGCGGCAAGCTTGGCGGCCATCCGCAGGGACAGGTTACGTTTAATGAATTTTCCGGCCCGCATCCGGCGGGTCTGGTCGGGACCCATATCCACTTCCTTGAGCCGGTGGGCCTTAAAAAACAGGTCTGGCACCTTAATTATCAGGATGTCATTGCCATCGGTAAGCTCTTTACTACGGGTGAACTCTGCGCTGAACGGATTATCGCCATCGGCGGGCCGCAGGCCGCAAACCCGCGTCTGGTTAAGACGCTTCTGGGAGCAGACATTAATGAACTGCTGGCAGGGGAAACGAAAGAGGGTGAAAACCGCCTCATTTCCGGTTCGGTACTCAGCGGCCGCCGCGCTGTCAATGCGCACGCGTACCTGGGACGTTTCCATCTTCAGGTGAGCGTCGTTCTGGAAGGGCGTGAGAAAGAGCTGTTCGGCTGGGTTCTGCCTGGCGCAGAAAAATACTCCGTCACCCGCACCACGCTTGGCCACTTTCTGCGTCATAAGCTCTTTAACTTCTCGACCAGCACGAACGGCGGCGAGCGCGCGATGGTTCCGATTGGCAACTACGAACGTGTAATGCCGCTGGATATTCTGCCTACCGTGCTGCTGCGCGATCTTCTGGCATGCGATACCGACGGCGCGCAGGCGCTCGGTTGCCTGGAACTGGATGAAGAAGATCTGGCGCTCTGTACCTATGTGTGTCCGGGTAAATACGAATATGGACCCGTATTGCGCGAGGTGTTAACCCGCATTGAGCAGGAAGGATAACCATGGGATTAAAACACCTCTTTGAAAAAATTGAGCCGCACTTTACCGAAGGGAAGCTCAAAAAGTATTACCCGCTGTATGAAGCGACGACGACTATTTTCTACACTCCGGGTCTGGTGACGAAAGGGGCAGCGCACGTGCGCGATGCCATCGATCTGAAACGCATGATGATCCTGGTGTGGTTTGCGGTTTTCCCGGCCATGTTCTGGGGCATGTACAACGTTGGTCTGCAAACCATTCCGGCGCTGCATCATATGTACGACGCCCAGCAGCTGGCGCAGGTGATCCAGTCTGACTGGCACTATCGTCTGGCGCAGTCGCTGGGGGTCAGCTTTGCGGCTGATGCAGGCTGGGTCAGCATGATGACGCTGGGGGCCGTCTTCTTCCTGCCGATCTACATGACCGTCTTTATCGTGGGCGGCTTCTGGGAAGTGCTGTTCGCCATCATCCGCAAACACGAGATCAACGAAGGCTTCTTCGTGACCTCCATTCTGTTTGCGCTGATTGTTCCGCCTACTCTGCCGCTCTGGCAGGCGGCGATGGGGATCAGCTTTGGCGTGGTGATTGCCAAAGAGATTTTCGGCGGCACCGGACGTAACTTCCTCAACCCGGCGCTGGCGGGGCGTGCGTTCTTGTTCTTTGCTTACCCGGCGCAGATTTCGGGCGACCTGGTGTGGACGGCTGCGGACGGTTTCTCCGGCGCGACGCCACTTTCACAGTGGGCGGCAGGCGGCGGTGAAACGCTGGTCAACAATGCTACCGGCCAGCCCGTAACCTGGTTCGACGCGTTTCTTGGCAACATTCCGGGCTCCATTGGCGAAGTATCTACCCTGATGATTTTAATCGGCGGGGCCATCATCCTCTTTGGCCGCGTGGCGTCCTGGCGCATCGTCGCGGGCGTTATGCTCGGCATGGTGCTTACCGCCACGCTGTTCAACCTCATTGGTTCAGACACGAACCCGATGTTCTCCATGCCGTGGTACTGGCACCTGGTGCTGGGCGGTTTTGCGTTTGGCATGATGTTCATGGCCACCGATCCCGTCTCGGCCTCCTTTACCGACAGGGGGAAATGGTGCTACGGCGCGCTCATTGGCGTGATGTGTGTACTGATTCGCGTGGTCAACCCGGCCTATCCGGAAGGGATGATGCTGGCCATTCTGTTTGCCAACCTGTTTGCGCCGCTGTTCGACTACCTGGTCGTGCGCGCCAACATTAAGCGGAGGAAGGCGCGTGGCTGAGGTTAAAAATAACGACAGCATCAGCAAAACGCTGCTGGTGGTTTTGGTGCTGTGTCTGGTCTGTTCCATCGTGGTTGCCGGTTCCGCCGTAGGGTTAAAGCCGCTGCAGCAGGAACAGCGCGCGCTGGATAAACAGCGTAACATCCTGGCCGTTGCCGGGCTGATGCAGGAAGGCATGACGAAGGACGACGTCGCGGCCGTGTTTGCTGAACGCATTACCGCACGGCTGGTGGATTTAAAAACCGGCGAGCTGATGGATAAAGACCCGGCGAAATATAACCAGGCGCTGGCATTAAAGGATCCGCAGATGAGCACCGTGCTTGACGCCTCGCAGGATCCGGCTGGCATTAAGCGCCGCAGCAATGTCGCGGAAATTTACCTCGTCCGTGACGAGCAGAAGCGCATACAGGAAATCGTGTTGCCCATCTACGGCAACGGCTTATGGTCAATGATGTATGCGTTTGTGGCACTGGATACCGATGGCCGCACGGTCAAAGGTATTACTTATTACGATCAGGGCGAAACGCCGGGGCTGGGTGGCGAAGTGGAAAACCCTAACTGGCGTGCGCAGTTTATCGGTAAAAAAGTGCTCAATGATAACGGTCAGCCTGCGCTGAAGGTGGTGAAAGGAGGCGCGCGTCCTGGGGATGAATTCGCTGTTGACGGTCTTTCCGGCGCCACACTCACCTCTAACGGGGTGCAGCACAGTTTTGATTTCTGGATGGGTGAACTGGGCTTTGGTCCCTTCCTGAAGAACGTACGTGAAGGAGCGCTGAACAATGGCTGATACGGGTGAACTGAAAGAAGTTAAAAAAGTGCTTATTGGCCCACTTTTAGCCAATAACCCGATAACCCTGCAGGTGCTGGGTGTGTGCTCGGCTCTGGCGGTAACGACCAAGCTGGAAACGGCGGTGGTGATGACGCTGGCGGTAACGCTGGTGACGGCGTTTTCCAGCATGTTTATCTCGATGATCCGCCACCACATCCCCAACAGCGTGAGGATCATCGTGCAGATGGCGATCATCGCCTCGCTGGTGATCGTGGTCGATCAGCTGCTGCGCGCTTTTGCCTACGAAACCTCGAAGCAGCTTTCGGTGTTTGTCGGCCTGATTATCACCAACTGCATCGTGATGGGGCGCGCTGAAGCCTACGCCATGAAAATGCCGCCGCTGGCGAGCTTTATGGATGGTATCGGCAACGGCCTGGGCTACGGCGTGATCCTGCTGACGGTCGGTTTCCTGCGCGAGCTGATTGGCAGCGGCAAGCTGTTTGGCGTTCAGGTGCTGGATACGGTACAGAACGGCGGCTGGTATCTGCCGAACGGCCTGTTCCTGCTGGCCCCAAGCGCGTTTTTCATTATCGGTTTGCTGATCTGGCTGATTCGTACGTTGAAGCCTGAACAGCAGGAAAAGGAGTAACCGACAATGGCTCATTACCTGAGTTTATTTGTGCGCGCGGTGTTTGTTGAAAACATGGCGCTCGCCTTCTTCCTGGGCATGTGTACTTTCCTTGCCGTCTCTAAAAAGGTCTCGACGGCATTTGGCCTGGGTGTGGCGGTCACCGTTGTGCTGGGGCTTTCGGTTCCGATTAACAACCTGGTGTTCAACTTCGTGCTGCGGGACGGCGCGCTGGTGGAAGGCGTCGATCTTAGCTTCCTGAACTTCATCACCTTCATCGGGGTGATTGCGGCGCTGGTACAAATCCTGGAGATGATCCTCGATAAGTATTTCCCGTCGCTGTACAACGCTCTGGGGATCTTCCTGCCGCTGATCGCGGTGAACTGCGCCATCTTCGGTGGCGTCTCGTTTATGGTTCAGCGCGATTACAACTTCAGTGAATCGGTGGTGTACGGCTTCGGTTCCGGTATCGGCTGGATGCTGGCGATTGTCACCATGGCGGGGATCCGTGAAAAAATGAAATATGCCAACGTGCCTGCGGGGCTGCGTGGCTTAGGGATCACCTTTATCACCACCGGCCTGATGGCGTTGGGCTTTATGTCCTTCTCCGGTGTGCAGCTATAAGGGCTAACAGATGGAAATTATTCTTGGCGTGGTGATGTTCACGCTGATAGTACTGGTGCTGTCAGGGCTGATTCTGGCGGCGCGCGCAAAGCTGGTTAATTCCGGGGATGTGATCATTGATATCAATGACGATCCGCAGAACCAGATCCGCACTCCGGCAGGGGACAAATTGCTTAATACGCTCTCGGGCAACGGGATTTTTGTCTCGTCAGCCTGCGGTGGAGGCGGCTCATGCGGGCAGTGCCGTGTGACGGTGAAAGAGGGGGGCGGTGATATTCTGCCTACTGAACTGTCACATATCACGAAACGTGAAGCGAAAGAGGGGTGCCGCCTGGCGTGCCAGGTCGCGGTGCGTCAGAACATGAAGATTGAGCTGCCGGAAGAGATTTTCGGCGTGAAAAAATGGGAGTGCGAGGTTATCTCGAACGATAACAAAGCCACGTTTATTAAAGAGCTCAAGCTGCGTGTCCCTGAAGGGGAGAGCGTCCCGTTCCGTGCAGGTGGGTATATCCAGATTGAGTGTCCGGCGCACACCGTGGCGTATGCGGACTTCGACGTGCCCGATGAGTACCGGGCCGACTGGGATAAATTTAATCTCTTCCGCTTTGTTTCCGAGGTAAAAGAGCCCGCGCTGCGCGCCTATTCCATGGCTAACTACCCGGAAGAGAAGGGCATTATCATGCTCAACGTGCGTATCGCCACGCCGCCGCCAAACGTGCCTGACGCGCCGCCGGGCGTGATGTCGTCGTATATCTGGTCCCTTAAGCCAGGCGACAAAGTGACGATCTCCGGTCCGTTCGGCGAGTTTTTTGCTAAAGATACCGACGCGGAAATGGTCTTTATCGGCGGCGGTGCGGGTATGGCCCCTATGCGCTCGCACATCTTTGACCAGCTCAAGCGTCTCGGCAGCAAGCGTAAAATCAGCTTCTGGTATGGTGCGCGCTCGCTGCGCGAAATGTTCTACGACGATGAGTTTGAACAGCTGGCGCGCGAGAATCCGAACTTTACCTTCCACGTGGCGCTCTCCGATCCGCAGCCGGAAGATAACTGGACGGGCTATACGGGATTCATTCACAACGTACTGTATGAAAACTACCTCAAACAGCACCCGGCACCGGAAGACTGCGAGTTCTATATGTGTGGTCCGCCAATGATGAACGCCGCCGTGATCAAGATGCTCAAAGATCTCGGCGTGGAAGATGAAAACATCCTCCTTGATGATTTCGGAGGCTGATTATGTTGACCTTTCTGGCAACCTTTGCGGTGTTTTTGCTGGTGGTGTTCGGTATGTCTTTAGGCTGGATCATCAAGCGTAAAAGCATTCAGGGCAGCTGTGGAGGTATCTCTTCCATCGGAATGGAAAAGGTGTGCGACTGCCCGGAGCCCTGTGATGCCCGTAAAAAACGGATGGCCCGGGATCAGCAGAGGATCATCTAGGAAAAGGCCGCTTCGTGCGGCCTTTATCATTTATTTTGCCCAGCTTTTGGCTTTGGCTGGTGAGTCTACAAGAACCCCTTCGGCACCCAGTGTTTTCGCCTTCTGGTAATCCTCTTCAGAGTTCACGCCGATAAAAATCAGATGGGCATTGCCCTGAGAGCGGAAGCAGTCAACGGCCTCTTTGTCCCACGTTAATGTTGCAGGAGAGACACCTTCGCCTAAGGTGAATTTCTCGACCACTTCTACTTTTCGGTTTAACTCAAGCCCATACCAGTAATCGTCCATTTTTTGTGAAGGAGGCAGACATTCATGGCTCAACGAAATCGTGGCCAGACGCGTGCGGGTTTCGCTGCGCGTGACAAAGCGGGGGATTTCGACAGGCAATGCTTCCATATAGCGATCTTCGGTTGAATAAACGCGAACGCGATTCAGGCTGTTGGTCTCTTTCAGTACGTTAAGCAGCGCGTTGCCCATTGTCGCCGGATCGGCATCCGGCGATTTGATGTCAATGAAAAAACGCGTATTTGGCCAGGCGCTCAGCACCGACTTCAGCCTCGGTATCGGGGAATTAAGCAGGTTTTCCGGCAGGCCCTTATCTTTCCACTTCACGCTGGCATCCGCTTTTGCCAGTTCTTCAGCGGTATACTGTGACACCTTTCCCTGCAGATTAGTTAACCCTTTCAGATCGGCAGGTCGATAGAGAACCGGTACGCCATCCCGACTTAACTGCACGGTAATCCAGACGATATCTGCTTTGTTTTCGAGGGCGAGCTTAATGGCTGGCAGGGTATTTTCAGGTGCATCCGCAGTCCCGCCCCGGTGGGCAACGATCGCAGGGCTAGCAGATGCAGCACTCGCCAGAAACAGTAACGAAATCGAGAGAATTTTCTTCATGAATAATTACGCTCCATTGATTACCTAAATGTATGTATATAAAGGTTTTATTACGAATGTTTGTAACACGTTTATATGACAACCGTGAGTAAGGAAAATAGCTGACGCATTTTTTGCCTTTTGTTATACTGTATATAAATACATGTGTGGTATGACCGATGCGCAAAATAATCCATGTCGATATGGACTGCTTTTTTGCCGCAGTGGAGATGCGTGACAACCCGGCGCTGCGGGATATTCCCATCGCCATTGGCGGCAGCCGCGTTCAGCGCGGTGTGATCAGCACCGCCAACTATCCTGCACGCAAATTTGGCGTGCGCAGCGCCATGCCGACGGCGATGGCGCTGAAACTGTGTCCGCACCTTACTCTTTTGCCAGGGCGCTTTGACGCCTATAAAGAAGCCTCAAACCATATACGCGAAATCTTCTCCCGCTACACCTCACTGATTGAACCGCTTTCGCTGGACGAAGCCTATCTGGACGTCACCGACAGCCTGCACTGTCACGGCTCCGCTACCCTGATGGCGCAGGAGATCCGCCAGACCATTTTCAACGAGCTGAATCTCACCGCGTCGGCAGGCGTCGCGCCGGTAAAATTTCTCGCCAAAATTGCTTCCGATTTAAATAAACCCAACGGCCAGTACGTCATCACCCCTGAAGAGGTCCCGGCGTTTTTAAAAACGCTGCCGCTTGGCAAAATCCCCGGCGTAGGCAAAGTCTCCGCCGCGAAGCTGGAAAGTATGGGGTTACGCACCTGCGAAGACGTGCAGCGAAGCGACCTGGCTATGCTGCTCAAGCGCTTTGGGAAGTTTGGCCGCGTGCTGTGGGAGCGCAGTCAGGGCATTGACGACCGCGATGTAAACAACGAACGGCTTCGTAAATCGGTCGGGGTTGAGCGCACGCTGAGCGAAGACATCCATGACTGGTCGGAATGCGAAACCATTATTACGGAACAGCTCTATCCGGAGCTGGAACGACGCCTGATCAAAGTAAAGCCTGATTTACTGATTGCCCGACAGGGCATCAAGCTGAAATTTAACGACTTTCAGCAGACGACGCAGGAGCACGTCTGGCCGCGCCTGAACAAAGAAGATCTTATCGCAACGGCGAAAAAGGCGTGGGAAGAACGACGAGGCGGACGAGGGGTGAGGCTGGTGGGACTGCACGTCACGCTGCTGGATCCACAGCTGGAGCGTCAGCTGGTTTTGGGATTGTAGATTACACTCATCGTAGGCCCGGCAAGCGTAGCGCCGCCGGGCAACAGACGACAAATTACTTCGCAGGGATCGCCTTCAGCAGTTCCGTCAACAGCGTCCAGTAATGGCCGACGCTTTCAATATGAACCTGCTCATCCGGCGAGTGTGGACCGGTAATGGTTGGCCCGATGGAAACCATGTCCATGTCCGGATACGGCTTCTTAAACAGACCACATTCCAGACCCGCGTGGATCACCTGGATGTTCGGGGTGCTGTTGAACAGACGCTGATAAGTTTCACGCACCAGCGCCATCACCGGAGAGCTTGCATCCGGCTGCCAGCCAGGGTAGCTGCCTTTGGCGGAGGTTTTCGCGCCCGCCAGCGCACCCAGAGATTCCAGCATGCTCACCACATACTCTTTACCGCTGTCGATCAGGGAGCGGATCAGGCAGATAATTTCCGCGCTGTCGTCGCTCATGGTCACCACGCCCACGTTCAGAGAGGTTTCCACCACGCCTTTCGCCACGTCAGAGTTGCGAATCACGCCGTTTGGCGTCGCGTTCAGCAGCTGAACGAAGCTGTCGCGAGACTGCGCGGTCAGGGCGGCTTTATCCGTAGACACGGATTCCAGCACCACGGTCAGGTTCTTCTCTTTCGCTGACAGTTCGTTTTTCAGGATATCCAGGTAGACGCTGGAGAGTTTTTTCAGCTCGTCCGCTTTCGCCGCTGGCACCGCCACGGTGGCAAAGGCTTCGCGTGGGATCGCGTTGCGCAGGGTGCCGCCGTTGAAGTCCACCAGACGCAGGTCCAGCTCGGCCGCGTGGCCCGCCAGGAAGCGCGCCAGCAGTTTGTTGGCGTTACCCAGGCCCAGGTGAATATCACCGCCGGAGTGACCGCCTTTCAGCCCTTTCAGCGTCAGCTTGAAGGTCTGGAAGCCCGCAGGGATCGCTTCGCGTGACAGCGCCAGGGTAGAGATGAAATCAATCCCGCCCGCGCAGCCCATGTAGATCTCACCTTCTTCTTCGGAGTCGGTATTGATCAGGATATCCGCCTGCAGCCAGTTCGCCTGCAGACCGAACGCGCCGTCCATGCCCGCTTCTTCGGTCATGGTCAGCAGCACTTCCAGCGGACCGTGTTCAACGCTGTCGTCAGCCAGCACCGCCAGCGCAGAGGCCATACCGATGCCGTTGTCCGCGCCCAGGGTGGTGCCGCGCGCTTTTACCCAGTCGCCATCGATGTACGGCTGGATTGGGTCTTTAGTGAAGTCATGAACGGTGTCGTTGTTTTTCTGTGGCACCATGTCCAGGTGCGCCTGCAGTACAACCGGTTTACGGTTTTCCATGCCTGCGGTAGCCGGTTTGCGGATCAGAATGTTGCCAACCTGGTCGCGCTCTGCGTGCAGACCTTTTTCCTTCGCCCAACCCATAATATGTTCGGCAAGCTGTTCTTCATGGTAGGAAGGGTGTGGAATGGAGCAAATTTTGGCAAAAATATCCCACAGCGGCTGCGGAGATAATTGAGACAGTTCAGACACGATAAGTCTCCTTGTCGAGGCGCTGCAAACAGGGTTGCAGGCCACAGGGTTAGCAGGTTAATAGTTACCACAAGTCAGGCTTGCGAGATGCACCTGAGAATACCACTTTCTCTGCTGGCTGGTAGCATAAAGCATGTAAAAACTCAGGCAGGAAGCGCTAAACACTGGTTTTTAGTGCGTCAGATCTCTATAATCTCGCGCAACCTATTTCCCCCTCGAACACTTTTTAAGCCGTATAAAAACAGGCTGGGACACTTCACATGAGCGAAAAATACGTCGTCACCTGGGACATGTTGCAGATTCACGCACGCAAACTGGCTGCGCGTCTGATGCCTTCCGAACAGTGGAAAGGCATTATTGCCGTCAGCCGTGGCGGTCTGGTACCGGGGGCGCTGCTGGCACGTGAGCTGGGTATTCGTCATGTCGATACCGTCTGCATCTCCAGCTATGACCATGATAACCAGCGTGAGCTGAAAGTGCTGAAACGCGCTGAAGGCGACGGTGAAGGCTTCATCGTTATCGACGATCTGGTGGACACCGGCGGTACAGCGGTCGCAATTCGCGAAATGTACCCGAAAGCGCACTTCGTCACTATCTTTGCGAAGCCTGCTGGCCGTCCGCTGGTCGACGATTACGTGATTGATATCCCACAGGATACCTGGATTGAACAGCCGTGGGATATGGGCGTGGTCTTCGTACCGCCTATTTCAGGCCGTTAATTTCAGTACGTAACTTTACACGCCCGGCTATGCCGGGCGTTGTTCTTTTTATCCCGCCACGCGTTACAATGGGCACTATATGACGTATCCATGGAGGCAACGCAATGACGCAGGCGAATCTCACCGAGACTCTCTTCAAACCCCGTTTCAAACACCCTGAAACGTCGACGCTGGTCCGTCGGTTTAATCCGGGAACCATGCCTGCCGTCCAGTCCGCTTTAGACGGTAAAAACGTGCCCCACTGGTATCGCATGATTAACCGCCTGATGTGGATCTGGCGCGGTATCGATCCCCGTGAAATCCTCGACGTGCAGGCGCGTATCGTAATGAGCGAGTCGGAGCGTACTGACAGCGAGCTCTACGACACGGTGGTGGGCTACCGGGGCGGGAACTGGATCTACGAATGGTCTAAACAGGCGATGCTCTGGCAGCAAAAAGCCAGCCAGGAAGAGGATGCCACGCGAAGCGGCAAGCACTGGCTGCATGCGGCCAACCTCTACGCCATCGCCGCCTATCCGCATTTGAAAGGGGATGAGCTGGCCGAGCAGGCTCAGGCGCTGGCGAATCGTGCCTATGAGGAGGCTGCTCAACGCCTGCCGGGTCAGATGCGCGAGCTTGAGTTCGCCGTTCCGGGCGGTGCGCCCGTCACCGGGTTCCTGCACATGCCTGAAGGCGACGGCCCGTTCCCGACCGTGCTAATGTGCGGCGGGCTGGATTCCCTGCAAATCGACTATTACAGCCTGTATGAGCGCTACTTCGCACCAAAAGGGATCGCGATGCTGACGCTCGATATGCCTTCTATTGGATTCTCATCAAAGTGGAAGTTAACGCAGGATTCGAGCCTGCTGCACCAGCATGCGCTTAAAGCGCTGGAAAATGTTCCGTGGGTTGACCACACCCGCGTCGCGGCGTTCGGCTTCCGTTTTGGTGCCAACGTTGCGGTGCGTCTGGCTTACCTTGAATCTTCACGTCTGAAGGCCGTCGCCTGCCTGGGCCCGGTGGTTCACGCCCTGCTCAGCGATCCTGCCCGTCAGGGCAGCGTGCCGGAGATGTATCTGGACGTCCTTGCCAGTCGACTTGGCATGCATGATGCCTCAGACGAAGCGCTGCGCGTCGAACTCAATCGCTACTCGTTAAAAACGCAAGGGTTGCTTGGACGCCGCTGCCCGACGCCGATGCTGTCCGGTTTCTGGAAAAACGATCCGTTCAGCCCGGAGGAAGAGTCACGCTTAATCACTTCGTCATCTGCGGATGGCAAATTGCTTGAGGTGCCGTTCAGCCCGGTGTATCAGAATTTTGACAAAGCCTTGAAAGAGATCACGCGCTGGATCGCCCAGAGAGTGTGTTAATAGATTGCTAAATTTCGCTGGTTTGGTAAAACAGTGGCTTCACAAAAGGAGATCGCAATGACGTTACCGAGTGGACACCCGAAAAGTAGGCTGATTAAGAAATTTATGGCTCTCGGCCCGTATATTCGAGAAGAGCAGTGTGAAGAGAATCGCTTTTTTTTCGACTGCCTGGCTGTATGCGTCAACGTGAAGCCTGCGCCCGAAAAACGTGAATTCTGGGGCTGGTGGATGGAAATGGAAGCAGAGGAGAAACGTTTTACGTATAGCTATCAGTTTGGCCTGTTTAACAAAGACGGTAACTGGCAGGCTACTACCATCAAAGATCAGGAAGTGATCGATCGCCTGGAATACACCCTGAAAGAGTTCCACGACAAAGCGAGCGCGCTGCTGGCCACCCTGGACCTTAAGTTCGAGCCTGCGGATGACTTTTCCAGCGAAGCGGTGAAGCTGACCGCGTAATGGTTTTTCCCTCTTCCTGTGGAAGAGGGCCGGGGTGAGGGCAGCAGACCGCATTTACCCTGGGCAAAAAAATCCCGGCTTGTATGCCGGGATTTTCTTATTTGGATAATCTTAGAACTGATACGTCACACCCAGCGCAACGATATCATCGCTGCTCACGCCCAGCTTATTATCGTCGTCAATCTGGTTGATTTTATAATCAACAAACGCGGACATGTTTTTGTTGAAGTAATACGTGGCGCCCACGTCAATATATTTCACGATATCTTCGTCGCCAATGCCTTCGATATCTTTACCTTTGGACTGTACATAACCCACGGATGGGCGCAGACCAAAGTCAAACTGATATTGCGCAACCACTTCGAAGTTTTGCGCTTTATTTGCAAAACCACCGGAGATAGGGGCCATATTGCGGGTTTCAGAATAAATAGTGGCCAGGTAAATATCGTTCGCGTCGTATTTCAGACCGGTTGCCCAGCCCTCGGCTTTTTTACCTTCACCGCGCGCCTGCAGGTTCTGCGCGTTGGTGCGATCGGAGCTGGCATAAGCACCAATGACGGAGAAATCGCTGCCGCCGAAGTCATAGGCCAGAGACGTACCAAAGCCGTCACCGTTCTGCTTTTTCACGTCGCGGTTTTCGTTTTTGCCCTGGTACTGCAGGGTCATATCAAGACCGTCTACCATGCCAAAGAAGTCGGTATTGCGGTAGGTGGCCAGTCCGGAGGCACGTTTCGTCATGAAGTTGTCGGTCTGTGCCAGGCCGTCACCGCCGAACTCAGGGAACATATCGGTGTATGCCGCGACGTCATAAAGCGCGCCCAGGTTACGACCGTAATCCAGTGAACCAAAGTCTTTCAGTTTAATACCGGCGAACGCCAGACGTGTTTTCTGCGAGGAGTCGCTTTCAGCTTTGTTACCTGCGAATTCAGCTTCCCAACGGCCGTAGCCCGTCAGCTGATCGTTAATCTGGGTTTCGCCTTTAAAACCGAAACGAACGTAAGTCTGGTCACCATCTTTGGTGTCATCATCACTGATATAGTGCATAGCTTTCACTTTGCCGTACACGTCCAGTTTATTACCGTTTTTATTATAAACTTCTGCTGCGTGAACAGATGCGGAAGCCACCACGCCCATAACCACTAATGCCAGAGTGCTCTTTTTCATTTTCGATCCTGTCTTATAAACGCGCTTTAAAAATTCGCTGGACGATAAGCTGATGCTTAAGTCCCGTGAAAAAACAGGAAGGGTTTTATCGTTCTGGAATGAAACTTTTATGACAAACTAAGAATAATTTTAAAAAACTGTGATTTATTATTACGGTAATAAATTTGTCAAATTCTGCCGCTACGCTTCCTGATCCCGCGCAACAAAGTGCCTGGTGATGCACTAAGGCAGTTGGCAACCGGGCTGACTCCTGTTAAAACGTTCGTTCGACATTACTTTCCCTTATCGTTGAACGGCAGAGAATCATGAGTGACAGCCAGACGCTGGTGGTAAAACTCGGTACCAGTGTGTTAACAGGCGGATCGCGCCGCCTAAATCGCGCCCACATTGTTGAGCTTGTACGCCAGTGCGCTCAGCTGCATGCCGCAGGGCACCGTATTGTGATTGTGACCTCCGGGGCGATTGCCGCCGGGCGTGAACACCTGGGTTATCCCGAACTCCCCGCGACGATCGCCTCTAAACAGCTGCTGGCCGCCGTGGGACAAAGCCGACTCATTCAACTCTGGGAACAGCTGTTCTCTATCTACGGTATTCACGTCGGGCAGATGCTGCTGACGCGTGCGGATATGGAAGACCGGGAGCGCTTCCTGAACGCCCGCGATACCCTGCGCGCGCTGCTGGACAACAATATTGTTCCCGTTATCAACGAAAACGATGCCGTTGCCACCGCTGAAATAAAAGTGGGCGATAACGATAACCTCTCTGCGCTGGCCGCCATTCTGGCCGGGGCCGATAAACTCCTGCTTCTGACCGATCAGCAGGGGCTGTTCACCGCCGACCCGCGCTCCAACCCGGAAGCCGAGCTGATAACCGATGTTCATGGTATCGACGATGCGCTGCGCGCCATCGCCGGTGACAGCGTGTCCGGCCTCGGAACGGGCGGGATGGGGACCAAGCTGCAGGCCGCCGACGTGGCGTGCCGCGCCGGTATCGACACCATCATTGCCGCGGGCAGCCGCCCTGGCGTGATTGGCGACGTGATGGAAGGCATTTCCGTCGGCACCCGCTTCCACGCCCAGGAATCCCCGCTGGAGAACCGCAAGCGCTGGATCTTTGGCGCGCCGCCTGCCGGTGAACTCACCGTTGATGAAGGGGCAACCGCGGCGATTCTGGAACGAGGGAGTTCATTGCTTCCTAAAGGAATTAAAAGCGTGACAGGCAACTTCTCCCGTGGTGAAGTGATCCGCATCCGTAACCTTGAAGGTCGCGACATCGCGCATGGCGTAAGCCGCTATAACAGCGATGCCCTGCGCCGCATTGCGGGCCACCACTCGCAGCAGATCGACGCTATTCTGGGCTATGAATATGGCCCGGTTGCCGTGCATCGCGATGACATGATTATTCGTTAAGGAGCCAGAACATGCTGGAACAAATGGGCGCAGCCGCGAAGGCCGCCTCTTACAAACTGGCGCTCCTTTCCAGCCGCGAGAAAAACCGCGTGCTGGAAAAAATCGCTGATTATCTGGAAGCTCAGTCTCAGGACATTTTGCTTGCCAACGAGCAGGATCTGCTGGAAGCGCGTCGAAACGGCCTGAGCGAAGCGATGCTCGACCGCCTGGCGCTGAACCCGGCGCGTCTTAAAAGTATCGCCGACGATGTTCGTCAGGTTTGTAACCTGGCCGACCCGGTAGGACAGGTGATTGACGGTGGGCTGCTCGACAGCGGTTTGCGTCTGGAGCGTCGCCGCGTGCCGCTCGGCGTCATCGGCGTGATTTATGAAGCCCGTCCAAACGTGACGGTTGACGTCGCTTCCCTGTGCCTGAAAACAGGTAATGCCGCCATTTTGCGCGGTGGGAAAGAGACCTGGCGCACCAACGCCGCGACGGTGAAAGTCATCCAGCAGGCGCTGGAAGAGTGCGGTTTGCCGGCGGGTGCCGTGCAGGCGATTGAGAGCCCTGACCGCGCGCTGGTCAACGAGATGCTGCGCATGGACAAATACATCGACATGCTGATCCCACGCGGTGGCGCGGGCCTGCACAAGCTGTGCCGTGAGCAGTCGACCATTCCGGTCATCACGGGCGGCATCGGCGTATGCCATATCGTGGTGGACGACAGCGCCGAAATTGAGCCAGCGCTGAAGATTATCGTCAACGCCAAAACCCAGCGTCCAAGCACCTGTAACACCGTGGAAACGCTGCTGGTGCACCAGGGGATTGCGAGTACTTTCCTGCCAGCCCTGAGCAAACAGATGGCGGAGAGCGGGGTGACGCTGCACGCTGATACCAATGCCCTCGCGCTGCTCCAGGGTGGCCCGGCTAGTGTGGTTCCCGTAAAAGCGGAGCAGTACGACGACGAGTTCCTGTCGCTGGATCTGAACGTGAAGGTGGTTGCGGATCTCGACGACGCTATTGCGCACATTCGTGAACACGGCACGCAGCATTCTGACGCGATCCTGACGCGTACGCTGCACAATGCCGATCGCTTTGTGAATGAAGTGGATTCCTCTGCGGTATATGTGAACGCCTCCACCCGCTTCACGGACGGCGGCCAGTTCGGACTTGGCGCAGAAGTGGCGGTCAGCACGCAGAAACTGCACGCGCGCGGTCCGATGGGCCTTGAAGCGCTGACCACCTATAAGTGGATCGGCTTCGGTGACGATACGATTCGTGCGTAAATAGTCACGGGTGATGCAAAAATAGCCGTTTGATTCAAAAGGGCATTGACGCATCACCCGGTTAGATCTAACCTTTTGCCCCGTGGTTACACTCGTAACCGGCCTCTCAGGGCCGATATAGCTCAGTTGGTAGAGCAGCGCATTCGTAATGCGAAGGTCGTAGGTTCGACTCCTATTATCGGCACCATTCAAGCATCTCTCAAAGTTTACTCAAGTCATCCGGAACCCTTTATACTCTAGGTTTAAGCCCTTCCTCATTATTTTGAGGTCTAGCGAAGTACCCCTTCATCTACATCACTTTGGGGGTATATCCGGGGGTATATGCTGTTCGGTCTAAAGGAGATACCCCCACTGAAGCTAAACGCTCGACAGGGAGAGACCGCTAAGCCAAAGGACAAGCCATACAAGATGGCTGATGGCGGTGGGCTTTATCTGCTTGTTAACCCCAATGGTGCTCGTTACTGGCGCTTAAAATACCGTGTTGATGGCAAAGAGAAGCTCCTGGCTTTAGGTGTTTACCCTGCCGTTACCCTGGCTGATGCTCGTTCAAAACGAGATGAAGCTAAAAGGGGGATCGCTGGGGGTATCGATCCGGGGGTATTGAAGCAAGAAGAAAAAATCACTCGGGCCTTGGCGGTAACAAACACATTCAGAGAAATTGCTCTGGAATGGCATGAAAGCAAGCTTAAGAAATGGTCTGCAGGATAACCACTCTTTGAAGCAGGGCTGGTCTAACCCAAAAATCCTCAAATTTAGCCCAAACCCATAAAAGATTTAGCCAAAAAACAGAGTGTATTCATTTAAATCAATAGGTTAAGTGCGTTGGGCTAAATGGTCCAACCGGGCTGACTACTTTTCTGTGTATATAACGAATTTTTCTGGAGTGGAAATGAGCGATCGTTCAAACGTGATACAGATGGGCTGGTGAGGCGTATTAAACAGGAACAGTCGGAGGATATACATCAGGCTTTGGGCATGACCAGAACGGATAAATTTTAATACGCCTATCTTCCTGATAGGATTAATCCGGATTATTTCAACTGGGATAGGGATATGAATAAAACTTTGATTGCAACATTAGTGGGCATAACGATGTTAACCGGGTGTGGGCCACAAGAGTTAACCCCGGAACAAAAACAGGAAGTTGCGGCTCTTAAGACTGAGCTATCACAGACTGAGGGCGAAATCTTAGCAGCGAAAGAAGTTGATCAACAATTTTCTGGTGGGCTGATCAAGAATTTAACCACCGCAAGACTGGAAGTTTTGGGAACGAATAAGGTTCTTTTGGAACAGCGTATAAATGCTATTGAGTCCGGTGCCAAAATTGATGTAGTAGTCTCTGGTACCAAGCCAGACCCTGAACTTGCGGCCTCCATTAAAACAGAGATTGATAATCTGACTGCAAAAATCAACGAAGCTAAAGCAGATGCCAGCCAGTACACTGGCGGTTTGATACAGGTACTCAAACTATCAGCCGTTGCCACTGAAGAACAAAGCATGGCTATGCTGCAGCAAAAATATCTAACCGCTAAGTATGGTCTCGCTGAAGTTAAGCTGGCACCAATTCAGGACAGTGCAGCAACCGCCAGTGACAAGAAGGAAGCAACGGCTAAAACTACACAAGAACAACCCCCTCTGTTGCCACCCGCTGAAGGCCCGTTCGGTCTTGAGGCTGGTCTGACCCAGAAAAATATCGAAGATATGATCGGGGCAAAGCTAAAACCACTACCGGACAGCGTGAATCTGTATACTTCCGATAAACTACCGAAGCAAAACGCAGATTTTGAAATGTATGGTTTATTGATCTCGCCTAAAGCTGGCTTATGTCAAATTAGGGCTGTCGGTAAAAACATTGATACCGATAGCTATGGGCTTGCCTTGAAAGCCCGGTTTGAAGATTTAAGTAGCTCGTTAAGCTCACTTTATGGAAAGGCCGAAACCACAGACCTTTTACTGGCTGGTTCAATCTGGAAAGAGCCTCAGGACTGGATGATGGGGCTAAATAAAAAAGAGCGCTTCCTATCCGCCACCTGGAAAGGCACAAAAGAAACGCCGCTAAAAAATAATATTGGCGCTATTTCTATCGAAGCCAGAGCGAACAGTTCTGCACAGGGATATGTTTACCTACAGTATACATTTACAAATGATGATGTTTGTCAGGCTGAGATTGAGGGAGCGAAAAAGAGCTCTCTGTAACTAATCATGCAAAAGCCTCATGAATTGGGGCTTTATTGATATTGATATAAATATATTGTGTCTAACGGGAGAGATATGAATTCACGTGATGAAGCTGGTTCGTTTGGTTTACCTAAAGGAGAGAAAGGTGAAATCATCATCATGATAGATTTTGGTGAGTTTATGGAGGTTTACACAGAACAATCCACATATAAACTCATGACTCCAGATAGTATTGATCCTAAGAGAGAACATCAAAACGTACCCTAGTGACCTGCCCCCAGTATTAGATACAACCATCAGTTAGTAATGTCGGTTTGTTTACCTTCACATTTTCCATTCCGCCACCGTGCTGCAAACTCTGATGGCGTCTGATAATTCAGTGCTGAATGTGGACGACATTCGTTATAATCCTGCCGCCAGTCATTAATGACTTTCCTTGCGTGAACGATATCACTGAACCAGTGCTCATTCAGACATTCATCGCGAAATCGCCCGTTAAAGCTCTCAATAAATCCGTTCTGCGTTGGCTTGCCCGGCTGGATTAAGCGCAGCTCAACACCATGCTCAAAAGCCCATTGATCCAGTGCGCGGCAGGTGAACTCCGGCCCCTGGTCAGTTCTTATCGTCGCCGGATAGCCTCGAAACAGTGCAATGCTGTCCAGAATACGCGTGACCTGAACGCCTGAAATCCAGAATGCGATGGTAATTGTCAGGCACTCCTTCGTGAAGTGGTCCACACAGGTCAGGCACTTGATCCTGCGACCGGTGGCGAGCGCGTCCATGACAAAATCCATCGACCAGGTCAGGTTGGGCGCCGCCGGGCGGAGCAGAGGCAGACGTTCTGTTGCCAGTCCTTTACGACGCCGTCTGCGTTTTACGCCCAGCCCTCTAAGATGATAAAGGCGGTACACGCGCTTGTGATTAATATGAAGGTCCTCACGGCGCAGTAACTGCCAGATGCGGCGGTAACCAAAACGCCTGCGCTCCAGTGCCAGCTCATTGATGCGCCCTGATAAATGCGCATCAGCCGCCGGACGCTGAGCCTCATAGCGACAGGTCGACAGGGACAAGCCTGTAAGCATGCAGGCACGACGTTGCGACAGACCGGTCGCATCACACATCAATACCACGGCTTCCCGCTTCTGGTCTGTCGTCAGTACTTTCGCCCCAGGGCCACCTGAAGTGCCTCCTTATCCAGCATGGCTTCGGCAAGCAGCTTCCTGAGTCTGGCGTTCTCTTCCTCAAGCGATTTCAGGCGCTTAATCTCGGGCACCTCCATACCGCCATACTTCTTACGCCAGGTATAATAGGTGGCGTCGGAAATGGCGTACTTGCGGCAGAGCTCACGGGCAGAACCCCCTGCTTCAGCTTCGCGGAGGATACTGATGATCTGTTCGTTGGAAAAACGCTTCTTCATGGGGATGTCCTCATGTGGCTTATGAAGACATTACTAACATCGCGGTGTATTAATCAACGGGGAGCAGGTCACAGGTTGAAGCAGAGACGGATTTAATGAACGTTATCTTCAACTATTCGGATCCAAATTAGCAGGAAGCAAACATTCGCCAGACTGAATGCGGTAACGGAAAAAACAATGATAGAAGGTTTTTCATGCCAGGCGTAGCGCAGCGTTCACAATGCTGAGCGCTTCATGCTTAAGGCCGGTATAGCCCCAAAAGGCTATACCGCCACTCCCTCCTATCGTGCAATTAACGCAAACACGCCCCAGCCAATATATTCCCTTGTGTAAGCCACATGGCGCTTAGGCGCTGCCGTCAGCTCCGCGCGCACCTCCTGAGCAAAATCATCGTCGGGGTTTTGCTCCAGCCAGCGGCGCAGGGTCATCCATTTCGCGGCTTCGTATCTGTCCCAGCCTTCCTGATCTGCCAGCACCATTTCGACCAGGTCATAGCCCTGGCGATCGAAAGACGCGACAAGGTCGGGCAGGGTGAGAAAGTCTGCGGTGGACGAGACGCCGCAAGCCCGAGCTATCTCCTCCGTTGCGGGAACCTGTCGCCAGTAAGGTTCACCGATGAGCATGATTCCCCCGGGCTTAAGGCTTTGTGCCAGCAGGTCCATCGTCCCGGCAACGCCGCCAGCAATCCATGTGGCGCCAACACAGGCCGCCACGTCGCATTGTTCATCAGCCACGTAGCCAGCCGCGTCGTTATGCACAAAATGGACGCGTTCGCTGACGCCGAGCGCCTCTGCGCGCCGCGTTGCCTGCGCGGTAAAGAGCGGGCTCATGTCGATGCCAATACCAGTAATCCCGTGATCGCGTGCCCAGGTGCAAAGCATCTCTCCCGAACCGCTGCCGAGATCGAGCAGGCGCGCGCCTGGCTTCATGCGTAACACGCGCCCGAGCGTGGCGTACTTTTCTGGCGTGAAGGGGTTATGAATGCGGTGTTCGCTTTCGCTAACAGTAAATATGCGTGGGATATCCATCATCCTCTCCTTAACGATTATCAGGCTGGGCACGGACGTTGTTCAGCCCGGTAGTATTGATACGGTAGGGCTGACCGTTAACGGATTTGATCAGCTTTTTGGTTTTGAGCTTTTTGAAGACGGCGAGCGTGCAGTCGCTGAGCAATAGCCCTTCGCGGCTGTAGCATTCAACGGCGGTGACGCGGCCGGACGTATCGCGGACGTGCACAATACGGCCACCTTTGGCGAGAACGTGTAAGGTACGCTGTTCCTGACGGGATAAATTCATACTGGAAAACCTGCTTAATCATCATGTGCAAAACGTGCAAACACACAGCGGTGTCCGCATTCGATTTCGGCGCATTGATAATCAGTCCGGCCTGAAAAGGTCGGGGAGCTGATTATCGGATGATTACATTCTCCAGCATCAAAGCCTCGGATTGAGTTGAAAGGTATTTACGGGGTGAATGATAACACCCGGTCATTGTATGTGTATACCCAGGGTTGAAAAGTGTGATCCCGGTAAGATCACACTGTACCGTTTTTTATATTTTTATCGATTTCAGCCTGTGGCTTTCCGAACAGATAGCCCTGCACAAGATCGCAGCCCAGCGCCTGAAGCCGTTCAAGCTGCGCTTCGGTTTCCACACCTTCTGCAATGACCCGCATATTGAGGCTCTTCGCCATGCCGGTAATCAGTTTAACGATATTAAGCGCATCGTCTTGGGTGGATATCGGATTCACAAAGGATTTATCAATTTTAATTTTATCAAAATTGAGTTCACTCAGCCTCGAGAGCGAGGAATAACCCGTTCCGAAATCATCAATGGAGATTTTTACCCCCAGCGATCTGAGTTTTTTGAGAATAGTAAGCGGCGTGTTGCTGTCACTGAAGAGCGAAGACTCCGTAACTTCCAGCTCAAGGCGGCTGGCCGGCAAGCCTGTCTCTTTCAGGATGGACTGAACCATTGCAGTAAATGATTTAGTCCCCAGCTGAACAGGTGAGACGTTTACCGAGATTCTGGCCGGTACCGCCCAGGAAGCCGCCTCCCGGCAGGCAAGTTCAAGCACATTTTTGCCAATCTCATTGATCATCCCTGTTTTTTCAGCAACAGAAATAAAGTAATCAGGCGACAAAATCCCCTTTACCGGGTGTATCCAGCGAATAAGCGCTTCATAGCCGTAAATTTCATTGCTGAATGAATCGACAATAGGCTGGTAATAAACAACGAATTCATGGTTGCTGATCGCGAGAGCCATATCATGCTCAAGGGTTCTGCTTTCCTGCAGCTTCTGCAGCATCCACTGACGGAAGACTTTTATCTGCTGTGAGCCCTCTTTTTTGGCTTCGTAGAGGGCCAGATCGGCAAATTTATAGAGATAATCCGAGCGCCGCTCATTATCAGATAAAACGATACCTACACAGGTGGCAATTTTTATCAGCTGGTTATTGATCGTATAGGGCAGACTGATGTGAGCGCTGATCTCTTTGGCGCGCAAAACCGCTGCGTTCTCGGTCAGGCCGCTGGAGAGAAGTGCAAATTCGTCACCGCCCAGGCGGTAAAACGTATCCGTCGCGTTACTCATTGAGGTAAGCCGGCGAGATACCTGATTCAACAGTAAATCGCCGGCGTCATGGCCATAGGTATCGTTGACCTCTTTGAACCGGTCTAAATCAAATAACATCACCGTGACAGGGGTATGGTTTTTATCTGCCTGAAGGGTAATTTTATTGAGATCGTCCCAGAAGAATAGACGGTTTTTCATGCCGGTAAGGGAGTCATGATACACATCATATTCCAGCTTCGAATTCTGTATTTGCAGCGTTTCTTTTGACCGCTGAAGTTCGTCAGCGAGGGTTTTAACCTGCATGTGAGCTTTAAGAATATTTTTATTCTGATAGATCATTAAGAATCCCAGAATAAAGCTTAATATCACCAGAAGTAACGAAAGTACGGAGTAAATATAATATAGGATCTGTATTTTATGGTTAGATTCATTAATTGTGTTAATATCTTTGGTTAATGCGCTTGAAGACAGTTGACTGAGCGGCGCGTCGAGCAGGTGCATATTTGCCAGGTACTTTTTTAATTCTTCATGGCTCATTTTTTCCAGGTTACTGTCCAGATACGCCAGTATTTCTTTCAGGCGTGCAGCGATCTCTTGATGCGTTTTATCGCTCTCAATATAGCGGCCTAAGTCTCCCCCGTTCAGTAACTCGCCCTGGCTGAGCATAATTTCGAGACGCATGCGGGCCTGGTCTATCGTAACGTCATCGGTATCGGTTGCGTATAGACCAAGCCATGATTCAAATCGGTAGTACTCTGATACCAGTTGAGCCACGGACCAGGACTCAGTGTAGTGAGTCAGTTTTTGCAGCTCTTGCTGACGATCGTAAACAAGAAATGCAATATATCCCGTCGTGATAAAAAGAGAAAAAATGATACCAACCAGTATCCTGTTCATTATGTTCTCCTGAACTGCTATTCAATCTTCATTTTGCTAACCTGCCATGCTGAACGCGAGTAATAAATTTGATTATTCAACTCAGGAAGACTGTCATAAGGGTATACAATGAATGATGGGCCTTTATCGCGGATACGCATATATTCGCCATTAATCTTTAAGGCAAGAATAGCGTTATATTTCTTAAAATCGCTGAGAGGAATAGCGGTTGCGTAATCATTAAGGGCAATAACATTAACGACAGAACCCTTTGCTCCAACATAATCCATGAGTTTGTTCATTGGAACACCCTCAAACTTCGTCCTGCCCGTATACCAGGGAGATGTCGTCTCGAAACTCACCATCCCGAGTTTTTCAAGGCTTGCGAGATCAAACACTGCTTTTCCATCTTCGTTAGTATTTTCTATATTCCCGTAAATCGTCAAAATGGGTTTTCCGGCGGGTTTCGGCAGTTCACCCGCCCAGGCTAAACTCTGAACCAGACAGCATACCAGCATTAGGATTAATCGCATTATGGCCTCCACTTTTGCACAGAAGTATATGAATTATAATTTAGTTATCACAGTAGTTTATGTATTTTATTGCGTCGCTATTACTTCTGTACGCGAATGAGGGGTAATTGCAATGTAATCAAATGGTTATGAGATTGCGGAAGAGTGATTTCAATCACATACAACACCTCTTTTTTTTGAGGCACGCTACGCTTACTTGAATAAACTCTCTTACGTTTAAAAAACGATCGCTTTAATTGAGCGTTATTTCCTCACCTCAAAGAATGTACCTGTGATGGACAGGTAAAAAAAACGCCACCCAATGGGCGGCGTCGTCATATTTAGCGATTGTTCAGCACGGTGCACCGTTACTTTTTCGTGGCCGGTGAAGCGCTGAGAGGTAAACGCCATAGCTCGTAGCGTTCATGACCGGGTTTGACCGCGCCAGCAAAGTGGTCATTGAGGCTGCTTGAGGTGAAGATCAGGTCACCGTCCGGACGAATAGCCGGCGTGTCTGGCCAGCGTACGGCTTCATTTGCAGCAATAAGCGACATTGTACGGGTCTTCGGATCATACCGGACAATGCCGTTGCGGGTGACGTCCGTAATGTAGAGGTTGCCCCTTGCATCGGTCACCAGACCGTCCGTGTTGCCTCCTACCGTACCCAGATTCTGGATTTGCCCGGCAATCTGCGCATCGGTTGAGCCGTGTTGCTTCAGAACGGCGGTCGGGAGCGCGTACGCATGTGTTCCCGTCGTTACCGTCCAGTACAAGGTCTCTGCATCGGGAGAAAGCGCAATGCCGTTGATGCCAATCAGCAGCGGTTTACCCGGCCACACTTCCGCACCGTGGGAGACGACTTTTACGCCGGGTTCAATCTGCAGGGCAGGGTGGCGATCCAGTACGCGTCGGGCTGTACCGGTGTTGAAATCCACAACGATCAGACCAACGCGGTTTTCAGGCGCACTTCGCGATCCGCTGTCGGAAATGTATGCGATACGACGATCCTCATCGACAACGACATCATTGAGGAAGCTCGCCTTACGGTCAGCCACGCCGTCCAGGGGGATCCGCTTAACCGTGCGGCCCGAGTCGAGATCCAGTACGACCAGCTTCTGCGAACCTACGGGGGATTCCGCCTCTCCCGCGACGAACCCCATATCCAGCGCCCATAACCAGCCGTTCTTACGATCAACATAAAAGCCGAGCACGTTGCGCAGATTTCGGTCGGGAGCAGAATCTATCGCATTACCCTGGCGGGACGGAAATGCCGTCAGGCGCGCCGGGCCCGACTGTGTGCGGGTATCCAGAATGCTTAACGTGGCGGGCGCGCTGGCCGAAACCAGTCGCGGCGTGCTGACAAAGGCGCGGCCCTTTGCATCAAAGTGAATACCGGCGACAGGGGCGTTAACCGACCCGGAAAAAGGCGCTGGTAGCCCGCTCTCAGGTGTATCCCAGCTTACGCCTGAGTAGCTGCGCCAGCGTTCAAGAGGCACCTGATTCGCCGCGCTGGCGCAGCTTGCGAAAGAGAACAATGCCGCCATCGCAATGGCGGAGAAAGTACGGGTACAGTGGGACATACATGCTCCGGTGAAGAGAGTAAGAAGCGGCGTCTTAATCCGTTATCAAAGAATGGAGCGGAACGTGCCGCCCTCGACGCGTACCGCAGCTCCGTTAGACGCTGCGCCGAGTGGGCTTGCCAGCAGCGCGACCATAGCGGCTATCTCGTCAGCCTCGATCATTCGTGCGATCAGCGAGCTGGGGCGGTAGGTCTGGAAGAAATGCGCTTCGATCTCCTGGTCTGTCATGCCCGGTTTAGGGGCTGTCTGGCGCAGGTAATCAATGATGCCGTCAGAGCGGGTTGCGGAAGGAAGTACGCTGTTGACCGTCACGCCCGTGCCCTTCGTCAGCTCGGCCATTCCTCGCGATACGGCCAGTTGAGCCGATTTGCTGACGCCGTAATGCACCATGTCAGGCGGCGTGAAAGCTCCCACTTCGCTGGACATAAAAATCACCCGGCCCCAGTTACGGGCAAGCATGCGTGGGAAGTAATGGCGGGAAAGACGAACCCCGGACATCACGTTAATGTCGAACATACGCAGCCACTCCTCGTCGGTTATTTCGGCGAAGGCTCTGGCTTCATAAAAGCCCAGGTTATTGATAAGGATATCGGTATCCGGGCAGGCCTCGAACAGCGCTTCTGTACCCTCAGCGCTCGCCAGATCGGCGACAACGGCGGATACCTGCGCCTGGGGAGCCGCGTGGGTTATTTTCGATACTGCATTTTGCAATTTTTCACGATCGCGTCCGGTAATCGTAACGGCAACGCCTTCGCGCGCCAGCGTGCTGGCGATAGCCAGCCCAATTCCTGCGGTAGCTCCAGTGACAAGTGCGGTCTTACCAGTGAGTTGAAGATCCATAATTTTTGCCTTTTGGGGATAAGTGCGGTCACTTTACTCATCGCCCAATCGGAGATAAATTAGCGAAATTGAAAAATATTTGTTCCTGAAAGAGCAAAATGAGCAGAAAATTTGATTATCTCGGCGATGTTGAAGTCTTCATTACTGTCGTTGAACATGGCTCATTTACCGCGGCTGCGGTTGCCCTTTCAACCACCCCCTCAGTCCTGAGCCGCGCGGTGTCCCGCCTTGAGGTGCGTCTTGGACGACAACTATTACAGCGCACCACACGCCGCGTGGGGCTAACGGAAGCCGGACGGATTTATCTTGAGCAGGCGCGTTCTGCATTTTCCCTGCTTGATGAGGCTGAACGTGATGGCCGGGGGCAGGAGGGCGATCTGACCGGCCGGGTACGGATCAGCGTCCCGACCACGTTCGGACACTATTGTCTGCCGCCCTTGCTCGCTCGCTTTTCCCAACAATATCCGCGCGTTAAGGCCGAGCTGAACATCACCAATCGCAACGTAGACCTGATCGCCGAAGGATTCGATCTGGCTATTCGTCTGGGTCAGATGCCTGACAGTGGATTCGTCGCGCGTAAACTGCAGGATGCGGCCCTGCTTTTGGTCGCCTCACCCGCTTACCTTCAGCGGATGGGAATGCCGCAAACGCTGGATGAACTGCAGCAGCATATGTGTCTGCCTTTTATCATGCCGCGCACGGGCCGTATTGCCCCCTGGGTATTTCGCGTGGGCGAACGCGATGTGGACTGGCTGCCGGCTTCCACCATCGAAACGTCAGATGATGTTCTTGGCGTGGTATCGCTGGCTGAATGCGGGATGGGGATCTGTCAGAGCTATGAATTTATCGTTCGTGAGCGGATACAGCGCGGTCAGCTCGTTGAGGTGCTCCCGCAACTGCGCGGACGTTCGCGGCCTTTCTCACTGATTTATGCGCCTCACCGGCGTCAGTCGGCTGCCACCCGGGCCATGATCGATCTTCTGACCACGGAACAATGACGCGGGTGTCTCCGTCATGAAAAAAGTGTCTTATTCTTAACCCGCCTCCAGCATCCCAAAACTCACAATTCGCGAGCGTCCCAGCTCTTTCGCCCGGTACAGTGCCACGTCCGCGGCGCGCAGCAGGTTGTCACTTTGAGCATGCTCTGGATAGCTGGCGATACCAATCGACACATCCACCGGCCCAATCTCGGTCAGCCCGTAGCGAAGCGATAGCGCATGCACGCCGTTGTAAATCTTCTGCGCGCAGGCGTGCGCTTCTGCTTCACCGGCCCCGGGAAGCAGAACCAGAAACTCCTCGCCCCCGTAGCGGAATGCCAGCCCGCCGTCGTGCGCGGCCCGCTGAACAATCGTCGCCACGTTTTTGATTACCTGATCGCCAGCCTCGTGACCAAAGCGGTCATTAATGCTTTTAAAGTGATCGATGTCGATCATCATGCAGCTTAACGGCTCGCCGTTGCGCATGGCCTGCGTCATTTGCGTGTGCAGGGTGTCTTCCAGATGATGACGATTACGCAGGCCGGTAAGCGGGTCAAACAAGGCTTTTTCCAGCAGCGCGTCGCGCAGGCGCTGATTCGCCAGCGCCAGTCCGAGCGCCTCGGCCATCAGTTCCAGATACGCGCGTGCAGGGGCATTTTCTGGGGTGATGTTTTGGAACGAGAGCAACCCAATGGCCTCGCCCTGGGCGATAAGCGGTACGCACAGTGCGCTTTCCGCCTGTGATTCCGGGAGATGATAGCAGGCGACATCCGGTTCACCGTTAACCGGCGGGTGGCTCTGACCGCGACGCACGGCCCAGCACGCATCGGGGTGGAATGTGGCCTCATCATCTGCCGGTGAAAGCCACTGGGCGACGCAGCGCATTTGCCACGGATCGCGGTCAAAAACGTAGAGCCGGCCCGCTATCCCCGGCGCGATATTGGGCGCAAACAGCTCCGCCACGTTGATCACATCGTCAAAGTTTTCACACCCCTGCAGCCGCTGCGTCATGCGCGCCAGCAGCTCGCGGATGGCCCAGTCGGCGTCACGCTCTTTTTCCAGACGTTGTCGCGCAAGGCCGTTTTCACGAAAGATGCGGATGGCCTGGGCCATATCGCCAATCTCATCAATCTGGTTAAAGTTGGGCGTTTCAACCGCGAAGTCCTGAGAGGCCAGACGGTGAACCACGTCGCTCAGGCGTACTACCGGGTGCAGCACGCGGCGTTTTAATATAAAGCCGAGCACAAACAAGAACAGCAGGGCGGTCAGGCCAACCATCACTTCTGAAGCCGTGCGCAGCGCTTTCGATTTTTTCGTCGCCTCCCGCACGGAGGCAATGACACGTTTGTCGAGTATCTGGCGAAAGCGATCGATTTGGGTTTGTGCGCGCTCAAGCTCCTGCTCGTAGGGCATGCCATAGAGCAGGGCAACGGCCTGTGCATCTTCACCCCGGGCCGCGCTCGTCAGTGCCGCCTGCTGCTCATCCTGCAGTGCATCAATGATTTTTAAACCATCATGCAGCAGGGCCAGCTCGTCATCTGAAGCGCCGGTGTCCTGCAGTTTCTCCAGCTTCAGCTCGATGCTCTTCAGTTTTTTCTCTGACGCATTGTACTCATCCAGGATTTGCGGATTTTTTTTGATGACATACAGGCGCGCTAAATCGGACTGTTTCCAGGCGTCGGTTTCAATATTTTCTGTAAGCTCATCAAAATTTTGACGTAGTTCAATGGCCTGACGTTCGGCGGTGTCAGCACCGGAGGCCATCAGCATGATAATGCCGGAGGCGATAGTCAGGCAGACCGTGGCACCGTAGGCCCAGTTGGTTATTGTCGCGATTCGCACCTGGAGATCCTTTTACCGCATAAAGAGGATGGCGTTCTTCAAATTATAGAAAACGTATGATTTAAGGCGAAAAAAAAGGCGGCACAGCGCCGCCTGATGTGGTCGTTATCGTCACGTCCCTACAAATCTGGAGAGTTTTTTCCCTCTTCGATGAACTCGGCGTCCAGCTCTTCGGCATTGCCCGCGTGATCGCGGCCGGAGAAGAGGTTCCAGCAGGCGATAAACAGCGCGGCGATGAGCGGCCCAATCACAAAGCCGTTAATGCCGTACAGCTCCATGCCGCCGAGGGTGGAGATCAGAATCAGGTAGTCCGGCATTTTGGTGTCTTTCCCCACCAGCAGCGGGCGCAGAATATTGTCCACCAGCCCGACGATAATCACGAAGAAGCCAACAATAAACAGCCCCTGCCAGAGCTGGTGCGTGGCGAACAGGTAAATGGCGGCTGGCACCCAGACAATCGCCGAGCCGACGGCGGGGACCAGCGAGAGGAACGCCATCAGTGCGCCCCAGAGCACGCTGCCGTCGATGCCCACGATGGCAAACGCGATCCCGCCGAGCGTGCCCTGAACGACGGCCACCACTGCCGTCCCTTTCACCGTCGCCCGGGAGACGCCGACGAACTTGGCGAACAGGTGCTGTTTAACAAAATCAGACAGCGGCAGGGAGTCGAGGATCTGGCGTACCAGATACGGTCCATCCTTCAGCAGGAAGAACAACAGATAAAGCATGATGCCGAAGCTAATCGCAAAGCCAAACGTACCTTTGCCGATCAGGAACGCGCTGCCCGCCAGATACTGCCCGCCCTGCAGCGCAACGTCGGAGAGTTTTTTCTGGATCTGCGCCGCGTTGGTCAGGTTGTGATCCGCCAGGAAGCCGCTGGCCCAGTCCGGCAAGTGGTTGAAGATGCTCGCCACTACCTCCGGGAATTGGGTGTTGTTCTCCTGAAGCTTCGTGTAAACCACGTTCAGCTCAATGGCGAGCGAGGAGAGGATCACCATCAGCGGGATAAAGACGATCAGGCAGATAATGCCAATCGTCAGCAGCGAGGCCAGCCCGTTGCGATCCCCCAGCGCGGCGCGCAATTTGTTTTTTACCGGGTTGAAAATGACGGTCAGAATAGCGGCCCACAGTATCGCGGAGAAGTAGGGCGACAGCACGTCGAAGAAGGCCCAGGTCACAAGGGCGAGAATAAAAATAAAGAAACCTTTGGTCAGTCCGTTAAAGCGCATCAGTCAGTCCTGGTTACTAAGAAACTGTGACGACTATAGAACCGATTGCGAGAATTACCAACCCGGCGGCCAGTTCAGCAATATCGCAGTATGAATTTGCGCTTAACGGATAGCACTTTCGACTGACCGAAGATCGCACGTTCCCGCACCATGCTGTTAGTATCTGCTTGCGGAGGTGCTTATGGCCTGGCGTCCCATTCTTTATGTGATTCTCACAACCCACCCCAGACTCAGCGCGCGGCGTGCCCGTTTACGTCTGGTCATCTAGCTTTTTATTAACAATCGCGGTATAACACCTTCTTTGGATGTTTAGATGTCCATACGTATAGAAGGTAATATGCAAACACAACAAGAAAATGGACAGCTTAAGCGCACCATGAAAACACGCCACCTGATAATGCTCTCGCTGGGTGGCGTGATTGGGACAGGGTTATTCTTTAATACCGGATACATCATTTCCACCACCGGGGCGGCGGGTACGCTGCTGGCGTACCTGATCGGCGCGCTGGTGGTCTGGCTGGTGATGCAGTGTCTGGGCGAGCTCTCCGTGGCGATGCCGGAAACCGGCGCGTTCCACGTCTATGCCGCCCGCTATCTCGGCCCGGCGACGGGCTATACCGTGGCTTGGCTTTACTGGCTCACCTGGACGGTGGCGCTCGGGTCAAGCTTTACCGCCGCCGGGTTTTGCATGCAGTACTGGTTCCCGCAGGTGCCCGTCTGGGCGTGGTGCGTAGTCTTTTGCGTGGTGATTTTCGGCCTTAACGTCATCTCCACGCGCTTCTTTGCCGAAGGGGAATTCTGGTTCTCGCTGGTGAAGGTCATCACCATCATCGCCTTTATCATCCTCGGCGGGGCGGCGGTCTTTGGTTTCATCCCGATGCAGGACGGTTCACCCGCGCCGGGCTTAAGCAACCTCACCGCCGAGGGCTGGTTCCCGCACGGCGGCCTGCCGATCCTGATGACCATGGTGGCGGTGAACTTTGCCTTCTCCGGGACCGAGCTTATCGGCATCGCAGCGGGTGAAACGGAAAATCCGCACAAGGTCATTCCGGTTGCGATCCGCACCACCATCGCGCGGCTGATCATCTTCTTTATCGGCACCGTGTTTGTGCTGGCGGCGCTGATCCCGATGCAGCAGGCGGGCGTGGAAAAAAGCCCGTTCGTGCTGGTGTTTGAAAAGGTCGGTATTCCCTACGCGGCGGATATTTTTAACTTCGTGATCCTGACGGCGATCCTCTCGGCGGCGAACTCCGGGCTGTACGCCTCCGGGCGCATGCTGTGGTCGCTCTCGAATGAGAAAACGCTCCCGCGCTGCTTTGCCCGCGTGAACAAAAACGGCGTGCCGCTGACGGCGCTCTCGGTTTCCATGCTCGGCGGCGTGCTGGCGCTGTTCTCAAGCGTGGTGGCCCCGGACACGGTGTTTGTCGCACTCTCGGCCATTTCTGGCTTTGCGGTGGTGGCTGTGTGGATCAGCATCTGCGCGTCGCACTTCGTTTTCCGTCGCCATCATCTGCAGTCCGGCCAGCCGCTCTCTGCGCTGCAGTACCGCGCGCCGTGGTATCCGCTGGTGCCGGTGCTCGGTTTTATCCTCTGCGTGGTGGCCTGCGTCGGCCTGTGGTTTGACCCCAGCCAGCGCATTGCCCTTTATTGCGGGCTTCCGTTCGTCGCCCTGTGTTATGGTGCCTACTACCTGACCCGAAATATGACATCGCAGGAGCCTGAACATGTCGCAGAATAATCCGCTTACCGCCATCCTTGAAAAACAGCCGTTTGTGGTGCTGGATGGCGCAATGGCAACGGAGCTGGAAGCGCGCGGCTGTAACCTTGCAGACAGCCTCTGGTCGGCCAAAGTGCTGGTGGAAAACCCGGATCTTATCCGTGAAGTGCATCTTGATTACTACCGCGCGGGCGCGCAGGTGGCGATCACCGCCAGCTACCAGGCTACGCCTGCGGGCTTTGCGGCACGCGGTCTGGATGAGGCGCAGTCCCGCGCGCTGATTGGCAAAAGCGTGGAGCTGGCGCGTAAGGCGCGCGAAGCGTACCTGGCCGAAAACCCGCACGCGGGCACGCTGCTGGTAGCGGGCTCCGTTGGGCCGTACGGCGCGTATCTGGCGGATGGCTCAGAGTATCGCGGCGACTACGTGCGCAGTGCCGAAGAATTCACAGAATTCCATCGCCCGCGCGTGGAAGCGCTGCTGGACGCGGGCGCAGACCTGCTGGCCTGCGAAACGCTGCCGTCGTTCACGGAAATAAAGGCGCTGGCCGCGTTGCTGACGGCGTATCCCCGCGCGCGGGCGTGGTTCTCCTTCACCCTGCGCGACAGCGAGCACCTGAGCGACGGCACGCCGCTGCGGGAGGTGGTTTCTTCTCTGGAGGACTATCCGCAGGTCGTCGCGCTGGGCATCAACTGTATCGCGCTGGAAAACACCACGGCGGCGCTGAAGCAGTTGCAAAGCCTGACGCCGCTGCCGCTGGTGGTCTACCCGAACTCGGGTGAGCATTATGATGCGGTAACCAAAACCTGGCACCACCACGGCGAAGCGTGCGAGACGCTGGCGGGGTATCTGCCGCAGTGGCTGGCTGCGGGAGCGAAGTTAATCGGCGGATGCTGTCGCACCACGCCGAAGGATATTGCAGAGCTGAACGCGCAGCGCTGAGTTTGTGCCGGGTAAGGCGCAGGCGCCACCCGGCACAAACCAACCGCACAAAATCAACTATCCTTTCCCGCTTTTTTTCTAAAAACGAATCGTCATTAGCGATTCTTTTTTATTCCTTTATCAAAATTCCCGCGCCGGAAATACTGCCCTCATAACAACAGGGGAGCAGGCACTATGGCAATTTCATCGCGAATCACACTTCTCGGCGCGCTGGCGCTGTGGGCATTTCAGGCGCAGGCGGTGGACGTTACCGTCGCGTATCAAACCTCGGCTGAGCCGGCGAAGGTTGCGCAGGCGGACAATACCTTTGCGAAAGAGAGCGGCGCGAAAGTCGACTGGCGCAAGTTCGACAGCGGCGCGTCCGTCGTGCGTGCGTTAGCGTCCGGCGACGTGCAGATTGGCAATATCGGCTCCAGCCCGCTGGCGGTCGCGGCCAGCCAGCAGGTACCGATTGAGGTTTTCCTCCTCGCTTCTCAGCTCGGTAATTCCGAAGCGCTGGTGGTGAAGAAAAACATCACCAAACCGGAAGACCTGATCGGCAAACGCATCGCCGTGCCGTTTATCTCCACCACCCACTACAGCCTGCTGGCGGCGCTCAAACACTGGGGCATCAAGCCGGGGCAGGTGCAAATCATCAATCTTCAGCCGCCGGCGATTATCGCCGCCTGGCAGCGCGGGGATATTGACGGGGCTTACGTGTGGGCACCGGCAGTAAACGAGCTGGAAAAAGACGGCACCGTGCTGACCGACTCCGAGAAAGTGGGTCAGTGGGGCGCGCCGACCCTCGACGTGTGGGTCGTGCGTAAAGACTTCGCCGAGAAACATCCTGAGGTGGTGAAAGCCTTCGCCAAAAGCGCGATTGCCGCCCAGCAGCCGTACATCAGCAACCCGGATGAGTGGCTGAAGCAGCCCGCCAACCTGGAAAAACTCTCCCGCCTGAGCGGCGTGCCGGAAGCGGACGTGCCGGGGCTGGTGAGGGGCAATACCTATCTGACCCCCGCGCAGCAGGTGCAGCAGCTAAACGGGCCGGTGAGCAAAGCGATTGTAGATACCGCCACCTTCCTGAAAGAGCAGGGCAAAGTGCCTGCGGTCGCGGCGGATTACAGTCAGTACGTCACCGACCGCTTTGTGAAATAAGGAGCCCGCCATGCTGAACATTACGAACCTGTATGCCGATTACGGTGGTAAACCCGCGCTGGAGGACATCAACCTGACGCTGGGCAGCGGTGAACTGCTGGTGGTGCTCGGCCCGTCCGGCTGCGGAAAAACCACGCTGCTGAATCTGATCGCCGGGTTTGTACCGTATCAGCACGGCACCATTCAGCTGGAAGGCAAAAAGGTGGATGGCCCTGGCGCCGAGCGCGGCGTGGTCTTTCAGAACGAAGGATTGCTTCCGTGGCGCAACGTGCAGGAGAACGTGGCGTTTGGGCTACAGCTTGCGGGTGTGAACCGTGAACAGCGGCTGGCAACCGCGCGGGCGATGCTGAAAAAAGTGGGGCTGGAAGGGGCGGAAAAACGCTTTATCTGGCAGCTTTCCGGCGGTCAGCGTCAGCGCGTCGGGATCGCCCGCGCGCTGGCGGCGAATCCGCAGTTGTTGCTGCTGGACGAGCCGTTCGGGGCGCTGGACGCCTTTACCCGCGAGCAGATGCAAACCCTGCTGCTGCGCCTGTGGCATGAGACGGGCAAGCAGGTGCTGTTGATTACTCACGATATCGAAGAGGCGGTGTTTATGGCGACCGAGCTGGTGCTGCTCTCGCCGGGGCCGGGGAGCGTGCTGGAGCGGCTGCCGCTGGATTTCGCACGCCGCTACGTCGCGGGAGAACCCGTGCGCAGCATCAAATCCGATCCGCGGTTTATTGAGCAGCGTGAATACGTCTTAAGCCGCGTGTTTGAACAGCGGGAGGCCTTCTCATGAGCATCGTCTTCAGTGAAAAAACGCGCCGCACGCGTCTGGCGCTGCGCTGGCCTTTCTCACGTCAAATTACGCTGAGCGTCGGTACGCTGCTGGTGCTGCTGGCAGCGTGGTGGGCGGTTGCGGCCCAGCAGTGGGTCAGCCCGCTGTTTCTGCCGCCGCCGGGACAGGTGCTGGCGAAACTCATCTCCATCGCCGGGCCGCAGGGCTTTATGGACGCTACGCTCTGGCAGCATCTCGGCGCAAGCCTGACGCGCATTCTGGTGGCGCTGCTGGCGGCGGTGGTTATCGGTATCCCGGTCGGGATCGCGATGGGCCTAAGCCCGACGGTGCGCGGCATCCTTGACCCGCTGATTGAGCTTTACCGCCCGGTGCCACCGCTGGCCTATTTGCCGCTGATGGTGATCTGGTTCGGTATCGGCGAAACGTCGAAAATTCTGCTGATTTATCTGGCGATTTTCGCGCCGGTTGCCATGTCGGCGCTGGCGGGCGTGAAGAGTGCCCAGCAGGTGCGCATTCGTGCGGCACAGTCGCTGGGGGCCAGCCGTACGCAGGTGCTGCTGTTTGTGATTCTACCCGGCGCGCTGCCGGAGATTTTAACCGGGCTGCGCATCGGCCTCGGCGTGGGCTGGTCCACGCTGGTGGCGGCAGAGCTGATCGCCGCCACGCGAGGATTAGGGTTTATGGTTCAGTCGGCGGGAGAGTTCCTGGCGACTGACGTGGTGCTGGCAGGGATCGCGGTAATTGCCGCGATCGCCTTCGGATTAGAACTGGGGCTGCGCGCGTTACAGCGCCGTCTGACGCCCTGGCATGGAGAAATACAATGAGTGAACGACTGACCATCACCCCGCTGGGGCCGTACATTGGCGCGCAGGTGTCGGGCCTGGATGTGTCCCGCCCGCTGAGCGATAACCAGTTTGAGCAGCTTTACCACGCGGTGCTGCGCCATCAGGTGGTGTTCCTGCGCGAGCAGGCGATCACCCCGCAGCAGCAGCGCGCGCTGGCGTTGCGTTTTGGCGACCTGCATATCCACCCGGTCTATCCGCATGCGGAAGGGGTGGAGGAGATTATCGTTCTGGATACCCACAACGATAACCCGCCTGACAACGACAACTGGCACACGGACGTCACCTTTATCGAGACGCCGCCCGCCGGGGCGATTCTGGCAGCAAAATTACTGCCAGAGACCGGCGGCGATACGCTGTGGGCGAGCGGGATTGCGGCGTTTGAGGCGCTCTCTGCGCCGTTCCGGACGCTGCTGAGCGGCCTGCGGGCGGAGCACGACTTCAAAAAATCGTTCCCGGAATACAAGTACCGTAAAAGCGAAGAGGAGCATCAGCGCTGGCTGGAGGCGGTGGCGAAGCATCCGCCGCTGCTGCACCCGGTGGTGCGTACCCATCCGGTCACGGGCAAGCAGGCGCTGTTCGTGAACGAAGGATTCACGACGCGCATTGTGGACGTGACGGAGAAAGAGAGCGACGCGCTGCTGGGATTCCTGTTCGCACATATCACTAAACCGGAGTTTCAGGTGCGCTGGCGCTGGCAGGAGAACGACCTGGCGATCTGGGATAACCGCGTGACGCAGCATTACGCCAACGCGGACTATCTGCCGCAGCGAAGGATTATGCAGCGGGCGACGATTTTGGGGGATAAGCCGTTTTACCGCCCCTGATCCTGGAGTACCCGTAGGCCGGGTAAGCGCAGCGCCACCCGGCGTAAACGGTGCACAATTGCCGGCCAATTAAAGGTGCGCCTCAATATACCGCTGATAGCGGTTCGCCTTCAGGTAGCACAAATCCACCAGCACCAGACCGTCTACGCAATTGTTGAACGCCGGGTCGCTGCCAAAATCAATAAACTGCACGCCGCCGGGCTCGCATAGTTCGGAATACTGTTTATACAGCGGCGGTATGCCGCAGCCCAGATTGCCGAGCAGGGATTTCAGCTTCGTCAAATCGTCCACGTAATCCACGCCGCCAAACTGTGCCAGCACGTCCGGTAAGGATGCCGGATACGGTTGACGTGACGCGGCTAGCGGATGCGTCGCGGGGAACCACAGGCGGTAAAAGGCGACCAGCAGATCCCGTGCCGCAGGCGGTAAGCCGCCGGAGATGGAGACGGGGCCAAACAGGTAGCGATAATGTGGGTAACGCGCCAGGTAAGCCCCGATGCCGGACCATAAATAGTCCAGACCGCGACGCCCCCAGTAGCGCGGCTGAATAAAGCTGCGCCCGAGCTCAATGCCGTGCTCAAGCACGTCCTGCATTTTGTCGTCGTAGTGGAACAGGCTGTAACTGTACAGACCTTCAACGCCGCGCTTTTCGATCTGCATGGCCGTCGGCATAAAGCGATACGCCCCGACGATCTCCAGATCCTCTTCATCCCAGAGGATCAGGTGCAGATAATCGTCATCGTAGCTGTCGGTGTCCCGGCGTTTACCGCTCCCTTCCTCCACCGCGCGAAACGCAATCTCACGCAGGCGGCCCAGTTCGCGCAGAAGAGGCGCCTCTTCCTGCCCGTTGCGCTGCCACAGGTAGATGGTTTTACCGTCGCTGGTTTTACCCAGACACTCCGCCTGCGCCAGCTCGCGTTTCAGGGTGGCCCTGTCTTCCGGACGGGCAATGGCGCACTGGGTTTTGAAGACGCCAGGCAATCCCTTGCCAAGACGCATCACGTGCTGACGGCACTGCTCGGCCATCTCACGTGACGAAAGCGTGGCGCTATGCCAGTGATGCCAGGCGATTTGCTGGCCGATTTTAATCGGCAGCTGGCTGTGGCGGCGGCGGAACATCTGCTGCATTAGCAGCAGCATCGACAATGTCGGCGACACCAGCGTGCTGGCATAAAAGAGCAGGCTGTTATGCGCCTGAATATGCACCGGCAGCAGCGGGGCGCGCAGCTTGCTGGCGAGTTTGGTAAAGCCGGAGTGCCATTTTTTATCGCGAATGCCTTTGCGCGTGGGGCGTGAAACTTCACCCGCCGGGAAGAAGATCAGCACGCCCGCGTTTTGCAGATGCTGCTCCATCTGAACCAGAGACGATTTCGCCGTCCTGCCGCCCATATTGTCCACCGGAATAAACAGCGAACTGAGAGGCTCAAGGTGGGTCAGCATCCGGTTGGTCACGACTTTAACGTCGCGCCGCACGCGGGAGACGGCGTACATCAGCGCCAGCCCGTCCAGCGTGCCTGTCGGGTGGTTGGCAATAATGACCAGCGGGCCATGTTCGGGGATTTGTTCGAGATCGCGGGCGGAAACGGTGCAGAGAATATCAAGGTGCTCCAGAACTTGCTCCACCATATCCAGTCCTTTCAGGTGGCGGTGAGCGGCGGCAAACTGCTGGAATTCTTCTTCGTAAAACAGCCTTTTTAACAGACTTTTTTGCCAGGGTGCAGGCCTCGCCTGAGGCCAAAGATCGTCGAGAACGCTATCGAGGCTAAACATGATTACTCCTCCTGCCGTCTTGCGAAGACAGTAGAAGGAGCAGATGTCGGTTGTATTGCAGTTTGGTGAAGATTAGCGGAGGATTTTTTTCTCGGCCAGATCCAGCGCGAAGTAGCTGAAGATCAGATCCGCGCCCGCGCGTTTGATCGCGCCCAGGCTTTCAAGGATCACTTTCTCTTCGTCGATTGCACCGGCCAGCGCGGCGAATTTGATCATCGCGTATTCACCGCTCACCTGGTATGCCCCCAGCGGCAGTTCGGTGCGCTCGCGGATGTCGCGCAGAATATCGAGATAGGCGCCAGCCGGTTTCACCATCAGGCAGTCTGCGCCCTGGGCTTCATCAAGCAGGGATTCACGAATCGCTTCCCGGCGGTTCAGCGGGTTCATCTGGTAGGTCTTACGATCGCCCTTCAGCGCCGTACCCGCTGCTTCACGGAACGGGCCGTAGAAGGAGGAGGCAAACTTGGTGGAGTAGGACATGATGGCGGTGTCGGTAAAGCCTGCCGCATCCAGCGCCTGACGGATAGCCTGAACCTGTCCGTCCATCGCCGCAGAGGGCGCGATGAAGTCCGCACCCGCAGCGGCAGCCACGACCGCCTGCTTGCCGAGGTTCAGCAGGGTGGCATCGTTGTCCACGCCGTGATCGCACAGCACGCCGCAGTGCCCGTGGGAGGTATATTCGCAGAAGCAGGTGTCGGACATGACCACCATTTCTGGCACGGTATCTTTGCAGATGCGGGACATGCGGGCCACGAGGCCATCTTCTTTCCATGCATCGCTGCCGGTGGCGTCGGTATGGTGGGAAATGCCGAAGGTCATCACCGAGCGGATCCCCGCGTTGGCAATGCGTTCAATCTCGCGGGCCAGGTATTTTTCAGGAATGCGCATCACGCCCGGCATGGCTTCGATGGCTTTGTAGTCATCAATCTCTTCTTCAACAAAAATCGGCAACACCAGATCGTTTAAGGTCAGTGTTGTCTCTTCAAACATGGCGCGCAGTGCGGGTGACTTACGCAGGCGGCGGGGACGTGCAATTAAATCGGTCATGGTATGCCTGATGTTTGTGGAACAAAGAAGGTTAGTGTACCTCAAAGTGAAGTGAGGTGTTTTACTAAAGTGGGCATTTTGATACCGATTAATGCGGCCTGTCTATGATTGCCACTGAATTATATATAATTAACTAATCCTGCGGAATGTCGGTTCGAATTATTGATGTTAATTCTATTACGAAGGGAATGTATAAATAAAAATGATCTGTTTATAAAAGTTATATCACCTTTGCTTGTTTAGTTTATTTTGACTTTTTCTTTATAGTATTTATATTTAGCGCTCTTTTTCTCTCGTTTTACATCTGCTGATTGTCTGGATACGGACTTAAATGAATCATTCATTGAACCTTTTCTGAATGAAACTGCATAATTCACTCCGCAATTAAACATTGCTAATTGATTTACGGACAAACATGCTTACGTCCCTGAGGAGGGATGACCCAATGCAAACATGGAAAAAGAAACTGGTTGTATCTCAACTTGCATTAGCTTGTACGCTGGCTATCGCTTCTCAGGCTAATGCGAAAGATATTTCCGGTACGACATATAATACTTTTGGATATGATAATACCGCATCTACGCCGTGGTATTATGGCTACGCAGATTGGGATTACTCGGATGCCACCCATGATGGTGACATTTATCCGGTCATCAATAAATCAACCGTAAACGGTGTTATTTCGACTTACTATCTGGATGATGGGGTCAATGGCCGTGCGAACGCGTTGAGTATTTCTAACAGCACCATTAACGGCATGATCACGTCAGAGTGTATGACCACGACGTGTGCAGATGGCGTGGATACTGACGGCACCAGTCATACCCAGTACGATCGTTTTAGTCTGACCGTTGATAACTCCACCATCAACGATGCCTACGAGCATTACGCGTATGATGTCGTCAATGGCGAGAATACTGAAACGCATTATCTGGACACCTATGGTCTGGGTAACGCAATTACCCTGGACGTTGAATCTGATATCGTTATTCAGAACAACTCCCACGTCGCGGGTATCACGCTGACGCAGGGTTATCAGGAGCTGGATAACACACCATACGACGGCGTTGAAGGCGTTGCTAACAGCAGCAATGTCTTTACCGATACGCTGGTGGTGAAAGACTCCGTGCTGACCTCTGGTGCGTACAGCGATCTGGGCACCAACGGGTTCTACGGTCAAACGGCGAAGCCGAGCGACTACGGTGAAACCAACGCCTCGGCTGCGGATGATGCGGCGCTGATCGTTGCGGCCGGCGCGTCTGATAACGCCATGCAGACCACCGCTACCTTCGATCACTCTACCGTAACGGGTGACATTCTTTTCTCCAGCACCTTTGATAACAACTTCTACGAGAATGGCGATCCGGCAACGGATACCACTGAAGATGGTGTCTATAACCCAACCACCAACGGCTGGGACGGTACCGATACACTGGATGTTACGCTCACTAACGGCAGCAAGTGGGTCGGTGCAGCGCAGTCCAGCGTTGAAGCTATCGGCACTGCGCAGATGTATGGCCAGGGCTACAGCAACGTTGACTGGCACGCTCTGTCCCCGAACAGCATCTGGCCTGATTCTACCTTCGACAGCAACGGTCACGTTGCCGGTGAAGAGGTGTACCAAAGCGGCCTGTTCAATGTGGCGCTGGATAACGGTTCCGAGTGGGATACCCGCAAGGTCTCCAACATTGATGCGCTGACGGTGAACAACCAGTCTCAGGTCAATGTTGAAAACTCCGGCCTGCTGGCGGATTCAATCACCCTGACCAATGCTTCAACCATGAATATTGGCGACAGCGGAGCCGTGGCAACCGACAGCCTGTATCTGGACAGCTATAGCCGTGCGGCACTGACTGAAGAGACAGCAGAGCTGTATGCCAACACCATTACCGTAGACAACGGTGCCGAGCTGGCGCTGGGTCTGGGTCAGGTTGATACGCACAATATGGTACTGACCGATGGCGGCGTGCTCAACGTTGCCAGCCGTGATTATGTGCTGAACAGTGATCTGAACAACGCACGCTATATCACCAACGATCGCTACAACGCGGAGTATGACTACGGTGTTGTCGCGCTGAACTCCGACGGCCATCTGGCGGTGAACGGTGACGTTGCCGGTAACTACAAGGTGCGCATCGACGATGCAACCGGCGCTGGTTCAGTTGCCGACTACAAAAACAAAGAGATCATTCGCGTCTACGACAATAACGCAGATACCGCAGCCAGCTTTACTGCTGCAAACAAAGCTGATTTAGGTGCTTATACCTATCAGGCGCAGCAGGAGGGTGACACCGTTGTTCTCCAGCAGAAAGAGCTGACTGACTACGCCAACATGGCGCTGAGCATTCCTTCTGCCAACACCAATATCTGGAATCTCCAGCAGGATACCGTGGGTACGCGTCTGACCAACAGCCGTCATGGCCTGGCAGACAACGGCGGAGCGTGGGTGAGCTATTTCGGCGGCAATTTTGACGCGGATAACGGCACCGTCAGCTACGATCAGGACGTAAGCGGCATTATGGTCGGTCTGGACACGCAGATTGACGGTAATAATGCGAAGTGGATCGTCGGTGGTGCAGCTGGTTTTGCGAAAGGCGATATCAGCGATCGTACGGGTCAGGTCGATCAGGACAGCCAGACTGCGATGATCTACGCGTCTGCGACGTTTGCGAACAACGTCTTCCTCGACAGCTCACTGAACTACACCCGCTTTAACAATGACCTCTCTGCAACCATGAGCAACGGTCAGTATGTTGACGGTGATACAACCTCTGACGCTGTCGGCTTCGGGATGAAGCTGGGCTATGACTGGAAACCAAACCTCTCAGGCTATATCACCCCTTATGCGGCGATTTCCGGCCTGTTCCAGTCAGGCGACGACTACCAGCTGAGCAACGACATGCGTATCGATGGTCAGTCTTACGACAGCATGCGTTATGAACTTGGCCTGGATGCGGGTTATACCTTCAACTACGGCGGCGAACAGGCGCTGACCCCGTACTTCAAGCTGGCTTACGTCTATGACGATGCTGACAATAATGCTGATATCAACTCTGACAGCATTGATAACGGCGTCGAAGGCTCTGCGGTTCGCGTTGGGCTGGGCACCCAGTTCAGCTTCACCAAAAACTTCAGTGCTTACACCGATGCGACTTATCTGGGCGGCGGCGACGTTGACCAGAACTGGGGAGCAAACCTGGGTGTGAAATATACCTGGTAAATAGAAAGCGCGGGGGATATTTTCCCCCGCTTTTTTATATGGTTTAAAAATAATAAAGAACCGACAGATACAGATGCTTTGAGGTATGCATGAACGTTAATGCGAAACCACTTTCTGAATTAAGCCGGCTCGCAAAATGTCTGGAAGTCGCCGGTACCCCCTTTAAGATCGAACCACAGCAATTAATAACAACCGGCAATAATGATGATGAGCCATTTACTTTTATAATACAGTCTGGTCTTACCGCTATCCATCGTAAATCTGATGAACTTCTGATGGGCATTGCGCAGGCACCTTTTATCTATGGTTTGAATGCATGGATAAATGATAGTTATCTGGAATATTCCATGATGACACACACAACCTGTTCTGGGTTTTATTTACCGGTCTCTGCCACGCGTCAACTTATTCAGCAAAATCATCTCTGGCAGGATGCTTTCTGCTGGGTGTCATGGATTAACCATATTCTGGGCAAGCGTGACCTGCAGCTGGTGGGAAATAACTCTTATAGTCAGATCCGGGCGATGTTGATCAATATGGCCGAGTGGGATGACTCGCTGCGCTCAAAAATTGGCGTTATGAATCATATTCAGCGTAGCACACGTATTTCACGTTCGGTCGTTGCAGAAGTCCTGGCTGCGCTGCGTCAGGGGAACTACATCAATATGAGCCGGGGCAAACTGGTCAGCATCAACCGCTTGCCCACGGAATATTAAGATCAGTTAGACGCAGTAAGCACCTGGGCTTTATTGGCGCTCAGTTCGGCCACCAGGTTATTGATGCCGTCACTCATATTAACGAAGCGCGTGTTCGGAGAACGGGTGACCACCACAAACGCGCCCACGTTGGACTGCGGAATCATTGCCATGTAGGTAATGAATCCGCCGCCGCCGCCGGTTTTCTGAATGATGCCCGGACGGCCATTTTTCGGCGCCATATAGACCCAGCCCAGGCCGAGCGCATCGGCTTTACCCGGCACGTCCATCCCGATGACGCGATGCAGCTGAGTACGCTGATAGATAAGGGTCTGCATACGATCGGCCTGGCTGCTGCGGGAGTAAAAATCCGAAGAAAGGAACTGCTGCATCCAGCGCATCATGTCGCCAGGGGTGGAATAGACCCCGCCGCTGCCCACGGCCGCCAGCGTGTTGTTACAGGGGCTTGCGCCTTTCTCTGCCACCATCAGGCGTTTGCACTGGTCCGGGGAAGGGGTAAAGGTGGTGTCTTTCATGCCCAGCGGACGCGTGATCTGCTCTTCAAACAGCTGCGGGTAAGGTTTGCCCGCCGCCGTTGAAAGCGCATCCGCCAGCAGATCGAACGCCAGGTTCGAGTAAGAGGCCTGCGAGCCCGGGGCGGATTTCAGCGTGGCGGTGCTCAGGTAGTTCCAGCGCTGTTGGCGCGTTGGCCAGACAAAAACGTCGCGGTGCGCCGCGCCGCCCGGCTGCTCGCGCGGCAGAGCGCTGGTGTGCGTCGCGAGGTTCACCAGGCGAATTGGCGTGCCCTGATACGTCGGCACGCGGGCACCCGGCGGGGCGTATTTGCTGAGCGGATCGTCGAGCTTTACCACGCCCTGGTCGAGCAGCTTCACCAGCATTTCGCTGGTCATCAGCTTGGTTAAGGACGCGACGCGCACAACGGAATCCAGCTGCGGACGAACGTTATTACCTGGACGCGTTTCACCAAAGCTGCGGAAAACGCGCTGGTTGCCGTCGATGACCACCATTGCCATCCCGGTCGCGCCGCTGCCGTAATAGATAAGGTTCGCGTAGCGATCGGCAATATCGGAAGCCAAAACGGGCGCCGTCAGCGGCTGGGCTGCCTGGGCGGTGGAGAAGCTCACCGCACACAGCGCGGCAAAAGAGAGCAGACAACGTTTCAACGAAAAGCATCCATGAAGTGAATGAGGAAAGTAATGGGTATTTATACTACTAATCGGCACCGTGCAATGCCCCGAATAGCATAACCATAGCGAGAAAAACGTAACCATGGGTAAATATGAAGAATTTCCCTGCGAGCGCTCTCCCATTTTGTGACATCGGGCTTATGATAGGCACCAGTGTTACTCAATCTTGCGGAGAACGGTATGTCTGAAAAGCGTGTGGTAATGGTGGTTGATATGCAGAACGGGGTGTTTGAAACCCCGCGTCATCAGCGCGAGACGTGTGTCTCTCTGATCAACCAGCTTACGCAGGCTGCTGACACGGTGATTTTTATTCAGCATGTCGAGGCCGGGGGGCTGGAAGAGGGAAGTGACGGGTTTGCGTTGCTGCCTGAACTCCATCAACCTGCTGGCGCGCTGTACGTGACCAAAACCGCCTGCGATGCCTTCTATAACACCGGGCTTGAGGCGCTGTTACGCGAGCAGGGCATTCGCGAGTTTGTCATCTGCGGCTGCGCCACCGATTACTGCGTTGACGCCACGGTCAAGAATGGCGTCAGCCGGGGTTACCACATTACCGTGGCGGAAGATGCCCACACCACCGCCAACCGCCCGGCTGCTGAAGCACAGATCCTGATTCACCACCACAACGACGTCTGGCGAAACTTCATTGCGCCGGCGAACCCTGTCGCGGTGAAACGCACCGAAACAATTCTCGAAAACTGGAAAGCGAACTAATAATCAACCCACGGGTCTGACCTTTTTGCCCGAGCCGGGGTCCGGCTCGGGCAAGGTATTCGTGTGGTAATGTGTTGAGCACAGCAACAACCATAACAACAAGAAGGAAGTATCATGTTTAAGTCTTTTTTCCCAAAGCCGGGGCCTTTTTTCCTGTCGGCATTTATTTGGGCACTGATCGCAGTCGTGTTCTGGCTGGCGGGCGGCGGTGCATGGCTGACGCGCATCGTGGGGGCGACAGGCGAGGTGCCGATTAGCGCGGCGCGCTTCTGGTCGTTCAGCTATCTGCTGTTTTATGCCTATTACGCGCTTTGCGTCGGGCTGTTTGCGCTGTTCTGGTTTAATTATTCCCCTCATCGCTGGCAGACGTGGTCCATTCTCGGAACGTCGCTGATTATTTTTGTCACCTGGTTTCTGGTCGAAGTGAGCGTAGCCATTAACGCGTGGTATGCCCCGTTCTACGATCTCATCCAGAAAGCGCTTAGCGCCCCTAACAGGGTGCCAATTGGCGAGCTTTATAATCAGTTAAAAATTTTTATGGGCATTGCGATGATCGCTGTCACCGTGGCGGTGTTGAATAATTTCTTCGTCAGCCATTACGTCTTCCGCTGGCGTACGGCGATGAACGAATTCTACATGACCCACTGGGAGCGTCTGCGCCATATTGAAGGTGCTGCTCAGCGTGTTCAGGAAGACACCATGCGTTTTGCGTCAACGCTTGAGGATATGGGCGTCAGCCTGCTTAATGCCATCCTGAAACTGTTTGCGTTCTTACCGATTCTGGTCGCGCTTTCTCCCCATATTTCAGCATTGCCGATTGTCGGACATTTACCGTACGGCCTGCTCATCCCGGCGCTGATTTGGTCGCTTATGGGCACAGGCCTGCTTGCCGTCGTCGGGATTAAGCTGCCGGGCTTAGAGTTTAAGAATCAGCGTGTGGAAGCGGCCTATCGTAAGGAGCTGGTCTACGGAGAGGACGACCCAACGCGCGCTGCGCCCCCGACGATAAAAGAGCTGTTCCGCAACGTCCGTTTCAACTATTTCCGGCTCTATTTCCACTACATGTATTTCAATATTGCCCGTATTTTCTATCTGCAGGTCGATACTGTTTTTGGACTATTCCTGTTGTTCCCGTCTATTGTTGCGGGAACAATCACGCTGGGCTTACTGACCCAGATTACCAACGTGTTCGATCAGGTCAGAAACTCGTTCCAGTATCTGATCAACTCCTGGACCACGCTGGTGGAACTGATGTCCATCTACAAACGTCTGCGCAGCTTTGAACATGAGCTGGACGATCGGGACCTGCAGGAAGTCACCAACACATTTAGCTAATACAGGGAGTTGCTATGTCTTTTGCCGTACCGCGTGCGTTACCGCTGTCCTTGCTGGCTGCCCTCGTTCTGGCGGGCTGTGCCGAAAAAGGGGCCGCTCCGCTTAAAAAGGGCGAGAAGCCCGTGGATGTCGCAAGCGTTGTGCGGCAAAAAATGCCCGCCAGCGTGAAGGATCGCAATGCGTGGGCGGATGCGCTGGCAAAAACCTTTGAAAGCCAGAAGATTGCCCCAACCGAGGAGAATATCTGCTCGGTGCTGGCGGTGGCGCAGCAGGAGTCGATGTACCAGTCAGACCCGGTGGTGCCGGGTCTCAACAAAATTGCCTGGAAAGAGATCGACCGCCGCGCGGAATCGATGCATATCCCGGTATTCCTCGTGCATACCGCGCTGAAAATCACTTCGCCAAACGGCAAAAGCTACAGCGAGCGGCTGGACACGGTGAAAACCGAAAAACAGCTCAGCGCCATCTTTGATGATTTCATTAACATGGTGCCGATGGGGCAGAAACTGTTTGGCTCACTGAACCCGGTTCACACCGGCGGCCCGATGCAGGTGAGCATTGCGTTTGCCGAGAAGCATACCGACGGCTACCCGTGGGAAATTGACGGTACGGTGCGTCAGGAGGTCTTCTCTCTGCGCGGCGGGCTGTGGTTCGGCACGTATCATCTGCTGAACTATCCGGCGAACTACAGCGAGCCCTTGTACCGCTTCGCAGACTTTAACGCGGGCTGGTATGCCAGCCGTAACGCGGCGTTTCAGAGCGCGGTTAGCCGCGCAAGCGGCGTCAAGCTGGCGCTGGACGGCGATCTTATCGCCTACGGCAGCAGCGAGGCGGGAAGCACCGAGCGGGCGATCCGGAAATTATCGACAACGCTTGATATGAGCAACAGCGACATTCGCCGTCAGCTTGAGAAAGGCGACAGCCTGGCATTTGAGAAAACGGATCTCTACAAGAAAGTGTTTGCGCTTGCCGATAAGAAGAGTGGGAAAACGTTGCCGAGGGCAATTCTGCCGGGGATTCAGCTGGAAAGCCCGAAGATCACGCGTAACCTGACCACCGCATGGTTCGCAAAACGCGTGGACGATCGCCGGGCTCGCTGTATGGGGCTTTAATGGCGACGACGAAAGCGCAGGACGAGCGCGACAACGCCTAAAATCATACACCCCGCGAGGAAGGGAACGAGGCCAAACAGCGTGCTCACGCCAAACCCGATTTCAACCCGCGGGCGTCCGTTATCCTGCACCTGCATCAGGTGTTCATAAACGCCCGGCGCGTGCACCAGCATATTAAGCAGCTGGGAGCCAGCCCAGAAGCAGAACAGGACAAACAGGGCATACGCGATATTACCCGCCGTGGAGGTTTTTGGTTTGCCGCCAAAAATCGGTTTCGACAATGTAAAGTCAGCCATGTTGACCTCCCGAAATATCACTCTGTTTTAATACGCGTCTTACGGGGTGAGTTTGACAGGTCATCGCATTTGTCAATATCAGAATCGTGGTAATTTTCGCTCAGGATTTCTCCTGGATTGTTGATTTCTGCAGCATGTCACAATTTGTTAACTTAAATGAAACTGCACCGCATTTCAGAATTTCCGCATCTGCCACAGACCTGGCGGTGAAACTGTGAGAGGATGTCTTTTTTTCCTGCCGGAGTTGTTATGAAGCTCACGTCCAAACTTCGCCGTGACTGGCACTACTACGCCTTTGCTATCGGGCTGATCTTTATTCTTAACGGCGTCGTGGGGCTGTTGGGATTTGAAGCGAAAGGCTGGCAAACCTATGCCGTGGGCCTGGTGACCTGGGTAATCAGTTTCTGGCTGGCAGGGCTGATAATCCGCCGCCGTCCGGAAGAGACGACAGCGGAGGAGACGGCTAAGGGTGCCGATTAGCCGTTAACGGAACTTTTCAGGGCGCTGTCGGCGGCATGACGCTCCAGCGCCAGCTCGATCAGGCGGGTGATCAGCTCAGAGTAGCCAAGCCCGCTGGCCTGCCACAGTTTTGGATACATGCTGATATTGGTGAAACCCGGCAGCGTGTTGATTTCATTGATCACCACCTCGTTCTCCGGCGTCAGGAACACGTCCACGCGCGCCATGCCGCTGCAGCCGAGCGTCTGATAGGCCTGAATGGCGATCGCCCGGATCTTATCGTTAATGGCCGGATCGATATCCGCAGGAACAACAACCTGGGCGCCTTTATCATCAATGTATTTGGTGTCGTACGAGTAGAAGTCGCTGTTTAAGACCACTTCACCGCAGGTGCTGGCCTGTGGGAAATCGTTGCCCAGCACCGCGCACTCAATTTCGCGGCCTTTGATCCCCTGCTCAACCACCACTTTATGGTCGAACTCAAACGCCAGACGGACGGCTTGCGTGAACTCTGTTTCGGTGGTGACTTTGCTGACGCCCACGGAGGAGCCCTGGTTGGCTGGCTTCACAAACAGCGGCAGACCCAGTTCAGCGCTAATTTGCGCGAAGCTGTGCTTGTCGCGGTTGGCCCGGGTGAGCGTCACGAACGGCGCGATATTCAGCCCGGCATCGCGCAGCAGGCGTTTGGTGACGTCTTTGTCCATGCAGGCGGCGGAGCCCAGCACGTCCGAGCCCACGAACGGCAGGTTGGCCATGCGTAACATTCCCTGCAGGGAACCGTCTTCGCCGAGGGTGCCGTGCACGATGGGGAAGACCACGTCGATCTGGGCGAGAGCCTGCGCGTTGCCTGCGTCGATGAGCTGACCCTTCACGACGCCGGGTACGGTGGCGACGCTAATTTCCGAAGGATTAAGGGCGATGTGTGCCGGATCGTTGGCATTCAGCAGATACTGGCTGGCATCGTTAACATGCCACTGGCCCTGTTTATCAATGCCCAACAGCACCACGTCGAAACGGCTTTTATCGATCGCATCGACGATATTTTTAGCCGATTGCAATGAAACCTCGTGCTCCGCTGATTTTCCCCCAAAGACAATACCTACGCGCTGCTTTGCCATCTCACTCTCTTCCAGTCTGACGAAAAGCCAATAACATACCACGATGCCCTGCGGGTTTCGCGGCCTTCTGCCATAATGTTTTGGGGAACAGTGAGGGGGGAGAGTGAAAGGAAAAACGCTGCTGACCATTTTCATCCTTGGGGCAATCGCAACGGCGGGCTATCGCTGGCTGCCGTCTTACTACAACCCTTTCACGCCGCTGAACCTGGACGACCCGCCTGGCCGTATTACCCAGTATAAGCTACGGCGCTTAACGCCCGAAGCCTGCGCGAGTCTGTTAGCGCAGGCTAATCAAAAAAACCTGATCCGCACGCAGGCGGTCGCTGACAGCGGCGGGGAATGCCCGCTGAACAACGTCGTGCGCGTGCGTGACTTTGGCCCGGTGAGCCTGAACGGCAGTTTTCTTGCCAGCTGTCCGCTGGCGCTCAGCTCAGCCCTGTTTGTCAGCCAGCAGGCCCGGCCCCTGACTAAACGCTTTACCGGCAGTGAACTGACGCGCATTGAGCACCTCGGCAGCTTTGCCTGCCGCAATATCTACCACCGGCCCGATGCGCGGCGCAGCGAGCATGCCACGGCAGAGGCGCTGGATATCGCCGCTTTTCGGCTGGCGAACGGAGAGCGCGTTACGGTACTTAACGGCTGGAAATCGGCAAAAATGCAGCCATGGCTGAAGGCTCTGCTGGCGGCAAGCTGCGGTTACTACGGAAACGGTCTTGGGCCGGAATATAACGCGGCGCACGCCAGCCATTTTCATCTGGGAATGCGCGGCTTTGGTCTCTGCCGCTGAAGCATAATCTTCCGCCAGAAAATGGATGAATTGTGACTTATTTCACAAATATGATGACTGGGAAGATAAAACACCAAAGTCAGCGAGGCCGCATCTCTGGTGCGACGTTAAGGCGCGTAACTTGCTAATCTGACGGCGAATTCGCCTAAAAATGAAGACTATTTCTGTATGGAATCCTGGAAAGTTAATCTCATCTCGGTCTGGTTCGGCTGCTTCTTCACCGGGCTTGCCATCAGCCAGATCCTGCCGTTCCTGCCGCTGTACGTGTCACAGCTGGGGGTCAGCTCCCACGAAGCGCTGTCCATGTGGTCCGGGCTGACGTTCAGCGTCACGTTTCTGGTCTCCGCCATTGTGTCACCGATGTGGGGCAGTCTGGCGGATAGGAAAGGGCGCAAGCTGATGCTGCTGCGCGCCTCCCTCGGTATGGCGATTGCTATTCTGCTCCAGGCCTTCGCCACCAACGTCTGGCAGCTGTTTTTCCTGCGGGCGGTGATGGGGCTGACGTCCGGGTATATTCCCAACGCCATGGCGCTGGTTGCCTCTCAGGTGCCGCGCGAGCGCAGCGGCTGGGCGCTGAGTACGCTCTCCACCGCCCAGATCAGCGGCGTTATCGGCGGCCCGCTGCTGGGAGGCTTTCTGGCTGACCATGTCGGTCTGCGCGCGGTATTCATCATCACCGCAATCCTGCTGGTGATCAGCTTTCTGGTTACGCTCTTTCTTATCAAAGAGGGGGGCCGCCCCGTTATCAGTAAATCTGAGCGCCTGAGCGGCAAGGCCGTCTTCGCCTCGCTGCCATACCCGGGACTCGTGATAAGCCTGTTTGTCACCACCATGGTGATCCAGCTCTGCAACGGTTCGGTCGGCCCGATTCTGGCGCTGTTTATCAAGTCGATGGAGCCGGACAGCAACAATATCGCCTTTCTCAGCGGCATGATTGCCGCCGTGCCGGGCGTCTCCGCGCTGATCTCTGCCCCGCGTCTGGGAAAACTGGGCGACAGGATTGGCACGGCGCGCATCCTGATGGCGACGCTGATTTTTGCGGTGGTGCTCTTTTTCGCCATGTCGTTTGTTACCTCTCCGCTTCAGCTGGGCGTGCTGCGGTTTTTACTCGGCTTTGCGGATGGCGCTATGTTGCCCGCCGTACAGACATTGCTGGTCAAATATTCCAGCGATCAGGTCACGGGACGTATTTTTGGCTATAACCAGTCGTTTATGTATTTAGGCAACGTCGCCGGTCCGCTTATTGGTGCGTCCGTTTCTGCAATGGCGGGTTTTCGCTGGGTATTTGCCGCGACGGCGATTGTCGTTTTAATCAATATTATCCAGCTGGCTATTGCCCTGCGTCGCCGCAGGCAATTAGCGGAGGCGAAATCAGCGAAATAATCTTTTCGCAGATGTATTATATATTCTTATGGTAGCCGCATTTTTATATAACAAAATGCGGCGTTTTTTTATAGGAAAACGTTTCGCTGAAAAGATCGCTACGCTAATTTGGCGGCAATGTCACTTTTGCATAAGATAATACTTTTCTCCGCTTTGCATATTTCATTCCTGGTGTTAATTTCAGAGGAAATCCCATAAGGAAATAGCACGATGAAAAATCTCATTGCTGAGTTGCTGGTTAAGCTTGCACAAAAGGAAGAGGAGTCGAAAGAGCTGGTCGCCCAGGTCGAAGCGCTGGAAATAGTTGTCACCGCGCTGCTGCGGCAGATGGCAACATCGGATCAGCAGGCGTTAATTGAAAGCATTGAAGGAGCGCTGGATAAGGCGCGGCCCGATACGCAGGTTCCGCCAGAAGATGCCGAGTTGCTGCAGCAATACGTAAAGAAGCTGTTGAGGCATCCGCGCAGTTAAGCCGTTACTGACATGTCATAGGATTGTCATGCAGGATGCCTGGAGTCGCTCTGTTTTATTTTTGTATTTGTACATGAAGAAAATAAATTGAAACAGAGCGCGCTTTTTAGCGCGTTACATTCCCTGTTAATTACCCCTGCCAGTTATGCTGATACCGTCAATTCCTGCGCGCTGGAACTGAAATGATAAATTCCCGGCCGAAATCACATCTGCCGGGTGGTTTTTTTCCTGTCACGAACCAGACTTACAGGGAATGTTCACAAAAGGATGGTGCAATGAAAACAACATTACTGGTTACTCTGCTCTCCGGCCTGTTCCTGATCTCCTCGGCGAACGCGGAAGAAAAAACATTAACGCCGCAACAGCAACGCATGACCACCTGTAATCAACAGGCGACGTCCCAGAGTCTGAAGGGGGATGCACGTAAAACCTACATGAGCGACTGCCTGAAAAACGGCGCCGCGAAACCCGGCGAAAAAAGCCTGACGCCGCAGCAGCAAAAAATGCGCGAGTGTAATGCGAAAGCAACCGAACAGTCCCTCAAGGGCGACGATCGCAGCAAGTTCATGAGTGCCTGCCTGAAGAAAAAAGTGTAGTTCTAACGGGTGAGCGGCTCCGGCGGCTCACCCGAAATTTCATACTTTCCCCGCAGTCCCCCTCTCTATAATTTGGGAAAATGTTTCAGAATATTCCCAAAAATGATGAATGATGACATTTATTACTACAAAAAGCGCATTCGGGAAGAGTGGAGTTTAACCCTTTCTCAGGATGACCCTCACCGTACCGGCACCCAGTTTGCCAGGCGAGCCCGGCTGGCGCGCGTTGTCGGGCTGGCGGCGATGTTTGTCCCGGTGGCGGAAATTCTGGTCAGCCATTTTTTACCCGGCGGCTGGTGGTTGTTGCTGGTGGGGTGGGCATTCATCTGGCCGCACTTTGCCTGGCAGTTATCCTGCCGCGCCGCTTCACCTCATCAGCAAGAAATTTTTAACCTCAAGATGGATGCCGTTATCGCCGGGGTCTGGATCGGCGTGACGGGGATGTATGTATTACCCACTGCGGCGCTGGTGATGATGGTGGGGATGAACATGATGGGCTCTGGCGGCTGCCGCCTTTTTATCGCGGGGATCGTGCTCACCCTGCTTACTGCGCTGCTTACGTTACCGCTTGCTGGCAGAGCGCAGCCCTTTAATCCGGGGGCGCTGGAGTGGGGCTTAACGCTTCCTGTCCTTATGCTTTATCCCATGCTGTTTGCCTGGCTTAGCCATCGAACGGCCGTCAGGCTGGCGGAACATAAGCGGCGGCTGGAAATGATGAGCACCCGTGACGGTATGACCGGGGTCTTTAACCGCCGACATTGGGAAATGCTGCTGCGCAATGAATTTGAGCACTGTCGCCGGAGCCACTGCACCGCCACGATATTGCTGATTGATATCGACCACTTTAAAAACATCAACGATACCTGGGGGCACGACGCAGGCGACAAGGCCATCGTGGCCATTACCCGCCAGCTTCAGATGTCGGTACGGTCAGGCGATGCGATAGGCCGGTTTGGCGGGGATGAGTTCGCGGTGATTATGTCCCAGACGGCCGCTGAAAGCGCCATCGCCGTCATGTCGCGGGTACACGCGCGGCTGGAAACGCTGTCGTTACCGTGTGCGCCGAAGGAGCCTCTGCGCATCAGCGTGGGCGTGGCCCCCTGGGGGCCGCAGTTTGTGCACTATCGGGAATGGCTGAAGGCGGCAGATGTGGCGCTGTATAAGGCGAAAAATGCCGGGCGCGGCCGCACCGAAGTGGCCGCCTGACGCCCGGCCAGACATCAGGATTTACTCAGCTTCTCTGACTTTTCCATGCATTTTGCCATCGCTTCGATAACCGCAGAACGGAACCCGCGTTCTTCCAGCACCCGCACCGCTTCGATGGTGGTACCGGCCGGGGAGCAGACCATATCCTTCAGTTCACCCGGGTGTTTACCGGTCTCCAGCACCATTTTGGCGGAGCCCATCACTGCCTGCGCGGCGAATTTATACGCCTGCGCGCGCGGCATACCGCCAAGCACGGCGGCGTCCGCCATCGCTTCTAAAAACATGAAAACGTACGCGGGGGCTGAACCGCTCACGCCGACCACTGGATGGATCATGGATTCTGCAATCACTTCCGCCTCGCCGAAGCAGCGGAAAATGTTTAGCACGTCCGCCACCTCTTCTGAAGTCACCAGCGCGTTAGGGGTGACGGAGGTCATACCGGCGTTGACCAGTGAGGGGGTATTCGGCATCGCGCGGACGATTTTACGATCGTGGCCCAGCGCGCGCGCCAGCTGATCGAGCGTCACGCCTGCGGCAATCGACACGACCAGCGTCTCTTTATTCAGGCTGGAGGTGATGTCGCTTAACACTTTGATCATGATGTTCGGCTTAACGGCACCAAAGACGATATCGGCAACCTGGGCCACCTCCTGCGCGCTTTCGGCGGCGTTGATCCCGTATTGATCGCGCAACGCGGCGACGTTATCCGGTGACGGGGTATAAACCCAAATCTGACCCGGCAGAACCTGCCCGCTGGCGATCAGGCCGCCCAGGATGGCTTTGCCCATGTTACCGCAGCCGATAAACCCGATTTTCTTGTCCATCATGATTCTCCGTCATTATGCGTTGTTTTCTCTGATTGATAGCTTAACAACGAAATGCAGGCGACAATAGTCGGCAGAGTCATTATGGGGAGACAACATGGCGATTTGGGTTGATGCGGACGCGTGTCCGAATGTGATTAAAGAGATTTTATTCCGCGCCGCCGAGCGCGTTCAGATGCCGCTGACGCTGGTGGCGAACCAGAATATTCGCGTCCCGCCTTCGCGGTTCATCCGCTCCCTCCGCGTGCCGGCCGGGTTCGACGTGGCGGATAATGAAATTGTTCGTCTGTGCAGCGCGGAAGATCTGGTCATCACCGCCGATATTCCGCTGGCGGCGGAAGTGCTGGAGAAAGGGGCGGCGGCGCTCAATCCTCGCGGCGAGCGTTATTCGCCTTCAACCATCCGGGAAAAACTCACTATGCGCGATTTTATGGATACGATGCGGGCCAGCGGCGTGCAGACCGGTGGACCGGACAGCCTGTCCCAGCGCGATCGCCAGCAGTTTGCTGCCGAACTGGATAAATGGCTGCTGGAAGTGAAGCGCCGTACGGCGTAATGATAATTATTGTCAATATGTGGTACAGTGTGGCCTCCACAGGGTTGTCATCCCGTACCGCTTTGCAGTAAAGTATTCGACACATCTTCTGCAATTATTTCTTTACACTCTTTAGCCATTCGGCATCAAGGGGAACACCTGGCTATGACCCAACCCATCTTTTTAGTTGGCCCCCGCGGCTGTGGGAAAACCACCGTTGGTGTGGAACTGGCACGCGCATGTCATCGTCAGTTTGTTGATACCGACCACTGGCTGCAGACCGAGGCCGGCAAAACCATCGCAGACATCGTGGAGCAAGAGGGATGGGAAAGCTTTCGCGCCCGCGAAACGGCCGCGCTGAAAGCGGTCACCACGCCGTCAGCCGTCATTGCGACGGGAGGCGGTATTGTTCTGGCCGAATGTAATCGTCACTTTATGCGCGAAAAAGGCATTGTGATCTATCTCTGCGCGCCGGTGGCGGCTCTGGTAGGGCGACTTGAAGCATTTCCTGAAGAGGGACAACGCCCGGCGCTGACGTCACGACCGCTCAGCGAAGAGGTGAGCGAAGTGCTGGCCGAGCGTGATGCCCTCTACCGTGAAGCGGCACACCATGTCGTGGATGCCTCTGCGGCCCCGGAAGATGTGGTAATTCAGATTATTACCGCCCTGCGTCTGGCGTGTGCCAGCTAACCGCCGTCTATACTGATAGCTCAGACATAAAAAAAGGATGAGCTATGCCAACCAGACCTCCCTATCCGCGCGAAGCACGTATTGTTACCGTTGAAAAAGGCAATGGCGACCAGACCGTCACCTGGTACCAGCTGCGTGCCGATCACCCCAAAGCGGACTCGCTGATCAGTGAACATGAGACTGAACAGGAAGCGCTGGATGCCAAACGGCGCTACGAAGATCCCGAAAAGTCGTGAATGTTTTCCTAAACGCTCCAATACCGTGCCTGAATCACACTTTTTACTCATCGCAAATGTTAAGCAGGAGTTAATATTTAGTTATTACAGGTAGCTCCGTTATCGGCAGGCGATCTTTACATTTCAGGGCAGAGATCGCCTGCTACGCTTGGTGCTGTTTTGTTGAAAAAACGAACTGTACAGCGTAGAGAGCCTGTACCTGTGTATACGTTTTTGTAGTGATGGAAGGCGAAGAAGATGAAGGCAACGTTGGCGATCCTCACCATTGGTGTGGTCCCTGTAAGCGAAGTGTTACCGCTCTTAACCGAGCATGTATCTGAACAACAGATCACGCATCTCAGCCTGCTGGGTAAGATGAGCCGGGAAGAGGTCATGGAAGACTACGCTGTAGAGGCGGGGGAGGATCCCCTGGCGACGTTATTAAGCGACGGTAAACTGGCGCATGTTTCTCGGCAGAAAATAGAGCGTTCGCTGCAGGCAGTAATAGAAATACTCGATAATCAGCAATATGACGTAATTTTGCTGATGAGCACCGCCCCCATTAAGGGACTCATCGCGCGCAATGCGATTTTGCTTGAGCCGATGCGCATTATTCCTCCGCTGGTAGCCTCCATTGTTGACGGGCATCAGGTGGGGGTCATTGTGCCCATCGAGGAGCTTATGGACAACCAGGAAGCAAAGTGGCACGTGCTCGAAAAAACGCCCCTGTATGCGCTGGCAAACCCCTTCTGGGACAGCGAGGCTAAACTCATTGCTGCCGGGAAGGAGCTGCTGGAGAGAGGGGCGGATGTATTGATTCTGGACTGTCTTGGTTTTCACCAGCATCACCGGGATTTACTGCAAAAGGCGCTGGACGTGCCGGTGCTGTTATCCAACGTTCTGATGGCTCGCCTGGCCTCAGAACTTCTGACGTAATGATTTTGCGTGACAGGTGATGAGCATGGCCCCTATAGTGAATTTTTATCTCTGAATATAAGGGCCAGTTCATGCTTCAAAGTAACGAATACTTTTCCGGTAAAGTGAAATCCATCGGTTTTACCAGCAGCAGCACTGGCCGCGCCAGTGTGGGCGTTATGGCTGAAGGGGAATACACCTTTGGCACGGCGGAAGCGGAAGAGATGACGGTGGTCAGCGGCGCGCTGAACGTCTTACTGCCGGGTGAAACGGAATGGAAAGTTTACGCTGCCGGGCAAGTTTTCAACGTCCCTGGCCACAGCGAATTTCATTTGCAGGTCGCTGAACCGACCTCTTATCTGTGCCGCTACCTGAAATAATCGTCTTCCCTCTCCCCCTTTGGGGAGAGGATCAGGGGGAGGGGAAATTATCTCTGCGCTTCGCCGCCGAGACCTTCCACCAGATTCTGAATTAACGCGGCCAGTTCGCCGGTCATCAGGATAAAGTCCGCGTCAAAGCGCTGGGCGTAATCTTCCCGGTCGATATCTTCGTTTTGATCGCGCAGCTCGTCGCAGAACTTCAGACGCTTCACGGAACCGTCGTCGCACATCACGAACTGAATGCGCTGCTGCCAGTCGAGCGCCAGTTTGGTGACCACTTTGCCCGCTTCAATGTGTACGGCGATCTCGTCGCTCACCAGATCCTGCTTTTTCGCGCGGATCACGCCGCCATCTTCCAGCAGGGCTTTCAGCTCGGCTTCGTCCAGGATCTGGAAACCTTGCGCCGCGGTACCGCTGCGGACCCACTCGGTCAGGGTCAGCTCAATCGGCGTTTCCAGCGCCAGCGGTACGACCGGTAAAGAGCCGATGCTTTTACGCAGCAGGGCCAGCGTATCTTCCGCTTTTTTGGCGCTGGCGCAGTCCACCATGATCAGCCCGTTAACGGTATCGATCCACATCATCGTCTGGCTGAAGCGGCTGAAGGCGCGCGGCAGCAGAGAGTGCAGCACTTCATCTTTCAGCGAGTCTTTTTCGGTTTTTTTCAGCTTGCGGCCCTGCTCGGCTTCCAGCTTGAAAATTTTTGCTTCAAGCGCCTGCTTAACCACCGGCGTGGGCAGAATTTTCTCTTCTTTGCGGGCGCAGACGATGATTTGACCCGTGCTGCTGGCGTGGGTCAGTGCATCGCTTTGCGAACCCATTGGCGGAACCCAACCGGTTTTCGCCATATCCTGGCTACCGCAAGGGGAAAAGCTATAAGCGGCTAACTGTTTTTCCATCTCTTCTGCGCGCAGCGAAACGTCGCGGCTGAGACGGTAAACCATCAAATTTTTGAACCACAGCATGATAATTTCCACGGCCTTGTCGTTAAATCAGCGGGCATGATAACGAATTGTCGCATCGCTTGCATTGCTAATCGGGAAGCGTGCTTCTACTCTGTTGATAATCAAAATAATGAGGAGAGTCTTGTGCGTATTGGGATTGATTTGGGCGGCACCAAAACAGAAGTCATCGCATTAAGCGAGCAGGGGGAACAGCTGTTCCGCCACCGTCTGCCGACGCCGCGCGATGATTATCACCAGACGATCGAGACGATTGCCCGGCTGGTTGATATGGCCGAGCAGGCGACGGGCGAGAGGGGCACGGTCGGGATGGGGATCCCCGGCTCCATTTCGCCTTATACGGGTGTGGTGAAAAATGCCAACTCCACCTGGCTCAACGGTCAGCCGTTTGATAAGGATTTGAGCCAGCGTCTGAACCGGGAAGTGCGTCTGGCGAATGACGCTAACTGCCTGGCGGTCTCTGAGGCCGTTGATGGTGCAGCCGCAGGAGCGCAGACCGTGTTTGCGGTGATTATCGGTACCGGCTGCGGCGCGGGCGTGGCCTTTGGCGGACGTTCACATATCGGCGGCAACGGCACGGCGGGTGAGTGGGGGCACAACCCGCTGCCGTGGATGGATGAAGACGAGCTTAAATACCGCGCCGAGGTGCCGTGCTACTGCGGCAAGCAGGGCTGTATCGAGACGTTTATCTCCGGCACCGGTTTTGCAACCGACTACCACCGCCTGAGCGGCCAGCCGCTCAAGGGGAACGAGATTATGCGTTTGGTGGAAGAACAGGATCCGGTGGCCGAACTGGCGCTCAGCCGCTACGAAATGCGTCTGGCGAAATCGCTGGCGCACGTAGTGAACATTCTCGATCCGGACGTGATTGTGCTCGGCGGTGGCATGAGCAACGTTGACCGGCTGTACGCCACGGTACCAAATCTGGTGAAACAGTGGGTTTTCGGCGGCGAGTGCGAAACCCCGATCCGCAAAGCCGTCCACGGCGACTCCAGCGGCGTGCGCGGCGCGGCGTGGTTATGGCCGCAATAAACGCAAAACGGCAACTTGCGTTGCCGTTTTTGATGTTTAGAGGGCCAGGGAGAGGGCACCAGACCGAATCGACCCAACACTCACCCCACCGCAAACTCCCTGTCCAGCCTGCTATACCCCAGTCCATTGATCTTCTTCACCTTGATCTGCACCGGAATGCGCTCTTTCATCGCCTCGACGTGGCTAATCACCCCGATGGTTTTCCCGGTGGCGTTCAGCGCGTCGAGCGCATCCAGCGCGGTATCCAGCGTTTCACTGTCGAGCGTGCCGAATCCCTCATCCAGGAACAGGGAATCAATCCGCGTTTTGTGGCTGACCAGGTCAGAAAGCGCTAACGCCAGCGCAAGGCTCACCAGGAAGCTCTCGCCGCCGGAGAGCGTGCGCGTATCGCGCACCGCATCGGCCTGCCAGGTGTCGACCACTTCCAGCTCCAGCGCCTCGCTGGCCTTACGCTGTAGGAGATAACGGCCGTGCAGGCGGTTAAGCTGCTGGTTTGCGAGCCAGACCAGGTTATCCAGCGTCAGCCCCTGAGCGAACTTGCGGAACTTGTCGCCGGTGCTGGAGCCGATCAGCGCGTTGAGATAGCCCCAGTCGTCGGCCTGGCGCGCGGCCTCTTCAATTTGCAGCATTAACGCCTGCTGATGCTGGCGGTTATCGCTGTCCTGCTTAAGCTGCTGGCGGATCTCGCCCTGATGCGTGGTGTTCTCACGAAGCCGTTGCGCCAGCTGCTGCAGCTGGCTTTGCAGGGTAGACGCATCCGCGTCAAGTTCTTCCGGGCGCAGCGCAAGGTGCGCCTGCAGCTGCTGATTAGCCTGGCCGGAAAGGGCCGCGGCCTGCTGTATCTGGTTTTCCAGCGACTGTTTCAGCTGTTCGAGGCGGCGAATAGCATCGTCATCCAGCAGCGCGGCAAGGAACGCATCCCGATCGGCAAAACAGCTTGCGGAGAGCGCCGCGGTGAACTGCGTCTGCGATTGCTGCAGGCGCTCGCGCTCCAGCGCCTCCTGCTGCTGCAGGGCGGCGAGCTGGCTTTGCAGCGACACGCATTCATTATGGATGTCGCGCCAGTCATCAGGAATGGCCGGCTCAGCCTCTTCGCCGTGTGTTGCCGGAAGCGTGTCGAGCAGCGGCTTCAGCGCGCTCATGCGTTCCTGAAGCACGCCGTGCTGCGTTTGCTTCTCCTGCCAGTGGGCAAATTCCGCTTCGCGGGCGTGCAGCCAGTCGGCTTCATTACCCTCTTCGGGAACGCTAAGCGAGAGCGCGAGAAGGGTATGTTCCAGCGCCTGGCGCGTTGCGGTGCGCTGCTGCTGATACTGGCGTTCCTGCGCTTCCTGCTCGTTCAGCTGGTTTTGCAGGGTCAGACGCTGGCTGAGCTGGTAAAGCTGGCGCTCGTAGTGTTCCTGCTCGTGCATCCATGGCGCGATATCCTCCTGAATATTCAAAGCGATATTCAAAGACGCGCACGCCTCCAGCCACGCTTTAGTGAGTGCTTGCTCTTCCTGAGAAAGCGTCTGCGCTTCGTCTGTCTCACGCTGGATCTGTTGAGCCAGAGCATTAACCTGTCCCAGCACCAGCAGGCCTTCCTCCTTAAGCGCGGCGACCTCTTTTTCGAGTACATCACGGCGACGCTGGTTATCCGTCAGCTCAAGCGACCGGTAGGTCTCCACGGCAGGATGCTCGTGGGAGCCGCACAGCGGGCAGGGTTTGCCTGCCTCAAGCTGTGAGCGATAGCTTTCCAGATTTTTAATCGTCGCTTCGCGTTCGCACAGGGCTTTCAGGTCCAGATAGTGCTGGTGTTTCTCTTTGTACTGCTGGCGGCGCAGCGCCAGGGTTTCATTGAGCTTGCTCTGCTCCGCCAGGGCTTTCTGCACGCTTTCACCGTTCTGGCTCAGGCGCTTTTGCAGCGGCTGATAGCGGGCATGCAGCGACGTCAGCTGCTGGCGCAGCGTGCGGGACCGGGACTGCTGCTCCATGGCCGCGCTGACCTCATCCGCCGTCAGCGTCAGCGTATTTTCCGGCATCTCAGCCAGCTTCTGACGTAGCTCAGTCATCCGCGCAGCAAGCGCGACGAGCTGACTTTTGTCACGGTTTAGCTGTGAGAACTGGGCGCGCCAGCCGGCAATTTCCTGGCCCAGCAGGCGATAACGCTCATTCTCCGCCAGCCACTGCGCCAGCGCCGTCAGTTCGGCCTGTAGCCGCTCATGGGTACGCAGGGCGGTATTGCGGATCCGCGCGCGCAGTGCGGTTTTGGTCTGTAAGCGAGTATTTACTTCGTTAATTCGCTGCTGGGTTTGCGTCAGACGTGCGGTTTGCTCCTGCTGATGCTCCCAGAGCGGACGAAGCTGGGCGGCGGGCTGGGCAAGCTGGAGTTTTGCCAGTTCCGGCGCCGCGTTCGCCTGCGCCTGTTGCGCCTGCTGCTGCAGGGCGGTAACGCGCTGCTGCTCCCGCACGAGCTCGTCATGACGCGTAAGCCACTGAAAATCTTTCTGTTGGCTTTGCTGCTGGGCCAGCAGGGTTTTCTCTTCGTCAGTAAGTGCCTGCAAACTTTGCTGCAACTGCTGCTGTTGTTCTTCGCTGAGCAGCACGACACCCGCCGCCTGCGCCTCGCATTTTTCCAGCACGCTGCGGGCGGCTTTGTGTTTCTCAAACACCATCGCGGAAATCTGGCCGTAGATTTCGGTGCCGGTGAGTTCTTCCAGCAGTTCTGCGCGGTCGGCCGGTTTGGCATTCAGGAAGGCGGCAAATTGCCCCTGCGAGAGCAGCATTGAGCGGGTAAAACGGCCGTAGTCCAGCCCGGTGAGCGCCGCGGTTTGCTCCAGTTTATCCGACACCTTATCGGCCAGAATCTTGCCATCCTCGCAGCGGGCCAGCTCCACGCGCGGTGCCTGCAAGTTCCCGTCCGGCTGGTTGCGCGCCCGGTTCTGGCTCCAGAATGCGCGATAGGCAACGCCTTTCACCTCAAATTCCACTTCCGCCAGGCACTCGGCGGTATCGCGCGTCATCAGATCGTTTTGCGCCTGAGAGACCTTATTCAGGCGCGGGGTTTCGTGGTAGAGCGCCAGGCAGATGGCATCGAGCAGGGTGGTTTTACCCGCGCCGGTTGCGCCAGTGATGGCAAACAGACCGTTGCTGGCAAAAGGCTCCGCGGTGAAGTCAATTTTCCACTCGCCCTTGAGGGAGTTGAGATTTTTCAGGCGCAGGCTCAGAATTTTCATGCGTTTTCTTCCTCGTCATTGAGGGCGTGCAGAGTATGGCTGAACAGCTCGTTGAGCCTGACGCGCTTCGCATCATCGAGCTCTTCCTGCGACAGTCGGCGCTCGAACACCTCTTCTACGCGCAGTTCGCTAAGCGTTTCGCGCTGGGCGCCGAGCAGAATTTTCTCGCGCTGCTCGCGGCTGCGGCGCACCAGCAGCACCTCAACCGGCAACTCTTCGGTCAGCGCCTGAATTTTCCGCTGCATATCGTGCAGGTAGTCATCGGTGGTGATTTCAATATCCAGCCAGACGGGCGGGTTAAGCTCAGCGCCGCGCCACTGCTCAAGCTGGGCGGTGATGGCAGCCAGATCGCCCTTCAGCACCGCCAGCGGCTGGGTGACCGGCACTTCCAGCGTCTCGACGGCGCTGAGTTTGCCCTCATCAAAGCTCACCAGATGCACGGATTTGGCTTTTCCGGTTTCATCGAAGCTGAGCGAAATAGGGGAGCCACAGTAGCGGATATGCTCGCAGCCGCCGATGACCTGGGCGCGGTGAATGTGCCCGAGCGCGATGTAGTCCGCGGGCGGGAAGTTTTGCGCCGGAAAGGCGTCCAGCGTACCGATATAGATCTCGCGGACCGCGTCACTTTTGCTGGCCCCGACGGTGGTGAGGTGCCCGGTGGCAATGACCGGAATGGCCTGTTCACCGCGCAGGGCACAGGCTTCCGCGTGCTGCTGGTGATAGTAGTCGGTGATGGCCTGCAATAAATGCTGCTGCTTTTCCGCGCCCGACAGTCCCGCCTGGCTTTGCACGATGTCGCGCGGACGTAAAAAGGGAATCGGACACAGTACCGCGCCCGGCGACCCGTCGCGTTTTTTCAGGATCTGCGGCGCGTGCCCGGCGCTGGCGACCACGGTGGTATTGAGAAACGCCAGGATATCGCGGGATTCATTGAGCGTGGCGACGGAGTCATGGTTACCGGCGACAATCACCAGATGACAGCCGGTCTGCTGCAGGTTGACCACGAAGCGGTTATACAGTTCACGCGCATAGCTCGGCGGCGAACCGGTATCAAAGATGTCACCCGCCACAATAATGGCATCCACCTCGTGCGCCTGGGCCGTTTCCAGAAGCCAGTTCAGGAACGCTTCATGTTCAGCCGCACGGCTTTTGCTGTAAAAATTTTGACCCAGATGCCAGTCCGAGGTGTGAAGTATGCGCATAGGAGATCCGTGGCGAAAAACGATGCGGGCGATTATAAACTGTCAGGGAGAGGAAAATAACCGCTGTAATAAAACAACAGTTTGCCATTTATAGTGGTACTGTTTTTCATAAATCTGTCATAAATCTGACGCATAATGGCGCCGCATTACAAACTTGTAACTTAAATAAGATAAGACAGGGCAAAGTATGGCGAGACGTATTCTGGTCGTAGAAGATGAAGCTCCAATTCGTGAAATGGTGTGCTTCGTGCTCGAACAAAATGGCTTCCAGCCGGTTGAAGCGGAAGATTATGACAGCGCGGTGAACCAGCTGAATGAACCCTGGCCCGATCTGATTCTGCTTGACTGGATGTTGCCCGGCGGCTCCGGACTGCAGTTTATCAAACATCTGAAGCGTGAAGCGCTGACCCGCGACATTCCGGTGGTGATGCTCACGGCGCGCGGAGAGGAAGAGGATCGCGTGCGCGGTCTGGAGACCGGCGCGGACGATTACATTACCAAGCCTTTCTCCCCGAAAGAGCTGGTTGCCCGCATTAAGGCCGTCATGCGCCGTATTTCCCCGATGGCGGTGGAAGAGGTGATCGAGATGCAGGGCCTCAGCCTTGACCCAACGTCACACCGCGTGATGACCGGCGAAAATCCCCTCGACATGGGGCCTACCGAATTTAAACTCCTGCACTTCTTTATGACCCATCCGGAACGCGTTTACAGCCGCGAGCAGTTGCTGAATAACGTCTGGGGAACTAACGTGTATGTCGAAGACCGGACGGTTGACGTACATATCCGCCGCCTGCGAAAAGCGCTGGAACTGAGCGGCCACGATCGCATGGTACAGACGGTCCGCGGTACGGGTTATCGTTTCTCGACCCGTTTCTGAATAATGACAGGAGTGTGACGCGTGCTGGAACGTCTGTCATGGAAAAGGCTCGTCTTTGAACTGATCTTATGCTGTATTCCGGCCCTTCTTCTGGGGGCCTTACTTGGGCATCTGCCGTGGTTTCTGCTGGCGGCGGTCACCGGGCTGTTAGCCTGGCATTTCTGGAACCTGCTGCGTCTCTCCTGGTGGCTGTGGGTGGACCGCAGTATGACCCCGCCGCCGGGAAGCGGCAGCTGGGAGCCGCTGCTGTACGGCCTGCACCAGATGCAGATGCGTAATAAAAAGCGTCGCCGCGAGCTGGGAAGCCTGATCAAACGCTTTCGCAGCGGCGCAGAGTCGCTGCCGGATGCGGTGATCCTGACGACAGAAGAAGGAACTATTTTCTGGTGTAACGGGCTTGCGCAACAGCTGCTGGGCCTGCGCTGGCCGGACGACAATGGTCAGAACATCCTTAACCTTCTGCGTTATCCCGAGTTCACACTGTATCTGAAAAAGCGTGATTTCACCCGTCCCCACAATCTGAAGCTGAATAACGGTCGCCATCTGGAAATCCGCGTGATGCCCTACAGCGATCGCCAGTGGCTGATGGTGGCGCGCGACGTGACCCAGATGCACCAGCTGGAAGGGGCGCGTCGTAACTTCTTCGCCAACGTCAGCCACGAACTACGCACCCCGTTGACCGTGCTGCAGGGCTACCTGGAGATGATGCAGGAGCAAACCCTGGAAGGCGCGCCGCGTGAAAAAGCGCTGCATACGATGCGCGAGCAAACGCACCGTATGGAAGGGCTGGTGAAGCAGCTGCTGACGCTGTCAAAGATTGAAGCGGCGCCTTCTCTTGCGCTGAATGACACCATTGATGTGCCAATGATGCTGCGCGTCGTCGAGCGTGAAGCGCAGACGTTAAGCCATAAAAAACATCAGCTGACCTTTGACGTCGACAACACGCTGAAGGTGCTGGGCAGCGAGGATGAACTGCGTAGCGCCATCTCCAACCTGGTGTACAACGCGGTAAACCATACGCCGGAAGGAACGGATATCGTGGTGCGCTGGCAGCATACGCCGGCAGGCGCCGAGTTTAGCGTTGAGGATAACGGGCCGGGGATCGCCCCGGAGCATATTCCGCGCCTGACCGAGCGCTTCTACCGGGTGGATAAAGCGCGATCGCGGCAGACGGGGGGAAGCGGCCTGGGGCTGGCGATTGTGAAACACGCGGTGAATCACCATGAAAGCCGTCTTGATATCCAGAGTACCCTGGGTAAGGGAACCCGCTTTAGTTTCGTTATCCCGGAACGATTAATTGCCAAAAAGAGCGCCTGACGGCAGGCGTGTCATTTTACCTTTCCACGGGTCAGCCATCGCTGGCCCGTTTGCTTTGCAGTCAAGCGAAACGCGTGTGAATTTTATACGGTTGGCTGTTTTTTGTTCGCATGATTAGCCATGGGTTTTTCCTATAATTAGCGCATTGTTCTGGTGCGCGTTTTCATACTGGCATATTGTTCTGGTTTTGCGATCCCTCCTTGCCTTTAAACGTTATAAGCGTTTAAATTGCCCCCCAGATACTGTCAGACCGACTGTATTTGCGTGGTAAATCGAAAAACTATTCTTCTCCACGCCAGGACGGGAGCATTTCCCGCTGAAATTGAGCAAATTTTCGGCTGTATTTCCCGTCAGGGAAATCGAAAAATCTCAACGTTTTCAACACCACATCCACAGGCAGTAAGGTTTTATGACCCATCACTTAAAATCGCGTGACATTATCGCGCTGGGCTTTATGACATTTGCGCTGTTCGTTGGCGCAGGCAACATCATTTTCCCTCCAATGGTTGGCTTACAGGCGGGTGAACACGTCTGGACCGCCGCGTTTGGTTTCCTGATTACTGCCGTGGGCCTGCCGGTACTGACCGTTATCGCACTGGCGAAAGTCGGTGGCGGCGTGGATAGCCTTAGCACCCCGATTGGCAAAGTGGCTGGCGTTCTGCTGGCTACCGTCTGCTATCTGGCCGTTGGTCCGCTGTTTGCCACCCCGCGTACCGCGACTGTTTCCTTCGAAGTGGGCATCGCCCCGCTGACCGGCGACGGCGCGATGCCGCTGTTCATCTACAGCCTGATTTATTTCGCCATCGTGATTCTGGTTTCCCTCTATCCGGGCAAGCTGCTGGACACGGTAGGTAACTTCCTGGCGCCGCTGAAAATTGTAGCGCTGATCGTGCTGGCCGTGGCGGCCATCATCTGGCCAGCCGGCCCGATTAGCGACGCGATGGATGCCTATAAAAACGCCGCGTTCTCTAACGGCTTTGTGAACGGCTACCTGACGATGGATACGCTGGGCGCGATGGTGTTTGGTATCGTTATCGTTAACGCCGCGCGTTCCCGCGGCGTGACCGAAGCGCGTTTGCTGACCCGTTATACCATCTGGGCTGGCCTGATGGCCGGTGTGGGTCTGACGCTGCTGTATCTGGCGCTGTTCCGCCTGGGCTCTGACAGCGCGATGCTGGTTGATCAGAACGCGAACGGTGCGGCTATCCTGCACGCTTACGTTCAGCACACCTTCGGTGGGGCGGGCAGCATGCTGCTGGCGGCGCTGATCTTCCTGGCGTGTCTGGTAACCGCGGTTGGCCTGACCTGCGCCTGCGCAGAGTTCTTTGCGCAGTATCTGCCGCTCTCTTACCGTACCCTGGTGTTTATCCTCGGTATCTTCTCGATGGCGGTATCTAACCTCGGTCTGAGCCACCTGATTCAGGTCTCTATTCCGGTGCTGACGGCGATCTATCCGCCGTGCATCGTGCTGGTGGTGCTGAGCTTCACCCGTCCGTGGTGGCATAACTCCTCACGAATTATTGCGCCAGCCATGTTTATCAGCCTGATTTTTGGTATCCTTGACGGGATTAAAGCATCAGCGTTCGCTGAAATTCTGCCAGCCTGGACACAGCGTCTGCCGCTGTCCGAGCAGGGCCTGGCCTGGCTGATGCCTACCGTTGTTGCACTGGTTCTGGCGGTTATCTGGGACCGTGCTGCAGGGCGTCAGGTCACATCGAACGCTCATTAATCAACGGCAACAAACTGTTTAACCACGGGGCTTAAGGCCCCGTGGTTTTTTGTTTTTTTCGTGTTGAATGGCAAGATTTAAATGGAAAGCACTAACAAACTTAAACGTGGATTGAGCACGCGCCACATCCGCTTTATGGCGCTGGGCTCTGCTATCGGCACCGGTCTTTTTTATGGCTCGGCAGATGCCATCAAAATGGCCGGTCCAAGCGTGCTGCTGGCTTACATCATCGGCGGCGTGGCGGCGTATATCATCATGCGCGCCCTCGGTGAAATGTCGGTTCACAACCCGTCTGCCAGCTCTTTCTCCCGCTACGCGCAGGAAAACCTCGGCCCGCTGGCAGGGTTTATCACCGGCTGGACCTACTGCTTCGAAATTTTGATTGTGGCGATTGCCGACGTAACCGCATTCGGCATCTACATGGGCGTCTGGTTCCCAGCGGTGCCGCACTGGATCTGGGTGCTGAGCGTGGTGTTGCTCATTTGCGCCGTCAATCTGATGAGCGTGAAGGTGTTCGGCGAGCTGGAGTTCTGGTTCTCCTTCTTCAAGGTCGCGACCATCATCATCATGATTGTGGCGGGTTTCGGGATCATCATCTGGGGGATTGGCAACGGCGGCCAGCCGACCGGCATCCATAACCTCTGGAGCAACGGCGGCTTCTTCAGCAATGGCTGGCTCGGGATGGTGATGTCGCTACAGATGGTAATGTTCGCCTACGGCGGCATCGAGATTATCGGCATCACCGCCGGGGAAGCGAAAGATCCGGAGAAATCCATTCCGCGCGCCATCAACTCGGTGCCGATGCGTATTCTGGTGTTCTACGTGGGTACGCTGTTCGTGATTATGTCCATCTACCCGTGGAACCAGGTGGGCACTAACGGTAGCCCGTTTGTCCTGACCTTCCAGCATATGGGCATTGCCTTTGCTGCCAGCATTCTCAACTTTGTGGTGCTGACCGCGTCGCTTTCGGCCATCAACAGTGACGTCTTTGGCGTGGGCCGCATGCTGCACGGCATGGCGGAGCAGGGCAGCGCGCCGAAGGTGTTCGCCAAAACTTCACGCCGCGGCACGCCGTGGGTGACGGTGGTGGTGATGACCGTAGCGCTGCTGTTCTCGGTTTACCTGAACTACATCATGCCGGAGAACGTCTTCCTGGTGATTGCGTCCCTGGCGACCTTCGCGACCGTGTGGGTGTGGATCATGATCCTGCTGTCGCAGATTGCCTTCCGCCGCCGTCTGTCGCCGGATGAGGCGAAAGCGCTGAAGTTTAAGGTGCCGGGCGGGGTGGCGACGACCGTGGTCGGGCTGATCTTCCTGGTGTTTATCATTGGCCTGATTGGCTACCATCCGGATACCCGCATTTCCCTGTACGTGGGCTGTGCGTGGATCGTTCTGCTGCTGATCGGCTGGGTGTTTAAGTGCCGCCGTGACCGTCAATTGGTAGAAGCACAGTAATATTTTTATCCCCCCTCCCTCGCGGGAGAGGGGATTTTTGCCTCCTCCCCCGTCCTCCTCCCCCAATAAATCTCGTCATGGTGAGCTATCCTTAACCACCCTGTGGCAAGGTGACGTCAATTTCATCAGAGGGGATTCGTGATGTTAAACGCCTGGCACCTTCCGGTTGCCCCATTTGTTAAGCAAAACAAAGACAACCTTGTGATTACGCTCTGGCTGGCGGGTGAAAATCAGCCGGAACGCGTGACGCTCCGCGCCGAAATTGATAACGAAGAGACCGGGCTGAAAATGCACAAGCTGCGCAGCCAGCCGCAGCCGGGGATTACGGCGTGGCGGGCGAATATCGATTTGCGCACCGGGCAGCCGCGTCGTCGCTATAGCTTTAAGCTTTTGTGGAACAACCGCCAGCTGTGGTTTACCCCGCAGGGGTTTAGCCGTTTCCCACCGGCCCGGCTGGAGCAATTCGCCGTCGATTACCCGGATAACGGCCCGCACTGGGTTAACGATCAGGTCTTTTATCAGATTTTCCCGGACCGCTTTGCGCGCAGCGAAAAACGCACCGCCGGCCAGGACAAGGTCTATTACCATCATGCCGCGGGTCACGACATCATCCTGAAAAAATGGGGTGAACCGGTGACGGCGCAGGCGGGCGGCTCGACGTTCTACGGCGGCGATCTCGACGGCATCAGCGAAAAGCTGCCGTACCTGAAAAAACTCGGCGTGACGGCGCTGTACCTTAACCCCGTGTTTAAAGCCCCGAGCGTACACAAATACGATACCGAAGATTATCGCCACGTTGACGCGCAGTTTGGCGGTGACGAGGCGCTGCTGCGCCTGCGTAAGAAGACCCAAAAAGAAGGCATACGCCTCATTCTGGACGGTGTCTTCAACCACAGCGGAGATTCGCACGCGTGGTTTGACCGTCATAACCAGTCGATGGGCGGAGCATGTCATAACCCGGATTCGCCGCAGCGCGACTGGTACAGCTTTAGCGAGGAGGGCCGCGCGCTGGACTGGCTGGGCTACGCGAGCCTGCCGAAGCTGGACTTCCAGTCGCCGTCACTGGTGAACGAGATTTACGGCGGGGAAGACAGCATCGTGCGTCACTGGCTGAAGGCGCCGTGGAATATGGACGGCTGGCGTCTGGACGTGGTGCATATGCTCGGTGAAGCGGGCGGGGCGCGAAATAACCTTCAGCACGTGGCCGGGATCGCGCGTTCGGCGAAAGCGGCTCAGCCGGAGGCGTTTGTCTTTGGCGAACACTTTGGCGACGCGCGCCAGTGGCTGCAAAACGATGCCGAAGATGCGGCGATGAACTATCGCGGCTTTACCTTCCCGCTGTGGGGATTCCTGGCTAACACCGATATCTCCTACGATCCGAACCATATCGACGCCGAAACCTGCGCCGCGTGGATGGATAACTATCGCGCTGGCCTGTCGCATCAGCAGCAGCTGCGGATGTTTAACCAGCTCGATAGCCACGATACCGCGCGCTTTAAATCCCTGCTCGGCAAGGATGTGGCGCGTCTGCCGCTGGCGGTCACCTGGCTCTTCACCTGGCCGGGCGTACCGTGCATTTACTACGGAGACGAAGTGGGGCTGGACGGCAACAACGATCCGTTCTGCCGCAAAACCTTCCCGTGGGAGGCAGAGAAACAGGATAAGGTACTGTTCAGCCTGTATCAGCGGCTGGCGAAGCTGCGCAAACAGAGTCTCGCCCTGCGCTACGGCGGCTGTCAGGTGGCGTACGCACACGATAATGTGGTGGTCTTTGTCCGCGTCTATAATCAGCAGCGCGTGCTGGTGGCGATTAACCGGGGCGAGGCCTGCGAAGTGGTGCTGGATGATTCGCCGCTGCTTAAGGTGGCGACGTGGACGAACAAAGAGGGCAAGGCGACGATACAGGATGGCGTGCTCGCGCTGCCTGCGGTATCCGCGACGGTCTGGCTCGGCAGCTAATGCGCTAAAGTTTCCCCTTTTAAGATGGCGCAAATGCAACGATTTGTGTCAATCTTAACGGATCGTTTACGGTGAAGGTGGAAACATGGACGAGCTTTACATCCTTGGCTGTTTATTCCTGGTTTTTGCGCTGCTGGTTGCGCCCGTGCTTGCGGTTATCGGGTTTAATCGAAGCACGGCGGCGCAGCAGGAGATTGCCCGGCTACGCCAGCGCATTGAGGTGCTTGAGCAGCGCGGCGCAGCTCAGGTAGCGCCGGAGACAGAACAGGTGCAAGCGGTCACTCCGGCTGTCGTGACCGCGCCTGTGGCTGAGGACGCGCCCGCGCCTGTCGATCCCTGGCGTCCCGACATTCCCGCAGCCGAGGCAAAACCCGCTCCGGCCCCTGCGCCTGCGGCTAAACAGCCTTCTGCCTTTGGTGGCATAGTGACGTCGCTGACGCGCTGGTTTATGCAGGGTAATCCCCTGGCGAAGCTTGGCATTCTGCTGCTCTTCCTCGGCCTCTCTTTCCTGCTGCGCTATACCGTTGAACACTCCCTGTTCCCGCTTGAGCTACGCCTGGTAGCGACGGCGCTGTTTGCCATCGTGCTGCTGGCGGTTGGGTGGCGGCTGCGGCACAAGCAGCCGATCTACGCGCTTATCTTACAGGGCGGGGCGACGGGCATTCTCTACCTGACGGTCTTTGGCGCCTTCCGGCTCTGGCAGATGCTGCCGATGACGCTGGCCTTTGCGCTACTGGTGGTGATTTGCGCCGCGAGCGTTGGGCTGGCCGTGCTGCAGAAAGCGCTGAGCCTTGCCATGCTGGCGAGCCTCGGCGGGTATCTTGCGCCGCTACTACTATCTACCGGGGGCGGCAGCTTTGTGGCGCTGTTTTCCTTCTATCTCCTGCTTTCCATCGGCATTCTCGCCATCAGCATCTGGCAGCACTGGCGCGAGCTCAACCTGCTCGGGCTGCTCTTTACCTTTGGCGTGGGCGGCCTGTGGGGGCTAAGTGAGTACCAGCCTGAAGACTATTGGATCTGCCAGCTGTTCCTGATTGCCAATACGCTGATATTCGGCGTGCTGAGCGTGGCGCTGTCGCTGCGGGCGCAGGAAAAAGGAAAGCAGATTATTGACGGCGTGCTGCTGTTTGCCCCGCCGCTGATAGGCTTTGGGATGCAGTACGGTATGACCCGGCACTGGGAATATGGTCCGGCCCTGAGCGCTTTGGGATACGGCGCATTTTATCTTGCCCTCGCTTTCCTTGCGCTGCGCCGCTATCCGTCCATCGGGCGACCGCTGGTGATGGCGGCGCTGGCGATCGGCGGCGGGTTTGCCACGCTTGCGATTCCGCTCGCGCTCTCCGCGCGGTGGACGGCGATGGCCTGGGCGCTGGAGGGGCTGGGCATCCTCTGGCTGGGCGTGCAGCAGCACCAGCGGCGCATGAGCTATAGCGGGACGGCGCTGCTGGTGCTGGCGCTCGGCAGCGCGCTGTGGGCGCAGATGAACGGCGTTACGCCGCTGAGCCTGCTGCTTATCTTCGCCATCCTCAGCCTTTGCTGGCTGGCTGCGGCCTGGCTGTGGCGGAACCTCTTTCTGCCGGTTAGCTGGGCGCTGCTGGCAGGCGGGCTGCTGTTCTGGCTCGTGGCGCTATTTGGCGTGTCGCGGCTGGTGTTGAAGCAGGAACTGCCTGTTCTGGCAGGCGTGCTGGCGCTGACGGCGGCGTCGGTCTGGGGCTGGCGTCAGGCTGCCGCTCGTCTGGCGTGGCGGGAGCTGGATGCCAGCAAATGGCTGCTGTGGCCGCTGATGCTGGTGATGGTGGGCTATCAGCTCTCGCACCAGCAGATGTTTGCCGCCGGCTGGTCAAATCTGGCCTGGGGTATTGCGCTTCCCGCCGCGCTGATGCTGCTGCGGCGCGACGGCGCCCGTTTAGCGCCGCGCATCTCTATGGGGCTGCATCTGGCGCTGTTCTGGATGATATTACTGGCGCTGGCGGCGGAGCTTTACTGGTTTGCCCGGTCGCTGCCGTGGGGCATGGCGGCCTGGGGCAGCGGGCTGGCGATGGCAGCAGGCGGCGGGGTGATTATGGCGCTCTCTGCGGCGGTGCGCCGTCGCGGGTGGCCGTTCCGGGAGTGGCCCGCGCTCTACGCGTGCATAGCACCGATCCCCGTGCTCGCGGCGCTGCTGGTATTGCTGGTGGTGACCAATTTCCAGGACGGCGTGGTTTATCGTCAGACCTGGCTGCCGCTGGTGAACCCGCTTGAAGAAGGCGCGGCGTTCGCGCTGCTGGGGCTGGTGGTCTTTTACCGGGCGGTGGATCGCTACTACCCGACGCAGCTCTCGCAGGCCCGTCCGTGGCCTGCCGTCGCGATTATGGCGTTTGGCTTCTGGTGGCTTAACGGTGCGTTGATGCGCGCCCTGGCCTGGTGCGGCGACGTGGCCTGGAATATGGCGTCGCTGTGGGATTCGCGGCTGATCCAGACCACGTTTGCCCTGTTCTGGATGCTGAGCGCGCTGGTGATCATGGTCCACGCCACCCGTAGGGCTTCCCGTCAGGAGTGGCTTGGCGGTGCCGCGCTGCTGGGCGTGGTGATGGTTAAACTGATGCTGGTGGACAGCGCGGGTGGAGGCGGTCTGTCGCGTGCGGTGGCGTTTATCGGCGTGGCAATACTGGTGCTGATCGTGGGGTATTTCTCGCCGCTACCGCCCAAAACAGGAGATGAAAAATGAAATGGATGAAAGCGGTAGCTTGTACCGCTCTGCTGGCGCTTGCAGGCCCGGCGTTCTGCGACGAGGTACAAACGGAATCGCCCCGGGACTATGCCTTTGGCCGCTCGCTGGATACGTCTGCTCCTTCCCAGTGGTATCGGGTGACGCTGCCGCTCGCCGTCTATACGCAGAGTACGTCGCCGGATCTGCATGACGTTCGCGTCTTTAACCAGTCGGGCGAGCCGGTTCCTTTCAGCCTGGTCACCGCGACGCGTCCGCAGGTGGCAGCGCAATCCACGGCGCTGCGCCTCTTTCCTCTGGACGCCTCACCGCTTGCGCCTGCACGTGGGGATGAGGGCAGCGATAAGATCCTGCTCCGTTCCGGAAACGGCGTAGAGATTGTGCTGGAGGGGCAAAAAGCCGCCGCAGCCGGGCAGCATTATCTGCTGACCCTGCCGGAGCAGGCTACGGGTGAGATTGCCCTGTCCCAGCTGCAGCTGCTCTGGAATACCCCTCAGGCGCCGTGGCAGGGAACGGCGTCGGTCTACTACAGCGAGGATCTTAAGCGCTGGTATACCCTGCGCGAGGATATGCCGCTGCTGGACGTGATGAGCGGGCAGGATCGTCTTAAGCTCGATCGGATCGATACCGATATCGTTTTGTCTCCCGATACGAATCGCTATCTCCTGGTTGTGCTGAATGCTCAGAGCCAGGGGGTGACCTTAACCGGCGTTAACGCGATTAGCGCCCCTGCGCGGGCGACGCCGGACGCGATCGATCTTGAGGGGGTAGGGGAGCAGCTATCGACAAGCGAAGCGCAGTGGCACTGGGCGCAGCCGCAGCCGCTGAGTGCTATCAGCATTTTACTGAATGGCGACGGCGTCCTTCCCGTGGAGATAGCGTGGCGGAGTACGGAAAAAGACATATGGCACTCCCTGAAAAAAGAGGTGCTTTACCGTCTGGAGGGCAAAACGTCTCCACCGGTTTCGCTTAGCGGAGGCCTGGTGCAGGCGGTGAAAATCACGACGCTGAATGCGCGCCTGCCGGAATACCTGCCGGGCGTCACCGGGCATCGTGACCGCTATGATCTGGTGTTCAACGCGCAGGGAAAAGCGCCATACGTGCTTGCCTGGGGCAATGGCGCTGCAAAGCCTGCCAGCGTGGAACCTGACATGCTGATCCCCGCCGACCTGCGCAAAACCTATGATATGGAGCGCCTGCCGCAGGCCGACATTCTGGATGATGTCGCGTTAGGCGGCGAGGGGCGTCTGACCGCTACCTCTGCGTCCGAGCGGGAGAGCCGGATGAACGCGCTGCTGGTGTGGGGCGTGCTAATTGCGGGCGTAATTCTGCTGGCGGGAATGGCCTGGCGCATCTGGCGAGAGACGCAGCGTAAGGCATAAAAAAAGGCCCGCATAAGCGGGCCTTCTTCGTAAACCGTGCCGATTACAGGCTGGATACGTTCTCTGACAGGTATTTAGCAACGCCGTCTGGGGAAGCAGCCATACCTTCTTTACCTTTTTCCCACTGAGCCGGGCACACTTCGCCGTGCTCTTCGTGGAACTGCAGCGCGTCAACCATGCGCAGCATTTCGTCGATGTTACGACCCAGCGGCAGATCGTTCACAACCTGGTGACGAACGATGCCGTTTGCGTCGATCAGGAAGGAACCGCGCAGCGCAACGCCAGCGTCCGGATGTTCGATACCGTAAGCCTGCTGGATTTCGCGTTTGATGTCCGCAACCATTGCGTATTTCACCGCACCGATGCCGCCTTTGTCGACAGGGGTGTTACGCCATGCGTTGTGTACAAATTCAGAGTCGAAGGAGACGCCAACCACTTCCACGCCACGCTTCTGGAATTCTTCATAACGTTTGTCGAACGCGATCAGCTCAGACGGGCAAACGAAAGTGAAGTCCATTGGCCAGAAGAACAGAACGGTCGCTTTACCGTTGGTGTGCTGTTTGAAGTTGAAGTTTTCAACGATTTCACCGTTGCCCAGAACTGCTGCAGCTGTAAAATCCGGAGCCGGACGAGTTACCAGAACCATATGATTCTCCTGTAGATACTAAGGTTATTTGGAACGCAACGCGAGCCAGTATAGAGAGTGTTCGTGGATAAGACAAAGAGGTGGTGACAATCGTTCCGCCAGCTTTTACCTATCAATGATCGTGCTGTCAGAGCTGCTTGTTTTTCGCCTGCGCCATCATGCGCGGATAGAACTGCCAGAATTGGCTCTCCAGCGCATCGTAATGCTCATCCAGGTCGTACCAGGAGTCGCGCAGCGCATCCAGCCGCGGGCGACGGCTCGCCATGCCATTCAAGACATTCTGGATAAAGTCCATCTCGCGATAGCGCTCCAGCCAGCGTTCCGACCACAGGTAGTTATTCAGATTCACAAAGCGCGGCGGCGAGTCGGGCAGAATGATCGACACCTGCTGGTGGGCGTAGCGCACAAACGCCGGCAACGGCATCTCCGGCGAGAGCTGTTCCCAGTGGCGAGACAGGAAATGGTCCCACATCACGTCGAGCGTGATCGGCGCAACGCGGCGCGTTTCAGGGCGAAACCACGCTTTCGCTTCCGTCACCTCGGGCAGATTATCAGTGATGACATCAATGCGGCGGTGCATAAAAATCCCGTCGACAACCTCGGGAGAATACGCTTCAGCGGGGTTGCCGCGCACGAAATCGGCCAGCAAATTGCCGGAAAGGGAGCTGTCAGCGAGGTGAGCGAGATGCAGGTGAGCGAGAAAATTCATGCGTTTTATTTGTCCAGTGGCGGCTAGTTGTTGCAGCAAAAGGGTGTGAGCACTAGACTATGCCGCCTGTTTTTAAGTCACGAGTATACGTCATGCGCGTCGCCGATTTCTCCTTTGAACTACCTGAATCCCTGATTGCTCACTATCCCATGCCTGAGCGCAGCAGCTGTCGCTTACTGTCACTGGATGGGCCAACGGGCGAGCTGACGCACGGTACTTTCACCGATTTGCTCGACAAGCTCAACCCTGGCGATCTGCTGGTCTTTAACAATACCCGCGTGATCCCGGCGCGCCTGTTTGGCCGTAAGGCCAGCGGCGGCAAGATTGAAGTGCTGGTCGAACGTATGCTCGATGATAAACGTATTCTGGCACATATTCGCGCTTCCAAAGCGCCGAAGCCGGGCGCGGAGCTGCTGCTGGGTGATGACGAAAGCATCAAGGCGACCATGACCGCGCGCCACGACGCGCTGTTCGAGGTGGCGTTCGACGACGAGCGCACGGTGCTCGATATCCTGAACGCCATCGGCCATATGCCGCTGCCGCCGTACATTGAGCGCCCGGACGAAGAGGCCGACCGCGAGCTGTACCAGACCGTCTACAGCCAGAAGCCTGGCGCGGTCGCGGCGCCAACCGCAGGTCTGCACTTTGATGAACCGCTGCTGGAAAAGCTGCGCGCGAAGGGCGTTGAGATGGCGTTTGTGACGCTGCACGTTGGCGCGGGCACCTTCCAGCCGGTGCGCGTGGACAGCATTGAAGACCACATCATGCACTCCGAGTATGCCGAAGTGCCGCAGGATGTGGTGGACGCGGTGCTGGCGGCGAAAGCGCGCGGTAGCCGCGTCGTGGCCGTCGGTACGACGTCCGTGCGTTCACTGGAAAGCGCCGCGCAGGCTGCAAAGCGCGATCTTATCGAGCCGTTCTTTGGCGATACGCAGATCTTCATCTACCCGGGCTATCAGTACAAAGTGATTGACGCGCTGGTGACCAACTTCCATCTGCCTGAATCGACGCTGATTATGCTGGTCTCTGCGTTTGCGGGTTATCAGCATACGATGAATGCGTACAAGTCTGCGGTAGAACAAAAATATCGCTTTTTTAGCTACGGGGACGCGATGTTTATCACGTACAATCCGCTGGCTTTGAATGAGCGTGTCGGGGAATAAGTCCGCGGCACCGTATGACAACGTTGGACTGTTTTTCTGACGTCGGAGAAAAAATGAAATTTGAACTCGATACCACCGATGGCCGCGCGCGTCGCGGTCGCCTGGTGTTTGATCGCGGCGTGGTGGAAACCCCCGCGTTTATGCCTGTGGGCACGTACGGCACCGTAAAAGGGATGACGCCGGAAGAAGTTGAAGCCACGGGCGCACAGATTATCCTCGGCAATACCTTCCACCTGTGGCTGCGTCCGGGTCAGGAGATCATGAAGCTCCACGGCGATCTGCACGATTTTATGCAGTGGAAAGGCCCGATCCTGACCGACTCCGGCGGCTTCCAGGTCTTCAGCCTGGGCGATATCCGCAAGATCACCGAGCAGGGCGTACACTTCCGTAACCCGATCAACGGCGATCCGATTTTCCTCGATCCCGAAAAGTCGATGGAGATTCAGTACGATCTCGGCTCCGACATCGTGATGATCTTCGACGAATGTACGCCGTACCCGGCAGACTGGGACTACGCGAAACGCTCTATGGAGATGTCTCTGCGCTGGGCGAAGCGCAGCCGCGACCGTTTTGACTCCCTGCAGAACAAAAATGCGCTGTTCGGCATCATTCAGGGCAGCGTTTACGAAGATTTACGCGATATCTCTGTTAAAGGTCTGGTAGAGATAGGTTTTGATGGCTACGCTGTCGGCGGTTTGGCTGTGGGTGAGCCGAAGGAAGACATGCACCGCATTCTGGAGCACGTCTGCCCGCAAATCCCGGCGGATAAACCACGATACCTGATGGGTGTGGGTAAACCCGAAGATCTGGTGGAAGGCGTACGTCGCGGCATTGATATGTTCGACTGCGTGATGCCAACCCGCAACGCGCGTAACGGTCATCTGTTCGTTACCGATGGCGTGGTGAAAATCCGTAACGCGAAGCATAAGAGTGACACCAGCCCGCTCGATTCCGAGTGCGATTGCTATACCTGTCGCAATTATTCTCGCGCGTATCTGCATCATCTCGATCGTTGTAATGAGATTTTGGGCGCGCGTCTCAATACGATTCATAATCTTCGCTACTATCAGCGCTTAATGTCTGGTTTACGCAAGGCTATCGAAGAGGGTAAATTAGAGAGCTTCGTGACCGATTTTTACCAACGTCAGGGGCGGGATGTTCCACCGTTGAACGTTGATTAATATTAATAATGAGGGAATTTGAATGAGCTTTTTTATTTCTGATGCGGTAGCGGCAACAGGTGCTCCGGCGCAGGGCAGCCCGATGTCTCTGATCCTGATGCTGGTTGTGTTCGGTCTGATCTTCTACTTCATGATCCTGCGCCCACAGCAGAAGCGTACCAAAGAGCACAAAAAGCTGATGGACTCCATCGCGAAAGGCGATGAAGTGCTGACCAACGGTGGTCTGGTCGGCCGCGTAACCAAAGTGGCTGAAAGCGGCTACATTGCTATCGCCCTGAACGACACCACTGAAGTGGTTATCAAACGTGACTTCGTAGCTGCCGTTCTGCCGAAAGGCACCATGAAGGCGCTGTAATCCCAACTTTTCCCAAAGGGAACTGCCGTGTTAAACCGTTATCCTTTGTGGAAGTACATCATGCTGGTCGTCGTGATTATCGTCGGCCTGCTGTACGCGCTTCCCAACCTGTATGGTGAGGATCCGGCCGTTCAAATCACTGGCGCGCGCGGTGTCGCCGCCAGTGAGCAAACGCTGATCCAGGTCCAGAAAACGTTACAAGAAGAAAAAATTACCGCTAAGTCTGTGGCTCTGGAAGAGGGTGCAATTCTTGCTCGCTTCGACACCACCGACACGCAGCTCCGCGCTCGCGAAGCGCTGATGGGCGTGCTGGGTGACAAATATGTCGTGGCGCTTAACCTTGCTCCTGCAACCCCTCGCTGGCTGGCTGCGCTGAACGCAGAGCCAATGAAGCTGGGTCTTGACCTGCGTGGCGGCGTTCACTTCCTGATGGAAGTGGATATGGATACCGCGCTCGGCAAGCTGCAGGAACAGAATATCGACAGCCTGCGCAGCGATCTGCGCGACAAAGGCATCCCATACACTACCGTGCGTAAAGAAGATAACTACGGCATGAGCATCACGTTCCGCGACAGCGCGGCGCGCGATCAGGCTGTAGATTACCTGACCCAACGTCACCGTGACCTGGTGATCACCTCTCAGGGCAGTAACCAGCTGCGTGCGGTGATGACCGATGCGCGTCTGAAAGAAGCGCGTGAATATGCCGTTCAGCAGAACATCAACATTCTGCGTAACCGTGTAAACCAGCTGGGCGTGGCTGAGCCGCTGGTACAGCGTCAGGGTGCTGACCGTATCGTGGTTGAACTGCCGGGTATCCAGGATACCGCGCGTGCGAAAGAGATCCTCGGTGCGACCGCGACGCTGGAATTCCGTCTGGTGAACTCCAATGTCGATCAGTCTGCCGCGGCGTCTGGCCGTATTCCGGGTGACTCCGAAGTGAAACAGACCCGCGAAGGTCAGCCGGTTGTGCTGTACAAGCGCGTGATCCTGACCGGTGACCACATCACCGACTCCACTTCAAGCCAGGATGAGTACAACCAGCCGCAGGTTAACATCTCGCTGGATAGCGCGGGTGGTAACATCATGTCTAACTTCACCAAGGACAACATCGGCAAACCGATGGCGACCCTGTTCGTGGAGTACAAAGACAGCGGTAAGAAAGATGCAAACGGCCGTGCGGTGCTGGTGAAAGAGGAAGAGGTGATTAACATCGCCAACATCCAGTCTCGTCTGGGTAACAGCTTCCGTATTACCGGTATTAGTAACCCGAACGAAGCGCGTCAGCTCTCGCTGCTGCTGCGTGCCGGTGCGCTGATTGCGCCAATTCAGATTGTTGAAGAACGTACCATTGGTCCAACTCTGGGTATGCAAAACATCCAGCAGGGTCTGGAAGCGTGTCTGGCCGGTCTGGCAGTCTCTATCCTCTTCATGATCTTCTTCTATAAGAAGTTCGGTCTGATTGCGACCTCCGCGCTGATCGCAAACCTGGTGCTGATCATCGGCATTATGTCCCTGCTGCCGGGGGCGACGCTGACCATGCCAGGGATTGCGGGTATCGTTCTGACCCTTGCGGTGGCGGTCGACGCCAACGTACTGATTAACGAACGTATCAAAGAAGAGTTGAGCAACGGTCGCTCTGTCCAGCAGGCGATTGACGAAGGTTATAAAGGCGCGTTCAGCTCTATCTTCGATGCGAACGTAACAACACTGATTAAGGTTCTTATCCTGTATGCAGTGGGTACTGGCGCGATCAAAGGCTTTGCGATTACCACCGGTATCGGTGTCGCAACGTCAATGTTTACCGCTATTGTCGGCACCCGTGCCATCGTGAACCTGCTGTACGGCGGCAAGCGCGTCAAAAAGCTGTCTATCTGAGGAGTGCGTTGTGGCACAGGAATATACTGTTGAACAATTGAACCATGGCCGTAAAGTCTGGGACTTTATGCGCTGGGACTACTGGGCCTTCGGCATTTCAGGTTTACTGCTGATTTTGTCCATCGTCATTATGGGCGTGAAAGGCTTTAACTGGGGTCTCGATTTCACCGGTGGTACGGTCATCGAGATCTCCCTGGAAAAACCGGTCGATATGGACCAGATGCGCGAATCGCTGCAGAAAGCGGGCTTTGAAGAGCCGCTGCTGCAGAACTTCGGCAGCAGCCGCGACATCATGGTACGTATGCCGCCGGTGCACGATGCCAACGGCAGCCAGGAGCTGGGCAGCAAGGTCGTACAGGTCATTAACGAGACCACCAGCCAGAGCGCGGCGGTCAAGCGTATTGAGTTCGTCGGCCCGAGCGTGGGTGCGGACCTGGCGCAAACCGGCGCCATGGCGCTGCTGGTGGCGCTGATCTCCATCCTGGTGTACGTCGGTTTCCGCTTCGAGTGGCGACTGGCGGCTGGTGTGGTTATCGCCCTGGCGCACGACGTGGTGATCACCATGGGCATACTGTCTCTGTTCCACATTGAGATTGACCTGACCATCGTGGCATCCCTGATGTCCGTAATCGGTTACTCACTGAACGACAGTATCGTGGTATCTGACCGTATCCGTGAAAACTTCCGTAAGATCCGTCGCGGCACGCCGTACGAAATCTTTAACGTGTCGTTGACCCAGACGCTGCATCGTACCTTGATCACCTCCGGTACTACCCTGATGGTGATCCTGATGCTGTTCCTCTTCGGTGGCCCGGTGCTGGAAGGCTTCTCGCTGACCATGCTGATCGGTGTCTCCATCGGTACGGCGTCGTCTATTTACGTGGCGTCCGCTCTGGCACTGAAACTTGGCATGAAGCGCGAGCACCTGCTCCAGCAGAAGGTCGAGAAAGAAGGGGCGGATCAGCCGTCCATTCTGCCGTAAGGCGACGTTTAGCGCGTTATCGGAATCCCGGTCTGTTGACCGGGATTTTTTTTATCTGCTCCTGACAAACACTCCTGACAGTATGCTGTCAGGAGCCCTGCCGTAGACTCCTTCTGAACCCAAACAACAGGCAGGAGGATGTATGAAAAGCGTAATTAACTGGTTTGAAATTCCGGTTTCGGATATGGATCGCGCCATTAAATTTTATGAGCCGGTGATGCAGCTCGCACTGCGTCGCGAGAAAATGGACATTGCCGAGCTGGCGGTTTTCCCGCATGAGGATCCCGCAACCGGAGGAGCGCTGGCAAAATTTGACGGCGTTACGCCCTCTTTGCAGGGCGCTATTATTTACCTGCATACTGACAATCTGGCGACCACGCTCGATCGCATTGCCTCTGCGGGCGGCGAGTGCGTGTTTGGCCCGCTGGAACTGCCGCATGGTATCGGCACTATCGCACTGTTTACCGACAGCGAGGGTAACCGCGTCGGCCTTCATCAACCTGCCTGAGAGCGAATGACGTTATGACCCGACGCGCTGACCGTTTGTTTCAGATTGTGCAGATCCTGCGGGGCAGGCGTCTGACAACGGCAGCGCATCTGGCGGACCGGCTTGGCGTGTCCGAGCGCACGGTCTACCGCGATATCCGCGACCTGTCGCTTTCCGGCGTGCCGGTGGAAGGCGAGGCGGGAAGCGGATATCGGCTGATGTCGGGTTTTGACCTGCCGCCGCTGATGCTGACAAATAAGGAATCCGAAGCGCTGATGGTCGCGATTCGCCTGCTCAAAACCTGGGGAGGTGAATCGCTGTCGCGCGAGCTGGAGTCGGCCCAGGAGAAGGTGCTGGCTATTCTGCCCGAGGAGAGCCGCAGAAAGGCGGAGCAAACGCGTATCTACGCCCCGGATTTTTGCATGCAAAGCCACTCCCGCAGCGATTTTGACATGATTCACCAGGCGATTTCTGCTCAGCGCGTATTAGCGCTGCATTATCGTGATGAAGCCGGGCTACTCTCAAAACGTGAGGTACAGCCGCTGGGGTTATTCTTCTGGGGGGAGCGCTGGCTGCTGGCGGCATGGTGTGAACGGCGCGATGACTACCGCTGTTTCCGGCTCGACCGGTGTCTCAATGTTGTAATGACGGAGAGGCGGTTCAGTGAGAGTGCGGACAGGTCTTTGGCAGATTTTTTGCGCAAGGTGAAGCAGTAAAAAGCCGGGTGGCGAGGTAAAAGCAAAACGGCAACGATGTTGCCGTTTTTTGTGTTTGCGCCCTCTCCCGTGGGAGAGGGAAGGGGTGAGGGCACCAGCCCGCACAATCCCGCACTGATTAGAAGTTGTAACCCACGACCAGGTAACCACCCCAGCCGGTAGAGCGGACGCTAAAGTCGCCGTTACCGAAGTTCAGGCTCGCATCGTCGTTCCACTGGCCACCGTTGTGCCAGTAACGCGCAACAACAGAGTAGTGCCAGTGATCGTAGTTCAGCGCCAGGATGTGGCTGGAGGCGATGGAATCGTTGGTACGCGCTTTCTTGCCGTTCAGGTCACGGAAATCGTCGTCGCCCAGGTCTGAGCCCCAGTCAAAGTTAGTGAAACCGATGTAGCTCAGATTACCGCCCCACAGCTGGGTAATTGGCACGAAGTATTTCACTTTGAAACGGTAGCCGTCCCACTCGTTTTCATTCGCTGCGCCGTAGTTCTGCCACTGGTATTTTGCATACACGTTCAGGGACAGGCTCATTGGCAGGCCGGTGTCAATGTCAGTACCCAGACCCATATACCAGGTGCTCTGACGACCGGACTTATTGCGGCCCATGTCGTAGATGTAGTTGTTTGCGAAGTACCACTCTTTGAACGGACCAAACGCCAGGCTGGTACCGGTCAGTTTGTCGATGGAGAAGCGCGGTTCAATCTCCATGAACAGTGGGGAACCGTGGTTCCAGATACCTTTCGCATCGGTGTTACCACCGAAGAACACAGGCGCATCCATATAGCCGTAGAAATCAAACCAGTCTTTCTTGGCGAACGCTTCATATTCCAGGTAGGTATCGTTGCGGATCTGCGGTCCGAAACGGGTGTGGTAGCTGCCTACCACGTTAACGCTCTGGTGCCACCAGTCGGAGAGGTATTGTGGTTTCTCGTTTTCCGCTGCGTTAACAGTGAAAGAGGAGGACAGTGCCAGAACTGCACCGGCTGCGAGTAATGTTTTTTTCATAATCATGCCACTGATTGAAATTCCCTTCCGGGAGTGAAAAATGCGCGAATTGCGTTTCTAAATATTTCGTGTTTCTGCGGTGCCTATTATAGGAATCCCTGCTCACAAAAATATGTGTTGTTTCACATATCTCTCACACGCGTAATCGATTGCGTTCACGTTTGCGTACTTTAAACGGCCGGGATTGTAGCGGCAATCATTTCTGTTGCCAATCCATACGAAATGTAAATGTTAGCGGAGTGACATTTCACTCCGCTCAAAAGGAAGGGATTACTGCGCGGCAGGTTGGATGTCGTGAATGCGGATAAAGCCTAACTGCTCAGGCGTAAGTCCGCTTAGCTGAAGTGGAATATCCACATCGCTGGGCGCTAACACGCTGGCCGGAGCGGTGAACAGCTGGTTCTTCACGTTCACCTCCTGGTAGCTCTCCGTGGTGCCCTGGATCTGGCCCCACTCTACGGTGCCGCTGAAGGCGGGCAGCGGATCGTTGGACTCACCGTGAATACGTAATGTTGCGCGCGTACCATCCGCATTCGCCGCCACATTCACCAGAGACATCTTCAGCGTGCCAATCTGGCTATTAAGCAGGGCAGGCGTATTCGCTCCTGGCAGCAGATATACCCCGCTGGTGGATTTGGCGTTCAGCGCGTTTTGCTGGGTGATCTTCACCGTTTCTTTGTTCAGTTTGTCCATCGCCGTGTTGAGCGTATTCACGCTTTGTTTCATCTGGCGGACTTCGGTTTGCTGTGCACAGGCACTAAGGGTGAAGAGGCTCCCCACCAGTAAAATTTTCAGGTAACGTCTTGTCATAGCGTTTATTCCTTGAAATGACGGATCCCCATAATGGTAGCCAGCAACGTACCGCCGGACATAGATCCTTTATCTCAAAAAAGCTCCTCCTTTGTTGTCAGGCCAGATCAGGGTAAAATGAAAATCAGTTAACCAGATAACAGGGATACCGTATGCATTGCCCATTCTGCTCCGCTGTGGATACCAAAGTCATCGACTCTCGCCTTGTGGGCGAAGGGTCTTCTGTGCGCCGTCGTCGGCAGTGTCTGGTGTGCAACGAGCGTTTCACGACCTTTGAGGTTGCAGAGCTGGTAATGCCGCGCGTGGTAAAAAGTAACGACGTGCGCGAGCCGTTTAACGAAGAGAAACTGCGCAGCGGAATGCTGAAAGCCCTCGAAAAACGGCCCGTCAGCGCGGATGATGTCGAAATGGCGTTAAACCACATTAAATCTTACCTGCGTGGCCTGGGCGAGCGTGAAGTCCCGAGCAAAATGATCGGCAACCTGGTGATGGAGCAGCTGAAAAAGCTCGATAAGGTCGCCTATATCCGCTTCGCCTCTGTCTACCGCAGTTTCGAAGATATCAAAGAGTTTGGCGAAGAGATCGCCCGCTTACAGGATTAAGCCCATGCAGGATGAGAAGTACATGGCGCGGGCCATGAAGCTGGCGCAGCGCGGTCGTTTTACCACCCATCCTAACCCCAACGTCGGGTGCGTTATCGTGAAAGATGGCGAGATCGTGGGGGAAGGGTTTCACTATCGCGCAGGCGAGCCGCATGCTGAAGTGCATGCCCTGCGTATGGCGGGGGAGAAAGCGCGAGGCGCGACGGCCTACGTGACGCTGGAGCCCTGCAGCCACCACGGGCGCACGCCGCCGTGCTGTGAAGCGCTGATTGCGGCAGGGGTTTCGCGCGTGGTCGCCGCTATGCAGGATCCTAACCCGCAGGTGGCGGGCCGCGGCCTGTATCGTCTGCAACAGGAAGGGATCGACGTCAGCCACGGCCTGATGATGCAAGATGCGGAAGCCATCAACAAAGGCTTTCTGAAGCGCATGCGCACCGGTTTTCCGTATATCCAGCTTAAGCTGGGCGCCTCGCTGGACGGCCGTACGGCAATGGCGAACGGTGAAAGCCAGTGGATCACCTCGCCGCAGGCAAGGCGCGATGTGCAACGTCTGCGTGCGCAAAGCCATGCTATCCTCACCAGCAGTGAAACCGTTCTGGCTGACGATCCGGCCATGACCGTGCGCTGGGATGAGCTGAATGCCGATACCCAGGCGCTTTATCCGCAGGAGAACCTGCGCCAGCCGCTGCGTATTATTATTGATAGCCAGAACCGCGTGACCCCGGAGCACCGCATCGTGCATCAGCCGGGTGAAACCTGGATTGCGCGCACCAAAGAAGATACGCGTGAATGGCCGGAAGGCGTGCGCAGCATTATGGTGCCGGAGCATAACGGACATCTGGATCTCGTGGTGCTGATGATGTTGCTCGGCAAGCAGCAGGTGAACAGTATCTGGGTCGAAGCCGGTCCGACGCTCGCGGGCGCGCTGCTCCAGGCGGGGCTGGTGGATGAACTGCTCGTCTACGTTGCGCCTAAACTGTTAGGTCATGATGCGCGCGGCCTGTTTGTGCTGCCTGGCCTTGAAAAACTGGCCGACGCACCGCAACTCACATTCAGCGAGATTCGTCCGGTGGGTCCGGATGTCTGCCTCCATTTAACGACAGCGTAATTGCTCCCGAAATAGGGAAGCAGTGCGCAAAGTATTATGATAAAATCCGCCCCCCTGCGGGGCCAAATGAACCCGTAAAGGAAGAGTATGAACATTATTGAAGCTGCTGTAGCTACCCCGGACGCTCGCGTCGCCATCACCATTGCGCGTTTCAACAACTTCATCAACGATAGCCTGCTGGAAGGTGCGATTGACGCCCTGAAACGTATCGGCCAGGTTAAAGATGACAACATTACCGTTGTTTGGGTTCCAGGCGCTTATGAACTGCCACTGGCGGCGGGCGCGCTGGCGAAAACCGGTAAATACGACGCGGTGATTGCGCTGGGTACCGTTATTCGTGGCGGCACTGCGCACTTCGAATACGTTGCGGGCGGTGCAAGCAACGGTCTGGCACACGTTGCGCAGGATGCTGAAATTCCTGTCGCGTTCGGCGTGCTGACCACCGAAAGTATTGAACAAGCCATCGAACGTGCTGGCACCAAAGCCGGTAACAAAGGTGCAGAAGCTGCACTGACCGCGCTTGAAATGATCAATGTATTGAAAGCCATTAAGGCCTGATTTTTTTGTAAGGGGAATTCCGTGAAACCTGCTGCTCGTCGCCGCGCCCGTGAATGTGCCGTCCAGGCACTTTACTCCTGGCAGTTGTCCCAGAACGACATCGCTGATGTTGAATACCAGTTCCTGTCAGAACAGGACGTGAAAGACGTTGACGTTCTGTACTTCCGTGAACTGCTGTCGGGAGTGGCGACTAATAGCGCGTATCTCGATGGCCTGATGAAGCCATACCTGTCCCGTTTGCTCGAAGAGCTGGGTCAGGTGGAAAAAGCAGTGTTGCGTATCGCGCTGTTTGAGCTGTCTAAACGTGATGATGTGCCGTACAAAGTGGCCATCAACGAAGCGATCGAACTGGCGAAAACCTTCGGCGCTGAAGACAGCCATAAGTTCGTTAACGGCGTACTTGATAAAGCCGCACCTGCGATCCGTCCCCACAAAAAGTGATCCGCAAACCGGAGTTCTGCATTGCCTGACGGGCAGTGCGGCTCCGGTTTTTTCTTTTATTTGCTGAGGCATAACGTATGGCATGCGGCGAATTCTCCCTGATTGCCCGTTATTTCGACCGTGTCAGAACCTCTCGTCTTGATGTTGAAACCGGCATTGGCGATGACTGTGCACTTCTCAATATTCCTGAAAAGCAGACGCTGGCAATCAGCACCGACACCTTAGTGTGCGGACGTCATTTCTTACCTGATATCGATCCTGCCGATCTGGCGTATAAAGCGCTGGCGGTCAACGTCAGCGATCTGGCGGCAATGGGCGCTGACCCGGCCTGGCTGACGCTGGCCCTGACGCTGCCGGAGGTGGATGAAGCCTGGCTTGAAGCGTTCAGCGATGCGCTGTTTGAACAGCTGAACTACTACGATATGCAGCTGATTGGCGGCGATACGACTGCCGGGCCGCTGTCGATGACGCTGGCGATCCACGGCTATGTGCCGCTCGGTCGCGCGCTGAAGCGCTCGGGCGCTAAACCGGGCGACTGGATCTACGTGACCGGGACGCCGGGAGACAGCGCGGCAGGGCTGGCGATCCTTCAGGATCGCTTAAACGTGAAGGACGCTGACGATGCGGCGTATCTGGTGAAGCGCCACCTGCGCCCGACGCCGCGTATTCTGCACGGTCAGGCGCTGCGCGAACGGGCCAGTTCGGCTATCGATCTCTCTGACGGTCTCATCTCTGACCTCGGCCATATCCTGAAGGCCAGCGGGGTGGGCGCGCGCGTTGACCTGGATCTGTTCCCGCTGTCGGAGCAACTGCTTCGCCATGTGGAGCCTGAGCAGGCGCTGCGCTGGGCGCTCTCCGGGGGGGAAGACTACGAGCTGTGCTTCACGGTGCCAGAGCTGAACCGTGGAACGCTGGACGTGGCATTGGCCCATCTTGGCGCAAAGTTTACCTGCATCGGTCAGATCATGCCGGAGAGTGAAGGGCTGAAGTTTGTGAAAGACGGTGCGCCCGTTACGCTGGACTGGAAAGGGTACGATCACTTCGGGTAAGTTTGTGCACTCAGTATTGCCGGGTAAGCGTACGCCACCCGGCAAGTGTTTACTTAAACCCCACCACCGGATGCTGCTGATACGGCGTCTCCAGCTCGGCAACCTGCTCCGGCGTCAGCGATAAATCCACCGCGCTTAACAACTCGTCCAGCTGTTCTTCCCGCGATGTACCAATAATCGGTGCGGCGACACCCCGCTTGCCCAGCAGCCACGCCAGCGCCACCTGCGCGCGCGTTGCGCCGATATCGTCGGCGATCCCGGCTAAACGTTCGGCAATCAGCGCATCGCTGGCTTCGGTACCGGAATAAAGATTTTTACCCACTTCATCCGATACCAGCCGCGCCGTGGTTTCTCCCCACGGACGAGTTAAGCGTCCGCGCGCCAGCGGGCTCCACGGGATCACCGCCACGCCTTCCTGGTAGCAGAGCGGCAGCATCTCGCGTTCTTCTTCCCGGTAAATCAGGTTGTAGTGATCCTGCATGGTGACAAAGCGTGCCCAGCCGTGCTGCGCCTGGAGATCGAGCGCCTGAGCAAACTGAGATGCGTGCATTGACGACGCGCCGATATAGCGCGCTTTACCCGCTTTCACGACATCGTTCAGCGCTTCAAGGGTTTCTTCAATTGGCGTGTTGTAATCCCAGCGGTGAATTTGCAGCAGGTCGACGTAATCCATGTTCAGGCGTCTGAGGCTGTCATCAATGGAGCGCAGGATCTGCGCGCGAGAGAGGCCTTCAGCCAGATCGCCTGACGGGTAGTACACCTTGGTGGCGACCACAATCTCATCCCGACGGGCAAAATCACGCAGAGCGCGGCCCACAATCTCTTCGCTGCTGCCGTCAGAGTAGCTGTTGGCGGTATCGAAGAAGTTGATGCCGCCGTCTATGGCGCGCTTGATGATAGGGCGGCTGCTCTCTTCCGGCAGCGTCCAGGCGTGATTTCCCCGGTCAGGCTCGCCAAAGGTCATGCAGCCCAGGCAAAGCCGGGACACCCTGAGGTCCGTTTTTCCTAATGTCGTGTATTGCATGGTTCCGCTCCTGCTGTTTAAACAATACGTTTAAGCATAGCAGGAGCAGAAAAGGGGAGGGATCAGGCCAGCCAGCTGCGGATTCTGGCTTCGATACCGGCGGCGTCCAGGCCGATGTCGGCGCGCGCCTCGTCCTGAGTGCCTTGCGGGATGAAGTGGTCCGGCAGGCCGAGGTTCAGCACCGGAACCAATTTACGGTTCGCCATCAGTACCTCGTTAACGCCGCTGCCCGCGCCACCCATGATGGCGTTCTCTTCCAGCGTGACCAGCACGTCGTGGCTTTCCGCCATGCTCAGAATCAGAGACTCATCGAGCGGCTTCACAAAGCGCATATCCACCAGCGTCGCGTTCAGGGTTTCAGCGACTTTTGCCGCTTCCGGCATCAGCGTACCAAAGTTCAGGATCGCCACTTTTTCGCCGCGACGTTTCACCAGACCTTTACCGATGTCCAGTTTTTCCAGCGGCTGAAGTTCAACACCAAGGGCATTGCCGCGCGGATAACGTACCGCGCAGGGGCCGTCCTGATAGTGGTAGCCGGTATACAGCATCTGACGACACTCGTTTTCGTCGCTTGGCGTCATGATGACCATGTCCGGGATGCAGCGCAGGAAGGAGAGATCAAACGCCCCCTGGTGCGTCTGGCCGTCAGCCCCCACGATGCCCGCGCGATCGATAGCAAACAGCACCGGCAGCTTCTGGATGGCAACGTCATGGATCACCTGGTCGTAGGCGCGCTGCAGGAAGGTGGAGTAAATCGCCACCACCGGCTTGTAACCGCCAATCGCCAGGCCCGCCGCGAAGGTGACCGCGTGCTGCTCGGCAATGGCGACGTCGAAATACTGGTCCGGGTATTTTTTGGAGAACTCGACCATGCCGGAGCCTTCACGCATGGCAGGCGTGACCGCCATCAGCTTGTTATCTTTTGACGCCGTCTCGCACAGCCAGTCGCCAAAGATTTTTGAGTAGCTTGGCATTCCGCCGCTGCTTTTCGGCAGGCAGCCGCTGGTATGGTCGAACTTTGGCACCGCGTGGAAGGTGATCGGATCTTTCTCCGCCGGTTCGTAGCCACGCCCTTTTTTGGTCATGATATGCAGGAACTGCGGGCCTTTCAGGTCGCGCATGTTTTTAAGCGTGGTCACCAGACCCAGCACATCGTGCCCGTCCACCGGGCCGATATAGTTAAAGCCCAGCTCTTCGAACAGCGTGCCCGGCACGACCATGCCTTTGATGTGTTCTTCGGTACGCTTGAGCAGCTCTTTGATCGGCGGCACGCCGGAGAAAACTTTTTTCCCGCCTTCCCGCAGCGATGAGTAAAGCTTGCCGGAAAGCAGCTGCGCCAGATGGTTGTTCAGCGCGCCGACGTTCTCGGAGATCGACATTTCGTTATCGTTGAGGATAACCAGCATGTCCGGCTTGATATCGCCCGCGTGGTTCATGGCTTCAAAAGCCATCCCGGCGGTGATGGCCCCGTCGCCAATCACGCAGACGGTGCGGCGCTGCTTGTTCTCTTTCTCGGCGGCAACGGCAATACCGATGCCCGCAGAAATTGAGGTCGATGAGTGGCCGACGCTCAGCACGTCATACTCGCTCTCACCGCGCCACGGGAACGGGTGCAGGCCGCCTTTCTGACGAATGGTGCCAATTTTATCGCGACGTCCGGTCAGAATTTTGTGCGGATAAGCCTGGTGGCCCACGTCCCAGATAAGCTGATCGAACGGCGTGTTATAGACGTAATGCAACGCCACGGTCAGCTCAACCGTGCCAAGCCCGGAGGCGAAGTGGCCGCTGGAGCGGCTAACGCTGTCGAGCAGGTAACGACGCAGCTCGTCACACAGCTTCGGCAGACTCTCTTTCGGCAACAGACGTAACTCCTGGGTGGAGTCAACTAACGCCAGTGTCGGGTATTTGGCAATATCAAAACTCATCAAAGGCTCATCGAGATATATAGTTTATTTATCACGCTGGATTATATAGTCCGCTAGCGCTTCCAGTGCCGAGGTATCCAGCGATTGCGCGGCCAGCTCATTCAGCGACTGGCGGGCATCGTCAATCAGATCCCGGGCTTTACGTTGGGCTTGCTCAAGACCCAGCAGGGCGGGATAGGTACTTTTGCCAAGCTGCTGGTCCGCACCCTGACGTTTACCCAATGTTGCAGTATCGCCCACCACATCCAGAATGTCATCCTGAACCTGGAATGCCAGACCGATACTTTCTGCGTATCTGTCCAGAATCGGCAGGGCTTTGCGCCCTTGCTCACCCGCGCTCAGCGCGCCCAGGCGAACGGCGGAACGAATAAGCGCGCCCGTCTTATGGCGATGAATACGCTCCAGCTGTTCCAGATTAACCTGACGTCCTTCCGCTTCAAGATCCAGCGCCTGACCGCCGCACATGCCGGCCACGCCGCTGGCCATTGCCAGTTCGGAGATCATCGCCAGGCGGTCGCGGTCGGCCACTTCCGCCATCGGCGCATCGCTCAGAATCGAGAACGCCAGGGTTTGCAGAGCATCGCCCGCCAGAATGGCATTCGCCTCGCCAAACTTAATGTGGCAGGTTGGCTGACCCCGGCGCAGATCGTCGTCGTCCATCGCCGGGAGATCGTCGTGGATCAGCGAGTAGGCATGGATGCACTCCACGGCGGCTGCCGGGGCGTCCAGCGTATTATCGCTGATGCCAAACATGTTGCCCGTGGCATACACCAGGAACGGACGCAGGCGTTTTCCCCCTAAGAGTGCGCCATAGTGCATGGCTTCAACCAGTGGAGTGTTCTGAAAAGGCTGCGGCTCAATAAAACGGCGCAGGGCGTCGTTGGCGCGAACGACGCGCGCCTGAAGCGCGTTGGTAAAATCCATTTACTCGGCGTCCGGTGTGAATGGCGTGGTTTTAGCGTCTTCGCTGTCGGAAAGCAGGATCTGCACACGCTGCTCGGCCTGCTGGAGTTTTACCTGCCCCTGGCGCGCAAGCTGCACACCGCGCTCAAATTCGTTGAGGGCGTCTTCCAGCGGTAAATCGCCGCTCTCGAGGCGGGTAACAATCTGCTCAAGCTCACTCAGCGCAGTTTCAAAACTGGCCGGTGCGTCGTTCTTCTTCGGCATAGTGAATTAACTCTTATATTCTTCGCCCCAACATGGTAACGGACTCGGGGCAATTATCAAATAACGCGAGTGGCGCGATGGTGGTATACTTGCGCGCCTGGATGCAGCCACGGGTGTGGGCTGCTGTATCATTTTCCACTACAAGCCTTTATAGGCTTGCCTAAGAAACATTGCCGCCATGAAGTTTATCATTAAATTGTTCCCTGAAATCACCATCAAAAGCCAATCTGTGCGTTTGCGCTTTATTAAAATTCTCACCGGGAACATTCGTAACGTATTAAAACACTACGACGAAACGCTCGCCGTGGTGCGTCACTGGGACCACGTTGAAGTCCGCGCGAAAGACGAAAGCAAACGCCTTGATATTCGCGACGCGCTGACCCGTATTCCAGGTATTCACCATATTCTGGAAGTGGAAGACGTTCCGTTCAGCGATATGCACGATATCTTCGAAAAGGCGCTGGTACAGTACCGCGATCAGATCGAAGGCAAAACCTTCTGCGTGCGCGTGAAGCGTCGCGGTAAGCACGAGTTCAGCTCGATTGAAGTCGAGCGCTACGTTGGCGGCGGTCTGAACCAGCACGTTGAGACGGCGCGCGTGCGCCTGACTAACCCGGACGTCACCGTTAACCTTGAGATCGAGAACGATCGTCTGCTGCTGGTTAAGGGCCGTTATGAAGGTATTGGTGGTTTCCCGATCGGCACGCAGGAAGATGTGCTGTCGCTGATCTCGGGCGGCTTCGACTCCGGCGTCTCCAGCTATATGCTGATGCGTCGCGGTTGCCGCGTGCACTACTGCTTCTTCAACCTCGGCGGTGCGGCGCATGAGATTGGCGTTCGTCAGGTGGCGCATTACCTGTGGAACCGCTTCGGCAGTTCCCACCGCGTGCGTTTTGTGGCGATCAACTTTGAGCCGGTAGTGGGCGAAATCCTTGAAAAAGTGGATGACGGACAGATGGGCGTGATCCTCAAACGTATGATGGTGCGCGCGGCGTCCAAAGTCGCCGAGCGCTATGGCGTGCAGGCGCTGGTCACCGGCGAAGCGCTGGGCCAGGTCTCCAGCCAGACGCTGACCAACCTGCGTCTGATCGACAACGTATCAGATACGCTGATCCTGCGTCCGCTGATCTCCCACGATAAAGAGCACATCATCGACCTGGCGCGCGAAATCGGCACCGAAGACTTTGCCCGCACCATGCCGGAATACTGCGGCGTGATCTCAAAAAGCCCGACCGTCAAGGCAGTGAAGGCGAAGATCGAAGCGGAAGAAGAGAACTTCGATTTCAGCATCCTGGAAAGAGTGGTGGCAGAAGCGTCCAACATCGACATCCGCGAGATTGCCCAGCAGACCGAGCAGGAAGTGGTTGAAGTCGAAACCGTGAGCGGTTTCGGTGCGAACGATGCGATTCTGGATATCCGCTCCATCGACGAGCAGGATGACAAGCCGCTGAAGGTTGAAGGCGTGGAGGTGGTTTCTCTGCCGTTCTACAAGCTGAGCACTAAGTTTGGCGACCTCGATCAGAGCAAAACGTATCTGCTGTGGTGTGAGCGCGGGGTGATGAGCCGCCTGCAGGCGCTGTACCTGCGCGAGCAGGGATTCGCGAATGTGAAGGTGTATCGTCCGTAGCGTGCGGCCTGGTGCCCTCACATTAAAAACGGCAACCAAAGGTTGCCGTTTTGCTTTTACCTCGCGCCACCCGGCTTTTTTTATGCACTACTCTTCATAGTAATTATAAATCCCCGCCGGCATCACCAGCGACGACGCCACTTCGTAGGCCTTCTCCCGCCCGACCAGCAGATCAATAATCTTTAAGCCAAAATCAATCGCGGTGCCGGGTCCCTGGCTGGTCAGCAGATTGACGCGCGGATCCCAGACGACGCGTTTATCCACCCAATGCTCTTCCGGGATCGTATCCTTAAGCCCCGGGAAGCCGGTCATATTGCCGATAGGGAAGATGTCGTGCGGAATCAGAACCGTTCCAGCGGCGGCACAGATTGCCGCGACGATACGGCCGGACAGATGAAACTGACGCACGGTTTCAACCAGCAGCGGGCTGTCGCGGAAACATTCCGCGCCTTTTAAGCCGCCGGGCAGGACGATGATGTCGTAATCGCCGTCAGCAACCTGTACAAGCGGTGCGTCTGCCAGGATTTTCACCCCTCGTGAACAGGTGATTGCCAGATTGCCGTCGCTGGCTACGCTGGCGGTTGTTACCTTAATGCCGCCACGTACCAGTAAATCAATGGTGGTGACCGCTTCCATCTCTTCGCTACCAGGAGCGAGGCAAATCAGTGCCGACGCGCTCATATTCACTCTCCTTACGTTTAACCAGGTCATACAGACGGGCGTTTTCCGGCACGGCGATGCCGTGCGAGCGGGCGCGCTTTAGCAGATAGCCGGTAATGTAATCTATCTCCGTATGGCGTAATGCCCGAACGTCCTGCAGCATCGAGGAGATGTTCTCAGCCGTACTCTCAATAACCTGCTCGACATAACAGCGTAAATCCTCTGCTGAGGTGTGCAGGCCTTCTCGCTCAATGACCGACGCGACTTCTGCACACAGGGACGCCACCTCCTGCGGATGGTTTTTCAGTTCCCCGTTCGGGCAGTTCCACAGCGCCGTCAGCGGATTGATCACGCAGTTAACGGCCAGCTTGCGCCACAGCTGAGGGCGGATGTTGTTGTGCCAGGCGACGTCCGGCAAGACCTTTTGCAGAACATCGGCCAGATAGCTGTAGTCGCCATCCTGTGTTCTGGCCGGGCCGATGTGCGTCACGCCGCTGGCGACATGCACGATAATAGTCCCGTCGCGACGCGCTGCGTGGGTGGTGGTCGCCATCAGCAGAGGCTGCGGGACGCTTTTCAGCTCATCAAGGGTTCCCATACCGTTATGCAGCAGCAGAATGGGGGACGTGGGGGGGAGCTGCGCGGCCAGAGTCTTAACCGCATCTGAGACCTGCCACGCCTTGAGCGTCACCAGCAACAGGTCGCTTTGCGCCAGGAAATCAGGATCGTTCGCGGTGAGGGATTCGTTAAAAATGCTTCCGTCTTCACCAATCAGGTTGACACTGCAATAGGGCTGGGGCACGCGCAGCCAGCCCTGAACCTCATGTCCGTGCTTGCACAGCGCGGTCAGCCACAGCTGGCCGAGCGCTCCGCATCCGAGCACCGTAATTTTCATTGTTCCTCCTCACCTGCAACTGCGCCAGGTGTTACAGCTTAATTATACAGCTAAGCTTCTGTTGAGTTATGCCTCGTAGCGGGTATTATGCAACGCAACAAAAGTGAAGGGAGAAGAAAAGATGCCATCTTTCGATATTGTTTCCGAAGTTGATATCCAGGAAGTTCGCAACGGCGTTGAGAACGCAACCCGCGAAGTTGAGTCACGTTTCGATTTTCGCGGCGTTGAGGCGTCGTTTGAGCTGAACGACGCAAATAAGACCATTAAGGTGCTGAGCGAGTCTGATTTCCAGGTGAATCAGCTGCTCGACATTCTGCGCGCCAAGCTGTTAAAACGTGGCATCGAAGGAACGTCTCTGGACGTGCCGGACGAGTTTGTCCACAGCGGTAAGAACTGGTTTGTAGAAGCCAAACTGAAGCAGGGCATCGAGAGCGCGGTGCAGAAGAAGATCGTTAAGCTGATTAAAGACAGCAAGCTGAAGGTGCAGGCGCAGATCCAGGGCGAAGAAATTCGCGTAACCGGAAAATCTCGCGACGACCTGCAGTCCGTGATGGCGCTGGTGCGCGGCGGGGATTTGGGACAGCCGTTCCAGTTTAAAAACTTCCGCGATTAAGACAAAAAAAGCCCGGTTTAACCGGGCTTTTTTTCAGGCCTTCAACGCCTGCTCCACCTCAAAGCGGTTGGTCACTTTGCTGTCAATTTTGACATAAGCGCTGCGCTCTTCGGGAACAATCAGCACCTCTGTGACCCCTTCTTTTCCTTCCAGACGCTGCTTCAGCGCGTCGCTAATCTCCACGTCATCCGGGATTTCTACCCGCAGGCTGCTCACGTAGCGTGGCTCTTTCATGGTGCTGGCGACCAGCAGCCAGACTGTTGCCAGCAGCGCGCCCGCGAGAAACACGGTTTGTGAATCAAACAGGCCGTCGACCCAGCCGCCAAGCGAGCCGCCGATCGCCACGCCGAGGAACTGGCTGGTGGAGTAAATGCCCATTGCCGTGCCTTTGTAACCGGCGGGGGACTCTTTGCTGATCAGCGACGGCAGCAGCGCTTCCATCAGATTAAACGCCAGGAAGAAGAGCTGCACGCCTGCGATCAGCTCCCAGAAGTGCGGGCCGGCACCCCACAGCACGATCTCGGCAATCAGCAGTAACGCCACGCAGCCCACGAAGACGCGCTTCATTTTGCGCTTCACTTCGGCGTAGATGATGAACGGCACGACAGAGACAAACGAAATCAGCATCGTGACCAGATAAATTTTCCAGTGCTCTGCCGCCGGGAAACCTGCTGCGGCAAGCTGGCCGGGCAGGGCGACGAAGGTGGACATCAGCAGAATATGCAGGCACATAATGCCGAAGTTAAGCTTTAGCAGACGCGGCTCGGCGATGACTTTGCTAAAGCAGCCTTTAACCATCCCGGATTCACGGTTAAGGACATGATTTTTACTGTCTGGCACAACCCACAGGGTGAGTGCGATCCCAATAGTCGCCAGCACCGCAATCATCCAGAACAGGGCGTGCAGACCCAGTTTGTGCGTAATGATGGGACCGAGCACCATCGCAATCGCAAACGTCACGCCAAAGCTCACGCCGATGAACGCCATCGCTTTGGTACGGTTTTGCTCGCGTGTCAGGTCAGAAAGCAGCGCCATCACCGCTGCGGCAATCGCCCCGGAGCCCTGCAGGGCGCGGCCCAAAATAATGCCCCAGATGGAGTGGGAGAGGGCGGCAATAACGCTCCCGAGCACAAAGACCAGCAGCCCGCCGACAATCAGCGGCTTGCGGCCCACCCGATCAGAAAGCAGGCCAAAGGGGATCTGGAACACCGCCTGCGCCAGACCGTAAATGCCAATAGCAAGACCAATCAGCGCTTCGCTAGCACCCTGTAACGCCATGCCGTACGTGGTCAGAACGGGCAGGACCATAAACATGCCAAGCATCCGCAGCGAGAAAACAGTCCCTAAACCCCAGGTCGCACGCAGCTCGCCCGGCGTCATTTTATAATCGTTCATTACCACCTCAGTTCAAAAGCAGGCCATAGTGTAGTGCGGGGAAGGGGCGGGGTAAATAAAGGCTTATTTAACAAATATTACATGCGTAATTAATAGATTTCATGAATAAAAAAAGGGTGCCGAAGCACCCTTTTCATCATCACATAAACTTACCAGACGTAAGTCAGCAGGTTTTGCGAGTCCGGCACCATGAAGTCTACGGACATCATCACGGACAGGGAGGTGATGGCGACAATCGAGAACACAAACAGCTTGCGTGCCCAGACTTTGTCATCTTCCACCTTGTAGCCGCGCAGGGCCATGCCGAGCCACCAGACGCTCACCGCGGCCGCTACCACCAGATATTTATATCCGGCGTAACCACCCAGAGAGAGCATCAGCGTTGCCACGGCAAAAGCGATGATGTAGAGCGTGATGTGGTTCTTGGCAACTGAAATGCCCTTCACGACCGGCAGAACCGGAATGTTCGCCGCCTGATAATCCTTGAAGCGGAAAATCGCGATGGCATAGGAGTGCGGCATCTGCCACAGGCTAAAGATAGCCAGCAGGATGAGCGCACCGCTGTCGAACTCGTTCGTGACGGCGCAGTAGCCAATCACCGGCGGCGCAGCGCCGGAGAGAGAACCAATCAGCGTGCCGTAGACGGAGTGACGCTTCATATACAGGCTGTAGACACCTACATACACCACGAACCCCATCACCCCCAGCCAGCAGGCCAGCGGGTTAGCACCAAACCACAGCAGCATAAAGCCAGCAATACCCAGCAAGGTGGCGTACACCAGCGAGACGGAAGGGGCAATCAGGCCTTTAACCAGCACCCGATTCTTGGTCCTTTCCATCTTCTTGTCGATATCCATGTCGATGTAGTTGTTAAATACACAACCGGACGCAACCACCAGTGACACACCGACCAGCGTGTAAATAAAGAGGGTGTAATCAATGCTGCCTTTAGAGGCCAGCAGGAACCCTCCGATTACGGAGATCAGGTTGCCAAAGATGATGCCTGGTTTCGTGACTTGCAGGTATTGCTTAAACATACTCGCCGCTCTTAGTGAACCATCATGTTGTAGTTGAGGTTCCACATAATCCAGATGGAACCGACTACCAGGATAGCGATGATAATCACGGTAAAGATAAAGGCAGTCATATTCCAGCCTTCATCGGACTTGGTGTTCATGTGCAGGAAGCAAACCAGATGCACCAGAATCTGAATCACCGCGGTCACCAGGATTGCTCCCAGGATAACCGGCTTGGACGCAGAACCGCTCATCACCATCCAGAACGGGATCACCGTCAGGATGATCGACAGGATGAAACCTGTCATGTAGGTTTTTACGCTGCCGTGGGAAGCGCCATGATCGTTAGAATGACTCATTACATCGCCCCCATCAGATAGACAACAGAGAACACGCAGATCCATACCACGTCCAGGAAGTGCCAGAACAGGCTCAGGCACATGATACGGGTACGGTTAGTGCTGGTCAGGCCGCGGCGGGAGATCTGGAACATCAGTACTGCCATCCAGATCAGACCCGAGGTCACGTGCAGACCGTGGGTGCCTACCAGCGCGAAGAACGCTGACAGGAAGCCGCTACGATCCGGGCCGAAACCTTCCATGATCAGGTGATGGAATTCATAGATTTCCATCCCGATAAAGCCAGCACCAAACAGCCAGGTCAACGCCAGCCAGGAGACAACCTGGCTCTTGTTGTTTTTGTACATGGCGATAGCCGCCATGCCGTAGGTGATGGAGCTGAATAACAGCAGTGCGGTTTCAACCAGAACGAACGGCAGTTCAAAAATGTCCTTGCCGGTCGGGCCGCCCGCTGTGCCGTTCACCAGAACGGCATAGGTCGCGAACAGACAGCAGAACAGAATGCAGTCGCTCATCAGGTAGATCCAGAAACCGAAGACTTTGGTCGGTCCTGTATCATGGTGCGCATGTTCATGCGCGTGGGCAGTTGAGTGCGCCAGAGTATCAGTTGCCATTTTTCAGCCCCGCTTTAGAAATCTCGTCGAAATGCTGATTTTCCAGCTTTTCAACTTCACGGACTGGTACGTAGTAGTCCACGTCCTCGTCAAAGCTCTTCACAATCCAGCTGATTACGATGCCAGCGAAGCCAACAATCGCCATCCACCAGATGTGCCAGATCATTGCGAAACCAAATACCGTTGCGAAAGCGGCAATCACGATGCCCGCAGCGCTGTTTTTCGGCATATGGATCTCTTCGTAATGCTCAGGTTGCTTGTACGCTTCACCTTTTTCTTTCATTTCCCAGAATGCATCACGCTCGTGAATGTGCGGCACTACGGCAAAGTTATAGAACGGTGGTGGAGAAGAGGTTGCCCACTCCAGCGTACGGCCACCCCATGGGTCACCGGTCAGGTCGCGGTTCAGATTACGGTCGCGGATGGACACGTAGTACTGAATCAGCTGGCACAGAATACCGCAGGCAATCAGCGCTGCACCGCCCGCTGCAACCATCAGCATTGGGTGGAACTGCGGATCGATCTGCTGGCTCAGACGACGGGTCATACCCATGAAGCCCAGCACGTACAGCGGCATAAACGCCACGAAGAAGCCAATGATCCAGAACCAGAACGCGCGTTTACCCCAGGTTTCGTTCAGCGTGAAGCCAAACGCCTTAGGCCACCAGTAAGTCACACCTGCGAAGCAGCCGAAGACCACGCCGCCGATGATAACGTTATGGAAGTGCGCAATCAGGAACAGGCTGTTGTGCAGAACGAAGTCAGCACCTGGCACCGCCAGCAGTACGCCGGTCATCCCACCTACGGAGAAGGTCACGATGAAGCCGATGGTCCACAGCATTGCTGAGTGGAACACGATACGGCCCTGGTACATGGTGAACAGCCAGTTGAAGATCTTCACCCCGGTAGGGATGGCGATAATCATGGTGGTGATACCGAAGAAGGCGTTTACGTTCGCGCCCGCACCCATGGTAAAGAAGTGGTGCAGCCAAACGATGAACGACAGAACGGTAATACACACGGTTGCCCACACCAGAGAGGTGTAACCAAACAGACGCTTACGCGAGAAGGTTGCCGCGATTTCGGAGAACACACCGAAGACAGGCAGAACCAGAATGTACACTTCCGGGTGACCCCAGGCCCAAATCAGGTTGATGTACATCATCATGTTGCCACCCATATCATTCGTGAAGAAATGGGTGCCCAGGTAGCGGTCCAGGGTCAGCAGCGCAATGGTGACGGTCAGAATTGGGAACGACGCGATAATCAGTACGTTGGCGCACAGAGATGCCCAGGTAAATACCGGCATCTTGAACATCGTCATACCTGGTGCACGCATCTTCAGGATGGTCACGAAGAAGTTGATACCGGTCAGGGTGGTACCGACACCGGAGAGCTGAAGCGCCCAAATCCAGTAGTCAACGCCTACACCCGGACTGTACTCAATTCCCGAAAGCGGTGGGTAAGCCAGCCAGCCGGTCTGTGCGAATTCGCCCACGCCCAGTGACAGGTTAACCAGGATAACGCCGACAACCGTGAACCAGAAGCTCAGGTTGTTCAGGAACGGGAACGCTACGTCGCGCGCGCCAATTTGCAGCGGAACGACAACGTTCATCAGACCGATTACCAGCGGCATCGCCACGAAGAAGATCATGATAACGCCGTGGGCGGTAAAGATCTGATCGTAGTGGTGCGGTGGCAGGAAGCCGGCTTCGCCCGCAGACGCGAGTGCCTGCTGGCTACGCATCATGATTGCATCCGCAAAGCCACGAATTAACATGACGATACCGACGATGCAGTACATGATACCGAGTTTTTTGTGGTCAACCGAAGTCAGCCACTCATTCCACAGGTAGCTCCACTTACCGAAGTAAGTGATCAGGCCAACTAAGGCCGCGCCACCAATGATAATTGCAGCCACCGTAACCATGATAATCGGTTCATGGTAGGGCACTGCATCCAGTGTCAATTTTCCGAACATTTTCTTCCTCGGCCCCTTAGTGAGCGGTTTCCGCGTGGCTCATGTCCATGCCTTCCATACCTTCGTGCGCGCTGTGCTCGCCTTCTGGCTGGGTCATGTCCATGCTCTTGCCGTGATCCATAAATTTGCCAATAACGTCTTTGAACAAATCTGGTTTCACGTTAGAGAAGTACTCCACCTTGTTGTATTCGCTAGGTGCAGCCACTTTTTCGAACGCCGCCATGTCAGACATGGTGTTTGGAGACTGCTTCGCTTTTTCAACCCACTGGTCGAAAGCGGCACGGTCCGGCGTCGCAATAGCTTTGAACTTCATACCTGAGAAGCCCGGGCCGCTATAGCTGGCGGAGATACCATCGTAGGTGCCTGCTTCATTCGCGATCAGATGCAGGTTCGTCTGCATACCGGCCATCGCGTAAATCTGGCTACCCAGACGCGGGATGAAGAAGGAGTTCATTACGGAGTTGGAGGTCACTTTGAACTGAACCGGAGTGTTCGCCGGGAAGGCGATTTCATTCACGGTAGCAATGCCCTGCTCTGGATAGATGAAGAACCATTTCCAGTCCATGGAGACCACTTCAATGGTAATAGGTTTTTCATCGTGAACCAGCGGCTTGCTTGGCTCAAGTGCGTGAGTGGTTTTCCAGGTCAGCACGGCAAGGAACAGGATGATCAGGATAGGTACCGTCCAGACCACAGCTTCAACTTTGTTGGAGTGTGACCAGTTCGGGCTATACTTCGCATCTTTATTGCTCGCACGATACTTCCAGGCGAAACCAACAGCCATCAAAATGGCAGGAATAACCACAATCAACATCAGGCCAAAAGCCGTCAATATCAGTGAACGTTGTTCCAGTCCAATCTGTCCTTTGGGGTCTAGTAGTGCAGAATCACAGCCACTGAGTAATACAGTACCTGCGAATAATGACAACCATCCCAAACTTTTATTGTATTTCCTGAGTCTCATTTAACGACCTCAATTCCACGGGAGTCTGGTGGCGTTTAAAGTGTGCGGGCATTTTACGGGAAGGTTACATTACTGTAAACATCATTAGGCCTGTGTCAGGAAGGTGTTACCGGGTTCTGCCGCACGTGTCACAAGTGTTGCAGATTATGTCGGTTTTTATGACCGAAGCCGCATGATATGGGCTTTATAACGAAAGGACCCCCAAGCATACCCTAAAAGGGGCAATTGGTATAACCATTGTTAAAAATATACAAAAAATTAACAATTAATTATCAATAAAAAGACATCTAAAAAACGAAAAATCAAACTTTCCAATGCTGAATCGTTTAATGAAAAATAGCGTTTTGGAATTGGCTCCAATAATTTCCAAATCCTATCCCGCACAAAACAACAAATATTTTTTTAGCGGCTGTTGGCTATTTCACCGTTATAATTTCGGTTAGTGATTACAACGGGAAATAACCTTTCACTTTTTCTTCAGGTCATCTGCGTTTTACGCAATGCCATAAAATCGAGCAGACCGCCCGTCAGGATCCCGGCGATGGCCAGCAGGGCTCCTGCATCCAGCAGAAGAGCTTCGAGGGGGAGCGCCAGAGACGTACTGGCATTAACGATAAGTACCACAAGCCATAGCGCCAGCGCGCCGCAGCCCGCCATTAGCAGACGTAACGCAAATCGGTAGGCGCGGTGATATTCAGTACGCGGCATAAAGTGTTCGGTCCGCTGGGTATATTCCAGGGTCTGGCGACACACCAGCAATAATAAAATCCCCGGCACGGCAGCCGCGACCGAGAAGAGATAAAACGTTGGCCAGCCGTGGGCTTCTACAAACCAGCCGGCAATCGGACCTACGTACACGCGGCCAACGGCCGAGAGTGCCGAGAGCAGCGCAAACTGCGTGGCGGAAAACGATTTATTGCACAGAGTCATCAGCAGGGCGACAAACGCCGCCGTCCCCATGCCGCCACAGAGATTTTCAAAGAACACCGCCGCGGCCATGCTGAACATATGCTTGTCAGTCACCGACAGCAGCCAGTAGCCCGCGTTAGATGCGCCCTGCAGGATGCCGAAGATCAGCAGCGCGCGGAACAGCGTCAGGCGCTGCATCAATACGCCGCCATAAAGCGCACCGACGATGGTCGCAAACAGCCCCAGCGTTTTATTCACCACGCCCACTTCACCGGCATCAAAACCGACGCCGCGGATCAGGAAGGTGGTGGTCAGGCTCATGGCAAAGGCATCACCCAGCTTATAAAGGACGATGAGCAGCAGGATCAGCCAGGCATTGTTGCGGCCAAAAAAGTCGCGCAGCGGTTCGGCCACGGCCTGCTCCAGCGAGCGGGGAACCGGAATGACGTCGCTCGGTTCGGGGGCAAATAGCGTAGCGATAATGCAGGGGATGAGCAGGGCAGCCATCAGCCAGTACATACCCTGCCAGCCGAGATAACGGTCGGCCAGCCACAACGCCAGCCCGCCGGAGACCAGCATCCCGAGGCGATAGCCCAGCACGCTGATCGCCGCACCGGCACCGCGCTCTTCCGCAGGTAACACGTCCGTCTTCCAGGCGTCGAACACGATATCCTGAGAGGCGGAACAGAAGGCTATCACCACCGCAAGCGCGGCCATCCAGCGGAGCTGTGTGGTCGGCTCAAGAAAGCCCATCGCCGCAATCGCCAGCAGCAGCAGGACCTGTGTCATCACTAACCAGCCGCGACGACGCCCCAGAAACGGCGGCGTATAGCGATCCATCACCGGCGACCACAGGAACTTAAAGACATACGCCTGACCGACAAGCGAGAAGAAACCAATGGTTTTGAGATCGATGTTCTCAACCGTCATCCACGCCTGAAGCGTGCCGGAGGTGAGCGCGAGGGGTAAACCGGAGGCAAAGCCGAGGATCAGCAGAATCGCTGATTTCGGTTGCTGGAAAATGCGTAAGTAGTGACTGGACATGTTCTTATGAACTGACCCGGTGAAGCACCGGGTCAGTGAGCAGGATTAACGTGCGTTCTGCTTGATAAAGTCGTGAATGCTGGTGTCCTGCGCCATATCGGCGATGGTGTCCGTCAGCACGCTGTTAACGGCGTTAGCAATATTCTTGTTAGAGGCCTGGAATGCGCCTTCAACAGAGTAGCTGGCGCGGTAGTTTTTGGTCATCTTGTTGCCGTTCTTCGCGGTGGCAATGATGGCGATATCCGCTTTGGTCGCAATGTTGTAACGCACGTTGCCCTGAGAGACGTCTGCGTACAGGTTGTTGACGATAATCTGCAGATCAACCGCGCCGCTTGGGCCAATCATGTAGCCGCGAGCGGTCATTTGCTTCTCAAGCACTTCCTGCAGCAGGAAGCGCAGGTCGCGGGACGCGGTCAGCGTCACCTGCTGGTTGTCGCGGGTCACTTTTGCCAGCGCCTGGTCCTGACGCTGATCGGCACCGTTAATGCTCACGGTGACGCCCATCAGGCTTGGGTCCTGCTGAGGCAGGGTGATTTTTGGTGAGACATCAATAGTGGTAGGCGGAGTCGCACAGCCTGCCAGCATAAAAAGGGCTACCAACGGAAAGAAGAGTTTTTTAAACATTTTCAGGTTCTCAACGAATCGTAAGCATTAAAGAGAGAAAAATTGCCGCCATCATATCATCGACTACGGCCAGGGGAAGTGGTCAACGCATGTAAATTCATCGTCTTGTCTGAAAACTGACCAGCTCATCCTTTTTCTCCTCCCGCCAGAGACGACAGGTATGAGTCTCACAGTGAACTTCATGCATTTGAATGAGAAAATCAGACGAAAGCTAAATATTTGTTGTCAAGGTGTAATGGAAACGGTAAAAGCGGCTAACATTTAAAGGGATGGGTGACATCTTAGCGTTGTCGGAGGAGTAATTTCATGATGATACGTGAACAGATAGAAGAAAAATTAAGGGCAGCGTTCAACCCTGTGTTCCTCGAAGTCGTCGACGAAAGCTATCGTCATAACGTGCCGGCAGGTTCTGAAAGCCACTTTAAAGTGGTTCTGGTTAGCGATCGCTTCACGGGAGAACGTTTCCTGAACCGACATCGCCTGATCTACAGCACCTTGACGGAAGAACTCTCCACGACCGTGCATGCGCTGGCACTGCATACCTACACTATTAAGGAATGGGAAGGCTTGCAGGATACGGTTTTTGCGTCGCCGCCGTGTCGCGGTGCAGGCACCATCGCCTGATAAATCGGATTTGCAACGGCTGGAGCTTTTCCAGTATGTTGCTTACAGATTTCCTCAAAACGGCCTCCGGGCCGTTTTGTTTTGTCTGAGTTTTGAGCGGATGGTGCGATTTTAAGGCTAAAAATAGCCTTAAAGTGTGAAAAAAGCCGCAGCAACATGCTCCAACCGTTCTCGACTCACCTAAGTGATGCCGCTATAATGCCGCGTCTTATTGAATGTCTTCGGGATGATTCTGGCGACAGGGAATGTGAATCTGCACTAAGAGAGCATCCCGGTATAACAGACAGATTCAGAGTTGACCGAGCACTGTGATTTTTTTGAGGTAACAAGATGCAAGTTTCAGTTGAAACCACTCAAGGCCTTGGCCGCCGTGTAACGATTACTATCGCTGCTGACAGCATCGAAACTGCTGTGAAAAGCGAGCTGGTCAACGTAGCAAAAAAAGTACGTATTGACGGCTTCCGTAAGGGCAAAGTACCAATGAATGTTGTTGCTCAGCGTTATGGCGCTTCCGTGCGTCAGGATGTGCTGGGTGAACTGATGAGCCGCAACTTTATCGACGCGATCATCAAAGAAAAAATCAATCCAGCCGGCGCGCCAAACTACGTGCCAGGCGAATACAAACTGGGCGAAGACTTCACCTACTCCGTAGAGTTCGAAGTGTACCCGGAAGTTGAGCTGAAAGGCCTGGAATCTATCGAAGTTGAAAAACCGATCGTTTCCGTGACTGACGAAGACGTTGACGGCATGCTGGACACCCTGCGTAAGCAGCAGGCGAACTGGAAAGAGAAAGAAGGCGCTGTTGACGCGGAAGACCGCGTAACCATCGACTTCACCGGTTCTGTAGACGGCGAAGAGTTCGAAGGCGGCAAAGCGTCTGATTTCGTACTGGCAATGGGCCAGGGTCGTATGATCCCAGGCTTCGAAGACGGCATCAAAGGCCACAAAGCGGGCGAAGAGTTCACCATCGACGTGACCTTCCCTGAAGAGTACCACGCTGAAAACCTGAAAGGTAAAGCAGCGAAGTTCGTCATCAACCTGAAGAAAGTTGAAGAGCGCGAACTGCCAGAACTGACTGAAGAGTTCATCAAGCGTTTCGGCGTGGAAGATGGTTCTGTTGCTGGCCTGCGTACCGAAGTGCGTAAGAACATGGAGCGCGAGCTGAACGGTGCTGTGCGTAACCGCGTGAAATCTCAGGCGATTGAAGGTCTGGTAAAAGCGAACGAAATCGACGTTCCTGCTGCCCTGATCGACAGCGAAATCGACGTGCTGCGCCGTCAGGCTGCACAGCGCTTCGGTGGCAACCAGCAGCAAGCGATGGAACTGCCGCGCGAGCTGTTCGAAGAGCAAGCGAAACGCCGCGTTGTTGTTGGCCTGCTGCTGGGCGAAGTGATTCGTACCCACGAGCTGAAAGCTGACGAAGAGCGTGTGAAGGGCCTGATCGAAGAAATGGCGTCTGCATACGAAGATCCATCAGAAGTGATCGAGTTCTACGGTAAGAACAAAGAGCTGATGGACAACATGCGCAACGTCGCACTGGAAGAGCAGGCTGTTGAAGCGGTACTGGCGAAAGCGAAAGTGACCGAAAAAGCGACCTCTTTCAACGAACTGATGAACCAGCAGGCGTAATTTCGCTCTAACGGTTTAAAGTTTGAACAAAAAACCCGTTGCCTTCCGGCGACGGGTTTTTTTTATCGCTGCATGGGTTCTGGAAGGGTGCTAAAACGCCCTTTCAGTGTTAGCGTTACAACAAAAGGTTGTTATGCTTGAAATAGGGCGTGGCGAACCCCATAAGTATGTAATCACGATGATTGAGACTGGCTGATAATCCGTCCATAAGGTTACAATCAGTACAGCAGGTGTTTTCAATTTTGAACCAGGAGACGGAAATGTCATACAGTGGCGAACGAGATAACTTTGCACCCCATATGGCGCTGGTGCCAATGGTTATTGAACAGACCTCACGCGGTGAGCGTTCTTTCGATATCTATTCCCGTCTGCTCAAGGAACGCGTTATCTTTCTGACCGGCCAGGTAGAAGACCATATGGCTAACCTGATCGTGGCGCAGATGCTGTTCCTGGAAGCGGAAAACCCGGAAAAAGACATTTACCTGTACATCAACTCGCCTGGCGGTGTGATTACGGCGGGCATGTCCATTTATGACACCATGCAGTTCATCAAGCCAGATGTCAGCACTATCTGTATGGGGCAGGCTGCATCCATGGGGGCCTTCCTGTTAACCGCAGGGGCGAAAGGTAAGCGTTTCTGCCTGCCTAACTCCCGCGTGATGATTCACCAGCCGCTGGGGGGTTACCAGGGGCAGGCGACGGATATCGAAATCCACGCCCGCGAAATTCTGAAAGTAAAAGCGCGCATGAATGAACTTATGGCGCAGCATACGGGTCAACCTCTCGAGCAGATCGAGCGCGATACCGAGCGCGATCGCTTCCTCTCTGCTCCAGAGGCAGTTGAGTACGGCTTAGTCGACTCCGTATTGACCCATCGTAATTGATGCCCGCGACGCGAGTGTGCCGCTATACTAAGGTAGGGCGGCACGCTGCTTAAAGCACACGCGTCTTAGAATGGCATTTGCGTCGTCATGTGCGGCACAAAGAACTTAAAAAGAGGTTTGGACTCATGACAGATAAACGCAAAGATGGTTCGGGCAAACTGCTGTACTGCTCTTTTTGCGGCAAAAGCCAGCATGAAGTGCGTAAACTGATTGCCGGGCCGTCCGTGTATATCTGCGACGAATGCGTCGATTTATGTAACGACATCATTCGCGAAGAGATTAAAGAAGTTGCGCCGCACCGTGAGCGTAGCGCATTGCCAACGCCGCATGAGATTCGTCATCACCTTGACGACTATGTCATCGGTCAGGAGCAGGCCAAGAAAGTGCTGGCGGTGGCGGTATACAACCACTACAAACGTCTGCGTAACGGCGACACCAGCAATGGTGTAGAACTGGGCAAAAGTAACATTCTGCTGATCGGGCCAACCGGCTCCGGTAAAACGCTGCTGGCGGAAACCCTGGCGCGCCTGCTGGATGTTCCGTTTACCATGGCGGATGCCACCACCCTGACCGAAGCCGGTTATGTGGGTGAAGACGTTGAGAACATCATTCAGAAGCTGCTGCAGAAGTGCGATTACGACGTTCAGAAAGCACAGCGCGGGATTGTTTATATTGATGAGATCGACAAGATCTCCCGTAAATCAGACAACCCGTCCATCACCCGTGACGTGTCGGGTGAAGGCGTGCAGCAGGCCCTGCTGAAGCTGATCGAAGGTACGGTTGCGGCCGTTCCGCCGCAGGGTGGACGCAAACATCCGCAGCAGGAGTTCCTGCAGGTCGATACCTCCAAGATCCTGTTTATTTGCGGCGGCGCGTTTGCTGGTCTGGATAAAGTCATTTCCCACCGTGTTGAAACCGGCTCCGGCATCGGTTTTGGCGCAACGGTGAAGGCGAAGTCCGAGAAAGCCAACGAAGGTGAACTGCTTTCGCAGGTTGAGCCCGAAGATCTGATCAAATTTGGTCTGATCCCTGAATTCATTGGCCGTCTGCCGGTTGTGGCAACGCTGAATGAGCTGAGCGAAGACGCGCTAATTCAGATCCTGAAAGAGCCGAAAAATGCGCTGACCAAGCAGTATCAGGCGCTGTTCAATCTGGAAGGCGTTGAGCTGGAATTCCGTGACGAAGCGCTGGATGCGATTGCCAAGAAAGCGATGGCCCGTAAAACCGGTGCGCGTGGTTTGCGCTCTATCGTTGAAGCGGCATTGCTCGACACCATGTACGATCTGCCGTCGATGGAAGACGTCGAAAAAGTGGTTATCGACGAGTCCGTGATCGGCGGCCAATCCAAGCCGCTGCTGATTTACGGTAAACCGGAAGCCCAGCAGGCATCTGGCGAATAATTCACCAAATCATACAAGCAGTTAATCAAAAAGGGGGGATTTTATCTCCCCTTTACTTTTTCCGTATTCATAGCGTTGAATGTGTGGGAAACATCCCCATATACTGGATACATGTTAATGGTTATGTGAAGCACTGTGACATGACCAGCTTACCTGGCGGACACTAAACTAAGAGAGAGCTCTATGAATCCTGAGCGTTCTGAACGCATTGAAATCCCCGTATTGCCGTTGCGCGATGTGGTGGTTTATCCGCACATGGTCATACCCTTATTTGTAGGGCGGGAAAAATCTATCCGTTGCCTCGAAGCCGCCATGGATCATGATAAAAAAATCATGCTGGTGGCCCAGAAAGAAGCATCAACGGATGAGCCGGGTGTAAACGATCTTTTCACCGTCGGGACCGTGGCCTCTATTTTACAAATGCTGAAGCTGCCGGACGGCACCGTGAAGGTGCTGGTCGAAGGCTTACAGCGTGCGCGTATTACCACGCTGTCAGACGATGGCGAACACTTCTCTGCCAAGGCAGAGTACCTTGATTCGCCTGAACTTGATGAGCGCGAGCAGGAAGTGCTGGTACGTACCGCGATTAGCCAGTTCGAAGGCTATATCAAGCTGAACAAGAAAATCCCACCAGAAGTGCTGACGTCGCTGAACAGCATCGACGATCCTGCGCGTCTGGCGGACACCATCGCTGCACACATGCCGCTGAAGCTGGCTGACAAACAGTCCGTGCTGGAGATGTCCGACGTTAACGAACGTCTGGAATATCTGATGGCGATGATGGAGTCTGAAATCGATCTGCTGCAGGTTGAGAAGCGCATTCGTAACCGCGTGAAAAAGCAGATGGAAAAATCTCAGCGTGAGTACTATCTGAATGAGCAAATGAAGGCCATTCAGAAAGAGCTGGGCGAGATGGACGACGCACCGGACGAAAACGAAGCGCTGAAGCGTAAAATCGACGCGGCGAAGATGCCGAAAGAGGCGAAAGAGAAAGCCGAAGCAGAACTGCAGAAGCTGAAAATGATGTCTCCGATGTCGGCTGAAGCAACCGTCGTGCGCGGCTACATTGAGTGGATGGTGCAGGTTCCGTGGAACGCCCGCAGCAAGGTCAAGAAAGACCTGCGTCAGGCCCAGGAGATCCTCGATACTGACCACTACGGCCTGGAACGCGTGAAAGACCGCATCCTTGAGTACCTCGCGGTACAGAGCCGTGTAAACAAAATTAAAGGCCCAATTCTGTGCCTGGTAGGACCGCCGGGGGTGGGTAAAACCTCTCTGGGCCAGTCCATCGCCAAAGCGACCGGACGTAAGTACATCCGTATGGCGCTGGGCGGCGTGCGTGATGAAGCGGAAATCCGCGGTCACCGCCGTACCTACATCGGTTCCATGCCGGGTAAACTGATCCAGAAAATGGCGAAAGTGGGTGTTAAAAACCCGCTGTTCCTGCTTGATGAGATCGACAAAATGTCGTCGGACATGCGCGGCGACCCGGCGTCTGCTCTGCTGGAAGTGCTTGATCCAGAACAGAACGTGGCGTTCAGCGATCACTACCTGGAAGTGGACTACGACCTCAGCGATGTAATGTTCGTGGCAACGTCCAACTCCATGAACATACCGGCACCGCTGCTGGACCGTATGGAAGTGATCCGCCTCTCCGGTTATACCGAAGACGAAAAGCTGAACATTGCTAAACAGCACCTGCTGCCGAAGCAGATTGAGCGTAACGCGCTGAAAGCCAACGAGCTGACCGTCGAGGACAGCGCGATTATCGGCATCATTCGCTACTACACCCGTGAAGCGGGCGTGCGTAGCCTTGAGCGCGAAATATCTAAGCTGTGCCGTAAGGCGGTAAAACAGCTGCTGCTGGATAAGAGTCTGAAGCACATCGTGATTAACGGTGACAATCTGCATGCCTACCTGGGCGTTCAGCGCTTCGACTATGGCCGCGCGGATAACGAAAACCGCGTGGGTCAGGTGACCGGTCTGGCATGGACGGAAGTGGGCGGCGATCTGCTGACCATCGAAACCGCCTGTGTGCCGGGCAAAGGCAAGCTGACCTACACCGGCTCGCTGGGTGAAGTGATGCAGGAATCCATCCAGGCTGCGCTGACCGTGGTGCGCGCGCGCGCGGAAAAACTGGGTATCAACCCGGATTTCTACGAAAAACGCGACATTCACGTTCACGTTCCTGAAGGGGCGACGCCGAAAGATGGCCCAAGCGCGGGTATTGCCATGTGTACCGCTCTGGTTTCCTGTCTGACGGGCAACCCGGTACGTGCCGATGTGGCAATGACCGGTGAAATCACCCTGCGCGGTCAGGTCCTGCCAATCGGCGGGTTAAAAGAAAAACTGCTGGCGGCACACCGCGGTGGGATCAAAACCGTATTGATCCCTTACGAAAATAAACGCGATCTGGAAGAGATTCCGGACAACGTGATTGCCGATCTGCAGATCCATCCTGTTAAGCGAATTGAGGAAGTTCTCAGTCTCGCACTGCAGAATGAACCCTCCGGAATGCAGGTTGTAACCGCAAAATAGTGACCTCGCGCAAAGAGCGTCAATAAAAACAAGGCTGGTAAGTCATTTCGCACTTGCCAGCCTTTTTTTGTATAGCTAATTTAGATTGCTGATTAGGTCAGCCATCAACAACGGGTGTTGTAAGGTCATGGCAGGCCTGATATAACTGCTGCGCGGTCGCGTTGTGAAGGACTCAGGCGCGATATAAATTATAAAGAGAGGAAGAGAACAGTGAATAAATCTCAACTGATTGACAAAATTGCTGCTGGTGCTGATATTTCTAAAGCTGCAGCTGGACGTGCGTTAGATGCATTAATTGCTTCTGTTACTGAATCTCTGCAGGCTGGGGACGACGTTGCACTGGTAGGCTTCGGTACTTTTGCTGTTAAAGAGCGTGCTGCCCGTACTGGCCGCAACCCTCAGACCGGTAAAGAGATCACCATTGCTGCTGCTAAAGTGCCGGGTTTCCGTGCAGGTAAAGCGCTGAAAGACGCAGTAAACTGATTGCTTTCCCGTTTCAGGGAAGCCGGATAGTACAAGGGCGCATCGTTTGATGTGCCTTTTTTGTTTGTCCAGACCTGATTTGTGCGAGTTTATGCGAGTTGTGGGCTGACAATCGCCCCGTTTTCTTGTCACAATACGCCTTCACGCGCGACGGGCAGGATTTACCGTCAGCGTCAGGTAACCAGTCACCTACAGCGGAGTGTTGTTACACCATGATGGACAGCTTACGCACGGCTGCTAACAGTCTCGTGCTCAAGATTATTTTCGGTATCATTATCGTGTCGTTCATATTGACCGGCGTGAGCAGTTACCTTATTGGCGGTGGCGCGAACTATGCCGCAAAAGTGAATGGCCAGGAAATCAGCCGTGGTCAGTTCGAGAATGCTTTTGCCGGTGAGCGTAACCGTATGCAGCAACAGCTGGGCGACCAATTCTCTGAACTGGCGGCGAATGAAGGGTACATGAAAACCCTGCGCCAACAGACACTGAACCGTCTTATCGACGAAGCGCTGCTGGATCAGTATGCCAAAAAGCTGGGCCTTGGCATCAGCGACGAGCAGGTCAAAAAAGCGATCTTCGCCACTCAGGCATTCCAGTCTAACGGTAAATTCGACAACGCGCGTTACAACAGTATCGTTAACCAGATGGGCATGACGGCGGATCAGTACGCGCAGGCGCTGCGTAACCAGCTGACAACCCAGCAGCTCATTAACGCTGTCGTGGGTACCGATTTCATGCTTAAAGGTGAAACCGACGAACTGGCCGCGCTGGTGGCCCAGCAGCGCGTGGTCCGTGAATCGACCATTGATGTGAACGCCCTGGCGGCGAAACAGCAGGTGAGCGACGCAGACGTTAATGCTTACTACGAGCAGAATAAAAACGCCTTTGTTTCTCCGGAGCAGTTCCGCGTCAGCTACATCAAGCTGGATGCAGCTGCGCTGCAGGAAAGCGCGTCTGATGCCGAGATCCAGTCTTACTACGACCAGCATCAGGATCAATTCACTCAGCCGCAGCGTAACCGCTACAGCGTGATTCAGACCAAAACTGAAGCAGATGCTAAGGCGGTACTGGATGAGCTGAACAAAGGCGCTGATTTCGCCACCCTTGCGAAAGCGAAATCCACCGACATTATCTCTGCGAAAAACGGCGGTGATATGGGCTGGCTGGAAGACGCAACCACGCCCGACGAGCTGAAAAATGCCGGCCTGAAAGAGAAAGGCCAGCTGTCTGGTGTGATTAAATCATCCGTTGGTTTCCTGGTCGTGCGTCTGGACGACATCACCCCGGCGAAAACCAAGCCGCTGGCTGAGGTTCGTGATGATATTGCCGCGAAAGTGAAACAGGAAAAAGCCCTGGATGCCTACTACGCGCTGCAGCAGAAGGTGAGCGATGCTGCCAGCAACGACAACGAATCTCTGGCAGGTGCAGAGCAGGCGGCGGGTGTAAAAGCGGTTGAGACCGGCTGGTTTGGTCGCGACAACCTGCCGGAAGAGCTGAACTTCAAACCGGTTTCTGATGCCATCTTTAACGGTGGTCTGGTGGGCGAGAACGGCACGCCGGGCAGCAACTCTGACATCATTACCGTTGACGGCGATCGCGCCTTTGTTCTGCGCGTCAGCGAGCACAAGCCAGAAGCGGTCAAACCGCTGGCGGAAGTGAAGGATCAGGTCGTCGCTCAGGTTAAGCATAACAAAGCAGAACAGCAGGCTAAACTGGACGCTGAGAAGATTCTGGCCGATCTGAAAGCGGGTAAACAGGACGCGCTGAAAGCGGCAGGTCTGAGCTTCGGTGAGGCAAAAACGCTGAGCCGCACCGGTCAGGACCCAATCAGTCAGGCCGCGTTTAGCCTGACGCTGCCGGCAAAAGACAAGCCAAGCTTCGGTACCACCACCGATATGCAGGGTAACGTTGTTCTGCTGGCGCTGGACGACGTGAAAGCCGGCACTCTGCCAGAAGCGCAGAAGAAGGCGATGGTTCAGGGCATTACTCAGAACAATGCTCAGATTGCTTTCGAAGCCATGATGAGCAACCTGCGTAAAGACGCCAAAATCAAGCTGGGCGATGTCATGACTCAGCAGCAGTAATTACGTGTCTGCTCGCAGATTTTCGTAACGCTCTGCAAAAACTAAAGGCCGCTTTCGCGGCCTTTTCCATTTCTGCAATCTGCTGTTTGTGCCTGTTTTCACAGGCGGCTATCGTTGCGTGGCTGTCAACAAACAAGGAGATAACAGCATGAAATGTGGAATCAAAGCACTGTTAATTACGCTGGCTATTGCCACCACCGGGATGAGCGCGGGCGCGCAGGCGGCGACCGCCGCCAAACCACAGGCTACGCAGAGCAAGTCTGACGCGGCCGCGCCGGTACAAGGGCAGACCAAAGCGGCTGACGCCGGTAAAAATGCGGATGATGACGGTACGCGGGTCAGCATTAACTCGGCCTCGGCAGAGGATCTCGCCCGCGCAATGAATGGCGTGGGCCTGAAAAAAGCGCAGGCTATCGTCAGCTATCGTGAAGAGTACGGCCCATTCAAAACGGTCGACGATCTCAAACAGGTTCCGGGCATGGGCAGCGCGCTGGTTGAGCGCAACCTCTCACACCTGACACTGTAATAACGCAATTTCTTGCACTGCGGCAAAAGTTTGCCAGGATAAAGAGGTCATACCAGTTATGACCTCTGATCCTATAACAATGAAAGGCTATTGCGCTATGCAGACAAAAATCAAAGTACGCGGTTTCCATCTTGATGTTTATCAGCACGTCAATAACGCTCGCTATCTCGAGTTTCTTGAAGAAGCGCGCTGGGACGGGCTGGAAAACAGCGAAAGCTTTCAGTGGCTGACCGCGCACAACATCGCGTTCGTGGTCGTCAATATCAACATCAACTATCGCCGTCCGGCCGTGCTGGGCGATGTGCTCACCGTGACCAGCCAGGTACAACAGCTAAACGGCAAGAGCGGCGTGTTAAGCCAGGTGGTGACGCTCGATCCAGAAGGGCAGGTGGTGGCTGATGCACTGATCACCTTTGTCTGTATCGATCTGAAAACTCAGAAAGCGCTACCGCTGGAAGGGGAATTGCGGGAAAAGCTGGAGTTGATGATCGTATAAGACATATTAAGGCGCACTCGTGCTGTCGACACCTGTTTTGCGACAGCACGGTCAAAAAACGCTATTTAAGCCCGGTCTTTTGCTTCATTGCCGCCATCACGCCGGCTTTATCGGCAAGATAGTGGTTAAGCCCGTTAGCGCGCAGATTACAGGCGGCGCACTGGCCGCAACCGTCGCCTTTGATGCCGTTATAGCAGGTGAGGGTTTCGCTGCGAACCAAATCCAGCTTGCCCCAGTAGTCGGCCAGCGCCCAGGTTTCGGCTTTATCCAGCCACATGAGCGGGGTTTCAAAGCGCGTCTCTTTCGCCATCCCCAGATTGACGGCGTGGTTGAGCGCTTTGACAAACTCATCGCGGCAGTCCGGGTATCCTGAGAAGTCGGTCTCGCATACGCCCGTAATTACCGCTTCGGCTTTTACCTGATAGGCATAAATCGCCGTCAGGGTCAGGAACAGAATATTACGCCCCGGCACAAACGTGTTCGGAATGCCGCTGGCATCGGGTTCGTAGTCCGGTACAGGAATACTGTCCCGGGTGAGGCTGCTGACGGCCAGTTCATTTAACAGCGTAACGTCCAGCACCTTGTGCGCGCGTGCCCCTAGTTTGAGGGCCAGTTCACGGGCAACGTCGATTTCAGCGCGGTGACGCTGGCCATAATCGAAAGTCACACAGTGAACTTCATCATACTGATGAAGGGCCTGAACCAGGCAGGTTGTAGAGTCTTGTCCTCCGCTGAACACGACGACGGCACGTTTCATAAATCATCTCGACTGTTACGGTAAAAACGTTATGTTACCGTCTGGCTACGGCGGCGACCAGCTTCTTCACGATTTGGGGGCGGGTAGCCAGGCTTCGGTAAAATCAAACCAGCCGCGGGTGTTGAGGCGTATGCCGTTGACTCCCGGCGGGGCGCTGATTTGATATTGATAGTTAAAAAGTGGCGTCAGCACCGCATTCTCCATCAGGCGGTTGAAAATGGCTTGCAGACCGGCGTGTCGGTCCCGAGCTTCGGCCTGAGACTGCACCGCATCCAGCGTGGCTTGCAGATGGGCGTAGGCCGGTGCGCTTAAGACGTGCGGCCACAGGGCATCGCAGCGCAGCCACTGCTCAAGCGTATACGCTGGCGCTTCGCCAATCAGCCTGTCCCCCATCATGATGTCTGCATCGGCAAGCTGCTGGCATCCGTCCCACGTCTTGGCGTCGTGGAAGATGACGGTCAGGTCACAACCCTGTTGCGCCAGGTACGCCTTTAACTGGCTGGCCATGGTATGAAGCTCAACGGGAAGATGGTAAACCAGCGTCAGCGCCTCAGGCAGGGCAACGTCCGTTAAGTCAGGCCATTCGGGGATTGTCCAGCCGGGAAGCAGTTCCCCGGTGGGCGTAATGAGTCCTTCGTTGAGCGGAAGCGTGTGTAGAAGCCTGGAGAGATGGATGATATTGATAAGCCGCTTCGCCTGGATCTCACTCAGACGCGCGCTCTGTTTCAGCGTGAGGTAACAGAAGCCCAGGCTGGTGCTGCTGCTGACCAGCCTCAGGGTTTCAAGCTCATCGGCCTCGCCAATCGCGATTTGCACCGGGTGACGACAGCTGGTGCCCAGCCTGTAATCAAACAGCTGGGGGGTGATCCAGTATTCGATGGCTTTGAGCAGCGGATGGCTCAGGTGGTACTGCTCATGGCTTTCCAGACGAACCAGGTCGGGCTCAAAGGCGGCCAGCCGGAAAGGGCCGCAGCCAAGTTCAGGATAGTCGGGATGCGCCAGACGGCTGCAGTAGGTTGCCAGCCTGTGCGCCAGCCAATAGTCCGGTTGATGCAGCATAAATGTCAGACACTGTGGATGCGTTGTTTCGATACGTAAAACGCTCCTGAACAGGGTGCGCAGGGCGGGAAGCATCAACAGTGCCGTCAGGCTTCGCTGGAGCTGCGCCGTTTCTATTTTATCGCCGTTATGCCAGTGCAGGGTGGAGCGAATGTAGAAATGCCAGCGCAGCCCGTCAGCAGAGACCTCCCAGTGATGCGCGAGATCGCCCGTGGGTTCACTGCTGTTACCGTTAAAACGCGTCAAGCCTGAAAATACCTGTCCCGCCAGATGCTGCTCCGCCCGGCCAGGTAAAAAGCCCGGCTGAAGCGGCTCCAGCGAGCGATAGTAGGGGATGCGCAGCGTCGGCGTGTCGTTTTGCCACTGCCCGCCTAAAAACGGATGCAGCAACGATCTCAGCGCTTCAGGAGCAAGCTGGGCCAGCTCCAGCGCGTTATGCTGCTGCCCGCTCTTCAGCGCCTCTTCCATCATCGCATTGCGCAGTGACTCCGGGCTGGCATGGAACGTCAGCTCACCGCGCTTGCCGCGACCAGACCGCGCGTGCCAGCTGAGCCAGCCCGCCTCCTGAGCCTGACGCAGCAGGGTACGGACATGCCGCTCGCTACAAAAACAGCGGCTGGCAAGCTCACTTATGGTGACCTGCTGTGGAGCGCCAGCGGAAGGTTGCCACAGGCGTTGATACTGGTTAAGACGGTTAAGCTGGCGCATAAGAAACCCGGAACAATAATTTTCATCTATTCACTATTACTTCCGTATATCTCACACGATACTGATGCACAAGTTAATCGCATCACATTTCAGGAGTAATCATGGCCCGCCTCGCTGCATTTGATATGGACGGTACGTTGTTAATGCCGGATCACCGTCTGGGGGAGAAAACGCTGAGTACCCTGAAGCGTCTGCGCGAGCGTGATGTCACCCTGACGTTTGCCACTGGCCGCCACGTGCTGGAGATGCGTCATCTGCTGGGCACGTTTTCCCTGGATGCGTTTTTAATCACGGGTAACGGAACGCGCATTCACACCGTTGAAGGAGAGGTACTGCACCGCCAGGATCTCAACCCGGAAGTGGCGGATATTGTTCTGCACAGCACGTGGGACACGCAGGCCAGTATCCACGTATTCAACGATCAAGGCTGGTTTACCGGAAGCGAAATCCCCGAATTGTTGCACGCGCATGTTTATAGCGGCTTCAAATACCAGCTTATCGATTTGCGCCGGATCCCTGCCCACGCGGTGACCAAGATTTGCTTCTGTGGCGATCACGACGATCTTTGCCGCTTACGCATTCAGTTAAATGAGGCGCTGGGCGACCGGGCGCACCTGACCTTCTCGGCGGTGGATTGTCTTGAAGTCCTGCCGGTGGGCTGTAACAAAGGTTCAGCCCTGGCGGTGCTCAGCGACCACCTGGGCTTAACGCTGCAGGAGTGTATGGCGTTTGGCGACGCCATGAATGACCGCGAAATGCTGGGCAGCGTGGGGCGCGGCCTGATTATGGGGAATGCGATGCCGCAGCTGATCGCAGAGCTTCCTCATCTGCCGGTTATCGGACACTGCGGCAACGAAGCGGTGTCCCATTTTTTGACGCATTGGCTGGACAACAACAACCTCCCATATTCCCCCGAATAGTGAGACCCTTCCAGCAAGCCAGACTTCGGTCTGGCTTTTTTTTTATTTCAGCAGCTTCGCAATCTGCGCTTTCCACGGGGTGATGTCGCCGATGTTGGCCTGCACCCACTCCGCATTGTAGTAGGTCTCAAGGTAGCGCTCGCCGCTGTCGCACAGCAGCGTGACGATGGAGCCGGTACGGCCTTCCTCGCGCATGCGTGCCGCAAGCTGCAGTGCGCCCCACATGTTGGTGCCCGTTGATGCGCCCACCTTGCGGCCGAGCTGCGTTTCCAGCCAGTGCGCGGTGGCGACGCTGGCGGCGTCCGGCACGCGGAGCATTTCGTCGACAACGTCAGGAATGAACGACGGTTCCACGCGCGGGCGGCCAATTCCTTCAATTTTACTGCCCACCGGACTGCGCAGGCCAGCATCGCGGCTTTGCCAGTAGTCGAGAAACACGGAGTTCTGAGGGTCAACTACCATCAGCTGGGTATCGTAGCCCTGACAGCGAATGTAGCGTCCGATAGTGGCTGACGTGCCGCCCGTACCGGCGCTCATCACAATGTACGACGGAACCGGATGCGGTTCGTGGGTCATCTGGCGGAAAATACTGTCGGCAATGTTGTTATTGCCGCGCCAGTCCGTTGCGCGCTCGGCAAAGGTGAACTGGTCCATATAGTGGCCGTTTAGCTCGCGGGCGAGCATTTCAGAGGCGGCATAGATTTCGCAGGCGCTTTCCACAAAATGACAGCGTCCGCCGTAAAATTCGATCTGCTCGATTTTTCGTTTTGCGGTGCAGGAGGGCATCACGGCGATAAACGGCAGGCCCAGCAGACGAGCGAAATAGGCTTCAGACACCGCCGTTGAACCGGATGAGGATTCAATAATGGTCGTGCCTTCTTTGATCCAGCCGTTGCACAAACCGTATAAAAACAGAGAGCGCGCCAGGCGATGCTTCAGGCTACCGGTAGGATGGGTGCTTTCATCCTTCAGGTAGAGATGAATACCGTCAAATCCCGGCAGGGGGAGGCGAATCAGGTGGGTATCCGCCGAGCGCTGGTAGTCGGCATTGATTTCGCTGATGGCATGTTTAACCCAGGTGCTATTCATCGTAGTTATCCGTTTGTCATTTTGTGCCCAGCATAGCGAAAAGCACAGAAAAAATTGTTGCTATCTGGCCTTTAAAATAGAATGAAGGGAGAAAAATTTTCTCTATGAGGTGGGTATGCTAGATAAAATTGACCGCAAGCTCCTTTCATTGCTGCAAAGTGACTGTACCCTCTCTTTGCAGGCGCTGGCAGATGCCGTTAATCTGACTACCACACCGTGCTGGAAGCGCCTAAAAAAGCTGGAAGATGACGGCATTCTTCTGGGGCGCGTCGCATTACTCGATCCCGAAAAACTGGGGCTTGGGCTGACGGCATTTGTGCTGATAAAAACCCAACACCACAGCAGCGAGTGGTATTGCCGCTTCGTCACTCAGGTGTCTGAGATGCCCGAGGTGCTCGGCTTCTGGCGTATGGCCGGCGAGTACGATTACCTGATGCGCGTCCAGGTGGCTGACATGAAGCGCTATGATGATTTCTACAAGCGGCTGGTGAACAGCGTCCCGGGCTTGTCGGACGTCACCTCAAGCTTCGCCATGGAACAGATTAAGTACACCACAGCCTTACCTATTGAATAACTTCGTAAAATACCTTCAGGAACAAACCGCGTGCGATTATTTGCCCAATTAAGCTGGTACTTTCGTCGGGAGTGGCAACGCTACCTCGGTGCAGTCGCCCTGCTTATTATCATTGCCATTTTGCAGCTGATCCCGCCGAAGGTGGTGGGCTACGTCGTGGATGGCGTCACTGAACAGCATTACACCACCGCACGGGTGTTGATGTGGGTTGGCACACTGGTGCTGACTGCGGTCATTGTTTATCTCCTGCGCTACGTCTGGCGCGTGCTGCTGTTTGGTGCGTCCTATCAGCTGGCCGTTGAGCTGCGTGAAGATTTTTACCGCCAGCTGAGCCGACAGCATCCCGAATTTTATCTGCGTCATCGCACCGGGGATCTCATTGCCCGCGCGACGAACGACGTCGATCGCGTGGTCTTTGCCGCCGGGGAAGGGGTGCTGACGCTGGTGGACTCGCTGGTGATGGGCTGTGCGGTGCTGATCGTCATGTCCACGCAGATTAGCTGGCAATTAACCCTGCTCGCCCTGCTGCCGATGCCGATCATGGCGCTGGCGATCAATCGCTACGGCGAACAGCTGCACGAGCGCTTCAAGCTGGCGCAGGCGGCGTTTTCTTCTCTGAACGATCGCACCCAGGAGAGCATGACCAGCATCCGCATGATCAAAGCGTTTGGCCTGGAAGATCGGCAGTCCGCGCTGTTTGCGGCCGATGCGGCAGACACGGGGGCGAAAAACATGCGCGTCGCGCGTATTGATGCGCGATTTGATCCAACGATTTATGTCGCAATCGGCATGGCAAACCTGCTTGCCATTGGCGGCGGGAGCTGGATGGTGGTGCAGGGCACATTGACCCTGGGGCAATTGACCAGCTTTGCGATGTATCTGGGGCTGATGATCTGGCCGATGCTGGCGCTGGCCTGGATGTTTAATATCGTAGAGCGCGGCAGCGCCGCCTACAGCCGCATCCGCGCCATGCTGGCCGAAGCGCCGGTGGTCAATGACGGCAGCGAAGCGGTGCCGGAAGGGCGCGGCGTTATGAACGTCGACGTTCGCAAATTTGTCTATCCGCAAACGGAACATCCGGTGCTGGAGAACGTTAGCTTTACGCTGCGGCCGGGCCAGATGCTGGGCATCTGCGGCCCGACGGGGTCCGGAAAAAGTACCGTGCTCTCTCTGCTTCAGCGCCACTTTGACGTCACCGAGGGCGATATCCGTTTCCATGATATCCCCCTGGCGAACCTGCTGCTGGACGAGTGGCGTGGCCGTCTGGCGGTAGTCAGCCAGACGCCGTTTTTATTTTCGGACACCGTGGCGAATAACATTGCGCTTGGTCACCCGTCGGCGACGCAGGAAGAGATCGAACACGTGGCGCGCTTAGCCAGCGTACATGACGATATTTTGCGTCTGCCGCAGGGCTACGAAACGGAAGTCGGGGAACGTGGCGTCATGCTGTCCGGCGGGCAGAAACAGCGAATCTCGATTGCCCGCGCGCTGCTGCTGAATGCTGAAATCCTCATTCTGGATGATGCGCTCTCCGCCGTGGATGGTCGTACCGAGCATCAGATTCTGCATAACCTGCGCCAGTGGGGCGACGGACGCACGGTGATTATCAGCGCCCACCGTTTGTCAGCGCTCACCGAGGCCAGCGAAATTCTGGTCTTACAGCACGGACACATTGCCCAGCGCGGGCAGCATGAAACGCTTGCCGAGCAGCCGGGCTGGTATCGCGATATGTACCGCTATCAACAGCTTGAGGCGGCGCTGGACGATGCGCCGGAACAGGATCAGGAGGCCACCAATGCGTAAGCTCGGAACGATGTGGCCGACGCTCAAACGTCTGCTGGCCTACGGCTCGCCGTGGCGCAAACCGCTCTCCGTGGCCGTGCTTTTACTCTGGATAGCGGCGATTGCTGAGGTGAGCGGGCCGCTGCTCATCAGCTACTTCATCGACAATATGGTCGCCAAAAGCTACCTGCCGCTGGGGCTGGTGGCGGGCTTAGGCGTGGCCTACGTTGGGTTGCAGCTGGCGGCGGCAGGGCTGCACTATGCGCAGTCGCTGCTGTTTAACCGTGCCGCCGTGGGCGTGGTTCAGCAGCTGCGCACGGATGTAATGGACGCGGCGCTTCGCCAGCCGCTCAGCGAGTTTGATATCCAGCCGGTCGGGCAGGTGATTTCGCGCGTGACCAACGATACCGAAGTGATCCGCGACCTGTACGTCACCGTGGTCGCGACGGTGTTACGCAGTGCGGCGCTGATCGGCGCGATGCTGGTGGCGATGTTCAGCCTCGACTGGCGCATGGCGCTGGTGGCGATTACCATCTTCCCGGCGGTGCTGATCGTGATGATCATCTACCAGCGCTACAGCACGCCAATCGTGCGTCGGGTGCGCGCCTATCTGGCCGACATTAACGATGGCTTCAACGAAGTGATTAACGGCATGAGCGTCATCCAGCAGTTCCGCCAGCAGGCGCGCTTTGGCGAGCGGATGGGCGAAGCCAGCCGATCGCACTATATGGCGCGTATGCAGACGCTGCGCCTCGACGGCTTCCTGCTGCGTCCGCTGCTCAGCCTTTTCTCTGCGCTGGTGCTTTGCGGTTTACTGATGCTCTTTGGCCTGAGCTCAAGCGGTACGATTGAAGTGGGCGTGCTGTACGCTTTTATTAGCTATCTGGGGCGCCTTAACGAGCCGCTGATCGAGCTCACGACCCAGCAATCGATGCTGCAGCAGGCGGTCGTCGCCGGCGAGCGCGTGTTTGAGCTGATGGACAGGCCGCGTCAGGCCTACGGTCGTGACGAGCGACCTCTGCAAAGCGGCGCCATTGCCTTTGATAACGTCTCGTTTGCCTATCGCGAAGACCGGCTGGTGTTGCAGGACATTACGCTGGATGTCCCGTCGCGCGGTTTCGTGGCGCTGGTGGGACATACGGGCAGCGGCAAGAGCACGCTCGCCAGCCTGTTGATGGGCTACTACCCGGTCACGCAAGGCGAAATCCGCCTCGACGGACGCCCGCTCGCGTCTCTCAGCCACAACGTGTTGCGTAAAGGCGTCGCGATGGTGCAGCAGGATCCGGTCGTCCTGGCCGATACCTTCTACGCCAACGTGACCCTGGGGCGAGACTACTCTCAGGAGCAGGTATGGGAGGTGCTGGAAAAAGTGCAGCTGGCAGACCTGGCGCGCGGGTTTAGCGACGGGATTAATACCCGGCTGGGCGAGCAGGGAAACAACCTCTCCGTTGGGCAAAAGCAGCTTCTCGCGCTGGCGCGGGTGCTGATTGAAACCCCGCAGGTGCTGATTCTGGATGAAGCGACGGCCAGCATTGACTCCGGCACCGAGCAGGCCATCCAGCAGGCGCTGGCCGCGGTACGCGACCATACGACACTGGTGGTGATTGCCCATCGCCTTTCCACCATTGTCGATGCCGATACCATTCTGGTGCTGCATCGTGGACAAGCCGTGGAGCGCGGGACGCACCGTGAGCTGCTGGAAGCCAAAGGGCGCTACTGGCAGATGTATCAGCTTCAGCTGGCGGGCGAAGAGCTCGCGGCCAGCGTGCGCGAGGAAGAGTCGCTCAGCGCCTGATGCACCAAAACAAAGCAACGCGCTAACAGTCATTCCTGTTGGTGCAATACTGAAACGCACCGTGCACCGACATGGTGCGTTTTTTTTCGCCGGTTCGTTAAGGAAGACGGCATAACGCTCGTCGCACCGCTTTTCTCTCTCGTTTTCATTTCTGGCACACCCCTTGCAATACCTTCTGCGTGAGCTGCGGCCATTACCGAATTCTGACTGGAGGGGATCTATGAAGCTGGTTACGGTGGTAATCAAACCATTCAAACTGGAAGACGTGCGTGAAGCATTGTCCTCAATGGGTATTCAGGGACTGACTGTCACCGAAGTGAAAGGCTTTGGTCGTCAGAAGGGTCATGCCGAGCTTTATCGCGGGGCGGAATACAGCGTTAACTTTCTGCCAAAAGTAAAAATTGATGTCGCGATTGCTGACGATCAGCTTGATGAAGTGATTGATGTGATTAGCAAAGCGGCCTACACCGGCAAAATTGGCGACGGCAAAATTTTCGTTGCCGAACTGCAGCGCGTCATTCGCATTCGTACCGGCGAATCTGACGAAGCGGCACTGTAAATAACGCCTGGCACACAGTGATAGGGATCGAGAAAATGAAGATAGCAACACTTAAAACGGGTCTGGGTTCGCTGGCACTGCTGCCGGGCCTGGCGCTGGCTGCTCCTGCCGTGGCAGACAAAGCCGATAACGCCTTTATGATGATCAGCACCGCGCTGGTGCTGTTCATGTCTATCCCGGGCATTGCGCTGTTCTACGGCGGCCTGATCCGCGGCAAAAACGTTCTCTCCATGCTGACGCAGGTTGCCGTGACGTTCGCGCTGGTCTGCGTGCTGTGGGTGGTTTACGGTTACTCGCTGGCCTTCGGTACCGGCAACGCCTTCTTTGGTAACTTCGACTGGGTAATGCTGAAAAATATTGAGCTGACCGCGCTGATGGGCAGCTTCTACCAGTACATCCACGTCGCGTTCCAGGGCTCGTTCGCCTGCATTACCGTCGGGCTGATCGTGGGCGCGCTGGCGGAGCGCATCCGTTTCTCTGCCGTTCTGATCTTCGTGGTGGTCTGGCTGACCCTCTCCTATGTGCCGATTGCGCACATGGTCTGGGGCGGTGGTCTGCTGGCAACGCACGGCGCGCTGGACTTTGCGGGCGGTACCGTTGTCCATATCAACGCCGCGGTAGCGGGCCTGGTGGGCGCATACCTGATTGGCAAACGCGTGGGCTTCGGTAAAGAGGCGTTCAAACCGCATAACCTGCCGATGGTGTTTACCGGTACGGCTATCCTCTACTTTGGCTGGTTCGGCTTCAACGCCGGCTCCGCAAGTGCCGCGAACGAAATCGCCGCGCTGGCCTTCGTGAACACCGTTGTGGCGACGGCGGGTGCAATTCTCTCCTGGGTATTCGGCGAGTGGGCGGTACGCGGTAAACCTTCCCTGCTGGGTGCCTGTTCAGGGGCGATTGCCGGTCTGGTCGGTATCACCCCGGCGTGTGGCTATGTGGGTGTCGGTGGTGCGCTGCTGGTGGGACTGGTCGCGGGCCTGGCAGGTCTGTGGGGCGTCACCGCACTGAAACGCGTGCTGCGCGTGGATGACCCTTGCGATGTGTTCGGCGTCCACGGCGTGTGCGGCATCGTCGGCTGTATCATGACCGGCATCTTCGCCGCGAAATCACTGGGTGGCGTGGGCTACGCAGAAGGTGTCACCATGGTTCATCAGGTGCTGGTGCAGCTGGAAAGTATCGCTATCACCGTGGTGTGGTCTGCCGTTGTCGCCTTCATCGGCTATAAGCTGGCGGATATGACCGTTGGGCTGCGCGTACCGGAAGAGCAGGAGCGCGAAGGTCTGGACGTCAACAGCCACGGCGAGAATGCGTATAACGCCTAATAAAAAGCAAAACGGCAACTTCGGTTGCCGTTTTTAATATTTATTCCCTCTCCCATGGGAGAGGGGCAGGGTGAGGGCATCAGGCCGCACACCATCACCCGCGATTACGCATTACCCCTTCCTGCACCGTAGAAGCGACCAGCACGCCGTCCTGGGTATAAAACTCTCCACGCACAAACCCGCGAGCGCTCGACGCTGACGTACTCTCCACGCTGTAAAGCAGCCACTCATTCATATTGAACGGACGGTGGAACCACATGGAGTGATCGATGGTTGCGACCTGCATCCCTTTTTCAAGGAAGCCAACGCCGTGCGGCTGTAGCGCAACCGGCAGAAAGTTAAAGTCTGACGCGTAGCCCAGCAGATACTGATGCACGCGGAAATCTTCCGGCACGGTGCCATTGGCGCGGATCCAGACCTGACGTTTCGGCTCGGCGGTGTGGCCTTTCATAGGGTTGTGGAACTCAACCGGGCGGATCTCCAGCGGTTTATCGCAGAGAAACTTCTCTTTGACCTGCGGCGGAAGCAGATGCGCCAGCGCGCGGGCGATATCAGTCTCTGATTTGAGTTCGTCCGGCGACGGTGCTGGCGGCATCACTTTCTGATGTTCATATCCCGGTTCCGGCGCCTGGAAAGAGGCGGTCATATAAAAGATAGGCTTACCGTTCTGAACGGCCGCCACGCGGCGTGCGCTGAAGCTGTTGCCGTCTCTCAGGACTTCAACGTCATACACGATCGGTTTTGCGCTGTCGCCAGGGCGTAGGAAATAGCTGTGGAATGAGTGCACCAGGCGGTCTGCAGGGACGGTCTCCTTTGCAGCGTAGAGCGCTTGTCCAACGACCTGGCCGCCGAAAACCTGACGTAAGCCGAGGTCTTCGCTCTGCCCGCGATAGAGTCCTTCCTCAATTTTTTCCAGATTCAGTAATGTCAGAAGATTGTTCAGTGCCTGACTCATAATTATCCTCAATAAACGCCGTAGCGAAAGATAGGCAGAGTATAACGCAGAAATGAAAGTGGTCCGATGGGTAGAATAATCTGAATGTCGGCACGTTTTTAGGCATTAATCGGTGATCTGTGCCACACTTAAAAACGTTATGTGATTGAAACGACATCGGATGGGATCGATCCCGCTGGTGCATTGATGATAAGGAGACTTCAATGAAACTCGTGCCCATGCTAAGTGGTGTAGCTATTGCGGTGGCGTTGTCCGCCTGTGCCGGTAAGAGCGCCCAGGTGCCGGTACCAGCTGCAGATCCGAACGGGATTAATACCCTTTCACAGCAATCCATTCAGCAGCCTAACGTTTCCGGTACAATCTGGATTAAACAGAGAGTCGCTCTGCCGCCGGATGCGGTATTAACGGTCACGCTGTCTGATGCTTCCCTGGCGGACGCGCCGTCGAAGGTGCTGGCTCAGCGCGCGGTCCGTACTGAAGGTAAGCAGGCTCCGTTTAGCTTCGTGTTGCCGTATAACCCGTCAGACGTGCAGCCGAACGCCCGTATTCTGCTGAGCGCAGCGGTAACCATCAACGGCAAGCTGGTCTTTATCACCGATACGGTCCAGGAAGCGATTAACCACGGTGGAACCAAAATCGACCTGAATCTGGTGCCGGTGCAGCAAACCGAAGTCCCGGTTGCTCCACAGACCAATCAGCCGTCCCTTCCAACCCCACCGACCCAGATGTAACTGTTGCTCTTACCCTCTCCTTCGGGGGAGGGTTTAGTACACCCAGCGGTATTTCTGCAAATCAATCTGTCCTGCGCCCGACACCTGCACACCCTCTGAAAGCAATGCCTGACGCTGACGCTGGAGATCCGGCCCGGTCAGCGAGATAGCGCCATGACGGTTCACCACCCGATGCCAGGGCAGCGTACTTCCCTCCGGGAGCCGTTTCAGGACGCCGCCGACCTGTCGCGCCGCGCGTGGAGAGCCTGCCAGCCTTGCCACATCACCATAGGTGGTGACGTAGCCTTCCGGAATCGAGGCCACGATTTGCCATACGCGCTGGGGAAAGGAGTCGTTTTCGTCCATACCTTCACCTGTGGGGATGTTTTGACCGTCATGGTAAACGAAGATCGCCCTGATTGCTGCGCCTGTTTGCGCAAGAAACCAGCATCCGGTTCCTGGTCGCTTGCAATTGGCTCTTCGCACAGGGATAATGCGCCAGCGCGTTGGTTATCAACGCTCTCAATGGGGGCTCTGTTGGTTCTCCCGCAACGCTACTCTGTTCACCAGGTCAGGTCCGGAAGGAAGCAGCCAGGGCAGACGACGTGGGTGCCGGGATGTAGCTGGCAGGGCCCCCACCCATTTGTGGCCTCATCCATCTTTCCTGTTCCCATCTCTTTTTAGCCTTTATTCCACAATAATATAATGCCTATACCGTGTAATATATATTTCATCGCTCTGAAATATTACTGTCATAAACCTGTAATAATAGACTGGCATTTTATAATTGGACGTCTATTTTCGTCAAAATTCAAAAAAATATAGATCTGGATAACAGTGATAACTTCGTGTATTAAATAAAGTACTTATTCCGAAGGGAAGTGACAAACATGGCTACTGCAGTTTTAAATGTTAAAATTGACGAAGCGCTAAAAGAAAGACTCCGCCACTATGCGGAAGTAAATAACGAAAATTTAAGCGTGACCACAGAGAAACTGCTGCTGCTGGCGTTTGAAGCAGTAGAAGAGGTGGGAGTATCGGAAGAGGATATTGATAATCAGCATACGGAAGAAGAGAGTGTTTCTCCTTTTACTCCTAAAGAAATCAAGGCTCTACGTAAACTTCTGAAGAAGAGAAAATGAAACAACAACTGTCAACTGCCAGTGACTACAACGAGGCCTGCGCTCTGTTGCGTTCAGGCTACGTGAAGCATGTACGTCTTGGCTGGAATGTTGGAAGCGATGAGTTCTTTCGTATTGCGTCTGACTGGTGTGATACCGGTGCAAAAATAAAGAAAGACGGTGATAATTTCGTTATTTCCCTGAAAGGTTTCCCCATTCCTCCTCAGCACTAAATCCTGACCAGTGAAAACTGCTGACTGCATATATTACAGTCAGCAGTTTTTATTTTATGATCCAGTTCAAAATTTTAATATTAAACCAGGCGGCGTTTGACTGCTGGCGTATTTGAATTTAGAGCGAGCCATAACGGTTTAATCCGCAGCAATGCCGCTTCCAGCTCCGCTGGCTCCAGCGAAAAGGGCATACGTAAAAAGCGGTCAAACGCCCCCGATAAGCCAAACCGCGTCCCGGTGCCCAGGTTAATCCCGATGATTTCTGCCCGTGCGGCAAGCTGTGTCGCCAGCATGCCAGGAAGTTCGATCCAGTAAGAGAGTCCGCCCTCCGCCTCATGAAACGTCCACTCCGGGAAATGTTCTCGCAGCAGGTTACTGCATCGATCGCGCCGTTCCGCCAGCATCTTGCGGCGAGCGGGCAGAAAACGCTCGCTATTGTCGATAAGCCACAGCGTTGCCAGCTGCTCAAGCAGCGGCGAGCCTAAATCCAGCGTATCGCGCGTCTGGGCGAGCGTGGCGATAGTACGCGAGGAGGCGCGGATCCAGCCGAGACGCAGCCCGCCCCAGAAGCTTTTTCCGGCAGAGCCTAGCGTAATCACGCTGGCCTGTGGGTTAAACGATGCCAGCGGTGGCGGCGGTGGCGAATCAAACCAGAGATCGACCATCGTTTCATCCACGACCAGCGCCGTGCGGGTCTGGGCTGCTATATCAGCGATTGCCTGACGGGTGGCGATATCCATGCATCGACCGGTTGGGTTGTGAAAATCGGGCATCAGGTAGGCCAGGCGCGGCGCGGTCTGGGCAAGCGTAGCCGCAAAGCCATCCGTATCCCAGCCCGTTTCCGGCAACGACACTCCTACTGGCCGACACTGTGCTCCCTGAATAGCGGCAATCGCCAGCGGATAGGTGGGGTGATCGACCACGACGCGATCCCCCGGTCCGGCCATCATCCGCAGCACCAGCGCGAACCCGCTGACGGCACCGTTGACCACCATCACCTCGTCTGCCCGGGTTGGAAGACCTCGCGCGGTATAGCGCGCAGCGATGGCCTCCCGTAGCGCCGGCAGCCCAAGCTGCTCGTAGCCCGTCAGCGAGAGGTGTTGAGTAATAGCCGTAAGTGCATGGGTGTAAGCCTGGTGGATCTCCGGCCCGGCGCTGAGGGCGGCAGTGGAAAGATCCAGGGCGACGCTCGCTGCGGAAAGGGTGGGAACGGCGCGTGCATCCGGGAGGATGACGCGCGACCCGCTGCCGTGGCGGCTTTCAAGATAACCCTCTTCACGCAGGTGGGCGAGGGCGCTGCTGACGGTGGTCCGGCTCACGTTCAGCGCCGTCGCCAGCTCACGCTCACCCGGCAGGCGCGTATGCAGCGCCAGCCGGCCATCAAGGATTAATAAGCGCAGCGCATCGGCCAGCTGGCGCCAGAGCGGAGTGCGGGATGAAGTTTGCTGCCAGTGCCCTAAAAGGCGTACCACAGACTGGCTTCCGAAGCGGCGTGATGACATAAGCAGTCCACTATTTAAAAACTGGACATTAATCTTAGTGCCATTTTAGGTCAGGATGAAAGTCGGGTTCACTGGAGAAGATAAAAATGGTACGTCGTCTGCTACAACTTTATGTCGGTTTAGGGCTGTATGGGCTTTCCACCGCGATGTTTATTCGTGCGGATCTGGGGGTCGATCCGTGGGATGTGTTTCACCTTGGCGTGGGAATACAGCTGGGGATGAGCATCGGGACGGTGATCATTTTGACCGGTGCTGCGGTGCTCTTACTGTGGATCCCACTGCGTCAGATGCCCGGTCTTGGCACGATCAGCAACGTGATTTGTATCGGTCTGGCGGCGGACGCCAGCATGGCGCTTATCCCCGAACTGAGTTCGTTATCCGTGCGCATCGCTTTCCTGGTGTCGGGCATCGTGATGAACGCGATCGCCACCAGCATGTACATCGGGGCCGGTTTCGGGCCTGGTCCGCGCGACGGCCTGATGACCGGCATTCACGCCCGGCTGGGGTGGTCCATTCGCAGCGTGCGTACCTCCATCGAAGTGTCCGTCCTGCTGATTGGGTGCGTGCTGGGTGGCTCGTTTGGGGTGGGAACCGTGGCGTATGCTCTGACCATTGGTCCGCTTATTCAGCTCTGTTTGCCCTGGTTCCGCCAGAAGCCGCGCGGTGAGAAAATGACGCAGCCGGAGCGGGTTGTTTAATTTGCGAAGCGCTCACATGTTTTAACGGCGTCGCTGTGCCAGAATAGACGCTTCGAAAATCGCGATGCCAGAACGCATGAAAGCAATCACTCTTTATGATGTCGCCCTCCTTGCGGGGGTTTCTTATCAGACCGTTTCCCGCGTGATTAACGACGCGGAGCACGTCTCTGCCCGCACGCGGGAAAAGGTGCAGCAGGCAATGGCTGAGCTGCATTACGTTCCCAACCTGCGGGCGCAGCAGCTGGCGGGGAAACGCACCCGTACGCTGGGGCTCATCACCACCGATCTGGCGCTGCACGCGCCTTCGCAAATTGTCTCGGCGGTAAAATCCCGGGCTGCAGGGCAGGGGGCGAGCGTCCTGATTTCCATGGTGGAGCAGCCGCAGCAGTGTCAGGCGGCGCTTCAGGCGCTGCTGGGGCAGCGGGTAGACGCGCTGCTGGTCAATGTGCCGCTTGACGATCCGCACGCCGAAGCGCTCAGGTCGCTGGCGACGCCCGTCCCGGTGCTGTTCCTCGACGTGTCACCGTCAGCGCAGGTAAATAGCCTCGTGTTTAACGCCGAAGAGGGGGCACGCCTGGGCGTTGAGCATCTGCTTTCGCTGGGGCATCAGCATATTGCCCTGCTGAGCGGGCCGGAAAGCTCGGTCTCTGCGCGCGCGCGTCTGGCGGGATGGAAAGCGACGCTGGCGCAGGCGGGTCTCGACGCGGCTGCGGTGGCCTACGGCGACTGGAGCGCGGCCAGCGGCTATGAGAAGGGATATGTGCTGCTCTCGGGGGCGGTACTGCCGGATGCCATTCTGGTGGCGAACGATCAGATGGCGCTTGGGGTAATGCGCGCCTGTGCGGAAAAAGGGATAGCTGTTCCTGGCCAGATATCGGTGGTCGGGTTTGACGATACGGCCGACAGCGCCTGGTTTTCTCCGCCGCTGACGACCATTCGTCAGGCGTTTCGCGAGGCAGGCGAGCGCAGCGTGGAGTGGCTTCTGTCCCCCTGCGGGGGGGAGGAATGCTGGCAGGTCCAGCTGCCGGTAACGCTGGTGACCCGACATTCCAGCGCGCGCCGCACCCCGCAGCAGGCCGAACGCGAGGATCTGGCGCAGCAGCTCAGAAGCCTGGCCCTCCTTGCCGGGCAGCTTGCCCGCAAATAAAACTTTGTGATCGGACTCGCTACCCCGCGATTGCGTGCTTTACCGTCGCCGGGTGCCAGGGCATGTTAACCAAAATTGTGAGCGCTTCGCAAAGAGGTTAATATGCCCAACACTTTATCGCTGACTCTCAGCGCCATTCTGGCCCGACGGGACTGGGAAAACCCGGGTGTCACCCAGTGGAACCGTCTGGAGGCACATGCGCCGTTACACAGCTGGCGTCTTGAACAGCCTGCCCTGGATGATGCTGCATCCGCCAGCAGACGCACCCTCAATGGGGTATGGCGATTTAACTACTTTCCTGCACCTGAGCAAATCCCGGAGGCGTGGGTAACCGAAGACTGTGCGGACGCCGTTGCGATGCCCGTGCCGTCGAACTGGCAGATGCAGGGGTTTGACACGCCGATCTACACCAACGTCACCTATCCTATCCCCGTTAATCCGCCTTTTGTGCCGCAGGAAAACCCAACCGGCTGTTACTCGCTCACATTTGATGTGGATGACGCGTGGCTTCAGAGCGGGCAGACCCGCATCATCTTTGACGGCGTGAACTCTGCGTTTCATCTGTGGTGCAACGGGCGGTGGATGGGCTATTCCCAGGACAGTAGGCTGCCTGCCGAATTCGATCTCTCGACGGTCCTGCGGCCCGGTGAGAACCGCCTGGCGGTCATGGTGTTGCGCTGGTGCGACGGCAGCTATCTGGAAGATCAGGACATGTGGCGCATGAGCGGAATTTTCCGCGATGTGACGCTGCTGCATAAACCCGAAACGCAGATTGCCGATTATCGCGTGGTGACGGACCTGAATGCGGAGCTGGACCGCGCGGTGCTTAAGGCAGATGTCGCGCTGGCAGGGGTGGGCTTTGCAGACTGCGAGGTGGTCTTTACCCTGTGGCGCAAGGGTGAAAAATGCGCCAGAGTTTCCCGGCGTCCGGGGTCTGCCGTTGTGGACGAGCGCGGCAGTTGGGACGAACGCTTAACGGTGGCGATCCCCATTGACCGCCCCGCGCTCTGGAGTGCTGAAACGCCGGAACTGTATCGTCTGACGATGGCGCTTCTCGGCCCGCAGGGTGAGGTGCTGGAGGTTGAGGCGTGCGATGTGGGCTTCCGCCGCGTTGACATCAGCAACGGCCTGCTGAAGCTTAACGGTAAGCCGCTGCTGATCCGCGGGGTTAACCGTCACGAGCATCACCCGGAAAACGGTCAGGTGATGGACGAGGCGACCATGCGTCGCGACATCGAAATCATGAAGCAGCATAACTTCAACGCCGTTCGTTGCTCGCACTACCCGAACCATCCGCTGTGGTACCGGCTTTGCGATCGCTACGGACTGTACGTCGTTGACGAAGCCAATATTGAAACCCACGGCATGGTGCCAATGAGCCGCCTCGCTGACGATCCGCGCTGGCTGCCCGCCATGAGCGAGCGCGTAACCCGCATGGTGCATCGCGATCGCAATCATCCCTCAATTATCATCTGGTCGCTGGGTAACGAGTCCGGCCACGGCGCGAATCATGATGCGCTGTACCGCTGGCTGAAAACCACCGATCCCACGCGCCCGGTACAGTACGAAGGCGGCGGGGCGAATACGGCGGCGACCGATATTGTTTGCCCGATGTACGCCCGGGTCGATTGGGATCAGCCTTTCCCGGCGGTGCCTAAATGGTCAATCAAGAAATGGATCGGCATGCCCGACGAAACGCGTCCGCTGATCCTCTGTGAATACGCCCACGCGATGGGAAACAGCTTCGGCGGGTTTGCGAAATACTGGCAGGCGTTTCGCAGCCATCCTCGCCTGCAGGGTGGGTTTGTCTGGGACTGGGTCGATCAGGCGTTGACGAAGAAAGACGAAAAGGGCAACGCGTTCTGGGCCTACGGCGGGGACTTTGGCGATACGCCGAACGATCGCCAGTTCTGCCTCAATGGCCTGGTCTTCCCCGATCGCACGCCGCACCCGGCGCTGTACGAGGCGCAGCGCGCCCAGCAGTTCTTTACCTTTACGCTGGTCAGTACCTCTCCGCTGGTGATTGAGGTGCAAAGCGGCTACCTGTTCCGCCCTACCGATAACGAAGTGCTGAGCTGGACGGTTGCCTGGGATGGGAAGGTACTGGCTTCGGGCGAGGTGACGCTGGCGATAGCCCCTGAAGGCGTTCAGCGTCTGGAGATCGCTCTGCCGGAATTGAAAACCGAGCCGGGGGAAGTCTGGCTGAATGTTGAAGTACGCCAGCCGCGGGCAACGCCGTGGTCACCGGCTGACCATCGCTGCGCGTGGGAACAGTGGCTGCTTCCGTCTCCGCTGTTTGTCGCACCGCCAGCCTCTGCGGGCGAGCCGCCGGTTTTGACGCAAAACGACCGCATCCTGGCGATCGCGCATGGTCAACAGCGCTGGCAGTTCGATCGCGCATCCGGAAACCTGACTCAATGGTGGCGAAATGGCGTTGAAACGCTGCTTTCACCCGTGACGGATAACGTCAGCCGCGCGCCGCTGGACAACGACATTGGGGTGAGCGAAGCGACGCGCATCGATCCAAACGCGTGGGTTGAACGCTGGAAAGCGGCGGGCATGTACGATCTCACCTCGCGCATGCTGCACTGTGAGGCAGAGCAGCATGCGCGTGAGGTGGTGGTTACCACGCTTAATGTCCTGGAGCATCGCGGCAGGGCGCTGTTCCTGAGCCGTAAAATCTGGCGGGTGGACGAGCAGGGTGTTCTGCATGGCGACATTCAGGTCGATACTGCGTCTGATATCCCGGAGCCCGCGCGCATTGGCCTGAGCGTTCATCTCGCTGAAACGCCAGAAAAGGTTGACTGGCTGGGGCTGGGGCCGCATGAAAACTACCCGGACAGAAAGCTGGCGGCGCAGCAGGGGCGCTGGACACTGCCCCTGGCAGACATGCACACGCCGTATATCTTCCCGACGGAAAATGGTTTGCGCTGCGATACCCGCAAACTTGTGCTGGGTGCGCATCAGCTGAATGGCGCGTTCCATTTCTCCGTGGGCCGCTATAGCCAGCAGCAGCTGCGTGAGACAACCCATCATCATCTGCTGCGGGAAGAGCCGGGGTGCTGGCTCAACCTGGATGCGTTTCATATGGGGGTGGGCGGCGATGACTCCTGGAGCCCCAGCGTTTCACCGGAATTTATCCTGCAGACGCGCCAGCTTCGTTATACCTTTAGCTGGCAGCAGACTCTTATCTGACCAGAGAGGCGGCCACCGGGCGTGGCCGCCTGCTTACGCCAGAATGCCGCTCAGGCCATGCAGGCTCATGTAAATCCCTACCACGATAATCAGCGCGGCGGAGATCCACGGCGCTTTGCGGGAAAGTTCGCTGAATCCGGGCCAGCGTTTTGTCGCGTGCTTGAGGCTTAAGGCGGCAATCGCGCCGGAAGCGACCAGCGTTAACGCCAGACCGATGCTGAAGCTGAATACCAGCGTCGCGCCGAGCGCAAAATGCTTCAGCTGCAGGCAGATCAGCAGAACGGTGATGGACGCCGGGCAGGGGATAAGCCCGCCGGTCAGGCCAAACATCGCGATCTGTCCTGTCGTCACGTTTTGTCCGTTAAAGCGCCGGTTGATATCCTGCGCGTGCGCGCGCTGGTGGGCGTCCTGCCACTCCTCTTCAACCAGCGGGTGTTCGTGGTGATGGTGATGATCATGGTGGTGGTCATGGTCATGATGGTGGTGGCAATCGTGATGATGATCGTGTGGCCGGCTCTCTTTCCAGGTTCGCCACGCCATCCACAGGGCGATTGCAACGATCAACACTCCGGAGATCAGCTGAAACCAGGGTTCAGACGTATGTGCGTCCCAGCCGCGGCCAAACCATAGTCCTGCCATGGCAATGATCCAGACTACCGCCGTATGGGAAAGCGTAGCCGCCAGACCGAGCAGCACCGCCTGCTTCAGCGTGCCGCGGATAGCCACGATAAAGGCAGCCATCATTGTTTTTGAGTGGCCCGGCTCCAGGCCATGCAGCGCACCGAGCAGGATAGCGCTGGGAACAAACAGCCAGGCATTACCCTGCTGCAGGAGTGAAGCAAAATCGTTCATTGAAATTTCCAGTATGGAAAGCGTGCGCAAATAGTACTCCCCCCCAGTAGCATAATACTACCCCCCAGTAGAAAAATACTCAGGGGGAGTAGAGCGTGATATGCTTTAAAAGCCAAAACTGAGGGAGACAGAGATGTCACATACCGTTCGCGATAAGAAGATGTTATTGACTCGCCTGAAGAAAATTCAGGGGCAGAGCACCGCGCTGGAGAAAATGCTCAACAGCGATCACGAATGTGCCGAGGTGTTGCAGCAGCTGGCGGCGATCCGTGGCGCGGTCAATGGCATGATGATGCAGGTGATTGAAGGGCATCTTACCGATCATGTCGTGAAAGAGCCCGAAGAGGCGCAGCGTGAAGCCGATCTTGGCGTCGTGCTGCAGGTGATCAAATCCTATCTTAAGTAGAGCGCGTGGCGAGGTTGTTCTCTGCCCAAAGGATAAATTCCGTCCTGGGCAGCGCCTTACTGTAGAACCACCCCTGCCCATACTGCACGCCGTGGCGGTGCAGCCAGGTAAGCTGCCCTTCGGTCTCCACGCCTTCCGCCACCATTGCCAGCTGCAGCGACTTCGCCATTTCGATAATGTGCGGCGTTACGTTTTTGTACTCCAGTGCATCCACGAACGATTTGTCAATTTTTAGCGTGTCGACATCGAGATGCTGCAGATAGCTGAGGCTGGAATAGCCCGTGCCAAAATCATCAATGTAGACAGGGTGGCCCGAACGGCGAAACGCGGCGATAGCCGGCGCGCTGATTTTGGGGTCGGCAAAGCCACGCTCGGTTAACTCAAGGGCGATTTGTCGGGGATGAATCTGCCACTTATTCAGGAGTTGACTCAGTAAAGGCGGCAGATTACCGGAGGTCAAATCGGCCGGGGCGAGGTTGATGGAGATATGCTGATCGGGGTGGAGCTGCAGCCAGTGGCCCATATCTTCAAACACTTTTTCCATAACTAACTGCGTCAGCTGCGAGATGAGGCCGGTTTGCTCGGCAAGCGGCACAAATATATCAGGCGAGAGACTGCTTCCGTCTGGCTGGGGCCAGCGCGCAAGCGCTTCCGCACCCACGATTTTTCCACTGCACAGCGCCACGATGGGCTGATAGTGAACCACAAAATCGCGGCTGTTAATGGCGTCCTGCAGGCGATTGCGCGGCGACTGGATACGTCGCAGGATCCGCAGGACAAACAGTGCCGCCAGCAGGCTTATCAGGACGCCAAACGGCAGCCAGAAAAGCAGCTGTCGGTGCCAGCTTTCAGCCAGGGGGGTGAGCGATGCCCACGTGACGACAGTAAATCCAAGCTCAGGGACTGGCTTCATGACGTACATGGAGCCCTTGTACTGAACGCTGGAGACGCCTCGATCGTTGATCCGATCGCGGATATGCGGATCAAGCGTATTACTGCTGGCGAAAATAAGATGCGTTGCGCTTCCCACCAGAGCGGCATCAATGGCAATCGCCCCGAAAGGGATCACATCCACAAGCGAGGCAGGATCGACCAGAACAAGGTAATGGCCCTTCCCGAGCACGGCCATATAGCGGTGAAAGCCAAGATCGTTCTGTGCGGTAAGCCATGCGCTGTAGCCATCTTCGGTGATACGCATGGGGGGAGGATAAGCGGCGGATTTACTCGCCTGCTCAAGCGAAGAGCAGAGGGGTTTAAGGTTGTCGATATAGATCACCTCCTGGATATAGCGCCACGAGAACGCGACCCGACGTATTTCCCTCAAATGCAGCGGACTACAGGGAACGCCCTTAAATCCCTGCAGGTGATTTAACGCTTCTTTAGCCTGATCCACGACCCTGTCGGTGCGCATCAGCACCCGAGAAGCATAGCTATCCAGCGCATCAACAAATTTCTCTTCTGCCTGGCGATGGGCAAGCCAGATGCTGAGACAAATGGGAACCAGCACGGAAAAGATAAGTACGCCAGTCACCAGACTGACCAGATGTCGGGTTTTCATGCTGTCGTTTCCTTTCTCATATGCCCGAATCCGGACGCTGAGTTTCCTGCCTGAAGAGAAAGATTTTACCGCGAAATGAAATAGTTATAGCACGTGGGGGCAGGGTTTTCATGTTATCTAAAGCAAATTTGAAAATATCCTCAGGAGAGAGAGGGTTGTTTTTTCAACCTTACCTGGATATTATTTTGTTATGTTATAACAAAACATAAAGGGTTTATGATGAAACCAAACATCCATCCAGCGTATCGCACCGTGGTATTCCACGACACCAGTGCCAATGAATACTTTAAAGTGGGTTCAACCATTAAAACCGACCGCGAAATTGAGCTCGACGGTGAAACGTATCCGTACATCACTATCGAGGTTTCTTCAAAATCGCATCCGTTTTATACCGGTAAGCAAAAAACGTTTTCCACGGATGGCAGCGCAGCGCGCTTCCGCAAGCGTTTTGGCGGTTTTCTTAATGCGAAGCGGGGCTAACCATGCAGGTGCTTAACTCATTGCGCAGCGCAAAACAGCGTCACCCGGATTGCCAGATAGTCAAACGCAAGGGACGCTTATATGTGATTTGCAAATCTAATCCGCGCTTTAAGGCGGTGCAGGGACGTAAAAAAAGACGCTAGACTCGCGTTTCTCGCCAGCTTTCCAGGGATCTTTTCTGTTTGCCATCGGCAGTAAAATTGTCGGTGGCAAGCCAGCCTTCAAAGGCGCTCGCCAGCGCCGGCCACTCTTTGTCGAGAATTGAAAACCAGTCGGTATCCCGGTTACGGCCTTTTATGACCAGCGCCTGGCGAAAACGGCCCTCAAACTGAAAGCCCAGACGCAGTGCCGCTTTGCGTGATGGTTCGTTCAGGCTGTTGCACTTCCATTCATATCGCCGGTAGCCCAGGGTATCGAACGCGTACCGCATCAGCAGATATTGCGCTTCTGTTGACATGGGCGTGCGGCTTAACAGCACGGAGAAGTGAACGTGTCCCACTTCCACAACGCCGTTTTTAGGATCGATCCGCATCAGGGCCAGCGTCCCGACCGGGGCCTGGGTCTGATTATCGATAACGGTAAAGTGCATCGGATCAGATAACTCACACACGCTTGCCACCCATTCGGCAAACTCAGCGGCCGTGGCATCGGGTTCACGCAGAAGCCACGTCCAGCTCCGGGTGTCTCCGGCCAGAGCATAGGCGGAGAACAGCGCCCCGGCATGCTCCACGCGCAGCGGTTCAAGCCGACAATAATGCCCCTGCAGTACCACCCGGGACGGATGAGGGCGAGGCTGCCAGTCGGTAAGGGCTTCGCCCACAGGTTGTCCAAACTCATTGAATGTCTTCATCTTTATTTCCGTGACGTTGAGAAGAGTTCCAGATTAGAAAATTACTGGTTCCTTAAAAAGAACCACTCAGCTATGTTTTGGTGGTACCACAAGGAGATGAGATGAACATACCGGGCGATGAACTTTATACCTTGCTCCATGCTGCGCTTAAAACGCGTGGGGAAGAGACGCTCCAGCGCGCGCTCTATCTCGCTTTGCGGGAGGCCATACTGGGCGGAAGGCTTCGGTCCGGCAGCCAGATGTCCGGCTCGCGAACGCTGGCGCAGCAGCTTTCCGTTTCACGGAACACCGTCAATGCGGCGCTGGACCAGCTCACGCTCGAAGGCTATTTGCTGCGTAACCGTCAGGGGACGCGGGTGGCGCAATTCGCCCATCGTGCCAGCCCGCGGGTTCTGACCGATCCTGAGGTCAGGCTGGCAAAACGTGTCGTCCAGCTGCCTGCGCCTGTGTCGCGCGACACCCCGGTGATGGCCTTTACGCCGGGAACGCCCGCCATCAACTATTTCCCCTTGCCGCTGTGGCGGCGATTGTACGATCGCGTCCTGCGGGAGGAGGGGAGCGCTCTGCTGGGCTATGGCGACCCGGCCGGTGAGCCGTCGCTGCGGGCAGCCATCGCCCGTCACCTTGCGCTTTCTCGCGGCATTGACTGCGACGCCAGCCAGATTGTGATAACCGAAGGGGCGCTGGAGGGCGTCAATCTGTGCACGATGCTGTTAAGCGAGCCGGGGGATGTCGCCTGGGTGGAAAATCCCGGCTACAGCGGGGCCAAAAGCGCCTTCGTCAAAACCGGCCTTGCGATGATCGGCATACCGGTGGATGACGAGGGAATGTGCTGGGAAGGGCTGCATGCGCCTTCACCTGCGCTCGTTTTCACTTCGCCGTCGCATCAGTTTCCTTACGGGAGCGTGCTCAGCGCGCGGCGGCGTCTGGCGCTGCTGGAACTGGCCCGCCAGCACAAGGCGTGGATCATTGAGGACGATTACGACAGCGAATTCCGCTATGTCGGCGAGCCCGTACCGGCGATGCTGGGCATGGTCAACAACGCGCCCGTTGTGTATCTGGGGACGTTCAGTAAAACGCTGTTTCCGTCGCTCCGAATGGGGTTCATGGTGTTACCGCCAGCGCTGGCGAAAGCAGCGCGTCCGGCCATCGGCTCGCTGCTGCGCGGCGGGCATCGCGCAGAACAGCGCACCCTGGCGCTGTTTATCGAGGAGGGGCACTATGCCCGTCATCTTGCCGCCATGCGTCGCCTGTATCGTAAGCGTTACCGCCAGCTGCGGGAGGTGCTGAGCGCAGAGCTTTATACTCCGCACCGTGTTCTTGCCGGTGAAGGGGGAATGCACCTGACATTGGCGATTGACGGTATCGACGACCAGCGGCTGGTGGAGAAAGCGAGGGCATTTCAGCTGGCACCCGCTGCGCTGAGCGGCTATTACCTGGAGACGAAGCAGGGGCAAACCGGCCTGGTTTTAGGTTACGGCAACACCTCTGCTTCGCAGTTTGCGCCGGGTATCCGACGCCTGCAGGCGTTAATTACGCAGCAGCAGGACGGGAAAGGGTAAAAACATCATAAAAAGAGAGCTGGCCTTTCGTTGCGACCATTTTCTGCAGCTTCTCTTTGTGCACGGTTTCGACAGCCGGAGAGTGCAGGATGCTGTCGATAAGCTCATTTGGCACAAAACGCGTGTTGTACCATTCGCCGTTGTAGCAGACCCGGAAATCGAGGACGTCGATATCTTCGTAACGGTAGCGGGGATTCACGTCGAAAAAGAAAAAGGCGTTAAACACGACAAACAGCACCACCAGCAGCCAGACGGAGTCCACCAGCGTTTCGGACTTCAGCATGACAATCAGCGTCGCCAGCCAGGCGGCATACATGGCAACAAACAGCCCGGGATGTTTGCGGATAAAGCTAATGCTAAAGCGCGGGCGATTGTCTCGCTTTTCGCGGTGGTTAAGATCGTCGATGGTGGCGGTAAGCAGGCGCTGTATCTCGGTCATTTTTGGCCTTTTGAGAGTTGACAATACAGGGTATCTGCCAATTTTAGGGGAGCCATCCGGCTGAAAAAAGTAACAGTCGGGCGCTAAAAGACCATAACAGTTGGCTCCCCGGATCGTTACAGCGTTTTGATGATTTTCGCCGGGTTGCCGCCCACGACGACGTTAGCCGGCACGTCTTTCGTCACGACGGCACCGGAAGCCACAACCACATTATCCCCGATGGTGACGCCTGGGTTAATGACCGCACGTCCACCAATCCAGACATTATTGCCAATGGTGACGGGCTTACCAAACTCCACTCCGCTGTTACGTTCTTGCGCATCCAGCGGATGGGTGGCCGTATAAATATGAACGCCCGGCGCGAGCATGCAGTTGTCGCCAATATGTACAGGGCAGACATCCAGCATTACGCAATCGAAGTTGGCGTAAAAGTCTTTGCCCAAATAAATGTTATATCCATAGTCACAGCGGAAGCTCGGCTCAATATACGCCCCTTCGCTTTGTCCCAGCAGTTCCGCCAGAATGTTCTGGCGTTCTGTTTTTTCGTCAGGCGCGGTGTGGTTATAGCGGTGAAGCAGATGGCGCGCCCGAAGCCGGTCGGCGCGTAACGTCTCATCACCAGGGCGGTAATGTTCACCTGAAATCATCTTCTGTTTTTCTATGCTCATCGGAAACCTCTCTGGATGTTATTCCTGAAGGGTAATCGCAACAGGCGTCAAGGGGAACGTTCCCGGAGGGCCGATGTGACCACAGTCACAACATTGTTGCTGATGAGCGCGTTTAACATGGAGACCTGGCTTTCGCGCAGGGAGCATAACGGGACAGGTGAATACAGCTTATAACGTGGCGTAGAACCTCTACAGACACACTTCAAAGATTAACGGACAAATTTCCATACAGAAGTAGGGATTTTGTCATACAGCTTATTCATCGTTAGCTCTGCAAGGCGATGGTCAGCGGCTGAATAAAATACCGCCAGTTCATTATCAGAAAGCTCGTATTTATTCTTTTCAATGACGCGTTCAAGGGTGTCAATTGACTGACAACGTCGTAAGCGCATCAAATAATCGATTTTTGTGAGTGGTTTATCAGACATAAATTCACCTTAGTAATTGTAATAATTTTAACAGGAAAGACTAACCGGGTTAGCTCTGCTCACGTTGACGAAACAGCGGAATAGCCGGTTTCCCGATTTACGCCATTTTTGCAAATCCTGAGTGTTAATGCCGTAACTGCTGAACAACATAAAGGTGTCGTCCAGGTATTCATCAATTTGCTCAATGAGCTTATTATCTTCATTGTACTTAATTTTATAATTAAGTGCGAAGGTAGCGATATGCTCTATCAGCTCATTCAACTGTAAATTGATGGCAGACGTTGGGTCATTTACCCAGCCATGGTTGCTTTCATCAAGATTGGCAAGGCAGTCATGGTACAAGGATTCGCAGAGAAATTTCAACTGCGCGATATCATGCCTTTTTGGCGAGTACTCGTCCATAGCGCATCCCCTTCTGAGTGATTTCTTACTCACCGAACATCATTGTCGGGATGGATACATCTGACTTAGCTACATGAGCGCTGTGTTCCTGATAACCTAACTATAAGCCACTCCTTCCTGGATTTCACCGCGCTATTACGAAAAATTACAAATAAAACCGCAGGCTGCGAGCGTCTACGCAAATGTTCATCCGAAACTGAACTTTTTTATCAGGATTAACGATAGTTTTTTCGCTTCCTTACATTTCATTGGCTTAGCTTACAGCCATAAGAAAAGTTCACATCCGGAGTTCCGTTTGTCTTAACTTTTAATTAGGAATATTCCTAACAACTTAAGCAGGGAAATAGATTTAAAAAAATCCTGAGTTCACCTATTAAGTTATCAGTTAAATATGATATGTCTGTTTAAGGTGACAGAAAATAAATAGGACCTCAATAAGCTTATTTTATGATTTTTTCTGAAAATGAAAAAGGCCGCAAATGCGGCCTTTTTATTATATGAAACCGGTATCAGTGAGGTTCTACCGAATGACTGTGCTCAACATCTTCATTCTTCCGGCTGAAGCGGCGGCGCACCACCACGAAGAACACCGGGACGAAGAAGATAGCCAGTACGGTCGCGGTGATCATACCGCCCATTACACCTGTACCGACCGCGTTCTGCGCACCGGAGCCTGCACCGGAGCTAATAACCAGCGGCATTACGCCGAGGATGAACGCCAGAGAGGTCATCAGGATTGGACGCAGACGCATACGCACCGCTTCCAGCGTCGCCTCAATAAGGCCTTTACCCTCTTTCTCCATCAGATCTTTGGCGAATTCAACGATAAGTATCGCGTTCTTCGCCGACAAGCCAATGGTTGTCAACAGGCCTACCTGGAAGTACACGTCGTTGGTCAATCCACGGAACGTTGCCGCAAGCAGCGCACCAATAACCCCGAGTGGAACCACCAGCATAACGGAGAACGGAATTGACCAGCTCTCGTACAGCGCTGCCAGACACAGGAAGACCACAATCAGTGAAATGGCGTACAGGGCAGGGGCCTGGTTACCGGACAGACGTTCCTGATAGGACATACCAGTCCAGTCATAGCCGATACCCGCAGGCAGTTTGCTGGCCAGCTCTTCCATCAGGTTCATGGCTTCACCGGTGCTTCGGCCCGGTGCGGCCTGACCCAGGATTTCCATCGACGGCAGACCGTTGTAACGTTCCAGACGCGGAGAGCCGTATTCCCAGTGTGACGTTGAGAAGGATGAGAACGGCACCATCTGACCGTTGCTGCCGCGAACGTACCAGTTGTTAATATCGTTCGGCAACATACGGTACTGCGCTTCGGACATGACGTACACTTTCTTCACGCGACCACGGTCGATGAAGTCGTTGACGTAGCTACCGCCCCAGGCCGCGCCCAGCGTGGTATTGATGTCGCTGATGGACACGCCCAGCGCCTGCGCTTTTTCCTGATCGATGTTGATCTTATACTGCGGCGTATCTTCCAGTCCGTTTGGACGTACGCCGACCAGCAGGTCAGGGTGTTTAGCCACTTCGCCGAACAGCTGGTTACGCGCCTGCGTCAGTTTCTCGTGACCCAGACCGCCCTGGTCGATCAGCTGGAAGTCGAAGCCGGTCGCCGTACCCAGTTCAACAATCGCTGGCAGGTTAAAGGCGAAGACCATCGCATCTTTAATCTGCGAGAAGGTGCCCATGGCACGGCCCGTGATCGCTTCAACTTTATTCTCATCGCCCGGACGATCCGCCCAGTCTTTCAGAGAAACGAAGGCGATACCGGTGTTCTGACCACGACCCGCAAAGCCAAAGCCGTTAACCGCAAACACGGATTCAACGTTCGCTTTCTCTTTGGTGAGATAGTAGTCCGTCACTTCGTCCAGCACCTTCTGGGTACGCTCTTGCGACGCCCCTGCCGGAAGCTGTGCCATCGTCAGGAACACGCCCTGGTCTTCATCTGGCAGGAACGAGCTAGGCAGACGAACGAACAGGAATGCCATCCCCACTACGATGATGATATAGAGCAGCAGATAACGACCGGTGCTGCGCAGGATATTGCCCACGCTGTCGGTGTAGTGGTGCGCGCTCTTATCAAACATGCGGTTAAACCAGCCGAAGAACCCTTTATGCTCGCCGTGACCGCCTTTCTGAACCGGCTTCAGCATGGTGGCACACAGCGCTGGGGTCAGGATTAACGCTACCAGTACCGACAGCGCCATCGCGGAGACGATGGTAATGGAGAACTGGCGGTAAATCGCACCCGTAGAGCCCCCGAAGAAGGCCATCGGGATAAATACCGCGGACAGCACCATCGCAATACCGACCAGCGCGCCCTGGATCTGGCCCATAGATTTACGGGTGGCTTCCTTCGGCGGCAAACCTTCTTCCGCCATCACGCGCTCGACGTTCTCTACCACCACGATAGCGTCATCCACCAGCAGGCCGATGGCGAGCACCATCCCGAACATCGTCAGGGTGTTTATCGAGAACCCAAAGGCTGCAAGGATGGCGAAGGTCCCCAGCAGAACGACCGGCACGGCGATGGTTGGGATCAGCGTCGCGCGGAAGTTTTGCAGGAACAGATACATCACCAGGAACACCAGGATGATCGCTTCTACCAGCGTTTTAACCACTTCGTGAATCGAAATTTTAACGAACGGCGTAGTGTCATACGGATAAACGATTTTCAGGCCTGACGGGAAGAACGGTTCCATCTTCTTCAGTTCCGCACGGATCGCCGTCGCGGTGTCCAGGGCGTTCGCGCCTGTCGCCAGTTTGATACCCAGACCGGACGCCGGTTTACCGTTAAACTTCGCGATGATGTCGTAGTTCTCACCACCCAGCTCAACCCTGGCCACGTCGCGCAGACGAACCTGCGAACCGTCCTGGTTCACCTTCAGCAGAATTTTGCTGAACTCATCGGCGGAGGTCAGACGGGTTTGCGCGATAATGGACGCGTTAAGCTGCTGGCCTTTCACCGGCGGCGTACCGCCTAACTGACCGGCTGCCACCTGGGCGTTCTGCGCTTTAATCGCGTTAATCACGTCGACCGGCGTCAGCTGGAAGTTGTTCAGTTTGTTCGGATCCATCCAGATACGCATCGCGTACTGGGAACCGAACAGCTGAACGTCACCCACACCGGACGTACGGCTGATGGCGTCCTTCATGTTGGCGCCCACGTAGTCGGAAATATCCTCCTGCGTCATGGTGCCGTTGGTGTTAATAACGCCGACAACCATCAGGAAGCTGCTGGACGATTTCTCGACGCTCACGCCCTGCTGTTGCACTTCCTGCGGCAGAAGAGGCATTGCCAGCTGCAGTTTGTTCTGCACCTGAACCTGCGCAATGTCCGCATCCGTACCGGATTCAAAGGTCAGGGTGATCTGAACCGTACCGGTGGAGTCACTGTTTGAGGACATGTACATCAGGTTATCGATACCGTTCATGTTCTGTTCGATAACCTGAGTCACGGTATCCTGCACCGTTTTCGCATCAGCCCCCGGGTAGGTTGCGGAGATCGTTACCGCCGGTGGCGCAATCGTTGGATATTGCGCAACAGGCAGCTTCAGGATCGCAAGTCCCCCGGCCAGCATGATGATAATGGCGATCACCCACGCAAATATGGGGCGATCGATAAAGAAATTAGGCATGTCTTAACGGCTCCTGTTTAAGTTAAGACTTGGTTTGTTCTGACTGGCCAGCGGCCGAAGCTTGTTGTTTATCGTCAGATGTCACTTCCTGTGCTTTTACCTGCGCGCCAGGACGTACTTTTTGCAAACCAGTAACAATCACGCGATCGCCATCTTTCAGACCTTCCGTCACCAGCCATTTATCGCCAATCGCCTGCGTGGCGGTGATATTGCGCGTTTCGACTTTGTTATCTGCCCCAACAACCAGTGCGCTCGCATCGCCGCGTGGCGTACGGGTCACACCCTGCTGTGGAACAAGAAGTGCGGTTGGATTCGTTCCTTCTTCCAGACGCGCGCGAACGAACATACCTGGCAGCAGATTTTTGTCAGGGTTCGGGAAAATCGCACGTAAGGTGATGGAACCGGTGGTCTGGTCGACCGTCACATCAGAGAATTCCAGAGTACCTTCCTGCGGGAACTTGATACCGTCGTTGGTAACCAGCTCCACTTTGGCTTTGCCGTTTTCCTGTTTCAGGGTGCCGTTAGCCAGCTCCTGTTTCAGGCGCAGGAAATCGTTGCTGGACTGCGTCACGTCAACGTAGATCGGATCAAGCTGCTGCACGGTAGCCAGCGCAGTGGTCTGCCCGTTCTGCACCAGCGCCCCTTCCGTCACGGCAGATTTACCAATACGACCGCTGATAGGGGAGGTCACTTTGGTATAGGCCAGGTTAATGCGTGCAGTTTCGACAGCCGCTTTGGCTGCTACCACGGCCGCGTTAGCCTGCTGGGCATCTGCCAGCGCGGTATCGTAATCCTGTTGGCTGATGTACTTCGTGCCGAGCAGTTTCTGATAGCGGTTCAGCGTCAGCTGAGCGATTTTTGCCGCCGCTTGTGCTTTAGCCAGGTCACCTTTCGCGCTTTCATAAGAAGCCTGATAGGTTGCGGGATCAATCTGATACAGAGACTCACCGGCCTTCACATCGCCGCCTTCGGTAAAGTTACGTTTCAGGATAATGCCGCTAACCTGAGGACGCACTTCCGCAATGCGGTAAGCGTTTGTACGGCCTGGTAATTCTGTGGTGATCTGCAGAGGTTCAGATTTGAGTGTCACAACGCCGACTTCTGGCGCCTGCTGAGCTCCTTGTTGAGCCGGTTTGTCGTCACATCCTGTAAGCGCTAAGCTGCCTGAGAGCATCAGAACGACCGCCAGAGGCGTTAACCCTCTGTTTTTGTTCATATGTAAACCTCGAGTGTCCGATTTCAAATTGATCAAGGGTCCTGAGTCTAAAAACCCATTGCTGCGTTTATATTATCGTCATGCTATGGTACATACATTCACAAATGTATGTAAATCTGACTCCTGTAAATTCACCCACCTATGGCACGAAAAACTAAACAACAAGCGCTGGAAACCCGACAACACATTCTGGATGTGGCGATACGTTTGTTCTCTCAGCAGGGTGTTTCTTCTACCTCGCTGGCGCAAATTGCTCAGGCTGCCGGTGTGACGCGGGGAGCGATTTACTGGCATTTTAAAGATAAGTCAGATCTGTTCAGTGAAATCTGGGAGCTTTCAGAGTCCAGCATTAGCGATCTCGAGAGTGAGTATCGGGCAAAATTCCCTGACGATCCACTCTCAGTATTAAGAGAAATATTAGTATATATCCTTGAAGCAACGGTAGTTGAAGAGCGTCGCAGATTAATGATGGAAATTATCTTTCATAAATGTGAGTTCGTGGGCGAAATGGCGGTGGTGCAACAGGCGCAGCGCAGCCTCAGCCTGGAGAGCTACGATCGTATCGAACAGAACCTGAACCTGTGTATGCAGGCAAAGCTGTTACCGGCCAATTTACTCACCCGCCGGGCGGCCATCCTGATGCGCAGCTACATTTCAGGTCTGATGGAAAACTGGCTTTTTGCGCCGCAATCCTTTGATCTCAAAGAGGAAGCCCGCAGCTACGTGGCGATTTTACTGGAAATGCTACAGCTCTGCCCGACGCTGCGCAGCGACGCGCCTTCGCTCACGGCCTGAGCCCTTCCAGGATTTATCTCAGAGGCTTACGTTCTCGCTATTCTGCTTCCGACGAGCGTGATATTCTTCACGCCAGACTATTTTCGGTCATCTGCTGACATCATTCACAACTATGCTGCCCATCAATCGCTCGCAACATCCTGTATTTGCATTGCTTTTTGCTATGCTGTTTTTCTTCTCCACCGCGCCGCTTTCCTGGGCCCGCGCAGACAACAGCACTGATATTCCCTCGCGCAGTGAAATTCAGTCGCAGCTCGACACCCTGAACAAACAAAAAGAGCTCTCTCCTCAGGAGAAACTCACCCAGCAGGATCTGACGGAAACGCTGGAAAACATTGATAAGATTGAGCGCGTTAAAGCTGAAACCACCCAGCTTCGTCAGAAGGTGGCGCAGGCGCCGGAGAACATGCGTAAGGCCACGGAAGCGCTGAGCGCGCTGAGCGACGTCGATAACGACGATGAAACGCGCAAAACGCTCTCCACGCTCTCCTTACGCCAGCTGGAATCGCGCGTCGCGCAATTGCTCGACGATCTGCAAACCGCACAGTCTGACCTCGCGACCTACAACAGTCAGCTCGTCTCCCTGCAAACCCAGCCCGAGCGCGTGCAAAACGCGATGTACGCCGCGTCTCAGCAGCTGCAGCAGATCCGCAACCGCCTGAACGGCACCACGGTAGGGGAGGGCACGCTGCGCCCGACCCAGCAAACCCTGCTGCTGGTTCAGCAGTCGCTGCTCAATGCGCAAATCGAACAGCAGCGTAAAAGCCTGGAAGGGAATACGGTGCTGCAGGACACGCTCCAGAAACAGCGTGATTACGTGACGGCGAATATTAATCGTCTGGAGCATCAGCTTCAGCTGTTGCAGGAGGCGGTAAACAGCAAACGCCTGACTCTGACGGAAAAAACCGCTCAGGAAGCCGTCTCGCCGGACGAAACTGCCCGCATTCAGGCCAACCCGCTGGTGAAGCAGGAGCTTGAGGCTAACCACCAGCTCAGCCAGCGCCTGATACTGGCGACGGAAAGCGGCAACTCGCTGGTTCAGCAAAATATCAAAGTGAAGAACTGGCTGGATCGCGCGCTGCAGGCGGAGCGCAACATCAAAGAGCAGATCGCGGTCTTGAAGGGCAGCCTCCTGCTGTCGCGTATTCTCTACCAGCAGCAGCAGACGCTGCCGTCTGCCGACGAGCTGGAGGACATGACCAACCGCATTGCGGATTTACGTCTGGAGCAGTTTGACGTCAACCAGCAGCGCGATGCCCTTTTCCAGAGTGATGCTTTCGTCGCCAAAATTGAAGAGGGGCACTCCAGTGACGTAAACCCGGAAGTGCATGACGCGCTGCTCCAGGTGGTGGATATGCGCCGTGAACTGCTGGACCAGCTCAATAAACAGCTGGGCAACCAGCTGATGATGGCAATTAACCTGCAGATCAACCAGCAGCAGCTGGTCAGCGTGTCAAAAAGCCTGCAGGAGATTTTGACGCAGCAGATTTTCTGGGTGAACAGCAACAAGCCGATGGACTGGGACTGGATTAAGTCCTTCCCGGAGACGCTGAAAACGCAGATTAAGAGCATGAAAATCACCGTGAACTGGGAGAAAGCCTGGCCTGCGGTAATGATTGCTTTCCTGGCGGGCTTACCGCTGCTGCTGATTGCCGGTCTGATCCGCTGGCGTTTGAAATGGCTGAAACAGTACCAGGCGAAGCTGGCCTCGGAAGTGGGGCAACTGCGTAACGACAGCCAGCTCCATACGCCAAAAGCGATTCTGATCGATCTCATTCGCGCGCTGCCGGTGTGCCTGATTATTCTGGCCGTGGGCCTGATCCTGCTCACGATGCAGCTTAACGTCAGCGATCTGCTCTGGGCGTTCAGTAAAAAACTGGCGCTGTTCTGGCTGGTATTTGGCGTGTGCTGGAAGGTGCTCGAAAAAGACGGCGTGGCGGTGCGTCACTTCAACATGCCTGCGCAGCTGACCAGCCACTGGCGTCGCCAGATTGTGCGCGTCAGCCTGGCGCTCCTGCCGCTGCACTTCTGGTCGGTAGTCTCCGAGCTTTCCCCGCTGCATCTGATGGATGATGTGCTGGGTCAACTGGTCATTCTGCTCAACCTGCTGCTGATTGCGATCCTGATGTGGCCGATGTGCCGCGACAGCTGGCGTGATAAAGAGTCCCACAATATCCGTCTGGCCACCGTGACGGTGCTGGCGATCATTCCGCTGGCGCTGATGGTGCTTACGGCAACGGGCTACTTCTACACCACGCTGCGCCTGTCCGGGCGCTGGATCGAGACGGTCTATCTGGTGATCGTCTGGAACCTGCTCTATCAGACCGTGCTGCGCGGCTTAAGCGTCGCGGCCCGCCGCATTGCTTACCGTCGTGCCATTGCGCGTCGTCAGCATCAGGTGAAAGAGGGGGCTGAAGGCGCGGAGCCACAGGAAGAGCCGACCATCGCGCTGGAGCAGGTTAACCAGCAGACGCTGCGTATCACCATGCTGGTGATGATCGCGCTGTTTGCGGTGATGTTCTGGGCGATCTGGTCTGATTTAATTACCGTCTTCGCCTATCTCGACAGTATTACCCTCTGGCAGTACAACGGTACCGAAGCCGGCGCGGCGGTGATGAAAAGCGTCACCATGGGCAGCCTGCTGTTTGCGCTAGTGTCGTCGGTGGTGGCCTGGGCGCTGATTCGTAACCTGCCGGGTCTGCTGGAAGTGCTGGTGCTCTCAAGGCTGAACCTGCGCCAGGGGGCGTCTTACGCCATCACCACCATATTGAATTACGTCATCATTATCGTCGGGGCGATGACGGTATTCGGCTCGCTGGGCGTCTCGTGGGATAAACTGCAGTGGCTGGCGGCGGCCCTCTCGGTCGGTCTTGGTTTTGGCCTGCAGGAGATCTTCGGTAACTTTGTCTCCGGCCTGATTATCCTCTTCGAACGTCCGGTGCGTATCGGCGATACCGTCACCATCGGTACGTTCTCCGGGACCGTCAGCAAGATCCGAATTCGTGCTACCACCATCACTGACTTCGATCGTAAAGAGGTGATCATCCCGAACAAAGCGTTCGTGACCGAGCGTCTGATCAACTGGTCGCTCTCGGATACCACCACGCGCGTGGTGATTCGCCTCGGCGTGGCCTACGGTTCCGATCTGGATAAAGTGAAAGAGGTATTGCTTAAAGCCGCTAAATCGCATCCAAAAGTCATGCACGATCCTGCGCCAGATGTCTTCTTCACCACCTTCGGGCCAAGCACGCTGGATCACGAGCTGCGTTTATATGTGCGTGAACTGCGCGATCGCAGCTACACCGTTGATGAACTGAACCGCGCGATCGACCGCCTGTGCCGTGAAAACAACATCAACATCGCCTTCAACCAGCTTGAGGTTCACCTGCATAATGAGAAAGGTGACGAGCACACGGAAGTGAAGCGCGACATTAAGGGCGACGACCCGACTCCGGCTTAATCTATTTTCCCTCTCCCACAGGGAGAGGGTTAGGGTGAGGGGGAAGTTTCCCCTCAAAATCCCGTCGCACAATCTCCAGCGCTTTAAGCACTGTCTCGGCCGGGATCTCATGATTCTCCAGCAGCATAATCAAATCGACGGCCAGCTTGACCTCGTCGGGTGCATTTTCCAGTGACATAGATGTGGCTCCAGTTAACGGGTCAGGCGTTCAATCACGCGTTCAATCTCATCCAGCGCCTGACGGCAGCGGACGATGCGGCCTTCCAGCGCGCTAATCTCGCGCATCAATAGCTGCTGCTCTTCCAGCGTTTCGCTATTGTTCAGGCGGGCTTCGCGCTCGCGCTTCATCTCAAACAGACGCCGCTCAAACTCCTGGTTCTCCAGCCGCTTGCGCTGCCATTTTCCCAGCCCAGGCGAGGCGCTGTCCCACGCCCGTAGCGGCCAGGCGGCGATTTCGCGGTGCAGGGCGGTGATCTGCTCGGTAAGATGCGCCGCAAGCCACACCACCTGTTCCTGCTGTTCACTCTCAACCGCGTGGCGAAGCTCATCGAGGTTGGTCTGCATCTCAGCAAGGTAATCCTGAATGACGGTGCTGCGGGTGCGGAAAAGCTGCCGGTCAAAGCGCGGTTTCAGCGTGGCGTGTCCCATCAGCGGCGTGGCCTGCGCCCGCAGAGCGATCAGCTGATTTTGCAGCTTCTCAAGAAGCAGTGCTGTTTTCAATGCGCTCTCCAGTGGTAAAGTAGCCGTTCAGTTTGATAACGATTCGCATTATGCAGCGTACTATTTTAATCATCATTGGCTGGCTCGCGGTAGTGCTGGGTACGCTGGGCATCGTATTGCCCTTGCTGCCGACCACCCCGTTTATCCTGCTGGCCGCCTGGTGCTTCGCCCGATCGTCGCCGCGTTTTCACCACTGGCTGCTGTATCGCTCGTGGTTTGGCGGCTACCTGCGGCACTGGCAAAAACACCGGGCCATGCCGCCCGGGGCCAAGCCGCGCGCCATTGCCTTTATCCTGATCACCTTCGCCGTTTCGTTATGGCTGGTGAACATGATGTGGGTGCGTATTCTGCTGCTGGCGATCCTGGCCTGCCTGCTGATCTTCATGTGGCGGATCCCCGTGGTTGATGAAAAGCAACAAAAGCACTGAAGCCTCATCATGGCGGTTGCAATTATGGCGCGCAGCCAGTAAATTCGACCGTTTTCGAGCACAGGTGCGCCTGGTCAAAGGTTAAACAACTGTTACTTTGACCGACTCGTCGCGCGCCGTGAGTAACACTGTTTCATTTAGGCACAAACCGATGACCGCAACTGCACAGCAGCTTGAATATCTGAAAAATAGCATCAAAAGCATCCAGGACTATCCAAAGCCTGGCATTCTTTTCCGTGATGTCACCAGCTTGCTGGAAGACCCGAAAGCGTACGCGCTCAGCATTGAACTGCTGGTCGAACGTTATAAAAACGCCGGGATCACCAAAGTAGTAGGTACCGAAGCCCGCGGCTTCCTGTTTGGCGCACCGGTTGCGCTGGCGATGGGCGTGGGTTTTGTGCCGGTGCGTAAGCCGCGCAAACTGCCGCGTGAAACCATCGCCGAGAGCTACGAGCTGGAGTACGGCACCGATCAGCTGGAAATCCACGTTGACGCGATCAAGCCTGGCGACAAAGTGCTGGTGGTGGACGATCTGCTGGCAACCGGCGGCACCATTGAAGCGACCGTCAAGCTGATCCGCCGTCTGGGTGGGGAAGTGACCGACGCGGCCTTCATCATCAATCTGTTCGATCTTGGCGGTGAACAGCGCCTGGAAAAACAGGGCATTACCAGCTACAGCCTGGTGCCTTTCCCGGGTCATTAATCCCGGTTTTCACAACCTCGCTCAATGGGTGAGGTTGTGATAGCATTCCCCTCCATAAATTCACCTTCCAGCGTTGCAGAGCCTGCCCATGAGTTATCAGGTGTTAGCCCGTAAATGGCGACCACAAACCTTTGCTGACGTTGTCGGTCAGGAACATGTGCTGACGGCCCTGGCGAACGGCTTGTCGCTAGGTCGCATCCATCACGCCTATCTTTTTTCCGGCACCCGCGGCGTCGGTAAGACTTCTATTGCCCGTCTGCTGGCGAAAGGTCTGAACTGCGAAACCGGGATCACCGCCACCCCGTGCGGCGTGTGTGACAATTGCCGCGAGATCGAGCAGGGGCGTTTTGTCGATCTGATCGAGATCGACGCCGCCTCGCGCACCAAGGTGGAAGACACCCGCGATCTGCTCGACAACGTGCAGTACGCCCCGGCGCGCGGCCGCTTCAAGGTCTACCTGATCGATGAAGTGCACATGCTGTCGCGCCACAGCTTTAACGCCCTGCTGAAAACGCTGGAAGAGCCGCCCGCGCACGTTAAATTCCTGCTGGCGACCACCGATCCGCAAAAGCTGCCGGTCACCATCCTGTCGCGCTGCCTGCAGTTCCACCTGAAGGCGCTGGACGTTGAGCAGATCCGCGCGCAGCTTGAGCACATCCTTGATGAAGAGAAGATCGTTCACGAGCCGCGCGCCTTGCAGCTGCTGGCCCGCGCGGCTGACGGCAGCCTGCGTGATGCGCTAAGCCTGACCGACCAGGCGATTGCCAGCGGTGACGGCAAGCTCTCGACCGAAGCGGTCAGCACCATGCTCGGCACGCTGGATGACGATCAGGCGCTGTCGCTCATCGAAGCGATGATTGCCGCCAACGGTGAGCGCGTGATGTCGCTGGTGAACGCGGCCGCTGCCCGCGGTATTGAGTGGGAAGCGCTGCTGGTCGAGATGCTCAGCCTGCTGCACCGCGTGGCGATGCTGCAGCTGTCTCCGTCGGCCATCGGTGCGGATATGGCCGCCATTGAACAGCGGATGCGTGAACTTGCCCGCACCGTGCCGCCTGCCGACGTGCAGCTGTATTACCAGACGCTGCTGATTGGCCGCAAAGAGTTACCGTTCGCACCGGACCCCAGGATGGGCGTCGAAATGACGCTGCTGCGCGCGCTGGCGTTCCACCCGCGCATGCCGTTGCCGGAACCGGAAGCGCCGCGGCAGTCTTTTGCCCCGGTCGCCCCTACGGCGGTGATGTCACCGCAGCAGGTGCCACCGCAGCCGACGCCGCCGCCACAGCAAAACGTGCCGCTGTCGGATGCCACCAGTTCGGTGCTTGCCGCACGCAGCCAACTGCAGCGTGCGCAGGGAGTAACCAAACCAAAAAAGAGTGAACCGGCAGCGCCAGGAAGAGCGCGGCCGGTGAACAACGCCGCGCTTGAACGACTGGCCTCGGTAACGGAGCGCGTACAGTCGCGTCCGGCACCGTCCGCGCTCGAGCAGAAAGCCCCGGTGAAAGAAGAGGCTTACCGCTGGAAGGCGACCACCGTTGTTGAAACGGTCAAGGAAGTGGTCGCCACGCCGAAAGCGCTGAAAAAGGCGCTGGAGCATGAAAAAACGCCGGAGCTTTCCGCGAAGCTCGCCGAAGAATCTATTGCACGCGACGCCTGGGCCGCTGAGGTCAGCAAACTCCAGTTGCCGAAGCTGGTGGAGCAGGTCGCGCTGAACGCCTGGAAAGAGCAGGACGGCAATCAGGTGCGTCTGCACCTGCGTCCGGGCCAGCGGCACCTCAATTCCCCTGGCGCGCAAAAGGCGCTGGCCGAGGCGCTTGCTGCTTTACAGGGTTCACCGGTTGAATTGACTATCATTGAAGATGATAATCCGGCAGTGAAAACGCCGCTCGAGTGGCGCCAGGCCATTTATGAAGAGAAGCTTGCGCAGGCGCGCGAGGCAATTATTGCGGATAACAACATCCAGACCCTGCGCCGGTTCTTCGACGCCGATCTGGATGAAGAGAGTATTCGCCCCATTTGATCGTGAGTCTGACTTACGGTTGTAATCCTTAAACGTGAAAGAAGAGAGAAGCCTATGTTTGGTGGAAAAGGCGGTCTGGGTGGCCTGATGAAGCAGGCTCAGCAGATGCAGGAAAAAATGCAGAAGATGCAGGAAGAGATCGCTCAGCTGGAAGTCACGGGTGAATCCGGTGCCGGTCTGGTCAAGGTGACCATCAACGGTGCGCACAACTGCCGTCGCGTTGAAATCGACCCGAGCCTGCTCGAAGACGACAAAGAGATGCTGGAAGATCTGGTTGCAGCCGCGTTTAACGATGCCGCTCGCCGTATCGACGAAACCCAGAAAGAGAAAATGGCCTCTGTTTCCAGCGGTATGCAGCTGCCGCCGGGCTTTAAGATGCCATTCTGATGCAAACCAGTCCGCTGCTCACGCAGTTAATGGAAGCACTGCGCTGCCTGCCGGGCGTTGGCCCGAAGTCGGCGCAGCGCATGGCGTTTACGCTATTGCAGCGCGACCGCAGCGGCGGGATGCGCCTGGCGCAGGCTTTAACCCGCGCCATGTCAGAAATTGGTCACTGTGCGGATTGCCGGACCTTTACCGAGCAGGACGTGTGTAACATCTGTACGAACCCGCGTCGTCAGGAAAACGGTCAGATTTGCGTGGTGGAGAGTCCGGCGGACATCTACGCCATCGAACAAACCGGGCAGTTTTCCGGCCGCTATTTTGTGCTGATGGGGCATCTCTCCCCGCTGGACGGCATTGGCCCGGACGATATCGGTCTTGACCGCCTTGAACAGCGTCTTGAGTCCGAAACCATCAAAGAGGTGATCCTCGCCACCAACCCCACGGTGGAAGGGGAGGCAACCGCCAACTATATCGCCGAGCTGTGCGCGCAGTACGGCGTTGACGCCAGCCGCATCGCCCACGGCGTGCCGGTCGGCGGCGAGCTGGAGATGGTCGATGGCACCACGCTGTCGCACTCGCTGGCCGGACGACACAAGATTATTTTCTGACCAAACGGAGGCTGCGCGCGCGGCCTCCGCTTGAAAATTTCCCCCCTCATCCCCATCTCTCACTCAACGTTTTACAACCCCATTAAATGGCATTGTTGAGGTCGACTTAGATGAAAGGACAAGAAACCCGTGGTTTCCAGTCAGAAGTAAAACAGCTTCTGCACCTGATGATCCATTCCCTGTATTCCAACAAAGAAATTTTCCTGCGTGAGCTGATTTCCAACGCCTCCGATGCGGCGGACAAGCTGCGCTTCCGCGCGCTGTCCAACCCGGATCTGTATGAAGGCGACGGCGAGCTGCGCGTGCGCGTCTCTTTCAACAAAGAGAACCGCACCCTGACCATCGCTGATAACGGCATCGGGATGAACCGCGACGAGGTGATCGACCACCTCGGGACCATCGCTAAATCCGGCACCAAAGCGTTCCTGGAGTCCATGGGCTCTGACCAGGCGAAAGACAGCCAGCTGATTGGCCAGTTCGGCGTGGGCTTCTACTCGGCGTTTATCGTGGCGGACAAAGTCACCGTGCGCACCCGCGCGGCGGGCGACAGCGCCGAGAACGGCGTGCTGTGGGAATCCAAAGGGGAAGGCGAATACACCGTTGATGACATCACTAAAGCGGATCGCGGCACCGAAATCACCCTCCACCTGCGCGAAGGGGAAGACGATTTCCTGAACGACTGGCGCGTACGCTCCATCATCAGCAAATATTCCGACCACATCGCGCTGCCGGTAGAGATTGAAAAACAGGAAGAGAAAGACGGTGAAACCGTTGTTTCCTGGGAGAAAATCAACAAGGCGCAGGCGCTGTGGACGCGTAACAAGGCTGAAATCAAAGACGACGAGTACAACGAGTTTTATAAGCACATCGCTCACGACTTTACCGACCCGCTGACCTGGAGCCACAACCGCGTGGAAGGGAAGCAGGAGTACACCAGCCTGCTGTACATTCCGGCGCAGGCACCGTGGGACATGTGGAACCGCGATCACAAGCACGGCCTGAAGCTGTACGTGCAGCGCGTCTTCATCATGGACGATGCCGAGCAGTTCATGCCGAACTACCTGCGCTTTGTTCGTGGCCTGATAGACTCCAACGATCTGCCGCTGAACGTCTCCCGCGAAATCCTCCAGGATAGCACCGTCACACGTAATCTGCGTAACGCCCTGACCAAACGTGCGTTGCAGATGCTGGAAAAACTGGCGAAAGACGACGCGGAAAAATACCAGACCTTTTGGAAACAGTTCGGCCTGGTGCTGAAAGAAGGTCCAGCGGAAGACATGGCGAACGTTGAAACCATCGCTAAACTGCTGCGCTTCGCCTCTACGCACACCGACTCCTCCGCCCAGACCGTGTCGCTGGAAGAGTACGTCTCCCGCATGAAAGAAGGGCAGGAGAAGATCTACTACATCACCGCTGACAGCTATGCGGCAGCGAAGAGCAGCCCGCACCTGGAGCTGCTGCGTAAGAAAGGCATCGAAGTGCTGTTGCTTTCTGACCGCATCGACGAGTGGATGATGAACTACCTGACCGAGTTCGATGGTAAGGCGTTCCAGTCCGTTGCCAAAGCCGACGAGTCCATCGACAAGCTGGCGGATGAAGTGGACGAAAGCGCGAAAGAAGCCGAGAAGGCGCTGGAGCCGTTCGTTGAGCGTGTCAAAACCCTGCTGGGCGACCGCGTGAAAGAGGTACGCTTCACGCACCGTCTGACCGATACTCCGGCGATTGTCACCACCGATGCGGACGAAATGAGCACCCAGATGGCGAAGCTGTTCGCCGCGGCGGGCCAGTCCGTGCCGGAAGTGAAATATATCTTTGAGCTTAATCCGGATCATCCGCTGGTGAAACGCGCGGCGGATACCCAGGATGAAGCTCGCTTTGCCGAGTGGGTTGAACTGCTGCTGGATCAGTCTCTGCTGGCCGAGCGCGGCACCCTTGAAGATCCTAACCTGTTCATTAAACGTGTGAATGCGCTGCTGCTGGCGTAACTGACCACGTCTCCCCTGGTCTTCTCCCTCTCCCCGTGGGAGAGGGCCGGGGTGAGGGCACCAGACCGCACTCTCCCAAATTATCTCCCCCCATTAACCGTTTCAGCCTTCCCGCCTTCCTTGAGCCACGCCCGTTCTGGTGGTATTGTTTAGCGCTTTTGAAAAATTGAAACGACATTTGAGGGGATTTTCGCAATGCGTATTATTCTGCTTGGCGCTCCGGGCGCGGGTAAAGGAACTCAGGCTCAGTTCATCATGGAGAAATACGGTATTCCGCAAATCTCCACCGGTGACATGCTGCGCGCCGCTGTAAAATCTGGCTCCGAGCTGGGTAAACAAGCGAAAGACATCATGGACGCAGGCAAGCTGGTAACCGACGAGCTGGTTATCGCGCTGGTTAAAGAGCGCATTGCGCAGGAAGACTGCCGCAACGGTTTCCTGCTGGACGGCTTCCCGCGCACCATTCCTCAGGCTGACGCCATGAAAGAAGCGGGCATCAACGTGGACTACGTTCTGGAGTTCGACGTACCGGACGAGCTGATCGTTGACCGTATCGTTGGCCGTCGCGTGCACGCTGCCTCTGGCCGCGTTTACCACATCAAATTCAACCCGCCTAAGGTTGAAGGCAAAGACGACGTGACCGGCGAAGAGCTGACCACCCGTAAAGACGATCAGGAAGAGACCGTGCGTAAACGCCTGGTGGAATACCATCAGATGACCGCGCCGCTGATTGGCTACTACACCAAAGAAGCGCAGGCGGGTAACACCAAATACGCCAAAGTTGACGGCACCAAAGCCGTGGCTGACGTACGTGCAGAGCTGGAAAAAATCCTCGGCTAATCACGCGCCTCTCACCCGGGCTTCCGGGTGAGAAATATTCTCATCTTACCTATTACAGCAATGGGTTTCGTTTAAACGCATTTCCGCTACAATTGACAACCTATCAAATGGTTAAGAGGCGTGAATGAGTCAGGCGAAAACCGGCATCCTGCTTGCCAATCTGGGCACTCCAGAAGCACCCACTCCAGCGGCGGTAAAACGCTACCTGCGACAATTTTTAAGCGACACGCGCGTCGTGGATTTTCCGAGACTGCTGTGGTGGCCGCTGCTGCGTGGCGTCATTCTGCCGATTCGCTCTCCGCGCGTCGCCAAACTTTATCAGTCCGTCTGGATGGAGGAGGGCTCGCCGCTGATGGTGTACAGCCGTCGTCAGGAAAAAGCGCTGGCCGCCCGTCTGCCGGATATGCCCGTCGCACTCGGCATGAGCTACGGTAAACCTTCGCTGGAAAGTGCCGTCGATGCGCTGCTGGCACAGGGCGTGGATCATATCGTCGTGCTGGCCTTGTATCCGCAGTACTCCTGCTCGACGGTGGCCGCCGTCTGGGACGAGCTGGCGCGTATTCTGAAGACGCGCCGCCGCATTCCGGGCGTGACCTTTATTCGCGATTATGCGGATAACGAGCTCTACATTAAGGCGCTTGCCAACAGCGCCCGAGCATCGTTTGAAAAGCACGGCGAACCGGATCTGCTGCTGCTCTCCTATCACGGTATTCCGCAGCGTTTCGCCAACGAAGGGGATGATTACCCCCAGCGCTGCCGCGATACCACCCGCGAGCTGGTCTCCGCCCTTGGCCTGCCGCCGGAGAAGGTGATGATGACCTTCCAGTCGCGCTTTGGCCGCGAGCCGTGGCTGACGCCGTACACCGATGAAACCCTCAAAATGCTCGGCGAGAAGGGCGTAAAGCACATTCAGGTGATGTCGCCGGGCTTCTCGGCGGACTGCCTTGAAACGCTGGAGGAGATCGCGGTGCAAAACCGGGAATTTTTCCTTGAGGCCGGCGGCGAAAAGTATGAGTACATTCCGGCGCTTAACGACTCACCTGAGCATATCGACATGATGGTCTCGCTGGTGACGAACAGCCGCTGATCGCACTCCGGGCCGGGTTTGTGCTACCATTCCCGGCCCATATTCTTCGTACAGTTCAGACCATGAAATTTCCCGGTAAACGCAAATCCAAACACTACTTTCCCGTCGATGCCCGCGATCCGCTCCTGCAGCAAATCCAGCCTGAAAATGAAACCAGCGCGGCCTGGGTTGTCGGTATCGACCAGACGCTGGTGGACATTGAAGCGAAAGTGGATGATGAGTTTGTCGCCCGTTACGGTCTGAGCGCCGGTCACTCGCTGGTGATTGAGGACGACGTTGCCGAAGCGCTGTACCAGGAGCTGGTGCGCGAAAATCTGATTACCCATCAGTTCGCTGGCGGCACCATCGGCAACACCATGCACAACTACTCGGTGCTGGCAGATGACCGCTCGGTGCTGCTCGGCGTGATGTGCAGCAATATCGAAATCGGTGGCTACGCCTACCGCTACCTGTGCAACACCTCCAGCCGCACCGATCTGAACTATCTCCAGGGCGTAGACGGGCCGATTGGCCGCTGCTTTACGCTGATCGGCGAATCCGGCGAGCGTACCTTTGCCATCAGCCCGGGCCACATGAACAAGCTGCGCGCGGAAAGCATTCCCGAAGAGGTGATCGCGGGCGCGTCTGCGCTGGTGCTGACCTCCTACCTGGTGCGCTGCAAGCCGGGCGAGCCGATGCCGGAAGCGACCATGAAGGCGATTGAGTACGCCAAAAAGTACGATGTGCCGGTGGTGTTAACCCTGGGCACCAAATTCGTGATTGCCGATAACCCGGAGTGGTGGCAGACCTTCCTGAAAGAGCACGTCTCCATTCTGGCGATGAACGAAGAAGAGGCCGAGGCGCTGACCGGTGAAAGCGATCCGCTGCTGGCGTCCGACAAAGCGCTGGACTGGGTGGATCTGGTGCTCTGCACCGCGGGTCCGGTTGGGCTGTATATGGCGGGGTTCACGGAAGAAGAGAGCAAGCGCAAAACCCAGCACCCGCTGCTGCCGGGGGCGATTGCGGAGTTCAACCAGTACGAGTTCAGCCGCGGCATGCGCCACAAAGACTGCGTGAATCCGCTGCGTATCTACTCCCACATTGCGCCGTATATGGGCGGGCCGGAGAAGATCATGAACACTAACGGCGCGGGCGACGGCGCGCTTGCCGCGCTGCTGCATGACATTACCGCGAACGCCTATCACAAAACTAACGTGCCGAACTCCAGCAAGCACAAGTTCAGCTGGCTGACCTATTCCTCGCTGGCGCAGGTGTGTAAGTACGCCAACCGCGTGAGCTACCAGGTACTGAACCAGCATTCGCCGCGCTTAACGCGCGGTCTGCCGGAACGAGAAGACAGCCTCGAAGAGGCGTACTGGGACAGGTAAAAGCAAAACGGCAACCTGTGGTTGCCGTTTTTAGTATTTGTTCCCTCTCCCTGTGGGAGAGGGCCAGGGTGCGGGCATCAGGCCGCAGCAAACTTACCCCGTAACTGCCTCTTCAACTGGCGGCTTCGTCAGCAGCGTCAGCATGGTGTTCGCAATCTCACGCTCGCCCATCACCACCTGATTCGCGCCGCGCTCGGTGATGTACTCTACCTCGTCGTCATAGTGCGCTCGGGCAATGATCTCAATACCGGGGCACTTCTCACGCGCGGAGGCCACAATCTCACCCGCTTCATAACCGTTTGGAATGGTCAGCAGCAGCCAGCGGGCACAGTCCAGATGCGCCAGCTCCATGATCTCTTCGTTCGCCGCATTGCCCAGCACCGCACGAATCCCGCGCTCGCGAAGCTCATCCACGCGGGTGCGTGACGTCTCAATCACCACCAGCGGGATCCCCTGCGCCATCAGCTTCTCGCCGAGCAGGCTGCCGACGCGGCCAAAGCCCACCAGCAGGGCGTGATTACAAATATCCACCGGGATCTGCTTCTCTTCTTCCGTTGCCTCTTCCAGCGTCTGCTCTTCGAGGGTTTCGGTCTTCTCGAGGTATTTTTCCAGCAAGGCAAACAATACCGGGTTTAGCATGATGGAGAGGATTGCCCCCGCCAGCACCAGATTTTGCCCCGCCTGCGGCAGCAGGTTCAGGGCCATGCCCAGACCGGCCAGAATAAAGGCGAACTCGCCAATCTGCGCCAGGCTGGCGGCAATGGTCAGCGCCGTGCGCGGGGAGTGGCCGAACATTCGCACCAGGAAGAAAGCCGCGAGCGACTTACCAAAAATAATGATCGCCAGCGTGCCCAGCACGGCCAGCGGCTGCTGGATCAGCACCAGCGGGTCGAACAGCATCCCGACGGAGACGAAGAACAACACGGCAAACGCATCGCGCAGCGGCAGCGTGTCGTGCGCCGCACGGTGGCTCAGCTCGGATTCGTTCAGCACCATCCCGGCGAAGAACGCCCCCAGGGCAAAGGAGACATCAAACAGCTCAACGGCACCGAAGGCGATGCCCAGCGCCAGCGCAAGGACGGAGAGGGTAAACAGCTCCCGGGAGCCGGTCGCCGCGCTGCGGGACATGATCCACGGCACCAGACGGCGGCCCACCAGCATCATGATGGCGATAAAGGCCACCACCTTACCGATGGTGATGCTCATATCCAGCGCCAGCGAGGCGAAGCCAATGTTCTCTTTTTCCATCATCCCGGCGACGGCGGGCAGCAGCACCAGCGTCAACACCATCACCAGATCTTCAACAATCAGCCAGCCAATCGCGATTTGCCCGCGCTGGCTGTCTATCAGCTGCCTCTCTTCAAGCGCGCGCAGCAGCACCACGGTACTGGCGGTGGAGAGGCACAGCCCAAAGACGATGCCGGTCATCAGCGACCAGCCCAGCACTGCCGAAAGCGCCATGCCCAGCAGCGTCGCCACCCCTATCTGGGCGATCGCTCCGGGTATGGCGATCGACTTTACCGCCATCAGGTCCTTCAGCGAAAAATGCAGACCGACGCCAAACATCAGCAGGATCACGCCGAGTTCCGCCAGCTCTGGCGCCAGTTTGGTATCCGCCACGAAGCCTGGCGTGAAAGGCCCCGCCAGTACACCCGCTAACAAATAGCCGACAAGAGGAGAAATACGCAGCTTATTGGCAATCATGCCAAGGATAAAAGCGAGCACAAGTCCACCAACAATGGTGGTAATAAGCGGTGTGGCGTGGTGCATTCCGTCTCCTTTCGTGGTGAGTGTTCCATTTTTGGCGTGAATACCAAAAAGCCAGGTAATAGTTTATGACAATTTTTGCCCTTATGTTTATGAATAATTGTTGAAGTTTGAATAAAACGGCAATATGCGATTAAAAAGGCGCATATTGATAAATTCAGAGTGGGGATGAAGAGGAAACCCTTATCGCATAAGGGGGAAGGGTAGCCAAAGCATAACTTTAGCTACCCGTAAATCACGCTTTATGACGATTATCAGGCAGGAATATGGTCAACATCCCAAGAAGTGGCAGGAAAGCGCAGATTTTATAAACCAGGAAGATGCTGGTGTGATCCGCAACCATCCCTAATACCGCTGCACCCAGCCCGCCCATGCCGAAGGCGAAACCGAAAAAAAGTCCGGAAACCATACCGATACGACCCGGCAGCAGCTCCTGGGCATAGACCAGAATGGCGGAAAACGCGGAGGCGAGGATAAAACCAATAATCACGGTCAAAATCCCCGTCCATTCAAGGCTGGCGTACGGCAAAATGAGGGTAAAGGGCGCCACGCCGAGGATAGAGCCCCAAATGACATATTTACGGCCAATTTTATCCCCCACCGGCCCGCCAATTACCGTTCCTGCGGCCACCGCGAAGAGGAAAGCAAACAGATGGAACTGCGCGTTTTGTACCGATAATCCGAATTTTTGCATCAGATAAAAGGTGTAATAGCTGCTGATGCTCGCCATATAGAAGTATTTCGAGAAAATCAGCACCAGCAGCACGGAGACCGCAAGAATGACCTTATTACGAGGCAGGGGATTGATAACCTTCGCTTTAGGTTTCCCTTTGTTCACGCGATGCTGGGCGGCGTACCAGCGGCTGATCTGTGCCAGCACGACAATGGCGAGCAGGGCGGCCAGCACAAACCAGGCCACATTGCCTTTGCCATACGGGGCGATAATCACCGCCGCCAGCAGCGGGCCGAGGGAGCTACCGAAGTTGCCCCCTACCTGGAAGAGTGACTGCGCCAGCCCGTGACGGCCACCGGAGGCCATACGCGCCACGCGTGAGGACTCCGGATGGAAGACGGACGAGCCGGTTCCCACCAGCGCGGCGGCGAGCAGAACCGCTTCAAAACTGCCTGCCATGGCCAGCAGCACCAGCCCGCTTAAGGTAAAGCACATGCCTATCGGCAGCGACCACGGCATCGGGTATTTATCCGTCCAGTAACCCACCACCGGCTGCAGCAGCGACGAGGCCAGCTGGAAGGTCAGGGTGATCATCCCGATCTGTACGAAGGTTAACGAAAACTCGGACTGCAGCAGCGGGTAGATCGCCAGAATCAACGACTGGATCATGTCGTTGAGCAGGTGCGAGAGGCTGATTGCGCCTAAAACTTTAAAAGAGGTGCGCGACGCCGGCGCGCCCGGAGCGGGCTGGGTTGATTCACTGATTGCCATAAATACCACGTCAATTTGTTATTAGAGATGCAGGGAGTAATTATTATCCGACTAACATACTCGTCCGTGACATTTGAAGAAAGTCGCAATTCTGAAAACTTATTTGTCTATTCTTGTTAGTCACTGTAATTTTTGCCTTTGTCTATTGGTCAGGGAGAGAGAAGATGAAGTTAATGAAGCGGGGCGTCGCGCTGGCGCTTATTGCCGCATGGGGCCTGGCAAGCCTGCCCGCGCAGGCGTATGAAAAAGATAAAACCTATAAAATCACCATTCTGCATACCAACGATCATCACGGTCATTTCTGGCGCAGTGAATACGGCGAGTATGGTCTGTCGGCGCAAAAAACGCTGGTGGACGGCATTCGCAAAGAGGTGGCGGCCCAGGGCGGCAGCGTGTTGCTGCTGTCGGGCGGGGATATTAATACCGGCGTGCCGGAATCGGATTTACAGGATGCTGAACCCGATTTCCGCGGCATGAATTTAATCGGTTACGACGCGATGGCCGTCGGCAACCACGAGTTTGACAATCCGCTGAGCGTGCTGCGCCAGCAGGAGAAATGGTCCAAATTCCCGTTCCTCTCCGCCAATATTTACCAGAAAAGCACCGGCGAACGTCTGTTTAAACCGTGGGCGCTGTTTAAGCGTCAGGATCTCAAAATCGCGGTCATCGGCTTAACCACCGACGATACGGCAAAAATCGGTAACCCTGAGTTCTTCACCGATATCGAATTCCGCAAACCGGCAGACGAAGCGAAGCTGGTGATTCAGGAGCTGCAGCAGAACGAAAAGCCGGACGTGATTATCGCCACTACCCACATGGGACACTACGATAACGGCGAGCACGGCTCCAATGCGCCCGGCGACGTGGAGATGGCGCGCAGCCTGCCAGCGGGCTCGCTGGCGATGATTGTGGGCGGTCACTCGCAGGATCCGGTGTGCATGGCGTCGGAGAACAAAAAGCAGGTGGACTACGTGCCGGGCACGCCGTGTGCGCCAGATCGTCAGAACGGGATCTGGATTGTGCAGGCCCACGAGTGGGGTAAATACGTGGGTCGGGCGGACTTTGAGTTTCGTAACGGTGAGATGAAGCTGGTGCGCTATCAGCTCATCCCGGTGAACCTGAAGAAGAAAGTCACCTACCCGGACGGGAAAAGCGAGCGCGTACTTTACACGCCAGAGATTGCTGAAAACCAGCAGATGCTCTCCCTGCTGACGCCGTTCCAGAACAAAGGCAAGGCGCAGCTGGACGTGAAAATCGGCACGCTGAACGGTCGTCTGGAAGGGGACCGCAGTAAAGTCCGCTTCGTGCAGACCAACATGGGCCATCTGGTGCTGGCGGCGCAGATGGCGCGCACGAATGCGGACTTCGGCGTGATGAGCGGCGGCGGCATTCGTGACTCCATCGAAGGCGGAAACATCACCTATAAAGACGTGCTGAAGGTGCAGCCGTTCGGCAACGTGGTGGTGTATGCGGATATGAGCGGGAAAGAGGTCGTTGACTACCTGACCGCCGTGGCGCAGATGAAGCCGGACTCGGGTGCCTATCCGCAGTTTGCCAACGTCAGCTTTGTGGCGAAGGACGGCAAGCTCAACGATCTGAAAATCAAAGGCGAGCCGGTAGACCCGGCGAAAACCTACCGTCTGGCGACGTTAAGCTTTAACGCCACCGGCGGCGACGGCTATCCGCACATCGATAATAAACCGGGCTACGTAAACACCGGTTTTATTGATGCGGAAGTGCTGAAGCAGTACATCGAGCAGAACTCGCCGATTGACGTGAATGCCTATGAGCCGAAAGGTGAGGTGAGCTGGCAGTAGTGTTGTGCGGCCTGATGCCCTCACCCCAACCCTCTCCCACCGGGAGAGGGCGCGAACACAAAAAACGGTAACGTCTGTTACCGTTTTGCTTTTACCTCGTAGCCGCCACCCGGCTTTTTTTTACTCCCGGCGGGCAATATCCGCAAACTTCGCGTCCAGCATTTTCGCCAGATCGCCCGCGGCCAGTTCAATATCCAGCCCGCGTTTACCGCCCGAAATATAGATCGTCTCAAATTCCTGCGAAGGCGCATCGATCAGCGTCGGCAGCCGTTTTTTCTGTCCGAGCGGGCTGATCCCGCCCACCAGATAGCCCGTGGTGCGTTGCGCAACCATCGGGTCCGCCATATCCACCTTTTTCGCCCCCAGCGCTTTCGCTACCTTTTTGAGATCGAGCTGTCCGGCAACGGGCGTTACCGCCACGGCGAGGTGCTTCATATCGCCATTCACCGCCACCAGCAGCGTTTTATAGACCTGGTCAGCGTTCAGCCCCAGTTTGCGCACCACTTCATCACCAAAGTTGGTTTCGTTCGGATCGTGATCGTAAGTATGGATCCGGAAAGAAATATTGTTTTTTTCGAGTAATTTAACGGCGGGAGTCATAGCTATCCTTCTTACGTCAGACAATTCATGCAGCCAGCATACGCCTGACGTTTGTCTAAAAAATAGCACCATCTTGCGCAATAGTGTTGGCAGTGATGGTCACTTTGAGCGACAATCGGCTCAGCCGAAGGTCACTTCGGTATAATAAAAACGATGAAATTCCTCTTTGACGGGCCAATAGAGATATTGGCCATTTTTTTATTTCAACAGCGACGGCAAATTCCCTTCGCCGTATAAATGCAACGCCCCGACCGCGACCACGTACTCCCCCGCAGGTAAAGCATGCAGCGTCTCTCGCCAGGCTTTGTTGCGCGCATTCATCAGCACATCATAAAGCGATTCACTGAACGTCGACGGTAGCGCCAGCTTACCGTCCGCGGGCGGCGCATCCAGCCACCAGCCAATCATGGTTTGCAGCAGACGCGCGTTGGTGTGCCAGTGGGTCAGGGTATCATCCAGCAGCATCAGACCGTCGTCAGGAAGCTGGCGCAGGAGCGCAATCTGGCTGTCCGTCCCTTCCAGCTCGATGATGGGCATACGGCGCGCCCGCGCCACGTTCAGCAGCTGGTAATCAATGCCGTAGTCACCGCGCAGGCCCAGACGCTGCGCCTGCGTGGCCTGCAGCACCATCGCAATTTGCCACAGCGGCAGGTTGTCAATCATGGAGAGCGACACGCCGGTTTCTGCCGCCACGCGCCTCAGCTCCGCGAGCTGGTCGTCGTTCAGGCGCTCCGCCAGCGGAAGATCGCTTTCAAGCCCGGCAAACGGCGACTCGTGGCCGGAAATGTCGGCCTCGACGACCAGCGCGTCGGCGCGCTTCAGGCGTTTTATCAGACCGGATGGTAGAGGAGACATTCCCTGCGTGCCCATATGGATGCTGCCGACCAGGTGCAGGTGTTGCCCGCCGGGAAGCGAGATATCCAGGCCGGGCCAGGCATAGCGGCGGGGGAAGAGGGCGCGAAACGATGCTTTTATACGATTAAACAGACTCATACGCGCTCCATGACCGGAAAGGGTCATGCTAGCGCGTACGAGAACAAGGTTCAATCCTTCGGTTTAAACCGCAGCAGACGGTTGGCGTTGCTCACCACGGTAATGGAGGAGAGTGCCATCGCCGCACCCGCAACCACCGGGTTCAGCAGGGTGCCGGTCAGCGGCCACAAAATGCCGGCAGCAACCGGAATACCGAGCGAGTTATAGACGAACGCTCCCAGCAGGTTCTGCTTCATGTTGCGCAACGTAGCTTTCGAAATGGCCAGGGCGTCGGCAACGCCCATCAGGCTGTGGCGCATCAGCGTGATGGCCGCGGTTTCGATGGCGACATCGCTCCCGCCCCCCATGGCTATCCCTACGTCCGCCTGGGCCAGCGCCGGGGCGTCGTTGATGCCGTCGCCCACCATCGCCACCTGGCGACCCTGACTTTGCAGGTTCTTGATGGCGTCCGCTTTGCCGTCCGGCAGCACGCCCGCAATCACCTCATCAATACCGGCCTCTTTCGCGATGGCGTTGGCGGTGGTCGGGTTATCCCCGGTCAGCATCACCAGGCGATAGCCCGCGCGGTGCAGGCGCTGTAAGGCATCCACGCTGTCCTGGCGAAGCGGATCGCGCACGGCCAGCAGCGCGGCGGCTTTGCCATCCACCGCCAGCAGAACCGGGGTGGCGCCCCGAGACGCCTGTGCTTTCAGCTCTTCTTCCAGCGCGGACGTATCAACACCGTTTTCATTCAGCAATGCCTGGTTACCCAGCAGCAGCGCGTGGCCGTCGGCTTCACCGCTGACGCCGAGCCCGCGCAGGGTACGGAAATTGCTGACCTGCGGCAGGGCAGAAGCATTCGCCTTATCGAGAATGGCGCGGGCCAGCGGGTGGCTGGAACCCTGCTCCAGCGCGGCGGCAAGGCGCAGCGCGTCCTCTTGCGTAATGCCAGCGGTACTCACGGCCACTACCTGCGGTTTGCCCTCGGTCAACGTGCCGGTTTTATCAAAGACAATCGTATCCAGGGTGCTCGCCCGCTGCAGGGCATCCGCATCACGGACCAGCACGCCAAACTCGGCGGCACGGCCCACGCCGGAGATAATCGACATCGGCGTCGCCAGGCCAAGAGCGCACGGACAGGCGATGATCAGCACCGTAGTGGCGATGACCAGGGTGTAGACAATTTGAGGTGCCGGGCCGAAGAAATACCAGATCGCCGCGCTCAGCAGCGCAATGCCGACCACTACCGGCACAAAAATGGCCGAGATTTTGTCAGCAAGCTGGCCAATCTCCGGCTTGCTGCTCTGGGCCTGGCGGACCATGCGGATAATACGCGACAGCGTGGTGTGGCTACCGACGGCACTGGCGCGGAACAGCACGCTGCCGTCCTGCACTACCGTACCGGCATGAACCGCATCGCCCTGTGATTTTTGCTGGGGGATCGGCTCCCCGGTCAACATCGCTTCATCCAACCAGGCGTCGCCCTGGGTGATTTCACCGTCGACGGGCACCCGGTCGCCGGTGGTCAGGCGCAGCGTCATGCCCGGCTGTACCTCAGCCAGCGGGACGCTTTTTTCCCCATCGTCCGTGACCACGCGGGCCGTCGGCGGGGTTAAATCGAGCAAGCGTTCCAGCGCTTTCGAGGAGCGCTGACGGGCGCGCGCTTCCAGCATGTGGCCCAGGTTAATCAGGCCGATAATCATGGCGCTGGCTTCATAATAGAGATGGCGGGCTTCCATCGGGAACCACTGGGGCCAGACGTTCACGCTCATGGAGTACAGCCACGCCGCGCCGGTACCGAGCGCAACCAGCGTATCCATCGTCGCCGTGCGGTTTTTCAGGCTCTTCCAGGCGCTGGTATAAAAATGCCCACCTGCAAAGACCATGACCGCAAGGGTAATTAAACCAATCACCAGCCACAGCGTGCGGTTGTCTGCGGTGACCATCATGTTGTCACCCATCATGCCCCACACCATCACCGGAATACCGACCAGCAGGGCGACGATCGCCTGCCAGCGGAAGCGCTTCATGGTGGCAATAGCCGTTTCCTGCTGGCGTTCGCGGCGCTCGGCATCATCTTCGATGGCCTCCGCCCCGTAGCCCGCTTTTTCCACGGCCTGCACTAAATCTGCGGCGGAGGCACTGCCCATCACCAGCGCAGTACGCTCCGCAAGGTTGACCCGTGCCTGTGCGACGCCCGGTACCGCCTGCAGGGCGTTCTGCACGCGGGAGACGCAGCTGGCGCAGCTCATGCCGTTGATCAGCAGCTGTTGGCTGTCATCAATATCATCCGCTGCCGGAAGCTCAGGAGTGGCCGCTGTCAGTGCTTCCGACGGGGATGATGACTCTGCCAGCGGGTTAGCCTTTGGGTGGCTTAACTCCGCCCCATAACCGGCCTGTTTAATGGTATCAATCAGCGCGTCCGCGCTGGCGCTGCCGGTCACGGCGGCATGGTCGATAGTCACTTCAGCGCTTTCAACGTCAGGACGCTGTTCCAGGCTTTCTTTAACGCGTTTGACGCAGTGGCCGCAGGAGAGGCCGTCCAGCGTCAGGTCGATAGTGTGAGACATAACAAAACTCCCGTATAATATATTGGTCAGTTGTTGACCGGAGTAACGCTTTTCGCTAACTGTTATGAAGGTTAAACCTTCCATCAAGGGGAAGGTCAAGAATTTAAATTGCTGATTGAAAGGGATTTTTAAAATCAGCGTCCACATAGCGTCCACACTTCGACAAAAGTGTCCACATTACAATGACAAAGCCCCGCTTATTGAGCGGGGCTTTTTTCATAACAAGTTACTCTTCATCGTCTGAAGGTAGCTCTGGTTAATGACATAAACTTCGTTTACTTCCAACCACAAGCTTTTTGAAGCGGTTTCATTGCATCTGAAAGGCCCTTCAGATCGAAGGTTGCACTCACAGGGGCTTCATTGTATGGGGTGATTCTGGTGAACATTTTGTCTGCTTTAGCTAGAGATTTAATGAAATCAATGTCACTACCCTTGTAAAAAACTGCTTTGGTATCAGTTGAGATAGACCATTCTTTTTCAACTGCTTTCTGCTTATCCAGGCGGTAGAGCATGCTCGTTTGCTCAAGACCTAGGTACACATCCCAGTTAATGAATACCTCCGTTTTCTTTTCGCGGCAGGCTACATATATTGTTGGAATCACACTTTCTCCAAAAGGTGTTCGAATGTAATCATTACTGTTAAGTGAGAGGATTATGTTTTTTGAGTCGTCTACCGGCGAGGTGCTAATTGATGTTTGCCACTTGCCAGGGTTAGAAACAGAATTTTCTACAGCTTCAGTTTCTGCGGATGTAGTCTGCGGGAATAGCTTGTCGAAACATGCCAGCCTTTTAGTGCCATTAATTTCACTTTGGCACTCTAACAACTTAGCTCGGTCAGGTTGCTGATAATCAGTTTTTGCTGACGTGTTTATCGTGCTTGTTGTAGCTTTAAACGTTGGTGAGAAGAAGCGATCGTAACAAGATAGTCGTTTATCGTTATCTTTCTCCTCAGGGCATTGATCTCTACTCTCGAATTTATCAGCATTTTGTGTTCGTGATGGCGGTATTGATTTGTCGTAACAAGAAAGTCGTTCAGCATTATTTTCCATAGTCCGACATTCAAGTACTGCATTGAAGTTTTTGTGTTCACTTCCTGCGTATACAGACGCTGCATTGAGTGCCATAAATGATGCTATTGCATTTAAAAACAGCTTTTTCATTTAATCATCCCTTTGGTCTTGTGAGGAATACAAGGATACCGATGATTATGTCGCCTATAACCCAGACACTAGCGATTGCCATTAAACCTAGACCGGTACCAATTGCAGCCCCAGCTCTTTCTGCATCGGAAGTTGCGTGATTTATTACTTCACCACTACCACCTAATCCTGCGAAGAGGCAGTAGATCATAAATAAGTTGAACAGTATAAAAGCCCACTTGATGACTTTTCCAAAAAGTGAACGCCGTGGCTTTTTAAGCTGCTTCCCACATGACGGGCAACGTAATGCTGTATCACTTACATCCTTAAGACACTCTGGACAGCTAACCAATGCCATAAACAAATCTCCTTAAATGAAAATCTTATCTTTTTGTTACAAATCATTGGGATTTTATCGGATTTGGACGCATTGACAAGTGAAAAGCCCCGTTACATTGCGGGGCTTTTGTTTAAATAATCAGGCTAAGTTGATTATTTCCATAGTGCGAGGCGGGAAAGGCATCGCGGGGGATGAAGTCTGGCGGTAACGGTGCAGTACCTGCACGCTTTGTTACCTCCCTTTCTACGCTGTTAAGCGTGGTGAATGACCGGCTACATTCCAGATTCTGACACTGGTGGTATTGCCGGATTGTCATATCGGTTATTTTACGGCTGGTACGGGTGCGGGCCATAGCGCCGCAAAAAGGACATCTGAACATAATGATGGCTCCCCTGTGGGAGTTGAACTCCATTTCATTTTATTCAGTTTCCGCTATCCAGTCAGGTATTTTCGCTTCCAGCTCCAGCCGGGTGGTAAAGCCGCTGTCGTCTATGACGTGCTCAGCACGCGCAATGATCCAGTCCTGATTGTCTATTTCATCCTTAAAACCGCTAACTGTGACGTGCATTTCGGGATAAAGCTCAGCGCGGCCACGCGCCAGGGTGATCGAGAACTCTGCCGCGCCACGCTGAAGCTGTTGCCATTTTGCCGCAGCTGCACGTTTTGCCGCTTCTTCATTCTGGTAAGTTTTTCGCAGCACATAAACGTTACCGTCTGCTCCCTCCATGTAATCACCCTCGCGGCTGCTGCTCTTCTCTTTTTTGGGCTTTGCAGGCTTGCGACGCTTAACGCTGACCTTTTTCTTTTTGCCAAAATTGAGATCCAGCCAGTAAGCCCTGACGCCGGTATACGCATCCCGATCGGCAATACGAAAGCGGTGACGGTCCCCACTCGTGCGGTCAATGCTGGCAGAGGGTATTGCCTTCCCGTCAGCGGTTACACCGCCACCCGGCAGGATAAACAGCAGACTGCTGTTCTTTACGGTGGCTATTGCGCCCAGCATTTCCGCCATGCGGGTAAGGAATGACATATCGCTTTCCTGCGTCTGGTCAGCGTGATCAATCTCAATATCCATGAGCATTTCACTGATCTGCGCTTTCAGACCGTAGCGGTGCGCAATGGCCGATACAACGCGCTCAACGGTCACGTCATGCCATGAGACTTCGCGCTTTACGTTGAACTCTTCACGAAAATCAGCGCTGCGGGCAGTAATACCAATGATATCACCCGGCCCTTCATGGGATACCTCATCAACCGTGTACAGTCCCTTGTAAATCAGCGGCTCACCCAGCCAGCCAATTGATACCGCAAGCTCAGCGCCACGCGGAGGCAGAGCAACCATACCGTCACTATCATCAACAGAAATGGAAAGCTGATCGGCATCAAAACCCCGATTGTCCGTCAGTGACAACGACATGATCCGCTCGTCAAGCTGCGTCCGTACCTTGCCGCCCATCGTTATGCTGAATCCCGGACTTTTTACCGCCTCGGTCAGTGAATCGTTATAACTGCTTACGGCGTCGTTAAGTGATTTTGTCAGGTCTGTAAGTGCCATGCTTTCCCCCTTCTTCCGGCGAAGGATCCCACGCGCGCGGGAGAGGCCAAATCGGTTTTTGTTGTCGCCGTCCGGCCAGACCCGCAATAGCGTGAGTGACATTCAGACATGAGGGATTATCACTGCGAACTCAATAACGTAATGGTGGCTAACATGTCAGAGACACGTTTCCACGGTGTACGCGTCCGGGAGAATACCGACCTGGTGACGGCCATCAATGACATTGAATCAAGTGTCATTGGGGTCGTTGCCGTAGCGGATGATGCCGACGCGGAAACCTTTCCCCTGAACACCCCCGTGTTGCTGACGCGGGTTAACAACGTGCTGGGTAAGGCGGGTAAAACCGGCTCCCTGTACAAAACACTCAAAGCCATCGCTGACCAGACCAGTCCGAAGGTTATCGTTGTGCGCGTGGCAGCAGCCACGGAAGAGGAAGGCGGTAAAACGCAGTCGCAGCTCATCATGGGTGGCACGGCAGAAGACGGCAGCTATACCGGCATGTACGCGTTTCTTACTGCCGAGCAGAAGGTGGGTTATCGTCCGCGCATTCTGGCCGTGCCGGGCTACGACACGGAAGAAGTGACCTCCGCGCTGTGCGTCATTGCACAAAACCTGCGCGCGTTTGTTTACGCCAGTTGCTATGGATGCAAAACGATGGCTGAAGCCACCGCATATCGTGCGACCTTCGCCTATCGCGAGCTAATGCTTATCTGGCCAGATTTCATCGCATACAACCCGCAGACAGGAGAAAACGAAACCTTCCCGGCCCCTGCGTATGCCTGCGGCCTGCGTGCGCTGATTGACAACAATCAGGGCTGGCATAAATCGCTTTCCAATGTATCGGTAAGCAACGTGCTGGGTATTTCGCAGGATGTTTTTTGGTCGCTTCAGGCCGAAGACAGCGACGGGAACGAACTGAACAACAAGGAGATCACGACGCTCATCAAGCGTAACGGTTTCCGGTTCTGGGGCAACCGCGTTACGGACACCAAAGACTATATCTTTGAGGTTTACACCCGTACGGCACAGATTCTGGCTGACAGTATCGCTGAGGCGCAATTTGAATCAGTGGACGAACCGCTAACCCCGGCCAACGTCAAGGACGTGGTCAGCGGCATCAGCGGCAAACTCAATTCGCTGGTGACGCAGGGGCGGCTAATTGGTGCTGAATGCTGGTTTGATATCCTGGATAACCCGACAACCGGTCTCCGTCAGGGTCAGGTACGCATTCGCTATAAATATACACCGGTTCCGCCAATGGAAGATCTGACGCTCTACCAGACCTTCACGGACGAGTATTTCGAATCGGCGTTTTCTTCCCTGGGAGGTGCATAAATGGCGGTTCCTCACAAACTGCGCCTGTTCACCTGCTTTGTGAACGGCAGCAACTGCATCGGCAAAGTCTCTTCCGTGACGCTGCCAAAACTGACCCGTAAAACTGAAGATTTTCAGGGCGGCGGGATGATTGGCTCCGCTGCGGTGGATCTCGGTCTGGACAGTGGCGCGCTGGACACCACGATGGTGGTTGGTGGTCTGGTTCAGTCGCTTCTGCTGAACTACTGCGGCGATATCGACGAGACCCGCTTCCGCTTCGCCGGTGAGTATTACACCGATGGTGAAAGCCTGCTGGTAGAGGTCGAACTGCGCGGCCGGATCACCGAAATGGACGGCGGCGAAAGCAAGCAGGGAGAAGACACCTCCGTCAGTTACACGATGAAGAACACCTATTACAAGCTCACTATCGACGATAAGCCGCTGTTTGAGTTTGATCTGCTGAACTTCATCTACAAGAAAGACGGCAAGAATATCTACCCTGACCGCATCACGTCTGCGCTGGGAATGGGTAACTGATTAACCTGATAAGTGGCGGCACAGCCGTGCCGCCCGGAGCATTCAACAATGAGCAAAAAAAACGATAACGCGATTACGCTGGCAAAACCCGTTGTTCGCGGCGATGAGAGAATTACTCAGGTAACGATCACGGATGAGATCAAACAGGCTGGTTCCCTCCGTGGGCTGAAGCTTGTCAACGTGATGAATATGGATGTTGATTCTGTGGCGGTGCTGCTGACCCGCGTCACGTCACCGCGCCTCAAACAGACCGAAATTAACGAAATGGATACCCGCGATTTCGTCAGCCTTTCAGAAGCGCTCGTCCCTTTTTTGACACCTGCGGGGTCTGGAGCATCGAGCGAGGCGGAGACGGAGAATCAGTAACACTCCTGCGGTTCGACCTGATCGACGATCTGGTTGCTGATATCGCGGTTGTTTTCAACTGGCCGCCCTCTGAAGTCTTCACGATGGAACTGGGCGAAGTCATAGCCTGGCGTGAGCGGGCGGCTGTCCGAAGTGGAGCCAGTGACAGTGAAAAGCCTTAATATCCGCGTCGCGTTCAGCGCGATCGATAAACTTACCCGCCCGGTCAATGCCGCCCGCCAGAGTGCGGGCGGTTTGTCTGAATCCCTCAAAAAAACGCAGTCCCGCATTAAAGATCTGGACAGTCAGTCACGCACGTTCAACCGTCTGCGTGACAGCGTACAAAAGACCTCCCGCAAAATCGACGACGCCAGCCGGACTCTCGAAGGGCTGAATCAGGCACAGCGGGAAGGCACACAGCTTACAGACAAGCAAAAAGCACATATGGCAGCGCTGGCCGCAAAGCTGGAGCGCCTTAACTCTGCACGTACGCAGGAAATGATTAAGCTGCGCGCCGCCTCACAGGCGCTGCGCAGCCACGGCGTTTCACTGGTCGGCAGCGATCGCACCATTCAGAGCGCCATACGCCGAACCGAACAGTACAACCAGACGCTTGAGCGAGAGCGGCGACAGCTTGCCGCTGTCACGCAGGCACGTGCGCGCTACGACCAGATGCAGCAAACGGCTGGCAAACTTCGCGGCGGTGGCACGATGGCCGTTGCCGGGGCCACTGCTGCTGGTTATGCAGCAGGGCGCTTTTTATCCCCTGCCGTTGGGTTTGACCGTGAAATGTCCCGCGTACAGGCGCTTACCCGCATAGATAAAAGCTCAGCAGACTTTTCGGCACTCCGCGATCAGGCCAAAAAGCTGGGTGCTGAAACTCAGTTCACCACGACTGACGCCGCCAGCGGCCAGGCATTCCTCGCTATGGCCGGTTTCACTCCGCAGGCCATTCAGGCCGCACTGCCTGGCGTGCTCAATATGGCGCTGGCCGGTGGTATGGATTTAGGTGAAAGCGCCGATATCAGCTCAAATATCCTGTCTCAGTTCCGCCTCGATCCTAAAGAAATGGATCGCGTCAGTGACGTATTAACTGGCGCATTCACCCGTACCAACACCGATCTGCAAAATATCGGTGAAGCAATGAAGTACGCTGGTACAGGTCTTTCCAACCTTGGCGTCAGCGTCGAACAGACAACGGCCATGATCGGCGTGATGGCGAACGTGGGTTTGCGCGGAAGTATCGCCGGTACTGGTTTACAGGCTACATTTTCACGCCTTGCCGCACCAACCGGCAGGGCGAAAGATGCCCTTAAAGAATTGGGCGTACAGGTCGCTGATGCAACGGGGAAAATGCGCCCTGCTGAAGTAGTTCTCACAGACCTCTATAAAAAGATCAGCAAATACGGCGATACCGATAAGCTCTCATTCTTCAAAGATATTGCCGGTGAAGAAGCGTCAAAATCATTCCAGGCTCTGGTTATGTCCGCAGGTAGTGGCGAACTTCAGAGGCTACTTGGTGAACTGAAAAATGCCAAAGGTGAGGCACAGAAAGCCGCCAAAATAATGGCGGATAACCTTGACGGCGATCTTAAAAATCTGGACAGCGCCTGGGAAGGCTTCCGCATCCAGATTAACGATCTCGTCAACAATCAGCTTCGCGGCCTGACGCAAGGTCTTAGCGACGTTGTGGGGAATATGACGCAATGGGCGAAGGAAAATCCGATGCTCGCCCAATCCCTGCTGGTTGTCGGCGGCAGTGTTCTGGCGCTGACCGCGGCCATTGGCGGCACATCGCTGGCTATCGGCCTGTTGATGGGGCCGCTGGCTAAACTCCAGTTAGGTTTTACCCTGCTGACAGGAGGCAGAGGCATAACCGGAACGATTGCAGCTCTGCGAACACTCGGAACGGCTTCCGGACCGGCAATGGCTGGCGTGCGCGGATGGGGGCCAGTTCTCGGCTCGTTAGCAGGGAAAATGCGGGGATTATCGACCATCATCCCTGCGATGCGCGGCGCACTTATGGGGGCATTTCTTGCACCTGGCGCTGCGCTGGGCGCGCTGACTAAAAACATCGGAATGTTCGCCCTTCGACTGACCGGATTGCCAGCAATATGGGGCATGATCACTACCGCGGTATCTGTGCTTGGTACAGCGCTGTCACTGCTGTTTAGCCCCATTGGTCTGATAGTGGCGGCGTTTATTGCAGCTGGCGTGCTTATCTGGCGGTATTGGGAACCTCTTAAAGCATTTTTTGCTGGCGTATTCACCGGCATCATGGAAAGGCTAGCGCCATTACGCGAGACCTTCGCGCAATTCAGCCCCACCTTTGACGCGATAGGCAGCGCTGTTAGCCAGGTCTTTAACTGGTTCAAATCTCTGCTTTCCTCGATGGAATCCAGCAAGGAAACGCTGGATAAATGCGCCAGCGCCGGGGAGGTGTTCGGCAACGTTCTTGGTGGCGCGCTCCAGCTTGTTCTTGCACCTGCCAAAATGCTGCTGGATACACTGGCATGGATCCTTGAAAAGCTCGGTGTTCTTCCTGATGAGGCGGAAAAAGCCAGGAAGAAAATCGAAGACGCGCAGCGCATGGCCGTTCTTCAGGACAAAATTTCCCTTCTTCAGGGGGATATAGCTAAAGTTGCACCGAAAAAAGTTGAGGTTAATAACGTTCCCCCCGGAGCACCGCACACCACTTCACCGCTGACCGGCGATAATGGCACTATGCGCCGGTTGCAGAGTATCGACAGCAACACCAAAGCGACAGCCGACAACACGAAGAAGATCGGCCCCGGCGATATCGTGTTTAAAAACCTGCCGCGTGCGCTGGCCGTTCGTGGGGAATGGAAGGAGTCGCAGCTTGCCAGCACCACTAGGGTAGGTCGGTTAAGTGAACGTCCCGCAAAAGTGGGGGAGGAGTGGAAGGAGCCACAACCTGCTAACACTACCACGGCAAGCCGGGTAAGTACGCTTCCCGTGGTAATGGGTGAGGAATGGAAGGCGGCACAACTTGCCAGCACTACCACGGCAGGTCGGGTAAGTGCGCATCCCGCAGTAGGGGGGGAGGAATGGAAGGAACCACAACTTGCCACCACCCCCTCGGTGGGCCGATTAAGTGCGCGTCCCGCAGCGGTAGGGGAGGGGTGGAAGGAACCACAACTTGCCACCACCACGGCAGGCCGGTTAAGTGAACGCCCCGCAGTGGTGGCGGCATCGCTTCCAGTCAAACAGGCGGAACTTCAGCCAGTTAGCCGCAGCGCCAGCAATATACCGGTTGCCGCTGGCGGCTTTACGGGGGAAATCAACGTACACCTGCACGGCGTTGACCGGCAGGACGCGCGCGAAATTGGCCGGATTGTTGCCGATCAAGTAAATGCCGAACTGGCCCGCCGTGAACGGCTTAATCGCGGCAGCTTCAAAGACAGAGATTAAGGGGAGGCAACATTATGATGATGATATACGGGATGTTCGTTTTCGAACTGAAGACACTACCTTACCAGCAGCTGCGCCACTCGCTGAACTGGCGTCATGTGAAGAATGATCGCATTAACCGATCGGCAAAATGGCAGTACATCGGCGCGGGGGAGACGCAGATTAACCTGGATGGTGTGCTCTACCCTGAAATTACGGGCGGTGACGTGTCTCTTACCGTTCTGGCAACGCAGGCATACACCGGACGTCCGTGGCCTTTAATCAGTGGTGCGGGGCAGATTTACGGGATGTATGTGCTGACCGGGCTACAGGCCACGCATACGGAATTTGACCGCTACGGAAAGGCAAAAAAAATTGAGTTTTCGATCAGCTTTCAGCGCTGTGATGAAGATTTACGAGAGCGCCTGCAAGCGTCGTCTGTTGGCGATTTACTTGCTGGCTTGAAGGATAAAGCCACGTCCGCCTACAACTCTGCCAGTAGTACGCTGTCTGGCCTGCTCTGACAGCATCCACATAAAACTAAAGCGGGCATTTGCCCGCTTCATCTTCCGGAACACACCGCCATAACTGACTGTGCTACAGCACCGTTAAAAATGACTGTACTCGATACAAATGGCCAGCACGGTTAGAACCGGCAGTACTTGCCGGTATGCAAACTTATTCCGGCTTAACCGGCCAGGTAATTTCCGGCGCTTTCGACGTATCCACAGCCTGCACTGCCTTGATGTAGTTCATCCAGGCGATCAGGCTGGCTTTATCTTCATCGCTGATAATGCCTAACTGTAATTCCGTCTGCCACAGGCTGATCTTCGTTTGCGCCTCTGCAAGTAACGCAGCTTTCTGTTGTTCTGCTGCCTCCACATCTGCCTTGTGCTGTGCTTCGTTATCCGTCACCCACTCGCTACCGTCCCACGTATCGTAAGGCGTGGACGGTGCCAGAGTGGTTGTGCCCTCCGGGTAATCACCGGGCAAAGAAACAATCACCGATTCCCCTGTTTCAGTGCTGTACACCGTTTCACCACGGTGATCGGCGACGTATTCCCAGGCGGTAAAGTCTGCTGTCCGGCAAATGGTGAAATCTTCTTTGCTTTTTCCTGGCTCGTCAGTGCAGGAGTTGGCTGGCAGGCCAACGCCAACAGCCAGATATTCCACGGATGTAGACAGGTATTCCCGCGTCTCACCATCATAATTAAACACGATAATATCACCCGCCACAGTGGCAATAAGTTCGCTATTCAGTTTTGCCTTCGCCATTATGCAGCCCTCACGATGTAGTTAAACGCGGTGTTACATGGTGCGGTTTCGTTCTGGCCCTCGTCGGATAAATACACGCCACTGCTCCCCGAATATGCTAAATAAACAGTCGCTGAACTCTTACGGTAAGATTCATGAACAGCAGGAGTTTCGCCCCCGTCTCCATTACCAAACAATAATGCATGAGTGTGCTTCCTCAACTTATCAGCAGCATACGACAGAATAGCGCGGCCACTATCCAGCCCCCGCCCATCGTCCCAGCCGCGAATAAACACGCCGCGCAAATCAGGCAGACTACCTGATGGATATGCAATAGCCAGTTTGGGGTATTTTGCCTTGTCAAAAGCTGCGCCATTGCACTTGAGAAAACCCGCTGGCGGTGTTGCCTGCGGCCACGGAAGCGGAAAACCTGCCGGGAAAAATTTATCAAAATCTGATTCCAGCAAATACTGCGTATGCGGATCAGCCGCGGCAATATGCGCCGCCAGCTGTTGATCCACATATGACTTAACTTCAATGACGGCATCATCGACATATTTACGGGTTGCCAGTACCACGGACGGATCGATTTTCAGCGTTACCGCCTCGGTACTGCTGACGATCAGGATCACGCGAATGACCTGCACGCGCCCGCTGCCTTCCTGCAACTGCGGTTTATAGGTCTCCGCGCAGTTGGCAACTGCAATCATATCGCCGTCTTTATCAAACAGGCCGATTTCACGGATCCACCATCCGCCCACGTCTTCCGGTATGACCTGTTCCGCAATGATCTGATTGGTATTTACCGGGTCGATAGTAAGCATGTTAAGTTGCGCGCGGCGCAGCTCATGCGTCAGCGCGGTTTGTGCCGGGTTCGGTGTCGGTAGCGCACCATTGCCATCACCTACGGCCATCTGGGTGATCTCAACCTTCGCACCCAATGCCGTGGCGTTTGCCAGTTTTGCCGCCCCGATATTGGTTAACAGGGCAAAATATTTAGTCGCCACTTGAGATCTCCACGGTATCAATTAAATGGACTGCCGCGCCGGTGTAGTCACCACCGCCCACGGATATGGTTTCAGGAAAATAGGGGTAAACGGTCAGCGTATCGCCGATATAACATCCCGCCCCGGCTTCGATATACCCCTGCGACTGAAGCGAAAGAGAAAGGCCAGTAAGGTGGCGGCTTCTCGGCTTGGCATCGTCAATAAGGCGCTCAAGCTCAAGGTAGGTTTCCTCCGTAATCCCCTGCTCCTGAATACCGATTTCGAGCTTGAATGTTCCCGGTTCTTCGCCGCTCTGCCACCACTCGATCACGCGAAGCAGAAAGCCGAACGGTTCAACGACGCGACGCAAAGCGGAAATAGTGCCCTTCTGACGGTGAACCAGCCAGGAGGCTTTAATCACCTGCCGCTTGGTCTGTTCTGACCAGTTCTTATCCCAGCGGTCAACTGACAGCGCCCAGGCGAGATAAGGCAGAAGATCAGCGGGGCATTCGTCCGGGTTCCACAGCTTGCGCAGATCAACAGGAATATCGGTAAGTCGCTCCGTCACCTTCTCTGTATTGCGCATAAAACCGCTGGCCGAAGGCGGCAGCATGTTCTTATTCATCAGTGCCCCCGGTTTCTATCGCGAAGGACTCGCACCGCGCTGCCTGCGTATCGGCGATCACAATATCGCTGGCAGGCTCCAGCAGCTCCACCCTCTGCACGCCCTGAACATGCAGCGCCGCCATAATGGCTGAGCGGGCAACGTCACGGCCAATCTTGCCCTGCTGATTCAGCCAGGACTGAAGCGCGTCCTGCGCGGCGGTATGGATTGGTTCAGACTCCGGGCCGGGATAGAAATACAGCATCGCATTGATCTGATAATTCACTATCTCTGCTGCCTGAACGGTCAGACGATCGGCAACGGGGCGCTTATCGTCAGCAGACAGCGCTTTATCCACCGTCGCCAGCAGTTCCGCACTGGCAGTGCCGTCACCTTCGGTAGACAGCACAGAGACCACCACCACAGCAGGCGACGGGCTGATCGCTTTGGCGTCCGCCACTTTGCCGCTGGCACTTTTGGCAAAATATTCATATGCACCGGTTGGCCCCGCCACGCTTAGCCCTTCAAACGCAGCCTGCGCGCGCAGACGCAGTGCGGTATCACTTTCTGTTACCGCGTCAGTGGTTGCCGTCTCCGGGGTTATGATCAGGCGTTCGGTGTTCAGGTTGCCCGCGAGATTATCAAGATCGGACGATACGGCATGGCTCAACATACACGCCGCCGCACCGTCATTAATCCGCTGCCTGAGCATCATTTCACGGTAAGCAACTACCTGGGCGATCACGTTCAGCGGTTCGGATTCCAGCTCCAGCGCGGCGGCAACAGAAGCCTGCTGTTCCTGCGGGAATGCCGCCAGCATGACGGCTTTGACCTCGCTGAGAATGACTTCAAAGTCCAGCACTTCGATAATTTGCGGCTGCGGTAGCTGCGATAAATCAACTGTTGCCATTGCTGCCACTCCTGAGCGTTAGCGCACTGCCTGCCGTCTGCATGGTTTCGGTGATAATACCGACCAGTTCAGCGGTAACAGCGCCATCCTTTGAATAACTGATATTGATGCCGTTCAGGGCAATACGCGGCTCCCACATCGTCAGGGCGATCACTGCCGCACTCATACATTGAAGGCGCGTCACTTCGTTCTGTGGTTCATCCAGCAGATCGGGGATCATGCTGCCGTAGTCCCTCCGCATAACCCGGCTTGCCAGCGGCGTGGTCAGTATGTCGCGTACTGAATTCCACAGCTGATCTGTATCGGTAAGCTGGCCCGTGCCGTCCGGGTTCATCCCGGTATAGCGGACTGTCATTTCGGCCCCCCTGTGTTGCTGCTGCCACCCTGCACACCACCATGCACGTGCGAATGAACCGTTACCCCGTTAGACGATAGCGATCCGCCAGAATGGGTAACATTGCCCTTCATCGTGCCACCCTCCGACAGTTCGAACGTCCGCGCTTTCAGATGGTTGGTGCAATCTACTATTGGTGTTTCAAGCGTGACGCTGGCAGAGGCTTTGATATGTGCTGTCTTCATGCCCTGCGCTTCCAGCGCGCTGGCCTCTGCGTCATAGCGGAAAGAGGCACCGTCTGGTGCTGTCAGCACAATCTCTTTCAGGCTGCTGCCCGGCGCAGGGTGGTCACTGCTGTAGAGACTGCCGATAATGACCGCCGTTTCAGGGTTGCCACCGATACAGCCCAGCCAGACCTGCTCACCCACGGAAGGCGGCACCCAGATACTGAATGCCCCGGCGCGCGTGGTGGTCCAGCGCAGCCAGTCGGTCTGAAGTTCGCCGCTTTGCACGCGCACGCGCCAGCTCTCTTCATCAACGTCAATAACGACGCCGACGCGGAGGATATTTTCCAGCAGGCGGATCAGTTCAGCGCTCATCGTGCGGCACTCCCCAGGATGTTAACCACCTGCTCCGTAATCATCCGCTCATCGCCAGCGGTAACGCCCAGCAGCTCTCGCACCGGATATTTAGCAAAAGCACCCGGCCCGACCTGATCGCGCTGGCCGTACTGGTGCACACGCGCAATGCGCGCGGTCACGCCGTCATAACCCACGGAAGTACCGCCAGCATCAGCGCGCATTTTGAGAAAGCGATAACTGCGCAACCTCTGAAACATCGGCACCTTCTTCGCAGTGCTGCGGCGCACTGAGCGCGTATTGATCTCGATGTAACGCTCAATATCGCTGCGGTAAAACGTGCGAATATCGTTGCGCTCTTCGTCAAAGCCGGTAATGGTTCGCCCGTATTTTCCCCGGCCACCGTGCCAGTTTTTCAGGCGGCGGATCTCACCCTGCCAGACAAAAACAATACCTTGTTGAGAGCGCAACACCCGGCGACGGCGGGCAGGATATGTCGAGCCTTCAGGGTTTTGCTGTGCTTTGATGCGCTGTTGCTGGCTCTTTCGCAGTGCCTGGCCAATAGCGCGGGCAGTGCGAACACGTCCGGCCTGCGAGGTGCCCGCGAGTATGTCGCTGAATACCTGATCCAGCTCACGGAAGAGATCGTTACTCATGCGCGTCAGCCTCCCACGTCACATCCTCAAAGATGGCGCTCCAGTCTCCGTCCGCTGACGGGATACGTGGTTTAGGTTCCGGCAAATGCTCCGCCCGGGGAATACCGTTTGTATCCAGAGTGACCTTCACACGCTCGCGCAGCGGCATTTCAAAAAGAATGTCGGCGGTATCGTCATTGTTGATAAGGGTCGTAAACTTAATGTCTCGGTTCTTCTCCGGGTTCAGTAGCAGATCGGGCTGGTTGTGCCAGAGCCATGCCATTAACGGCAACATGAAATCATCAATATCACCGGCAAAATTCATCACAAACAGCACCAGGGTATAGCGGTACATAAACGATGGTGTTTCGCCGGTCGTCTCGATATTCCCTTCTTCCACAAATACGGTGAAGGCTTCAGGGTTGGCCCTGCACCATTTGTTAGCGCGGGTCAGGGTCTCGCGTAGTGAGTCAGCTTTCAGCATGGTGATACCTTCTTAACGCCCGAAACGTTCAATCGCGCCCGCAATGATCAGCAGATAAATAAGCGTCCAGTAATGGTGAGCGCTCAGGTAGTCGAATAAGGTCATGGTGTTGCCCTCGCGTGGTCAGTCAGTCTTTTCAGGCGGCGCAGATCGAGATCGGCTATCGCCGCCTTATCGGCGTTGCAGGTATCCAGCGCATCGCGCAGGCGATCACTCCAGATGGCTATCGCCCCCCACGTTACCGGGGCGGTCAGTTCCGGCGCTGGCGTTGCTGCCGTCAGGCTTTCCGGTACCGGCTCGTGCACGATTTTCATTTGCGGCTGCGGCGGTACGGTGTTGCAGGCTGTTACTGACAGAAGCAGGCACAACAGTGTTGGCACACGTATTGTCTTTGATGGCATCGCGCATGTTTTCACGTCGCTTTTCTCCCTGGGCGTTTCTTTGCTGTTCGGTTGCCCGCAACTGTGCAAGGACTTCGCGGGCGTCAGCAGTCAGTGCCCGCAGCTCTCCAACCACCTCACCATTACTCTTCACCTCGCGGGAAAGCACTTCATTGCGGACGGAGTCTTTACCGCGCTGATGTGTCTGCCAGAGCAAGCCACCAGAGGCCAGCGCCAGCAGCGCGCATAAAATGACTGTAATCTTCACTTTCCAGCTTCCACGTCACGCAGGCACCACGCCTTAAAATCAGTTCTACGGTTAACCAGTCCCTGGCTACGTTTACCGCCGCTGTTCACAAAGTCTGTCAGCCGGTTACACATCGCCTGCCATTCATGCGCCTGCGCCTTCTTCCAGATGGTCGTGCGCTGCTTTCGCTTCTGGCCGTCCGTGAACCACATCAGTCCAGTACACCCAACATTAAGACCTGCATCTGTCATGGCCTCAAAGGCAGACTGCGGCATATGCGCGCCTTCAAAATTCTGGTTAATGCAGTTTTCAGCGTGCCGCATATCGTTAATCCAGCGACCGGCGATCTCGCTGTCGCTGTACTCACGCTTTTCAACACGTCCGGTCGAACCAATTCCAACTGTCAGCACGCCAGCCGTGCAGTAGTAGGGCGTATTCCGGCAGTCTTCCCAGCCAGCAATCTTCTGCTGACCTTCAGGCGTTGTGCGCAGCGCGCCAGGACTTAGCGTGATACCCAGGGCAACAATGGCCGCAATGGAGCATTTTTTAATAAGCTGTTTCATCTTCCGGCTCATTCTGTTGCAGAAGGCCGAGCGCCCGGCGCTCTGACTCACTCATCTGCCTGTGTTCTGCCTGCTTAAGGATCTGGTTAATCAGTTCGTTGCGACGCTTCTGCCCCCGTTCGATGCGGGCGCGATAGAGCCATCCACGGGCACCAAAAACCATCCCGACGAGAAGACCGGCCAGCGCAATCTTTTCGCTCAGTGTCATAACGCCGATACTCGTGACCATTGCTGACATGGTGAATGTCAGCCAGTCATTCAGGCGGTGAAAGAAACTTAATCCCATAACTGCACAATCTCCTGTGTCGCTTTACGCGCGATTTCCGGTAGCTCAATCTCCTGACCGGCATTAAGAAAAACCTGCTGGCTCAGTCCTGGATTGGCAGATAACACTTTTTCGGTCACGCCCTGCGTGGTGCCGTAGTGACGCCAGCAAAGCAAATCCACCGTATCCCCCTGCAATGCCTTCACTTTCATCAGCAAAGCTCCGCATAGAGGCGCGGCGTGTCGCGAATGTCGGCGATACTCCAGCGGGCATCCCGCCAGAGATCATCCCGTTGCAGGTCAAGCGCGGCGGCGTCTTTTTCGCCTTTCGCCGTGGTATCAACATCGCGATAACCTTCAAGTACCAGCGCCCTGGCAATCGAATAAACCGCACGCCGGAAGCGGTACACCTTCACGTTTTCACCGTTGATAACCAGCTTTTCCATCTCACCTGACGGCAGGACGGAGGGCACATCTTCCAGCGTGTGAAAACCTGCTTTGAGCTGACCGGCGCGCCAGTCCAGCAACTGCGCGGTAACATGGGCTACCGCTTCCGTGGTGACGTGCATCAGCCTGGACGTAGTGATACCGCCAGTTATACGCGCGGCCAGACGGAGATCGGCCAGTTTAATCACCGGCCAGAAGTCCCCGGCACTGACGGTGGTATCACCATCATCAACATCGGGGGTATCACTGTCGGCAGGCAACACGCGCTTATTTGCCACAAGGCTGCTCATGCACTTATCTCCCATAAATCAGGCGGTGGGCGGGTGCTTAAAAGACCGTATACGGGCAGATATCCACCCGCGCCGCCTGTCGGACGGGGCCGAAGTCGTTAATTCTTTTTCTGGCTGGCAGGTTTGCGCTTGGTCGCTTTGCCTGTCACCGTCTTAGTCGTGGTTTTGCGCGTTGGCGCGTTACCTGCTGCGCTGGCGGTGGCGATCTTTTCAGGAACAGGCTCTGCAGTACCGTCAGTTTTGTCGGTGCTGGCCGTATCGCCTTCACCCGTGCCGTCGTCCGCAGACAGCTTCTTAACTTCACGGGCAAGCGTGGCGATCTCTTTTTTCACCCCGGCATTAGGATTTCGCGTCAGCGCCTCACGGAACAGCGCCAGCGCCTCAGCTTTGGTCGTGATATCAGTCGCACCACGGCGGGCAAGTGCACGGGCCTTGCACAACTTGGCGCGCACCACATCCGGCATATCACTGTCGGCGACAATTCCCGCCACTTCGTCAAGCACTGCGATACCGGACGACAAATCAGCGTCGGCATCAGCAGCCGCGAGCGTCAACAGTGGCTTGCTCATTTCTTCAGTCAGGAAGGTCGCTGCCGTGCGGTTGAAGTTATCCGGCAGCGTCAGCCCGTGGCGTACCACGTAGCGCCCCAGCCTCAACGCAAGCGCATAGTCATGACAGTCAATCGCCCAGACCATTAGCCTGGTAATGACTTCATCCTGCCGCCCGCTGTCGCCGTCGAGCGTGCCTTCAATCCATCCCTCGTATTCAGGCAGCATGGATTTCTTCATTTCGGCTTTGGTTTCTTCGGACTGCACGCCGCTGAGGCGGGACAAGTCCATACGCAGGCGATGCAGAATTTGCTCATGCGCGGTGCGCTGGATATCGGATTCTTCATCCGCCTGGCCCCGGCGCTCTGCCATGACCTTCTGAAAATGTCGTTGTGCCGGTGTTAACATCGTCACTTCTCCCCGTCATGGCGGGGCAATGCCCCGCCGCTTCTGTCACTCGCCTGCCGGTTCGGCCTGGGCGAACTGAATGCCGTCAATGAACGCAACATTGCCGTAGTCTTCAATGACGAAGTCATCGTTTGACGACTGATACGTTGCGACACGGTTGTATTCCGGCTCTTCTTTGATCGTCCGGCGCAGACCGCCACGCTGGTAGTACACCGACAGGTTTTTGAACGGCGTGATCAGCACGCCATTTACCGGGAAGTAAGGCGCGATAAAGGTCGGCATATTGCCTACGCGCTCCTGCGCGACAATAAGCTGACCGGCCAGCATTTCGGTATTCGGGTTGGTCTGGCTTAAGGCGTTGATGGCCGAGAAATTGCTGCTCGTCAGCAGGTCGCCCGCCAGAATCACCACGTTATCCGGGTTACGTTTGTGCCATTCATCCATCAGGCTGTTTTTGGCGTCGTACACCGCAGCGCCAATGTTGCCGTAGGTGCCTTTTGCAACAATCTTGTTATCTTCATCGCGCGAGGTGATCGTCACATTGGAAATGACGCGGTGCGGCGCTTCCTGGCGGATTTTTTCCAGCCAGCCAATGCCACAGTCCTGCAACAGCGGGTTAGCGGCACGGTCAGACGGGTCGCTGTACTTCACGCCGTTAAAGCCAATCATGATGCGGTCAAGCGACATCTGGCGGGCCATCGCCTTACTGATCAGCGGCTGGAACTCCGGCATGTGCGCCCACGCATCAAGCTGTTCATAGCTGATGCCGTAGTCATAGTTGACCTTGCGGCACATGTAATCGAACGGCTCCATTGAATGATTTGAGCCAGGGTTGCGACGACTGGTAACACTGTTGTTTACGCCAGCCATCGGGCCTTTGCTGCCGATCAGGACTTTCTGACCGATCTGCTGGTTGACGCCAAAAACGTTAATTTTGCTCAGGAAGGAATCATCCTGCTGTGCGGCCTGCTCAAGGCGCTGCTGACGCGTCGGATCTACGGCAAATTTTGCAGCAACGGCGGCGGTTGATACGCCGTTGAGCTGTGCCTGCCGGGCGATGTACTGATCAAATAGCTGGCGGGTATTGTTATCCATGTTCTCTGCTCTCTTTGTGAATATCAGTAATCAGCCAGTTGCGCGTTAGCGCCACCGCTCGCGGGTGCCCGCTGGCTGAAATTGCCGTCTGTGCTTCCCAGCTTGCTGGTCAGCGCGGCAAGGTCGGAGGTCAGCTTCTGAATGGCCTGGCTGTCCTGCTCGCGGGCGCGGCTTAGGTCGTTGAAGCTGTCCAGCAGAACGGCATGGGACTGGGCGACGTTCTCCACGGCGTCACGCACCTGGCTGAATTGCTCACCGTCAGATTTACGGCCTTTGCCGATAATCCCCATGACGCGCGCGAACCACTGTTTACCCTCATCGCTGCGCTGCTCAGCCAGTTCGATGATTTCTGCCTCAATGGCATCGGTGAACAGCGGGGCTTCACCCTGCTGATTGTTGAAGGACATAACCTGCTGACGCTGCTGCGCGGCAAACTTCAGACGCTCGGTGCCGAGGCTCGCCGGGGTATCGGTCATTGCCAGCCCCATGACATAAGCCTTGCCGTTAAGCGCAAACTGCGGGTGCAGCTCAATGCTGGAGTAAATTTTCTTACCTTCTTCCGTCAGCTTCTTCATGCGCTCAGAAGGTTCAATCTCGGCGTAAAGCGCGGTGCGTCCGGCGAGCGGGCCTTCGCTGATATCTTCAGCACTCAGCGCCGTCACATCCCCCATTGCGCCGAAATCACTGCCGGGGAACGGCGAAAGATAGTGCTCCACGTTGACGCGTGCGCCGTACACGTCCGGGCTGTAGTTTGCTGCTGCATCACGAAGGTGCTCAGGGCGAATCTCACGCCCGTCAACGGTTGCACCAGAGACAGCAACGCGGAATTTCTTACGGGCTGGTTTAGCTGCGCTAGCCATGTCGATAATCCTGTTGAGTGGTTTCTGTACGGTCATGATGGCAGAGCGTAACTTGCTGTCTCAACGAGGTTTTGTTGTCGGAGGAAGGCGAGACCTTAAAGTGGGCGATAGGGGGATCGCGCGCGGGGTAATCTTCACCACATCAACGGTGGAGGGCAGATGATACAGGACGCTTTTGTACGTCAGAGAGCAAAACAACTTTACTGGCAGGGCTACCCGCCAGCGGAGATCGCGCGTCTGATGGGAATTAATCAGAACACAATTTATTCATGGAAAAAACGCGATGAATGGGATGAAACGCCGCCCGTCCAGCGCGTCAGCCAGTCTATGGATGCCCGCCTCATCCAACTGACGGACAAGAAAGACAAGACAGGGGGAGACTTCAAAGAGATTGATCTGCTTACCCGGCAACTGAAAAAGTTGTCTGACGGACACCAGGCAGAGACTGGAGCGGGCAAAAAGCCGCGCAAGCGCAAGCAGAAAAATCACTTCACCGAAGAACAGATCGTCGCGCTGCGGGAGAAAATACTGGATTCGCTGTCGTGGCATCAACGTGGCTGGTATGAGCAACGCCACCACCGAAACCGCATGATACTGAAGTCCCGCCAGATTGGCGCAACCTGGTACTTTGCCCGCGAGGCGTTACTTGATGCGTTGCGTGATGATGTGAAATACCCGTACCAGCGCAACCAGATATTTCTGTCTGCATCCCGCCGCCAGGCTCACCAGTTCAGGGGATTCATTCAGAGAGTTGCCGAAGAGGTAGATGTTGAGCTTAAGGGGGGCGACAAAATTGTACTGAGTAACGGCGCAGAGCTGCATTTCCTCGGCACGTCTGCGGCGACGGCGCAGTCCTATACGGGCAACCTGAAGTTTGACGAATTCTTCTGGGTCAGCAACTTCACCAATCTGCGAAAGGTTGCAGGTGCGATGGCAACGCTGAAGGGGCTGACGCGTACCTACTTTTCCACGCCGTCAGGCGAGACCCATGAGGCCTACCCGTTCTGGACGGGCGATCGCTGGAATGAGAAACGCCCGAAGGCACAGCGCAAAGCGTTTGATGTGGGCTGGAAAACGCTGAACAGTGGCTTGTTATGCCCGGATAAAACCTGGCGCCAGATTGTCACCCTGAAGGATGTGATAGAAAACGGCTGGGAATACACCGACCTTGAAGAGATCCAGGATGAAAACAGTGAGGATGAATTCCGCAACCTGTACATGTGCGAGTTCGTTCGCGATGGCGAGTCAGCCTTCAACCTTAACGCACTGATTGGCTGCGGAGCAGATGGTTATGACGAATGGCCGGACTGGAAGCCTTTCGCGTCCAGGCCGATGGGTAATCGCCCGGTCTGGATAGGCTATGACGCCAACGGCAGCAGCGGCAACGGTGACAGCGGCGCGATTTGCGTTGTGGTTCCGCCACTGGTGCCGGGCGGTAAATTCCGCACGGTGGAAACGGAACAGGTGCGCGGCCTTGAATTTGAAGAGCAGGCGAAAGTTATCGAAAACTTCACCTTCAAATACAACGTTCAGCATGTCGGCATCGACGTGACGGGCGGTAATGGTGAAGCCGTTTACCAGATAGTGAAGAAGTTTTTCCCGATGGCGATGCCCTACACCATGTCAATGACGTCAAAGCGCGCCCTGGTGCTGAAAATGCTACAGCTGATCCGCGCAGGGCGATGGGAATATGACCGCAGCGAGCGCGCCCTGATAAACGCCTTTAACTCTGTTCGCAAGGTAAAGACGCCGGGCGGATTCATCACCTATGACACTGACCGCTCGCGCGGCGTCAGCCACGGGGATTTAGCCTGGGCGACTATGCTCGCCATTATTAACGAACCGCTGGGCCAGGAGAGTGGCAGCGGCGGGTTTGCTATGGAGTTCTGATGAAGAAGCGCACCTACAAAAACAAACACACTGCCAGCAGCGGCAGTGCCGGACAGCCTGATATCTCTGACGCGCTCAGAAGCGATCCGGCGCTCAGCGCCTTCACGTTTGACGGGCCATATTCAGTGACAGACGGCTACGATCTGCTGGACAGCATGTGCTGCGTCGATAACGGACGGTACTACGAAACACCAATAGACTGGAAGGGGTTAATCCGTGCGTTCGCACAATCCCCGCTGCATCAGTCGGCGCTTTACTTCAAACGCAATGTGCTGACCGGGTGTTATATCCCTCACCCATTACTCTCACGTCAGGCCTTCTCTGCTTTTGCGCTGGACTGGTTTGTCTTCGGCAATGCCTACCTTGAACGTCGCTCTAACCTCCTGGGCGCACCGCTCAAACTCCAGCATGTTCCGGCCCTGAACACACGGCGGGGGAGTGACCTTGATACTTACTGGTTTATCCGGCAGTGGAAAGATGAATACGAGTTTAAGACGGGGCAGATCTGCCACATCATGAACCCGGATATTCATCAGGAAATCTATGGTATGCCTGAATACATGGGGGCGCTGCTGTCCGCCAGCCTGTCCCATTCTGCCGACAGGTTCCGCAAACTCTACTATGACAACGGCTCTCACGCCGGATGTATTCTCTATGTCGGTTCGGAGAAGGTGGATCAGGAAAGCATAAAGGTGGTGCAGAAGACGCTGTCGCAGGCCAGAGGTAAAGGCTCCTTCAAAAACGTGCTGATCCACGCACCGGGCGGCGGCAAAGACGGCGTGCAACTGTTGCCGTTCAGCCAGATATCGGCAAAGGATGAGTTTCTTAACATCAAATCAGCAACGCGCAACGATTTACGCGACGCTCATCGCATCCCGCCGCAACTGATGGGCGCAATGCCGGAAGGCAACGGTTCGCTAGGTGATGTTGAGAAGGCCGCGCGCGTCTTCGCCATTAACGAAATGTTGCCCGTGATGGAAGCCATGAAGGGCGTCAATGACTGGCTCGGTCAGGAAGTGATTCGCTTTAATCCCTACGCTCTGCTCAAAGACGAGTGATCCGCACCATCCGCCGCACATCCTGCGGCGGTTATCCTTCAGTAATTTTCAATCTTCGCATGACCGGCCACCACCCGATCACCGCCCGGTACGACCTTTAACGCCCCTCACTCAGTGCGCATGCGCGCCATTCTGGCTGGTGCAAACTGCAATCAACCCGCACGCATCCATAATCGAGAAAGCGCGCGCAGAAAGCAGGGAAGGCCAAAGCATGGCATTTAAAGGCATCCCCTTCAGACCCCTGCCGCGTGGGCTGTTCCCCCGTCACCTCCGCGCGACATTTGCTTCTTTTTTTGTGCATTTGCCGATCTGGGGCCAGACCGCGCCACTACAGGGCGGAAAGGGCATAAACAGCATCAAAAAAATTGTGCAAATTTGTGCACTTTCTTGCAGACTACCTGACTAGCGGTAAGTATAATTTTAACTATGAATAATTGATGAAATCACCTCTTTATCTATGCCTCAATGCTTAAATATTTAACTACATGTTTTTGGTGACTCTGGACGATATGATATCAATTCATATTGAACTAGATTAAATTGTTATGATTAATTTTAAAATGCCAAAGGTAATTTATGAATATAACATCAGAATTGAATGAATTTAAAAGTGGATTCGATAAAAATTCCGATATTTTTAATCGGAAACCTTTGTTTGATCAAATGAAGCGTCTTATAGTAAATTCTCCTGACGCTAACTTGGTTTTTGCTTTGGATGATGTTTGGGGAAGCGGTAAAACATCATTTGTTAAAATGCTCAAGTCTGAAATAGAATCAACTAACAGTAAAGATAAAGACATTGATGTTGTTTATTTTGATGCTTTTGAGAATGACTATCAGTCCGATCCTTTTATTTCAATATCTGCTGAATTATATTCTTTACTTAAATCTAAAGGGCAAGAAGCTGAGGTTGTTGCAGAGAAGATTATTGAGACTGGAAAGAAAATAGGCGCTAAGATTTTAGTTGGTGGCGCAAAAATAGCAATTACTACTCTGACGGCAGGTGTTGTCAATGGAACTGTGCTTGATAAGGCTGCTGATGTTATTAGCGATTCCATTAATAGTGAAGTTGAATCTTTTGTTGAAAATAAAATAAAACATATGGAGAGTGAGAAAAAAGCGATAATTGATTTTAAAAAATCCTTGGAGGAGATATATATCAGCACTGAAAGAAAAACATTAATTATTATAGATGAGTTGGATCGCGCAAGACCGGATTACTCTTTAGAGCTGCTTGAGAAGATAAAACATCTTTTTTCTGTAAGGGGCTTGATATTTTTATTGGTTATGAATCGTGACCAATTTGAAAAGGGTATAGCTTATAGATATGGTGATATAAATACAACTTTATATCTTAATAAGTTTATACATTATTGGTTTACATTACCAAAAGTTAATCTTCATGATTTGAATAATAATTATAATCATGGCGGCACTACAATTTATGATTATGTTCAGAAACTTTTAAGGGCAAATAACTCACTAGGTATTAGTTCAAATGGAGTGTTTTCGAAAGTAATATCTTATTTGATTGAAGTAAATAACTGTTCCTTACGAGAGGCTGAACGTTGTCTTTCTACAATGGTAGTTGTTGATAATCATCAGGTTATTGCTCGTAATAGTGATAATTACTATATGGCTGCATTAGCACTAGTTTGTTTTTTAAAAGTTACATCTCCTACTATCCTTTACAAGTTGTTAAGAAAGGAGGGGAACTATCATGATATTTTAGAGATGTTGAATGCAAATAATCAAGATTTTCTTCTCAAGCCGGAAGGCAGATTTTTCAAAAACCTTTTAACCTATCATTATCTTGATAAAGATAGCTTGGTTACATTAAGAAACGAAAAGGGGAGTTTCGTTCAACAGATTGAAGGTGATTTTGGATGGGAACACAATCATATCGCAGATATTGCTAAATCAATAAATAATATGATAATAAGTTAAGTAAAAATAAAATCCCCAATATAAACTTGATTAAGTTATTGCTCCGGACCATATTTGGAGCGATAACTTAATGTGTGATTGTGATAAACCATGTTCGAGTGCGCTAATCAATGGTTTTTTTTGAAAATTACATTCAGTATTATATCCGAGTAAACAGCCTAGAAGGGAAAAGAATCGCGCGGGCGACTCTTTTCTAAAATTTTTCAAAGGATAGTTTGAGTCATGAAAAACTAGCTATGATTTGTTGCCGAATAGTAGATTTCATTGTTAACCCATTATCTAAGAAAAACTGAAAATATGCGAGTGCTTGATGTTTGTCAATAATTCCACGGCGAACAGCTTCTTGAAGCAATCCACCATGACGAGCGGCTTTAACACCACGCTCTTCGCATGTTTTATAAACAGCATTATCGGCGGACAAACATGTCGCATCATGGATGCTTGCATTGACAACGCAGCTTATATCAGCATATTTTAAGGCTCTCCTTCTGATTTTAATTTCTGCCATCTCAACTAAATGCTCTGGTTCATAATCATTTGTAAAATTGTATGCAAGCTGAAGTCTAGCTAACTCTTCTTGGACATTAAGATTGTATTTAGCTTTTAGTTCTTCGCAGACATAGGGATCTATCCAAACGCCTCCCGGATAAATTTGCCAAATTAACCCTAAACATCCGCCTTCATAAAAATCAGATAACACATTCGTGTCGATAACACATCTGGGGCAATCAAACGGCATCCTCTCCGGCCTCCTGTTCGTCGTACCACTCATCCAGAAGATTACTGAGAGCTTTTCTATCCAGTTCTAAAAGTTCAGATATGAAGGTTTCCGACGCGGAACCGGCTTCCCATGCTTTACGCGACAAAACGGTTAAACGGCCTTTGTAATTTAGTGCTTCTCTAATAGGATTCGGTTCATACCTCATCCAACCTTTACGATTGGCAGTTGCCCATAGATAACCAGTGTTTTGTTGATTGATTAACTTGCATTTACTGAGGCGATCAATGATGCAAGTAGCCGAAACCCTAAAAATGCTTTTTAGCCTTAAAACGGTTTCTTCATAAGCCCAACCACCACCTTGCATGACAAATTGTTTTCTTAATGCGCTTTCTGGCACCAAGAAACAAGCGGCAAAGTGGTTTGCAACCTTCTCTTCTGGAGAAGTCGCTCTACCTTTGGTTTTATAACTTTTGGCAGGACCGTCATACTCTTCACGATGGAAGATAAGATGTGCATATTCATGGCAAATACTGAAAATTTGGCGTTCTACGGAAATACTGTCATGAACATTCACATAAATTGCAGTGCCGTAATTGTTCGAAAACGCAGAAAATCCGAACACCATTCCTTTATCACTTTCCTCGCGATTGAAAGGAATAACACGGATATCAGACGCTTCCAGAATAGCAACAATATCACCCACGCAGGTAGCGTTACCGATACCCAGACGGAAACGCTCTTCCATAGCCTTATCTTCTACTCTTCGCAAGTCTTCTTCTCTTGCAGTGAAGATAGGCATTGAGTTAGGCAGATCTTCAGGCAAATTCGCCTCAGCAGCCTCCTCAATTGCGTTGATGTTTTTCAACTTTTCAATCAACTCATTGCGGAGTTTTGCGTCCAACAAATCTGGGCTATCTGCTCGCATTGCAAAACGAAACTCGCCTTCATCTTGATCATAAAAATACCCGATAGGCTTGTCGAAAATCTTGCAGAGCATAATGAGTTGCGTAACGCTTGGAACGCCCTGAGCCTGCTCAAATTTACTGTAGGTTTGACGGACAACACCGATCGCATCTGCGACAGCAATCGCGCTCATTCCCGCCTCATTTCTGGCTTGTACCAAGCGTTCGGCTATATGCTGTTGAATGTTCATATGTCACCTTCGTTTAACAACGGTGTCTCTTCTAAAGTTATATAGGTTAATTATTACTAACATTATGGACGGAGCTTCACAAAAATCATAGTCAATATTGTGCTAATTCCATAAAATTCTAACCAACCAAGAAAAACTATTTGAATATAAATTTATTCCATTTTTATCAATAAGTTAACATCGTTGTCTTTATTCATAAGTCGCTTGCAGCCTGACGCCAGCGGCTGATCAAAGACTCTGCTTTGTGACGCGCCAGCGTCTTCCTCCAGTGCATATCTGAACCAGTCACAATCAATTCACCGGTTACGAGGTTGGCACGATATGTCGTATCAAGTACTGTAACCTCTCGACCTTGAGCTAGTTTCAATGCTTGAACTGGATTGATTTGTATTTTTCTTAAACTCGCCCAGCTCAAGATTTCTTTAACTAAGGATTCAACTTCATCGCTCACTGCACTTTGTTCCTGACGTATAGCATGAGCGGCTTTCATATAGCTTTCGGCTCTTGTTCTGTCATAGCCGGAACAATCACCGGCAGTGATGCTTAAAGCGAGCGCCTCAAACTGATCAGCAGGTGAAACACGCTGATTTGAATTGTGGTTTCTGATGTCTTCCGCAATCTGTTTTCTCTGATCTCGGCTTAATTGACCGATTTCAAATTGTTTTGGCTGTTCTTCGCCAGCAATCATAGTCAGATCTGGCGAATAGACAGGCGGTGAGTCTGTGTATTTTTTATACTCAGTACAGTTATTGACACGAGTCCAAGAGGGCGCAGACGCGCCCTTAAGGTCAAAACCCGGATCGGCGCGGTCTGAAGATTTAGGCTTCATCTTCACAATACGATAAGAATGGAGGCGCGTTTCTACGGGCGGAATGTTGGATGCTGGCATAACCAGACCCTTGATAGCTTTCTGATACTCGCCGTAACTGCTTGGCTCGTTTTTGTATTGATACCAGGCGCGCAGCACCAACTTGGAACGGGAAACAAAAGGGCCACCCTGCAAAGTGATGTACCCCTGCCAATCTCCCGCGTGAGCCGCGCGGTGCAGCTCACCAAAAACAGGACTAACCCTGTCGGCTAAATCCTGATTTTTCAGGCGGCGCAGTTCACGCCAGACTGACACCGGCGCGCCCCCTAAAAACTGGAATTGACGTATACCCCAGCATGACGCCCAGGCCGTTGCGTGCTTCGCGGTTTCCTTCAGTGGGCGTCCACTTTCGTGATCGCTCTCGCCGTCTAGGGCGTAACCATCAATGTTTTTTGAGATGTATTTGACGACATAACCCGTAGCGCTACCCAAAGCCGGATCAATCGGCTTAAGTTCAAAGCGGGGCTGCTTACCAGACTTACCAGTTAACTCTTCCGCATCCTCACGCGTTGCGTAGTCTTCCATGACCTCTTTCAACTCCGCAGTATGCTCTGGGGCTGTAAACAGCAGGCCGTGCCAGTGCGGAGTACCGTCATGATGGGATTCAGCGACGCGAAGACCGAAAATAGGAATTTCGCGGCGTGAGAGTTCAGCGCGAATCTGTTGCCATATTTGATTGAGATACCGCTGAGATCGGCGTGGGCTTGCCCCGTTCCACTTGTGGTTACGGTGTCCAAACGCGGTATAGGCGTGATATTTAGACGGGGCGGTTAGCGTGAAGAAACTTCCGGCATAACCGCTTTCCGTTGCCACCTTCTCAAAGCCTCCAATACGCGTCATAAGTTCTACGCGGCGTTTTTCAGGGTTCGATATGCTTTTATCAATCTGCTCTATAAGCGACATGCGCTCACCCGTAACCTGATCTTCAAGCTCCAGGCGGCTCATGATTTCCCTGCTACGCTTGCGACGCGCATCCCACTGTTTAACGTGGTTTTTGCTGCAATAGGGGGAAACATCGCGACGCACATCACCAAAGGCAATATGCAGATGTTCACGCCAGCGGCGTGCGTACTTTCGCAGCAGGCGTGACCAAAAACGATCATCAAGAATTTTTCGAATTGAAGCTGCCATTTCATCAAGTGGCATTTTGCGCCGTGAAGCCCAGGGCGCGATTAACCCGAAATAAGCAACCAGCCTTGAGCCTTCACGCAGCATTCGCTTGCTGTACTCCTCAGGGCTAAGTACAGCACAGGTTTCACTCACTTCAGCTAAGGCAGCATTTGCATAAATCGCGATATCCTGAGCAAGTAAATCAATGTCTTCGTCCGTACTGTCAGCCAAATGATTGAACCGGCGCGTTAGCTCGCGAAGGTTTTCAAACGTATGAAACAGTGGGTTTAATTCGGAAGAAATGATCCAGTCGCTGCCAACAGGCACGGCGTATTGCTCTGCAACTGCTCGCACGTGGGGAAGGTCGCGCGCCACGATATTGCGAAGGGTTAACTTTGCGATGTGACGCCCTTTGTCAGCGTGTACGGCATTTATGCGGGAGGAAACGCGGCGGCGGATAAATGTAGGTAGTGGCTTGAGGGTATCTTCAACCCACGCGAAAAACTCCTGCTCTTGACCCAATTCATATAGATCAACAGCGGGAGTCTTATCGACAGCAATGGCCTGTTTGGGTTCATTCCACGGATAGGGGTAGCGGGCCGCCTCGTTAAAGCTGCCCGGTTTATCCGTAGTCATAGAGTGAACACGACGCGCCTGAGTCACAGGGCTCACCCTAGGTTGTCACAGTGTCGCCGGGCCTTACTTCCCGCGCGTCACGTTCGGAATAACTGATTATCTCGGTGTTGCTGTAACCTCCCTCACTAAGAACCTCAACGCGCGTGATCCAGAAATTACGGTATGGGAGAACGTCCAGAACCTTTGTTACTACCGCCTCAACTGTATTCATCAGAACACCTCCTGATCTTCAAAAGCACCAGAAGCAACCATTTCTAAATAAGTCGCATCGCCCATCACCGCCCCACAATCAGGACAGCCACCGCCCACGCGCCCACAGCAATCACAGACACGCAGCGTGCCAATCACCTCGCCAGCCAGGTTGCGCGTTTTAGCCCCAACTGAGCGCCGAACTTCAAAAGGTTTAAGGGTGAACGGGTAATAAATTTGGCGTGTGTCCTCGGTGTCACTACCTGAAAAAACGGACACACAACCTTCATTGTTATGGGCGGTGATTAATGCCCCAACCAGGTCACGGTGATCAGTCGCCGTGAAGGGCTTTCCATAAGCGGTGAAATCAGCCGTTGCGCTGGCTGGCAGGTATGGCGGATCACAGTAAATTACTGTGTTCTCAAATACACGGCTTGCAACGGGAATGGTGTAGCGGAAATCTGCACAAAGAAACTGAGCGCCTTTCTCATATGCCCTTTTAGCAAAGTGCTGAATCTCCGCCACAGGGAAAATTGGCTTGCGGCGATGTCCAAAAGGTACGTTGAATTCATTCTTTGCATTTACACGATATAAACCGTTATAGCAGTGACGATTCAGATAAAGGAATAAGGCGGCGAATCTTATTAACTCTTCAGAATAATATAGCCTGTTATCGCCCCCTTTATTATCAGTGCAGGAACGAAAATCACGATTGAATACATTAAATTCATTTCGATACTGATAATATGATTCTTTACAATTTCCACCTTTAAAAAGCTCAGCGGCTGCATTCAACAAATCTTCAGTGTTACTTTTCAGAATCGAATAAAAATTGATAAGCGCGGCATTGCTATCGCACAGAATATAAGTTTTATAGTCAGTATTCAGGAAAACACTACCACTGCCCACGAAAGGCTCAACCAGGCAATCACCGAGGGGCAAAGCATCAAGCACATGCGACATAGCGCGAGACTTGCCGCCCGCCCAGATAAGAGGGGAGTTAACCATTTTTACGCTCCTTGTTTACTGCGACCTGTTCTCTGTTGGCGATCCAATCTTCCAGGCTGCGGTAAATTTCATTAGTGGAAAGCTTTTCTTTCTTCATCAGGTTTAATTTGATTCGCAACAACCCAAGCAGGTGCGCGCGGTCATTAGTTTGAATTGTCATGTTCAATCCCCTGAGAAAAGATAAAACGAAGCCCCGGCAAAAATGCCGTATATAAATCAGTTCATAGTGCCGTTATTAAATCAGCGCGCGGCGCTATTCCAGTACGCTTCTAATTCTGCGGCGAATAATTCGCAAATTGAGCCACCCGGAAGAATTGAAAATTGAATACCTGTTTCTTTACAACGCACCTCAAAACCATTTCGCGCAATATCGGAAAGAGCCATACCCTGAACAACATTACGCGATCTGCTGTATTGATGATCGGGGCCGTAACCTCTACGCGATAAAGTGCATGCACCATTTTGCCTTGTCGCATTCAAACGGTTTCGCGCTTCGATAACTGCTGCTGTTGAAGTTGCCATTAGTGCCTCCGATGTAGCTGATCGATAGTCTGTCGAGCCTGAGACAATCCGAAGTCCAGCCCCAGATAATTACCATCTTTAGTTATTTGATATCGCTGACGTGAATACGGCTTTTTACGTGGCAACTTCAGGATTGTGAAGCCGCGATAGATTGCTGTTTTGCTATTGATCTGGATAAGCATTTTCAATCCCTGTACCTGTAGGTCCGCTATTGTCATGCAATGCGGCGTTGCTGGCTGTGACTGTTGCGCTTGTGCGTTGAATGCTGGTCACCAGTTACACGGCGATATGTTTTCTTATCTCGCAACAACCGATCAATGAAGTGCTTTTCTTCTGGAGTAATGAGTGCGCGGCAATGAGCTACAGCATTCCAATATTCTTGCAGCATTATGAAACGCTTAGGACGTTTAGAACCGGGCATCCCTTCGCGATGAACTGGCAATTGTGCGCGGTCCATCAGGTTGCGAACGCTCTTTAACGTGCGGCCAGTCAGATAAGCAAACTCGACCGGCGTAACGAAAATCTGTTTTTGCAGTTCTTCGGTATTCATATCCCGGATGCTTTCAGCCTGCGCGGTGGTCATTTTGCAGGTGCGAGCAACGCGAGCATTGTCTAACGGGAATTGGCGTAAATGTTGAGATCCCGCCGTTAAATCAATTTCTCGTAATTGTGTCATTTGTTAGACTCCATACGTTGAGGTCATTTGAGGCTTAATGAGCACTAATCGGCTTCTGGTGGCACTGTGGGCAAATGTTGCCTGTGTGCTTAATTTTTATGATTGTGATGAGATCTTATCATTATGTCAATGACGCAAGGCGAAAAACTGGCGCTTATTCGCGACTCTGAACGTTTAACTAAAAGGCAAATGTCTGAATTAACAGGTTTAAATTATTCAAGTTATGGGGGGTATGAGCGTGATAAGACGAAAATGACGCTCGAAGCAGCAGTGAGTATTTTTGGACACCCTCGTTTTCATAAGTATCAAGACTGGTTTATGTATGACCGGATCGACCCAAGCCGGGGCCAGATCGCACCGGCTCTCGCACACTTTGGGCAACAGACAACGCAATCAGACCACTCCGGGAAACAGATTGGTTAACTTTATATAAACATTACATTTTCACTATTTGTTACCAGGATAGTGAACTGACAATCGGAGGGTCTTCTTATGTCCGTTAAGAAACTCGAAGATGGTCGCTATGAAGTGGATGTAAGGCCGCGCGGGCGCGATGGAAAACGCATTCGGCGGAAGTTTGACAGAAAGGCAGAAGCGCACGCATTTGAGCGCAGTATCATTGCCAAATTTCAGAATCATGATTATCTGAATAAACCGGCTGATAAACGAAAGCTAAGCGAGTTTATTGCGCTTTGGTGGCAGTTGATTGGACGAAACAAAAACTATGCGAACCGCAGACTAAGCGCGGTTAATTGCATCTGCAAGGATATGGGCGACCCTATGCTTTACCAGCTTGATGCACGTTGCATTATTGATTACCGAGCATACCGGCTGGAGCAGGGGATTAAGGCTTCAACGATAAATCATGACCTTTTCGCCTTGAGTGGAATTTTCAAGTCAATGGCGGAGATCGACGAGTTCCACGGGGAAAATCCCGTGACATCGGTTGCCGCGTTGAAAGAGCCCAAAACCGAAATGTCATATCTGACACAGACCGAGGTTGATCGGCTCTTGTCGCTATGTTCCGGTGATTACTACCGCATAGCGATTTTACTGCTGGCTACCGGTGCAAGGTGGGGGGAGGCATACAATTTGAAAGCGGAAAATATTGTCGGTAACAGAGTCATGTTTACCCTGACAAAAAACGGTGAAAGGCGCGTTGTTCCGATATCGGATGATATCGCCAGGATAATTAAACACAGGGAATCAGGTCGACTTTTCCGGGTGAGTTACAAAACGTTCCGCTTGAGGATGAAAGAAGCAAAACCCAATTTGCCAGATGGACAGGCCGCCCATGCTTTGCGGCACACGTTCGCGACGCACTTCATGATGAAGGGGGGCAACATCATTGCCTTACAGAGAATCTTGGGTCATGCGGATATTTCGCAAACGATGGTTTACGCGCACTTCGCTCCAGATTATTTACTGGACGCTGTGAGCTATAATCCTCTCAGCGGAATGTCCACATTGTGTCCACACTCTGGAGGCAAAGCGGGGGATTTGCGGGTTAGTTAAGTCTGTAAAATACTGATTCGGCGCAGTACCTTAAGGGGCTGCGCCTGTCAGAATCCCACCATCAAGGGGAAGGTCAAGGGGGAAATGTGAATATCAGTGACGTGGCAAAAAAAACGGGCTTAACCAGCAAGGCGATCCGCTTTTATGAAGAGAAGGGGCTGGTAACGCCACCGCTGCGCAGTGAAAACGGCTACCGCAGCTACACGCAGCTGCATCTCGATGAGCTGACGCTGCTGCGCCAGGCAAGACAGGTGGGGTTTAACCTGGAAGAGTGCGGCGAGCTGGTTAACCTGTTTAACGATCCGAAGCGCCACAGCGCGGACGTGAAAAAACGCACGCTGGAAAAAGTGGCGGAGATCGAGCGCCACATCATCGAGCTACAGGCGATGCGCGAACAGCTGCTGCAGCTGGCGGAATCCTGTCCGGGTGATGACAGCGCCGACTGCCCGATTATTGATAATCTTGCCGGCTGCTGCCATCGCAAAACCCACGTCTAGCAGGCTTTTACCCGCAGCGTAATCCCTTCCACCGCAATGACCTCAACCTGCGTTCCGGCGCTGAGGTCGTCGTCGGCCACCACCGGCCACGAGCTGTCGCCCACGCGCATGTGCCCGCGCCCGTTCACCAGCGCAGCGTCGAGCGTAAAGCGCTTGCCGACAATCTGCTGTCCGCGCTGGTTGAGATGCGCGTCCAGCGGTTTCTGCTCTTTGACCTGACGGTTAAGCCAGCGCCACCACAGCCAGGCGGCAACCAGCGTCAGCACGGCAAACAGCGCGCCCTGCCACGCCCAGCCCAGAGGAAGGATCCAGACCAGCAGGCCCGTAATGACAGCGGCAACACCGCTCCAGAGCAGGTAGCCGTTGCCGCCAAGCATCTCCGCCGCCAGCAATAAGCCACCGAGGCTTAGCCAGAAGGCATGAGGATATGCAACGATGAGCTCAATCATTTTTTACGCTCGTTTCCGCTGTCCTTGATCAGTTCGGCGATCCCCGCGATAGAGCCCATCAGGCTGCTGGCGTCCAGGGGCATCATCACCACTTTGCTGTTGTTCGCGGAGCCGATCTCTTTCAGCGCATCGGTATATTTTTGCGCCACGAAGTAGTTCACGGCCTGGATATCACCGGCGGCAATCGCCTCGGAGACCATCTGCGTTGCGCGGGCTTCCGCTTCAGCGGAACGTTCACGCGCTTCCGCCTGTAAGAACGCGGACTGACGGTCGCCTTCGGCTTTCAGGATCTGCGACTGTTTTTCCCCTTCCGCTTTGAGGATCTCCGCCTGACGGACCCCTTCGGCTTCCAGAATATAGGCACGCTTGGTACGCTCGGCCTTCATCTGCGCGTTCATGGAGGCGATTAGCTCTGCCGGTGGGCGCACGTCGCGGATCTCAATACGGGTGACTTTGATCCCCCACGGGTTCGTTGCCTCGTCAACAATGTGCAGCAGGCGGGTATTGATGCTGTCGCGCTGGGAGAGCATTTCGTCCAGCTCCATCGAGCCGAGCACGGTACGGATGTTGGTCATCGTCAGGTTGACGATCGCCAGCTCCAGGTTGCTCACCTCATAGGCCGCTTTCGGCGCATCAATCACCTGAATAAAGCAGACGGCATCAATGGTAACGTTGGCGTTATCTTTGGAGATCACTTCCTGAGAGGGGATATCCAGCACCTGCTCCATCATGTTGATCTTGCGGCCAATCCGGTCCATGAACGGAACAATCAGGCTCAGGCCGGGCTGCAGCGTGTTGGTATAGCGGCCGAAGCGCTCGACGGTCCACTGGTAACCCTGAGGGACAATTTTGACACCTGCGCCCACGATAACCAGCGCAACGAATATAAGGACGGGAACAACGATGAGCATAAAAACCTCCTGTTTTGCATGCTTTGATGAGAAAAAGCGCGTGTTTGCTATTCGTAAGTATATCGGCTAATGGGCTAAAATTCGCCCCGTCCGACGGGCGGGGCAGAGCGTTAGTGGTAGCTGTAGGTAAAGTCAGCGATCAGCGCATCGTCACCCGCATCGGCGATGGCTTTCGACAGGCCGTGATAGAAGGTCTCCAGCCCAATCTCTTCGACCTGGCGCAGCTGCTCGCGGATCGGCGCGCAGAACAGTTCCGCATTGCCCGCGCCCACGCGCTTGTTGTTCGGCGGAAGCTGACCGGTGATCCCTTTGAACCAGGTGCGTACCGCGCCCTTCAGAGAGGTGGGCGCGTCGTTGACGGCGTCGTGTCCCGTCAGAATTTGCAGCGTCGGGAACTGGTCTGCACAGACTGCCGTTTTCATACGCGCATAAAACTGGCTGAAGAGTTCGAAAGACTGCAGATCGGTGACTTTGGGTTTGGTCGTTTTGCCCTGAACGTTGCCTGTCTTTTTCGCCGCGGGCTGCGCGGGCGCCAGCTTATTGAGCTGCAGATCGAACAGCAGGTTCGCGTGTTCGCGTCGTTTGCTTACGTCCGGGAAGCGTTCGATAAACGCGCGGATAAATTCCGGCGTCATCAGGTCCGCAAAATCATGGTTGACCAGCCACTGGCCGCGGGCAAACTCACCGGGAGACTGGAACCAGACCGGAACCTTGCCCGGCTCGAACTCTTTGACATTCCCTCTGCCGTCGATTTCAACGAAGCGAGTGCCGTTATCAAACGCAAAGCGGCAATTCTTCAGCTGAATGACCGGCTTCATCTTCAGCAGGCCCTTAACGAACCGGACAAGCTCTCCCCCGAACACATAAGCCGTAACGGATTCTGAAGCAATGGCAGCAAGAAGCTGATCGATGGTTTTCACGCCGGGTTCAAGTTCAGAAAACTCATAAAAAGTGTGAATATTAGACATTCTTGTACTTCCTTATTGTGTTGCGGGCAGAGCTTAACACCACTTTAACGAATGTTCTAAACCAGAGATACGGAAGTGTCGCTAAGGTCACGGCGTAAACTGTAAAGCGAAAGTGTAAAGCATGTCTAATGAATGCACGGTAAACACAATCGGAAGTCTTGGTGGCGAAAGGGGGCGCTAAAACGCGTTGTGACGAACGAGCGGCACGGATTATGCTAATAACGTTCAGGAGTTACTGGAAAAAATATGAACAACGAAAATGCAGTTTTGCAGATAAAGGACGTCGGCTTTCGTGTCGCAAATAACACGATCCTTCAGCACGTCGGGTTTAACCTTTCTCCCGGTGAGTTCAAGCTGATAACAGGGCCGTCAGGCTGCGGTAAAAGCACCTTACTGAAGATTGTGGCCTCACTGCTGAGCCCAACGGAGGGAACCATTCTGTTTGAAGGGCAGGATATTGCGTCACTTTCCCCGGAAAGCTATCGCCAGCAGGTCTCTTATTGCGTCCAAACGCCCGTGCTTTTTGGCGACACGGTTTTTGATAACCTGATTTTTCCGTGGCAAATCCGCAATAAAACGCCGGAGCCGGAAAAATTCATCGACGATCTGGCCCGTTTTGGCCTGGCGAAGGAGACGCTGACCAAATCCATCAGTGAGCTCTCGGGCGGAGAAAAGCAGCGCGTCTCGCTGATCCGTAATCTGCAGTTCTTACCGAAGGTATTGCTGCTGGATGAGATCACCAGCGCGCTCGATGATGCCAACAAACGCAACGTCAACGAGATTATTCATCGTTACGCCCGCGAGCAGAATATTGCCGTGCTGTGGGTGACGCACGACTCAAACGAAATTACCCATGCGGATGACGTGATTACGCTCCAGCCGCACGGCGGGAAAATGCAGGAGGCCAACCGTGGGTGAGCATAACATTACCAATGAATCTCTGGCGTTTTCGATGGTGCTGGTGCTGATTGCTATCGTCGTCAGCTACCGGGAAAAGCTGGGCCTGGAAAAAGATATTGTCTGGAGTATCTGCCGCGCGGTGGTACAGCTCGTCATCGTCGGCTATGTGCTGAAGTATATTTTCAACGTCAACCACGCGGTGCTGACGCTGCTGATGGTGCTCTTCATCTGCTTTAACGCGGCGTGGAACGCGCAGAAACGCAGTAAATATATTGATAAGGCGTTTATCTCGTCATTTATCGCGATTACCACCGGGACGGCGCTCACCCTGGCGGTGCTGGTGCTCTCTGGCTCGATTGAGTTTACGCCGATGCAGGTGATCCCTATCTCCGGGATGATTGCGGGAAACGCTATGGTGGCCGTTGGCCTGTGCTACAACAACCTCGGCCAGCGTTTCAGCAGTGAACAGCAGCAGCTGCAGGAGAAGTTAAGCCTGGGGGCGACGCCAAAAGTGGCTTCAGCGCGGCTGATTCGTGAGAGCATTCGCTCATCGCTGATCCCGACAGTGGATTCTGCCAAAACGGTGGGGCTGGTGAGCCTGCCGGGCATGATGTCGGGGCTGATCTTTGCCGGTATCGATCCGGTAAAAGCGATTAAGTATCAGATCATGGTGACGTTTATGCTGCTTTCCACGGCGAGCCTGTCCACTATCATTGCCTGCTACCTGACCTATCGGAAGTTCTACAACCCGCGCCACCAGCTGGTGGTGACGCCGTTGAAAAAGACGGGGTAATATCCGTTTTTGTAGGCCCGGTAAGCGTTAGCGCCACCGGGCATTTTTTGTTAATAGAGCAGCGCGTATAACTGACGACGATACTTCGACGCCAGCGCGTCTCCGGTGCCCAGCGCGGCCAGGATCTCCTGGAACATCTTGCGCGCCTGACCGTCTGCGGCAGCCAGATCTTTCTGCAGGTGGCTGAACAGCAGCTCCAGCGCCTCTTCGTTACGTCCCACCTGATGCAGCTGGAGCGCCAGCTGGCTTGCCAGCGCGGCATCCGCCGGGTTGTCGGCCACCTGCTGCTGCAGCTGCTGAATTTCCGGAGTGTCCGCCGCCTGCTTTAGCAGCTCAATCTGCGCCACCAGCCCCTGATAGCGGGTGTCCTGATCCTGCATTGGAACCGTCTTGAGCACGGCTTCCGCGTCTTCTGAACGGTGCAGGGCGATCTGCGTTTCCGCCAGCAGCAGGCCGATCTGGCTGTTCTGGTTCGACAGCTGCCACGCCTCTTTCAGCAGCGGCAGCGCCTCGTCGTACTTGCCTTCCTGCATCAGCGCCATCGCTTCCTGCGCTTTCAGCTCTTCTTCGCGCGGCAGCACTTTATCCAGCAGGGCGCGAATCACCTCTTCCGGCTGGGGGCCCTGGAAGCCATCGACAGGCTGGCCGTTCTGGAACAGATAAACGGTTGGAATGGCGCGCAGACCAAACTGCGATGCCACCATCGGTTCGGCGTCACAATCCAGTTTCGCCAGAATGAACTGACCGTTGTACTGCGCGGCAAGGCTTTCCAGCACCGGCGTCAGCTGCAGACAATGCTGGCTGCGCTCAGACCAGAAGTAGAACAGCACCGGTTTAGCCATCGACTGTTCGAGGACCTGTTGCAGGTTTGCTTCTGTAATATTGACGATATTCTGTACGGACATGCGGCTTTCTCTTTTGTCGGTTTACTCTTTACATGGGGATGAGCGTCGTCGCTTCAACTCAGCCGTGCAAAATTTTGTCCATTATCCTGCCCGGCAGCAGGCGCTTTAACCAGCCGACGGCATGGGTGACCAGCGTCACCGGATAGCGCATTTTGGGATGCTCGCTCTCAAAAGCATGGCGCACTTTGGCAACCACCGCCTCTGGCCCGAGGGTAAAACGTGCGGCGATGCCGGGGTTTTCGACCGGCTTGTCCGCCTGGGTCTGGTTCACGTTTTCGGTAAAGCGGGTGCGGATCGGGCCGGGTTCAATCAGGCTGACCTTGATGCCGCTGTGGCGCAGCTCCATGCGCAGGGCGTCGGACCAGGCTTCCAGCGCATATTTGCTGGCGGCGTAGGCGCCGCGGCCCGGGGTGGAAATCAGCCCCATCACTGACGATGTCATCACGATGCGCCCTTCGCCGTGCGGCAGCATGGCCGGGAGCAGACGCATGGTGAGCTGATGGACGCCAAAGAAATTGGTTGAAAACTGCTTCTCCAGCGTTTCGCGCGAGAGCGTATCCAGCGGGCCATACACGCCGTAACCGGCATTATTAAAGAGACCGTACAGACGGCCTTCGGTCAGGGCTATCACCTCGTCGGCGGCGCGTTCAACGCTCTCCGGCGAGTCCATATCCAGCTGTATGCCGGTAAAGCCCAGCCCGTTCATGCGCTCGACATCGTCAGGCTTGCGGCACGCTGCCAGCACCCTGAATCCCTGGCGCTTTAGTTCAAGCGCGCTTTCAAGGCCGATTCCGCTGGAACATCCTGTAATTAAGACCGATTTTTGCATAACTTTACCTGTCAGGAACTCCGCTGAATTACGAGTCATGTTTAACTAAAGGAGCCAGCCGCGTTGCCATCCAGTCGGCAATAAACGGCTGCGCATCGCGATTGGGGTGGATACCGTCGTCCTGCATCCACTGGGGTTTGAGATAGACCTCTTCCATGAAAAATGGCAGGAGCGGAATATCAAACTCTTTGGCAAGCTTAGGGTAGATCGCGCTAAAGGCCTCATTATACCGACGACCGTAGTTGGCGGGCAGGCGAATTTGCATCAGCAGCGGCTGGGCGTTTGCTGCCTTGATGTCCCGCAAAATGGTACGCAGCGTTTGCTCGGTTTGCTGAGGCTGGAAGCCACGCAGGCCGTCATTACCGCCAAGCTCAACCAGCACCCAGCGCGGCTGATGCTGCTTGAGCAGCGCAGGCAGGCGCGACAGACCCTGCTGCGAGGTATCGCCGCTGATGCTGCCGTTGATAACGGTCGTCTTGCTTTGCCATTTGTCATTGAGCAGAGCCGGCCAGGCCGCGCTGGCCGCCATGCGGTAGCCCGCGCTCAGGCTGTCGCCAAGAATCAGTAACGTGTCCGCTGCCGCCGCGCGGAAGGTCATCAGCATCAAAAACAGGAAGGGCAAATGCCAGCGGAAAACAGTGTTGAAGTTCATCGTCTTAAGAAGTCCGTCGGTCAGGGGGAGCAGGAGCTTTCAATCCTTACCGGAGTTGAACTCGTTGTCAAACGCACCGAAACCATCGCGCTGATTGGCGAATCCGGTTCCGGCAAGTCTACGCTGCTGGCGATTCTGGCCGGTCTGGACGACGGCAGCAGCGGCGAAGTCCACCTGGTCGGGCAACCGCTGCACCAGCTTGATGAAGAGGCGCGAGCCGCGCTGCGCGCGCGGCATATCGGTTTTGTCTTTCAGTCTTTTATGCTGATCCCGACCCTGAACGCGCTGGAAAACGTCGAGCTCCCGGCGCTGCTGCGCGGCGAAAAGAGCCGCGAAAGCCGCACGCATGCGAAGGCGCTGCTGGAACAGCTCGGCCTGGGCAAGCGCCTCGACCATCTTCCGGCACAGCTTTCCGGCGGCGAGCAGCAGCGCGTGGCGCTGGCGCGGGCGTTTAACGGCCGCCCGGAAGTGCTGTTTGCCGATGAACCCACCGGCAACCTTGACCGTAAAACCGGGGATAAAATTGCTGATCTGCTGTTTTCGCTTAACCGCGAACATGGCACCACGCTGATCCTCGTGACCCACGATCCGCAGCTGGCCGCCCGCTGCGACCGCCGCCTGAGGCTGGTGAACGGTATTCTTCAGGAGGAAGCATGATCGCCCGCTGGTTCTGGCGCGAATGGCGCTCGCCCTCGCTGCTGATTGTCTGGCTGGCGTTAAGCCTGGCGGTGGCCTGCGTGCTGGCGCTCGGCAGCGTCAGCGACCGTATGGAAAAAGGGCTCAGCCAGCAGAGCCGCGAATTTATGGCCGGGGACCGGGCGCTGCAAAGCTCACGTCCTGTGCCGCCTGGCTGGATTGAGGAAGCGCGCAAGGAAGGGCTAAAGGTGGGAGAGCAGCTCACCTTCCAGACCATGACCTTCGCGGGGGACACCCCGCAGCTCGCCAGCGTGAAGGCCGTGGACGACATCTACCCGATGTACGGGGAATTACAAACCAGACCGCCGGGGCTAAAGCCGACGCCCGGCACGGTGCTGCTGGCATCGCGCCTGATGGCACTTCTCAACCTGAAACCCGGCGACAGTATTGACGTTGGCGATGCCACGCTGAAAATCGCCGGGGAAGTGGTGCAGGAGCCCGACTCCGGCTTTAACCCGTTCCAGCTCGCGCCGCGCCTGCTGATGAACACCGCCGATGTCGCGAAAACCAACGCCGTCCAGCCGGGAAGCCGCGTCACCTGGCGCTACAAGTTTGGCGGCACGCCCGCGCAGCTGGAGGCGTATGAAAAATGGCTTCTGCCGCAGCTCAAGCCGGAACACCGCTGGTACGGGCTGGAGCAGGACGAAGGGGCGCTCGGCAAATCCCTCGAACGTTCCCAACAGTTCCTGCTGCTGTCGGCGCTGTTAACCCTGCTGCTGGCGGTGGCGGCGGTTGCCGTGGCGATGGGGCACTACTGCCGCAGCCGCTACGACCTGGTGGCGATCCTTAAAACCCTCGGCGCGGGGCGGGCGCAGCTGCGCAAGCTGATCGTCGGCCAGTGGCTGATGCTGCTGGCCCTCTCAGCGCTTACCGGCGGAATAATAGGCCTGCTGTTTGAAAAACTGCTGATGGTGATGCTGAAACCGGTGCTGCCGGCCGCTTTGCCCCCGGCAAGCCTCTGGCCGTGGCTGTGGGCGATGGGCGCGATGACGGTGATCTCGGTGCTGGTGGGGCTGCGCCCGTACCGCCTGCTGCTCGCGACGCAGCCGCTGCGGGTGCTGCGCAATGATGTGGTGGCGAACGTCTGGCCGCTGAAGTTCTATCTTCCGGCGATTATTGCTGTTGCGGTCGGGCTGCTGGCCTGGCTGATGGGCGGCAGCACCCTGCTGTGGGCCGTGCTGGCCGGCGCGGTGGTACTGGCGCTGCTGTGCGGCGTGCTGGGCTGGATACTGCTCAACGTCCTGAAAAGGCTGACGGTGAAATCCCTGCCGGTGCGGCTGGCGGTCAACCGCCTGCTGCATCAGCCCTGGTCAACGCTCAGCCAGCTGTCGGCCTTTTCGCTGTCGTTTATGCTGCTGGCGCTGCTTCTCGTGCTTCGCGGGGATCTGCTGGATCGCTGGCAGCAGCAGCTTCCGCCGGAAAGCCCGAACTATTTCCTGATCAACATCGCACCGGAACAGGTGACGCCGCTGAAGGGTTTCCTGTCGGAGCATCACATTATCCCCGAGTCGTTCTATCCCATCGTCCGCGCGCGTCTGACGCAGATCAACGGTCAGTCAACCGAGGGGAACAAGGATGAGTCGCTTAACCGCGAACTCAACCTGACCTGGCAGGAGAAACGTCCCGACCATAACCCGATTACCGCCGGTACCTGGCCGCCGAAAGCGGGAGAGGTGTCGATGGAAGAGGGGCTGGCGACGCGCCTGAACGTGAAGCTCGGGGACAGCGTGACCTTCACCGGTGATACCCAGGATTTTACCGCCAAAGTCACCAGCCTCCGTAAAGTGGACTGGGAAAGCCTGCGGCCAAACTTCTTCTTCATCTTCCCGCCGGGCGCGCTGGACGGGCAGCCGCAGAGCTGGCTGACCAGCTTCCGCTGGGAAAACGGCAACGGCATGCTGACGCAGCTTAACCGGGAGTTCCCGACGGTGAGCCTGCTGGATATTGGCGCGATCCTCAAACAGGTCGGGCAGGTGCTGGAGCAGGTGAGCCGCGCGCTGGAGGTGATGGTGGTGCTGGTGACAATCTGCGGCATATTGCTGCTGCTGGCGCAGGTGCAGGTGGGCATGCGCCAGCGTCATCAGGAACTGATAGTCTACCGCACGCTCGGCGCGGGTAAGCGGCTGCTGCGGGCGACGCTGTGGAGCGAGTTTGCGCTGCTTGGGCTGGTGGCGGGTCTGGTCGCGGCGATTGGCGCGGAGACGGCGCTGGCGGTGCTGCAGACAAAGGTCTTCGACTTCCCGTGGGAGCCTGACTGGCGTCTCTGGCTAGTACTCCCTCTCTGCGGCGCGGTGCTGCTCTCCCTCTGCGGGGGCTGGCTCGGGGCGCGATTGTTAAAGGGCAAGGCCCTGTTCCGGCAGTTTGTAAATTGATTTGGCATGGTAATAATTACGCACCGGTTTTTATGCCGGTGCATAATGCTTAAATAGCACAAAGTGATAATGCCAACGCATTTAGTAGCACAAAACATTAAAAACCCGCCCACACAGCCCGAAAATTTCCGGTTAATATTCACCAGCTAAATATTTAGCAGCGTGTCTATTAAGGAAAAATAATGACTATAAAAAAATCAGCGCTGGCGGCAACGATCGGCGCGGCAGTGGCATTGACTACTTTTGCATCTCAGGCAGAAATCACCGTACTTAAGCAGGATCCTCAGGCGGGTAACCCGCTGAGCCGCCTGAACTTCACCGTTGGCGGCAGTATTCGTCCTCAGTTCCAGAACATGACCGGCGATGACGGCAAAAACGGCTACAAGCGTAACGGCTTTGACGGCGGTACCCGCTTCCGTTTCGCGGCTGATTACTACCTGTTTGACGACATCAGCTGGATCAGCTACTACGAGCTGGGGGTGAACATTCCGGCGCAGTTTAACTGGGATAACCACTACGCCGACGGCGCGCACGACACCTCACGCCGTATGCTCTACACCGGCCTGAAGAGCGATACCTGGGGTACGCTGACCTTCGGCCAGCAGAACAGCGTGTACTACGATGTGGTGGGCGCGAAAACCGATATCTGGGACTACGACATGATCGGCCAGGCGCCGGGTAACGGGATCAACGGCGACTACGACGGCTCTTACCGTTCACGCCAGATGCTGAAATATAAGAAAACCGTGGGCGATGCGGACATCTATGCATCCTACCTGTTTGAAGACAGCGAATACCTGCCGGGCAACGGTCTGCGCTACAAGCGTAAAGGCGGCGGCTCACTGGGTATCGATTACCACCTGACCACCGATCTGACCTGGGGCGCTGCGTGGAACTACACCCGCGCGGACATGCGTAACCCGGACAACGGCGACAGCAAATCCTACGACCAGAATATTGTCGGTACTGCGCTGAGCTGGACGCCGGACAACTGGACCTTCTCCGCTGGCGGCGGCTGGTACCAGAACTTCCTGACCACCAAAAAAGTGTCTGTTAACGACTACTTTGCGGGCGACGCGTGGGGTATTGAATACTTCGCAGGGTACAAATTCCCAATCGGTCAGTACGCGGTGAAATCCATCCAGCCTTACTTCATGGGTGACCGCATCGAGTACGTGAACGGCCGTAACTACCAGCGCATCGACAACGGCGTGGGTATCAGCTTCCAGCTGGATTACGGTTTCCGCGTGGATTACGAACACGTGTTCACCTCCAGCACCGACAACCTGGGCGACATGAACCTGGTGCGTCTGCGTTACGACTTCTAAGATGTCATGTAGGGTGCGGCCTGATGCCCTCACCCTGACCCTCTCCCACGGGGAGAGGGAAAAAACATTAAAAACGGCAACCCAGGTTGCCGTTTTGCTTTTACCTCGCCACCCGGCTTTTTTTAGCGATTAAGCCACTCGGCAATTTCTGCGAACGTCCCGCGATAGACAATCTTCTCCGCTTTCTTCTCCAGCTGATAGCCGTACATCGGGTCGTAATAGTCCTTCAGCAGCGGTACAAGCCAGCTGAAGTGCGCGTCGGTGCTGCCCGTTCGCTGTTGTTCGGCAAGGGCCGCGTCCAGCAGCGCCGTAAATTCCGCAAAACGCTGTAGCCCAAGCCGACGGCGAATGGCAAACAGGCCGTGGTGCAGGTACTCGCTGTACTCCTTCCAGCCCGCCTCCTCACCGTACGCGGCAGAAAAATCCGCCCACATGTGGTCAAAATACTCTTCGCGCAGGCGCTCAAGTCGGGTTTCAAACGGGTCTTCGACGACAACGATAGGGGCGTCAACCATGCGGTCGCGCAGGCACTCCGGCAGGTGGTTGGAGCCAATCATCCGGCCCTCGTCCTCCAGCACCCAGCGCGCGGCGTCTTTTTTCAATAGCTCAACCGCAAGGTGATTCTCGAAGCTCGCCTGGGAAAGCTGCGGCGTAAGCGTGCGGCCAAACGACGAGCCGCGATGGTGCGCCAGCCCTTCCAGATCGATGCCCTGCGCGTGCTGCTTCACCAGCAGCGTTTTACCGTTGCCGGTACAGCCGCCAATAAGCACCATCGGCTTTTGCGACTGCTCAATGGTGACCTGAATCGCCGTCTGGCGCAGGGCCTTATAGCCGCCGCGGATCAGCGGGTAGTCGATGCCAGCCTCTTTCAGCCAGGCCTGAGAGATATGCGAGCGCTGACCGCCACGCGCACAGCAGAGATAGCCCTCGGGGTGCGCAAGGCTGGCTTCGCTCCAGGCGTTAATGCGCGCCTCCCGCGTCTCGCCGCTCACCAGGCTATGGCCGAGCGCCAGCGCGGCGTCGGGTCCCTGGCGCTTATAGCAGGTACCGACGGCGGCACGCTCGTCGTCGTTCATTAAGGGCAGGTTGAGTGCGGCGGGCATCGCACCTTGGGCAAATTCGATCGGCGCGCGAACGTCGATTAAAGGGGTATCAGACGCGAGGATCGCGCGATAGTCCGTTCCATCGTTCATGGTGATTCCAGAAGAAAACTCAGCAGCAATGGGCGGGGATTGTACGCCGGGGAAGGGGAAGGTCAACTCCCCGGCGCAGATGTCTTACTTGAGCTTTGACTGTGCCCAGACAATTCCGCTCGCGTATTCTGGCGGCAGGAGAGGAACGATCGCCTCCAGGGTGGCGCTCAGGCGGTCGGTATCGCTGTCGTTCAGGTTGAGATGACCCACTTTACGACCCGCGCGAACCTCTTTGTCATACCAGTGCAGATGCACCAGCGGCAGCTTCAGCCAGTCGTAGTTCAGATCGGTCCCGATCAGGTTGATCATCACCGACGGGCTGTTAACGACGGGCTGTGGCAGCGGCAGGTCGGTGATGGCACGCAGGTGCAGTTCGAACTGGCTGATAGAGGCGCCGTTTTGCGTCCAGTGGCCGCTGTTGTGCACGCGCGGCGCCAGCTCGTTGATCAGCAGGCCCGACGGCGTGACGAAGCACTCCATCGCCATCACGCCCACGTAGCCCAGCTCGTGCATGATGGCAGAAAGCATCTCTTCCGCCTGCGCCTGCTGGTCGGCATTGGCGTGCGGGAAGGCGACGCTGGTGCGCAGAATGCCGTCCTGATGCAGGTTATGCGTCAGCGGGTAAAACACAGTGCGACCATCGTGCCCGCGTGCGCCAACCAGCGACACTTCGCCGCTGAAGTTGATGCCCTGCTCAACGATGCACTCGCCGTAGCAGTCGTCCGGCAGCTCGGCGGTGTCGCCTGCGCGCAGGCGCCACTGGCCGCGGCCGTCGTAGCCACCCACGCGGCGCTTCACAATCGCCAGCTCGCCCAGCATGGCGAAGACGTCATTCCACTCGCTTTTATCAGACAGGAGCTGCCACGGGGCGGTTGCGAGGCCCAGCTTGTCGAACAGCTGCTTCTGCGTCAGACGGTCGGCAATGATCGGGAACACGTCGCGGTTCACGAAGGCGTTATGGCGCGCCAGCTCGCGGGTCAGGGCGGTTTCCGGCCAGCGTTCAATTTCGGCGGTGATCACGCTCTGATGGAACGGCACCGCTTCCGGCTCGGCGTCCAGCCCGACGGGCCAGACGGCAATCCCCAACGGTTCGCCAGCCTGACGCAGCATGCGGCCCAGCTGGCCGTTGCCGAGGACGCAAACCTGCTTCATGCCGCACCCCGCGGGTCCGGGTTATCCAGCACCTCGTCGGTCTGGGCTTTACGCCACTCCGCCAGGCGCTGGTGTAAATCTTTGTCGTGCGTTGCAAGAATTTGCGCGGCCAGCAGGGCGGCGTTCGCCGCGCCCGCTTTGCCAATTGCCAGCGTACCGACAGGAATACCGCGCGGCATCTGGACGATGGAGTAGAGGCTATCGACACCGCTTAACGCGGCGCTTTGTACCGGGACGCCCAGAACCGGCACCAGCGTTTTGGCGGCAATCATGCCCGGCAGATGTGCTGCGCCGCCCGCACCGGCAATAATCACCTCATACCCGTTCTCTTCGGCGCTTTCGGCGAAGCTGAACAGTTTGTCCGGCGTACGGTGTGCGGAAACCACTTCAACGTGGTGCGGAACATTCAGGATTTCAAAGATTTCGGCGGCGAACTGCATGGTAGCCCAGTCGCTTTTGGACCCCATCACGATGGCGACACGCGCCGGATTATTGCGGGAAGACATGCGTCTTAAAACTCCTGTGGTGCGAAACACACTGCTTTCGAGGGCACAGAGAATAGCATGTTATACGGGCAAGGAAAACGGTTGCGTGGCTGAGAAACAAGCGAAACGACGAGAAAACGTTAAAACGGAAAAGCGATCAGTTCGACACCGTCGGGAGTGACTTTGACCATCGAACCCTCAGTATGCCATGCGCCCAATACCACGCGATGGGCCGGTCCACCGTTGGCGCTCAGAGAATGCACGTCAGGGCGATGGGTATGACCGTGGATCAGCCACTGAACGCCATGCTTTTCCATCACGCTCACCACAGCTTGCGGATTGACGTCCATGATGGTCAGGGATTTACTGCTGTTGGCGGCTTTGCTGCCCGCACGCATTCTGGCGGCGATGCGGTTGCGGATAAACAGCGGCAGGGCAAGGAACACCTTCTGGATCCACGGGGTGTGGACCTTGGCGCGAAACGCCAGGTAGCCGGTATCGTCGGTGCAGAGCGTGTCGCCGTGCATGATCAGTACCTTGCGGCCATAGAGATCGAGCACCTGCTCTTCCGGCAGCAGCGTCATACCGCTTTCGCGGGCATAGCGCTTGCCGAGCAGGAAATCACGGTTGCCGTGAATGAAGTAGCAGGGGACGCCGGAATCTACCAGCGTTTTAATGGCTGCAGCCATTTCACGGTGCAGCGGGTTAGGATCGTCGTCGCCAATCCAGGCTTCAAAGAGATCGCCCAGGATGTACAGCGCGTCGGCGCCTTTCGCTTCACCGCGTAAAAAACGCAGAAAACCGGCGGTTATCGCCGGTTCTTCTGTTTGCAGATGCAGATCCGCAATAAAGAGTGTCGCCACGAATTACTCGCTGACGGTCACGCTTGTAATCACAACGTCTTCTTTAGGAACGTCCTGGTGCATGCCGCTGCGGCCGGTAGAGACGGCTTTGATCTTATCGACCACGTCCATACCTTCAACCACTTCTGCGAACACGCAGTAGCCCCAACCCTGCAGGCTTTCGCCGGAGAAGTTCAGGAAGTCGTTGTCCGCTACGTTGATGAAGAACTGCGCGGTGGCAGAGTGAGGCGCCTGAGTACGGGCCATTGCCAGCGTACCGCGGGTGTTTTTCAGACCGTTGTTCGCTTCGTTTTTGATCGCCTCTTTGGTCTCTTTCTGACGCATGCCAGGCTCGAAACCGCCGCCCTGGATCATAAAGCCGTTGATCACGCGGTGGAAAATAGTGTTGTTGTAGAAACCTTCGCGGCAGTAGTCCAGGAAGTTTTTAACTGTTTCAGGCGCTTTGTCATCAAAGGTCTTGATTACGATATCGCCATGATTAGTGTGGAAAGTAACCATTTTTGCATCCTGTTCCGTTATTGTGGTACGTCGACCCGCCTTCGGGTCATATATAGGGGCTTGTTATAGCATAACCACAGGACGCGATCACCTTGCATTGTGTGCTGATCCTATTCCGAATTATGGGTATTATATGGAACAAACAACTCACACACGTGTTTACATGGAATCTTCGATGTTAAAAATCTTTAATACAATGACGCGCCAGAAAGAGGAATTTAAACCTATCCATGCCGGGGAAGTCGGCATGTACGTGTGTGGTATTACGGTTTACGATCTCTGTCATATCGGCCATGGCCGTACCTTTGTTGCGTTCGACGTGGTCTCTCGCTACCTGCGCTTCCTGGGCTATAACCTGAAGTACGTGCGTAACATCACCGACATCGACGACAAAATCATCAAGCGCGCTAATGAAAACGGCGAAAGCTTTGTTGCGCTGGTGGATCGCATGATTGTTGAGATGCACAAAGATTTTGATGCCCTCAATATTCTGCGTCCGGACAGCGAGCCGCGTGCGACCCACCATATCCACGAAATTATCGAGATCACCGAAAAGCTGATCGAACGCGGTCACGCCTATGTGGCAGACAACGGCGACGTGATGTTCTCCGTGCCGACGGACCCAACCTACGGCGCGCTTTCCCGTCAGGACCTGGACCAGCTGCAGGCCGGCGCGCGCGTCGACGTGGTTGACGTGAAGCGTAACCCGATGGACTTCGTGCTGTGGAAGATGTCCAAAGAGGGCGAACCAAGCTGGCCATCCCCGTGGGGCGAAGGCCGTCCGGGCTGGCACATTGAATGTTCAGCGATGAACTGCAAGCAGCTGGGCAACCATTTCGACATTCACGGCGGCGGTTCGGATCTGATGTTCCCGCACCACGAAAACGAAATTGCGCAGTCCACCTGTGCCCACGGCGGCGAGTACGTTAACTACTGGATGCACTCCGGGATGGTGATGGTTGACCGCGAGAAGATGTCGAAATCGCTGGGCAACTTCTTCACCGTGCGCGACGTGCTGAAGTATTACGATGCGGAAACCGTGCGCTACTTCCTGATGTCTGGCCACTATCGTAGCCAGCTGAACTACAGCGAAGAGAACCTGAAGCAGGCGCGTTCGGCGCTGGAGCGTCTGTACACCGCGCTGCGCGGCACCGACAAATCTGTGCCTGCGGCGGGCGGCGAAGCGTTCGAAGCGCGCTTCGTTGAGGTGATGAACGACGACTTCAACACGCCGGAAGCCTACTCCGTGCTGTTCGACATGGCGCGCGAAGTGAACCGCCTGAAGTCAGAGGACATGGCAGCGGCGAATGCGCTGGCATCTCATCTGCGTAAGCTCTCTTCCGTGCTCGGCCTGCTGGAGCAGGAGCCAGACGCGTTCCTGCAAAGCGGCGCGCAGGCAGACGACGGCGAAGTGGCAGAAATTGAAGCGCTGATCAAGGCGCGTCTGGAAGCGCGTCAGGCCAAAGACTGGGCGGCGGCAGATGCGGCGCGTAACCGTCTGACCGAGATGGGCATCATTCTGGAAGACGGCCCGCAGGGGACGACCTGGCGTCGTAAGTAAGTCTGTAACGCCCGGTGGCGCTAACGCTTACCGGGCCTACTTTTACCTTCTTTTCCACCACAACATCCCCATCAGCACCACCCCCGGTAGCCACACCCACAGCAGTTCCGAGATAATGACCTCATGCCCGTACGGCGTGGCGTAGCGCGATAGCGCAAACGGCGCGACCTTAATCACCTGCCACGGCGCAAAGAAGCGCTCGTCTGACCACGGCCACAGCCAGCCGACGCCTTTTCCGCCGGTGGTAACGGAATCCAGCAGGCTGTGCGACAGCAGTGAAACGGTTAAGAACAGCCAGCAGCGCGTCAGGCTGGCCCGGAACCATCGTCGGCCAATCAGCACGCAGAGTATCGGTACCGCAAAGGCAAACAGCAGCGAATGGGTAAAGCCGCGGTGGCCGAAAATATTCCCGTAGGCGACGCCGAATTTGAACGCCAGCACGTCGGCGTCCGGCAGCATGGCGAGCACGATCCCGGCAAACAGCAGGCGGGGAGGGATGACTTTCGTTCCCAGACCTAAGCCCAGGCAAAGGGGAACAGCAGCGTGAGTGATAACGGTAGGCATTGCAATTATCCATGGCAAATCACGGCAATATAGCAGCGAATCCGCTGCAGCAAACCTGTGTCAAATTCTGATTTTACGCCGACTCGCGGGCGATAAGCTGCCCGGACAGCGTAATGCGCTGGGTTTGCAGATCCGGCTCCTTCAGCTTGCGGATAATCAGCCCCGCCGCCTGTCGTCCTGTTTCATCGCTGGCCGAAGAGACATAGGTGAAGGAAGGGGAGGTGAGGTTGACGTGGAGCATATCTTCAAAACCGATCAGCGCCACCTGCTGGGTCAGGAACACGTCTTTCCCCACGGTGCGGCCCACCTGGTGAATGCCGGAAATGGAGCCGATCATCGCATCCGGGGAGTGGCAAAGCAGGGCGGTGATGGAGCTGTTTTTCTCCAGCAGCTGGCGCGTTGCCATCGCGGCGGCCTGGGTGTCGTCGCTGCAGGCCGGTGAATAATCATCGCGCCAGACCAGCCCGTTTTGCGTCATCGCGCTGCGAAAGCCGAGCAGGCGCTGCTCGCGGATAAGACAGCCCTCGCGCCCGCCAATGTAGGCGATCGTGCGGTGTCCGCGTTCGATAAGATAGCGTGCGGCAAGGTTCGCTGCCTGGCGATTATCGCGCATGACCAGATTGCATTTTTCGTCCAGCAGAGACTGCGAGACCGCCACCAGCGGCAGCGGGCACTGGCGGATCTGCTCCGGTAAAGCGGCGTTACGGGTGTCAGACGCCAGATAAATAACGCCCGCGACGCCCTGCTGCTTAAACGACAGCAGGGTCCGTTCCAGATGTTCCTGGTCGTTCAGCGGCTGGCCGAGAAACACCATATAACCCTGCTTCTCCAGCTCCTGAACGATGCTCGCCATCACCTTGATGGAAAAGCTGTCGCTGAAGTCACGCAGGATCAGGCCGATAAGATTGGAGGTGTTGGCGCGGAGGTTGGCAGCGGCAACGTTATGAACATAGCCCAGCGTCGTGATGGCGGCATTGACCTTCTCGATCGTCGCCTCTGAGATTTTCCCTTTCTGACGTAGCACCAGCGACACGGTAGAGACCGAGACGCCCGCGTGCTTTGCGACATCAATGATGCTGACTTTCTTCAAAACCGCTCCCTGAAATTTACCGATTATCAGCCGGATAAAACACGTCTCCCAGCGTACAGGAGACGTGTCGTTCAGGCATCTTATTATTTGCCGATCATGGTGGACATGGTCTGGGCGATAAACTGTGCTCTGGCACCGAAAATCACCTGGATCCCGTTGTCGCCGACGAAGACCACGCCGCGTGCGCCAAGCCCGTTCAGTCCGTCCCTGTCCACCGCATCGCTCTTCGCCACTTCCAGACGCAGGCGGGTGATGCAGGAGCCGACGGAGTCAATGTTCTGCGCGCCGCCCAGCAGGCCGATGATTTCGGTGGCAAGTTCGGAATCGGACTTGTCATTCGCGCTGGCGGTCACCTCCGTACGGCCCGGCGTTTTCACGTCGAAACGACGGATCACGAAGCGGAACGTGAAGTAGTAAATCAGCGCCATCGGAATGCCGATGATAATGGCACTCAGGAAGTTGGTCTGATAGCCGTTAAACGACGGCAGGATCCCGAACGACAGGTAGTCGATAAAGCCCGCCGAGAACGATTTGGCGATATGCGCGTGCAGCAGGTACATGGTCATGTACGCCAGGCCCGCCATGATGGCGTTGAAGACGTACAGAATCGGCGCCACGAAGATAAAGGTGAACTCTACCGGCTCGGTGATCCCCGTCAGGAAGCAGGTGAGGGCAGCGGAGAACAGAATACCGGCCGCGATTTTCTTATTCTTCGTATGCGCTTCGTGGTACATCGCCAGGCATGCCGCAGGCAGCGCGAACAGCATCAGCGGGAACTCGCCCTGCATGAACTTACCGGCGTTCTGGTAGGTGTCGCTGCTGAAGGATTTCACCCCCTCTTCGAGCATCTTGAACCAGATGGTCTGGTCACCGTGGATCACCTGGCCCGCCTGGGTGGTGTAATCCCCGAACGAATACCAGAAGGACGGATACCAGATGTGGTGCAGGCCGAGCGGGATCAGCGCGCGCTCCACCAGCCCGAAGATAAAGGTCGATGCCGCCTGGTTATCACCGTTTACGATCACTGAGAGCGCGTCGATACCGGCCTGAATATGCTGCCAGACGTACGGTAGCAGCAGCCCCATCAGGAAAGAGAGGAACGCCGTGGCGATCGCCACAAAGCGCTTCCCGGAGAAGAAGCCGAGGAACTCCGGCAGCTGCATGGTGTGGAAGCGGTTGTAGCACCAGGCTGCGAGAATGCCGCAGATAAGCCCGCCGAAGACGCCCATCTGCAGCGTCGGGATGCCGACCACCATGGCATATTTTCCGCCCTGTGAGGCCATTTCCGGCGTGATGCTTAATACGGTGCTGATGGTGATGTTGGTGACAAACACCGACACCGCCGCCGAGAGTGCTGCAATGCCGGATTCCGAGGCCAGACCGACAGCAGAGCCGATGGCAAACAGCATCGGCAGGTTATCAAAGATAACCCCGCCAGCGTTCATCATTAGCGGCAGGTGGAACTTATCGCCGAAGGCCAGCAGCAGGCCCGCAGCGGGAAGCAGTGAAATTGGCAGCATTAAGGCGCGACCAATCATCGATAACTTAGACAGCGATTTAACAAACCCTGATATCAGACTCATGCTGATTTCCCCCGAGTAGCGCTTTTTAAGCGCTGTTATTGTAAGTAGAACGTTTTAGTAGAACGTTCTACTTATCGTGGGGAAAGAGTGAAAAACGCGCAACTGAAATCTCACCTTTCAACAGATGAAATAGTGATTATTTGAAGTTGATCGATAAATAACCGTGATGGATATGGGGGGATTTTTGATCCCCTCTCCCCTTTGGGGAGAGGGTGAGGAGGACTCAGGCCGTCACGGTCACGCTCTGCCCTTCAAAGCTCACGGTCTGGCCGGCGACAATTTTGCAGCGCTTGCGGGTTTCCACCTCGCCGTCGACTAAAACCCGCCCGTCGGCGATAACGATTTTCGCCTGCGCGCCGCTTTCGCTCCAGCCTTCAAGCTTGAGCAGATCGCACAGCTCAACGTGCGGGTGTTTGCCTAATGAAAATGTGGCCATTTTATGCTTCCTCTACATCGTGGTACTCTTCGCATGCCTGCAAAGTATTCTGAATCAGCGTTGCTACAGTCATCGGGCCAACGCCGCCCGGCACTGGCGTAATGTAAGAGGCGCGAGCCGCCGCATCTTCGTACACCACGTCGCCGACCACTTTGCCGTTTTCCAGACGGTTAATCCCGACGTCCACGACAATCGCGCCCTCTTTGATCCACTCGCCCGGAATAAAGCCCGGCTTGCCGACCGCGACGATCAGCAGATCGGCGTTTTCAACGTGGTGACGCAGGTTTTTGGTAAAGCGGTGGGTCACGGTGGTGGTGCAGCCGGCCAGCAGCAGCTCCATGCTCATCGGACGGCCCACGATATTGGACGCGCCGATGACCACGGCGTTCAGGCCGTAGGTGTCGATGTTATAACGCTCCAGCAGCGTCACGATGCCGCGCGGGGTGCACGGGCGCAGACGCGGCGCGCGCTGGCACAGGCGGCCCACGTTGTACGGATGGAAACCGTCGACGTCTTTATCCGGCGCGATACGCTCCAGTACCTTCACGTTGTCGATGCCCGCAGGCAGCGGCAGCTGAACCAGAATGCCGTCGATCTCTTTATCGGCATTCAGGGTGTCAATAAGTTCCAGCAGTTCCGCTTCGCTGGTGGTTTCCGGCAAATCGTAAGAGCGGGAGACGAACCCCACCTCTTCACACGCTTTGCGTTTGCTGCCGACATAAATCTGTGATGCCGGGTTGCTGCCAACCAGCACAACGGCCAGCCCGGGAGCGCGTTTTCCGGCGGCTTTACGCGCCTTCACTTTTTCCGCGACCTCAGAGCGCACCTGCTGCGCAATCGTTTTACCGTCAATAATCTTTGCTGCCATCAGAGAGAAGATTCCGTCTGTAACGTTTGAAAGGGGGGATTGCCTGTATTTTGTCAGAAGCGAGCGCCGCTGTCAGTCACCCTTTACGAGTTTTCATCCGTGAGGCGCAAAAACCCTTCTTAAGTGATGGTCAATTTCTTAGACGGGATTAGGATGTGACCTGGCGAAATGGCAGTGTTTTGACATATTTAAAAATTACATCCTGAGCTACTTTGTCTCCTCCGAAATAAGTTTTCAATTATGCAATTGAACGTATTTCTTATTCCCGATTTTTCGCGGGAAGGGTTATTTACATTTTAAAGGAATAGACATGAAACTCAGCAACATTGCTTCTTCTGTTATTGCAACACTGGCCCTGGTCGCGGGTGCCGCTAATGCAGCCGATCCCGTTACGCCGGTTACCGTAAATGGCGGTACCGTGCATTTTAAAGGTGAACTGGTTAATGCTGCTTGTTCAGTAAATACCGATTCTTCCGAGCAGACGGTTAATCTCGGTCAGTATCGTACCGCGAAATTCACCAAAGTGGGCGACACCACCTCTAATATTCCGTTCAACATTGAACTGAATGACTGCGATCCGCTGGTTGCGAAAACCGCTGCCGTTGCTTTCACCGGCCAGATCGACGCGACCGACAAAACCCTGCTGGCCGTGACGTCCGGTAACAACGACAACACCGCGAAAGGCGTGGGTATCGAGATCCTCGACAGCAAATCTAGCGTGCTGACCCCGGACGGTGCCACCTTCTCTGCCGCGAAAGACCTGATTAAAGGGACTAACACCCTGCAATTCACCGCGCGCTACAAATCTACGGCTGCAACCACCGAGCCAGGCCAGGCGAACGCTGACGCCACCTTCGTAATGAAATACGAATAATACCCTCGCACAGGGATGTTCAGGCCTCAGGGACGAGGCCCGTCATACGCTACTGCCAGGAACGAAGGATGACAAGGACTGGAACACTACTGCTGTTAACCCTTGCGATGGCCTGCCCGGCATCGGCGCATACCGTGGTGATCGAAGGCGGCAAGGTGCATCTTCGTGGGGAGCTGGTAAACGGCGGCTGCGCCGTGGCGCCCGACAGCCAGAATATGCGCATCGACATGGGGCAGTACCGAACCAATTCATTTTCCGGTGTGGGCAGCTTTTCAACGGTTAATGTGCCGTTCACCGTGCGGCTGCTGGACTGCAGCGTGGATGTCTCCCGCATCGTGGGGATCCAGTTTCAGGGCGTGACGCCCGCGGAAGATCCGCAGGTTTTTCTGGCGACATCGCGGCCAGGTGAAACGCCTGTCAGCAGCGGCGTGGGGCTGGCGCTTTTTGATGAGCAGCAGCGTCAGATTATCCCGAATGCGACGGCCGTCAGCTGGTTGCCCGTGAATACCAGCGAGCTCGCATTTCATTTTAGCGCCCGCTATCGCGCTATTTCCGAACACCTCGTGCCAGGCAATATTCAGTCGGATGTCTGGTTTACGTTGATTTATCCATAACACCTGCGAACACATTATTAAAGGTACGGTTTTGATGAATATGCTAATTAAACCAGGACTGCTTTTATCGTTTATTTTAATGATGGTTTCTGCTTGCGCGAATGCTTCCGGCGGTATTGCGCTGGGGGCCACGCGCGTTATTTATCCGGCGGATGCGAAGCAAACGTCGCTGGCGATCACCAACAGCAATAAACAAGAACGCTACTTAATTAACGCGTGGATCGAAAATGCCAGCGGGCAAAAGGAAAAAACCTTTGCCGTCACGCCGCCGCTGTTCGTTAGCGAGCCGGACAGCGAAAACACGCTGCGTATTATTTACGCCGGGCCCGCGCTGCCCGCCGATCGCGAATCGCTCTTTTACATGAACGTGAAGGCGATCCCGTCAGTGAACAAAGCGAAAACAGAAAACAATAACGTGCTGCAGCTGGCGATCCTTTCGCGCATCAAGCTGTTTGTGCGCCCGAATAACCTGGCGATGCAGCCGGATGAGGCGCTTTCCCAGCTGCGCTTTGAGCGCGTGGGGAACCATCTCAAAGTCAGCAACGCCTCGCCGTATTACATCACTCTGGTCAACCTGAAGCTGGGCGGTCAGACGCTGGAAAACCTGATGGTCGCGCCGAAAAACTCGGCTCAGCAGGTGCTGCCTGCCGGGGCTGGCGGTACGCTCTCCTGGCAGAGCGTGAATGACTACGGTGCCATTACACCGGCGCGCAGCGTCAACCTGTGAGCAGAGTCAGGGCGATGAAAAACCACCAGGGACGTTACTGCCCGGTTGCACTGGCGCTGATGGCCGCGCTCTGGCCGCAGGCTGGCTGGAGCGAAAGCTACTTCAACCCGGCCTTCTTATCCGACGACACCGCCAGCGTGGCGGATTTGTCGCGTTTTGAACAGGGGCACCAGCAGGCACCCGGCATCTATCGCGTGGATATCTGGCGTAACGATGAGTTTATCGGCACCCAGGACGTGCGTTTTGAACAGGCCGAGAACACGCCGCCGGTGGCGGGCGGCCTGTCGCCGTGCATTACGCGCGCGATGCTCGATCGCTTTGGCGTCAACGTTGCCGCATTTCCCGAGCTGGCGAAGGTGCAGGGTGAAACGTGCGTTCCATTGACCACGGCTATTCCCGGCAGCGAAACGGTATTTAACTTTGCTTCACAGCGCCTGAACGTCAGCCTGCCGCAGGTGGCAATGCAAAACAGCGCGCGAGGCTATATTCCGCCTGAACAGTGGGATGAAGGCATTCCCGCCGCGCTGGTGAACTACAGCTTTACGGGCAACCGGGGAAGCGAAGACGACAGCTATTACCTGAACCTGCAGAGCGGGCTGAACTATGGTGCCTGGCGTTTACGCAACAACGGCGCATGGCGCTACACGCAAAATAACGGGAAGCGGCGCAGCGAGTGGCAGAATATTGGCACCTGGGCGCAGCGCACCGTTATCCCACTGAAAAGTGAGCTGGTGCTGGGCGACAGCAACACCGGGAATGACGTTTTCGACAGCGTCGGTTTTCGCGGCGGGCGGCTCTATTCGTCTGACAGCATGTACCCCGACAGCCTGCAGGGTTACGCGCCGACCGTACGCGGTATTGCCCGTACGCCTGCCAAAGTGGTGGTTCGCCAGAACGGCTACGTTATCTATCAAAGCTACGTCCAGCCCGGCGCGTTCGCCATTACCGATCTTAACCCGACCTCCTCCAGCGGTGACCTTGACGTCACGGTGGAAGAGAAAGACGGCAGCCAGCAGCGCTACACCGTGCCGTACTCCACCGTGCCGCTCCTGCAGCGTGAAGGGCGCTGGAAATATGACCTCGTGGCGGGGGATTACCGCAGCGGTAACAGCGACCAGGATACACCGTTCTTCGCCCAGGGCACCCTGATTACCGGCCTTGCTAACGGCTTTACGCTCTATGGCGGCACCCAGCTGGCGTCACGCTATACCGCAGTGGCCGTCGGTGCCGGGAAAAACCTCGGTGACTGGGGCGCAGTCTCCGTCGATATCACCCACGCCCGCAGCCAGCTCGCGGACGACAGCAAACATGAAGGGCAATCGCTGCGTTTTCTGTATGCAAAATCGCTGAACGGGTTTGGCACCAACTTCCAGCTGCTGGGCTACCGCTACTCAACGAAGGGGTTTTACACCCTGGACGACGTGGCCTGGCGCTCAATGGAGGGCTACCAGTATGCCGATAGCCAGGACGATAACGATGTGCCGGACGTGCAGAGCTATCACAACCTGACGTGGAATAAAAAAGGCCGCTTCCAGCTCAACATTTCCCAGTCGCTGGGGGATTACGGCTCGGTCTATATCTCCGGGAGCGAGCAAACCTACTGGGGGACGGACGAAACGAACCTCTGGTATCAGCTGGGCTACGCGGGGGGCGTGAAGGGGATCAATTACTCCCTGTCATGGTCGTGGAACAAATCCGTCGGGATCGACGGTACCGACCGGATCGCGTCGTTTAACGTCTCTGTGCCGTTTAGCCTCTTTACTCGCCAGGGCTATCGCCGGGACAGTGCGATCGATCGCGCCTATGCCACCGCATCCGCCAGCCGAAACAGCGATGGCGACACGAGCTGGCAAACCGGCGTCAGCGGCACGCTGCTTGAGGACCGCAACCTGAACTACAGCGTGACCCAGGGACACGCCAGCACCAACGGCTCAAGCGGAAGCGCCAGCGCCAACTGGCAGGCAACCTACGGCACGCTGGGCGTGGGCTACAACTATTCCCGCGATCAGCACGATCTCAACTGGCAGCTCTCCGGTGGGGTGGTTGGCCATTCAGACGGCGTGACCTTCAGCCAGCCGCTGGGCGATACCAACGTGCTGATTAAGGCGCCGGGGGCATCAGGCGTCAGCGTGGAAAACCAGACCGGCGTGAAGACCGACTGGCGAGGCTACGCGGTCATGCCGTACGCCACTGTCTACCGCTACAACCGCGTGGCGCTGGATACCAATACCATGAGCAACAACACCGACATCGAAAACAACGTGAGCAGCGTGGTGCCGACAAAAGGCGCGCTGGTCCGCGCCAGCTTTGATACCCGCATTGGCGTGCGCGCCCTGCTGACGGTAACGCGCGGCAACCAGCCGGTGCCGTTCGGCGCCGTGGTGCGCGAAACCCAGAGCGGCGTGACCAGCATGGTGGGGGATGACGGGCAAATTTACCTGAGTGGGCTGCCGCTGGAAGGCGAACTGCTGGTCCAGTGGGGTAACGGGGCGCAGTCCCAGTGCCGCGCGCCTTACAGCTTGCCTGAAAAGAGCCTGCAACAGGCGATCACACTTAAGGGGATCCGCTGTGATTAAAATCCATATCTTTGCCTTGTCGCTTCTGGCACTCCTGCCCGCGACAAACGCGTTAGCCACCGTGTGCGTCAATGAAAAGGGCGTGCCGACGGAGGTGCATTACGACCTGACGGATAAATTCAACAGCTCGAATAACCAGGTTGGGCAGGTTGTCACCCTCAGCGAGAAATCGCAGTGGGTGGGGGTAAACGCCGTCTGCCCGAAGGGCACCGTCGGGAATACCACCAAGCGCAGCTACGTGACGGATTACCCGATCACCGGGACCAGCGATGGCTATCAGTATCTGAAGCTTAACGACTATCTGGACGGGGCGATGAAGATCACGGATAGCTATGCTGGCGCGTTTTATCCACCCAAAAACTATATCCAGATGGGGAGCCATCCGAACGTTTCAAAAAACAAACCGTTTGGCGTGCAGGATTCCAGCCTTATTTTCCGTCTTAAGGTGACCCGACGCTTTATCAATATGGTGGTGATCCCGCGTGCCACCATGTTCCGCGTTTACGTCACCACCACCTCCTCCGATCCGTTGACCACGCCGGTCTACACCATCAGCTACAGCGGAACCATTCAGGTGCCGCAGAGCTGCGCCATCAACGCCGGCAATGTGGTTGAATTTGATTTCGGCGACATTGGCGCCTCCCTGTTCAGCAAGGCGGGCGTGGGTAACAAGCCGGAGGGCGTCTCATCGCAAAGCAAAACCATCGCGATTAAATGCACCAACGTGGAGGCAAACGCTATGCTGACGATGCGCGTCGAGGCTGAAAAGGTCTCCAATAATGTGGTGGTGTCGGATAACCCGGATGTGGGGTTTATCATTGCCAACGAGAGCGGTGCGCCGCTCACGCCTAACAACCTGACGAGCAAAATTCCGTTCCGCCTGGACGACAGCGCGCAGGCGCAGGTGGGGATCCGGGTCTGGCCGGTGAGCGTGACGGGCAACAAGCCAGCGGAAGGACGCTTTACCTCGCGCGGATATTTGCGTGTGGATTACGACTAAGGAGCAGACATGCGAAACGGGATCCGTTTTATCACCGTGGCGCTCTTTGCGCTTTGCACCCAGGCTCAGGCGGAAACCGCATTGGGCGAAATTAATATTCGGCTCTACGGCAATATTGTCGATTTCACCTGCGCGGCTGAGGGTAACGATAGCGACAAAACGGTCACGCTGGGCACCTGGCCCACGAAGCAGCTCAACACCACGGGGAGCCGCACGCAGCCTATGCCCTTCACGCTGAAGCTGACCGGCTGTCCGCCCGGGGCGGCGTCCATTACGTTCTCGGGTAAGGCTGACGGGAGCAATAGCGGGTTGCTGGCGCTGAATGATGCCAGTACAGCGAGCCACGTCGCCGTCGAGATCAGGGATGCGGATAAAACGCGTCTGGCGCTTCAGCAGGCCAGCCAGCCGGTCACGGTTGATGCACAGGGGAATGCGACCCTATCATTTTATGCCAATTATATTGCCACGGCCGATAACCCTCAGCCCGGACGGGCTGATGCGGATGCTACCTTCATGATTAATTATAATTAGCACTGACCGCACTCCCTGCAGCTCGGATAAACTGCAGGGAGTGAATTCAGGTTATAGCAGCTCGTGTGCTTTGGCGTAATCTATTAATTCCACGATGCTTTGTACGCCAAGCTTGGAATAAATATTGGATTTGTGCGCGCTGATGGTCTTATTGCTTAACAGTAACTGTTCAGCAATCTCCTTATTGGATAATCCATTCGCCAGATAACGTAATACCGTGACCTCGCGATTCGATAATGGCATATCCGCTGCCATCCCTTTTCCCGAACCCATATGGTTTATAAAATTCAGCGTTTCCGACGGGAAAAAAGAATAGCCCATCAGAATCATCTCTACGGCGTTGTAGATCTCACCCAAATCTTTTCGTTTACTGACGAAGCCGTTGGCCCCGGCGCGAATCGCACGACCCGCGTAAAATAACTCTGATTTAGAGGAGAGGAACAGAATCTTAATGTCTTTGTTTAAGTTTCTGATTCTCTTCAGTAAAGAGAAGGCGTCTGTGCCCGTAAGTTCGATGTCAAGGATCACCAAATCGATAGGATGATTGCGAATACAGTCAAGAACTTCATGGCTATCGCCAGACTTAAGCTTGACTGTGATATTTTTATTTTTCTGTAGCAGGACCTCTATCGACATTCTGACGATAGGATGTTCGTCCATAATGATAACGGATGCCGGTTTCATTTTTAATGCCTCAGATTGTTAAAAGCGTTATGCAGAGTTTTGTAAAACTCTCGAAATGCCGGAAGGATATAAAGTGCAGATCCCTATACCGTAGTATTTCCCTGGAAAGAGCGAAAGCATCCTTGTTTACGTAATGAAAAGAACAGTGCCTCAGCGCGGTCATCTCATTTGGCTGGTGTTGGCAAAAAGATTTTTCTTATTCAGATTTGGTACGCATCTTATTATACAGAGTAAGTTTTTTCCGAAAACCCTGTAAATTAGTCTCCGCTTATTGGTTTGTATTATCTTCTGGATCTTAATGGCTATGTTTTTAAATTTAGCGGAAATATCCTGTTATCCCATTTACCGCATCTTTTCATCTTTATGTAATAACAAAAAATAACAGATGTCTCTTTATGTTGCGTAATTGTTAATAAAAAAGGCCGCCGATTCGGCGGGCGACCCAGGGTCAAAGAGGCGAAAAAGTGCCCTCGCAAGGTGCCAAACCTTCATCTGAAAGTGCTTAAGGCGCATCAACGTCACGCCATCATCGCGCAGGAGAACATGCTATCCACTTTGCTTTCCGCTCCTGGAGAGTGAAGCGAAGCTGCTTGTTTTTACATCATTATCATCTTATTAACGCCCTCTGCATTCACTTAACGGATGGAGGAAAGTGCTGCCTTTGGTTCATTCTGTGACATTTCACATGGTTCCGAACCATAAATTAGGAATAGTTATAAAATCGAATACATTGTTAAAATTTAACCATTTCATAACATGCGTGATAAGTAAATTCCTAAAGCGCTTTAGGAAATAAGAAGTTAGTGCGTAAGTTAAAACGTGCAATCAGAGAGGTTATTAAGAAGGTGTAACAATTCCTGGCGATGGCTCAGCCCCAGCTTAAGCAGGATGCAACTGAGACGATAGATAATGCGGCTATAGGGGCGATTCTGCAGAAGGGCAATCTGACGCAGCGTCTTACCGCGGGCAAGCTCCTGCAAAATGGGCCATTCATTGCGGGAAAACCAGTCTTTATCGGACCCCTGCGGTGGGCGGGCATCCATCAGGCTGTGCTGAAGCCCTGCCGCGTTCATCTGACGTTCCAGCACGTGAAAAGGCCCCGCCGCTTTGCAGAAGAGACGGGTATCATAATTATCTGCCCGGACCAGTAGCCACGGCGTCAGGAAGGGGGGATACAGGCTATGCCTTCTTAACTGATCCAGCTGATCAATCAGCCCGTTGGAACGGCTTTCTACATCCACCACCAGACGCGCTGAAGGCCATTGTGCCTGAGCGCCGAGCGCATCATCCAGTGAGATATAGTCGCAACAGCTGCTCAGGGGAAACTGCCCATTGAGAAAACCGGTGCGCAGAAAATGATCCTCCGTGACCAGAATGATAAACGGAGCGTCGGTTTTTCGGGGCTGGCTGATGGACTGGCTCAAAAACTCGAGCCGGTCGAAAAAGGGGGGAGCAAAAGGTGAGCGCGTAAATCCCAGTGCATCACTTCCTGTACGCCGCCGCCGGTAACGGCGCACTGTCATTCGCATGGTCTCCCTCCTGGAAATGGCTCTTTAATCCTCCGGCCATGTCCAGGACGGCCAGTAATATCCCTGGCCGAGATCTGCGCCTGCCTGCAGTGCCCAGGTGCGATCGCGTTCAGTCTCAATACCTTCGATGAGCACGCTCCCGGCCAGCTGAAAGCAACGTGAAACCAGCTGCCTCAGCGCGGGTGTGGCGCGTAAACGCCAGAATGCGCCCTTATCAATTTTGATGCCGTTCAACGGTAATCGACAAAATAAAAACGGCTGAATGACCGTTTCGTCGATGTCATCCAGCCATATACTGTGCCCCTGTTCCCGGAGTTTCGACAGGTTTTGAATGACGCGCTGCTTCTGTGCGGCAGAGAAAGCCAGAAAGGCAGAGAGATCAACAATCTCGATATTCAGCGGCGTGTTTTTCAGATTGATGAGCCGCTGAAAAGACGCTGGCTCTGTCATAACGGTTATCGGCAGATTAATAAAAAGGTTATTACCGTGCGGCGTCTTTTTTAGTGCGGCAAGCTGCGCTTCAAGCAGCGTCATTGACCAGCCTGCCGACTGATGGCGAAAAAAATCCTCGCTGTGCTGCGTTTCGGACAGAATGCTAAGCACCTCCACGCCAACCTGACGCTGAGAGGTGAGGGCGACGACAGGCTCCAGTTTGATGCCGACGATGTCCTGAGAAATAAACTGTAATCGGGGGGGCGTATCGAACGGGTTTTGCGCTGTCACTCCATTGTCCTGTTGTCTGTCAGCCTCCAGGCGGCCGGGAAACCTCGCTCTAGTGTGACGAGCCGACGAGCAGGAAAACAGCAGGCGTTACTTAAATACAACTAAGCCTTTTCGCAGCGCTAAATTTTACGGTGAAACAGCGAGAAATGTTGAGAAAATAGCCGTATTTACAATCGGCTAGCGGTAATTGCCCCCGAAAACGGAAAAGGCATTGACTCACCTGCCATTGACCGTATAATTCTTCGCGTTTCACCACCGCGAAGTTCACTCTTCTCAGTGCGCCCTTAGCTCAGTTGGATAGAGCAACGGCCTTCTAAGCCGTAGGTCGTAGGTTCGAATCCTACAGGGCGTGCCATTTAGAAACAGGCACTTACGCCAGTTTCAAACCATCCTGATTTTCTCCTTGTGTCGTATTTGCGTCATGGTTGCCAAAATGGCATCAATTTTCCGTGCGTGTTCACTTAAATGGTTCAGCGCAAGGTGAGCATCCCCTTTTATCACGCATTAATTTGAGCAGGATCCTGCAGAGATTTGCGCTTGCCAAAGCATAGATAATGCGTATAGTTCTCATTTGCATTGCAACCAATATATTCTAAAGCCCGTCCACGGGCTATTTTTGCGCGCACTTTCAAACGAGTTAACGATGAACAACACCAAAATGCACAAAACGCTGCTGGCGCTCGCCATTGGCGCGGTTACACATTCCGCCTGGGCGGCAGAGGATAAAAAAGAAGACACCATCGTTGTGCAGTCTGCACCTGCCGGTGACTTTAAACCCGGTGGCGACCAGCTGGTGCCGGCCTTCCTTGACGGACAGGTGGCGAACGGCGGGCGAATGGGGATGCTCGGCCAGCAGAACGCCATGGACGTGCCGTTCAACATCATCAGCTACACCTCAAAACTGGTGGAAGATCAGCAGGCGAAAACCATTGCTGATGTGGTCGCCAACGACGCGGGCGTGCAGTTTGTGCAGGGTTACGGCAACAGCGCAGAAACCTTCCGCATTCGCGGCCTGAAGTTTGACGGCGACGACATGACCTTCGGTGGCCTCTCCGGCGTGCTGCCGCGTCAGGTGGTGGATGCCCAGATGGTTGACCGCATTGAGATCTTCAAAGGGGCCAACTCCCTGATGAACGGCGCGGCAAGCTCGGGCGTGGGCGGGATGATCAACCTTGAGCCTAAACACGCGGGCGACACCCCGCAGGCGAAAGTGGGCGTGGACTACACCTCGGATTCCCAGATTGGCACCACCCTGGATGCGGGGCGTCGCTTTGGCGATAACGACCAGTTCGGCGCGCGCGTGAACCTCGTGCATCGTGAAGGGGAAACCGGCGTACCGAACGATCGCCGCCGCACCACGCTGCTCTCCACCGGCCTGGACTACAAAGGCGACCGCTTCCGCACCTCGCTGGATCTGGGCTATCAGAAAAAAACCTTCCACGGCAGCCCGACCAGCGTCAACATCTCGGCGGTGGACTTCGTGCCAGAACCGCCGAAAAACGATCGCAACTTCTCGCAGAAGTGGGCCTACAGCGATATCGAAAACGAGTTCGGGATGTGGCGCAGCGAGTACGACATCACCGATAGCTGGACCGCCTATACCGGCCTCGGCGCGCAGCACGCGCACGAAGAAGGGATCTACAGCGCGCCGAAGCTGGTGGACAAGAGCGGTAACGCAACGGTCAGCCGTCTGGATACCAACCGCATCAGCGATTCCGTCAGCGGGATGGCGGGCATTCGCGGCAACTTCAACACCGGCTTCGTCTCGCACAAGGTCAACGTGGGGTACTCCGCAATGACCAAAAACGAAAAAATCGCCTGGAAAATGTCGGCGGCGAAGGATAACCCGACCACCAACATCTACCACAACACCGGCGTGGATATGCCGGACAGCACCAACTTCAACGGCTCCGGCGGTAAATACAGCGATCCGCTGACCAGCGGGCGCACCCGCACCCAGGGCTGGCTGCTGAGCGATACCCTGGGCGTGCTGGATGATAAATTGCTGTTCACCGCCGGCGCACGCCATCAGAAGGTGGTTATTCGCGGGTACAACAAAATCACCGGCGCGGAAAACGACGCGGACGGTTTCGACGGCAGCCGCTGGATGCCAACCTACGGCGTGGTTTACAAACCGTGGGAAGAAATTTCCCTCTACGCCAACCACACCGAAGCGCTGCAGCCGGGCAAAACCGCACCTAATACCGCCACCAACTACGGCCAGAGCACCGGCATCGTTCACTCTAAGCAGAACGAAGTGGGCGTGAAGGCGGACTTCGGGCGCGTGGGCGGCTCTCTGGCGCTGTTTGAGATTAAAATGCCCTCGGCGATCCTCGATGCTAACAATCACTACGGCCTGGATGCGGAGCAGCGTAACCGTGGCGTGGAGCTGAACGTCTTCGGCGAGCCGATGCTCGGGATGCGTCTGAATGCCAGCGCCACCTGGCTGCAGGCGGAGCTAACCAAAACCAAAAACGGCGTGAACCAGGGCAACGATGCGATCGGTATTCCGAACTTCTACGCCGTGCTGGGCGCGGAGTACGACATCAAGCCGGTTGACGGCCTGACAGCGACCGCGCGCGTGAACCACTCCGGCACGCAGTATGCCGATCTCGCGAACAGCAAAAAGCTGGATAGCTACACCACGCTGGATCTGGGCATGCGCTATCGCTTCGCGGTGAACCACAACGCAAACCAGATGACCGTGCGCGCGGGCATCGACAACGTGACCAATGAGAACTACTGGGCCAGCGTGGACGATTCCGGTACCTACATCACTCAGGGCGAACCGCGAACCTTTAAGGTCTCGGTTGGCTACGAGTTCTAAGCGTTCCACCTCGTTATCCGGGGCACGGATGCCCCCATCCTTCCGTCATCGTGTTATAAAATTGTAATAAAAGCTTCTTACACTGGTCGCCAACTCTTTACCTCTTGGCCAATGACAGGAAGCCGCTATGGGCAGACCCCTCAAATCCGTTTTTAAAAAAGAACATCGCGACGACATCGCTAACCGCAGCGCAAACCCGGTATTCTCCGAGGTGGCGGAGGTGTTCCTCTCCCGCCGCCGTTTTCTCCAGATGGGGGCCGTTGCGGGGGCCGCCGTATCATTCCCGTTTCTGATCAAACCTGAGAACGCCATTGCCGCGCTATCGAAACCTTCCGCGCTGGCAAAAGCGGTTTCCCTGGGCTTTACCAGCATCGACGTCTCTACCGAAGATACGGTCAGGGTGCCGGAAGGCTATATTGCCCGCCCGTTCTATCGCTGGGGTGACCCGACGGGGATCAAAAACAACATGCCGGCCTTTAAGCCGGACGCCAGCAACACCACGGACGAACAGGCCGTGCAGGCGGGCATGCACCACGACGGCATGGCGTGGTTTAGCCTGCCGCAGGGGGAGCAAAACCCGGAGCATGGCCTGCTGGCGATGAACCATGAATACATCGACAACGGGATGCTGTTTACCGACGGTACGGCGAACTGGAGCCTCGACAAAGCCCGCAAGGGGCAGAACGCGATGGGCGTTTCGGTGGTGGAAGTGAAAAAAGCGGGCAGCGGCTGGGAGGTGGTTCGTCCGTCTTCGTTCGCGCGCCGTATTACCGTCAATACGCCGATGCAGCTTACCGGTCCGGCGCGGCATCAGGACTTAATGAAAACCGCCGCCGACCCGCAGGGGGAGCGCGTGCTGGGCACCATGCAAAACTGCGCCAACGGCCACACGCCGTGGGGCACCTACCTCACCTGCGAGGAGAACTGGTCGGATATTTTTGTCAAAAAAGCCGATCTCAATCCGCTGGAAAAACGCTACGGCATCAGCGACAGCGATGAATCCTACCGCTGGAACGAGGTGGACGAGCGGTTCAGCGTCGATAAAACTCCTAACGAACCCAACCGTTTCGGCTGGGTCGTGGAGATCGATCCCTACGACCCCACCTCCACACCGCGCAAGCACACCGCCCTGGGCCGCTTTAAGCATGAGGGGGCAGCCGTCACGCTCGCCGCCGATAACCGCGTGGTGGTCTACATGGGGGACGATCAGAAGTTTGAGTACATCTATAAGTTTGTCTCGGACAAAAAATACGATCCCGCGAACCGTGAAGCCAATATGCAGCTGCTGACCTCCGGCACGCTGTACGTCGCCAGGTTCAACGAGGACGGGAGCGGAGACTGGCTGCCGCTGATCTTCGGGCAAAATGGCCTGGATAAAAGCAAAGGGTTTGAAAGCCAGGGCGATCTGCTGATTAAAACCCGCCTGGCGGCCGACGCGGTGGGGGCGACCAAAATGGATCGCCCCGAATGGATAGCCGTCGATCCGCACGCCAGCGGCAGCGTCTACTGTACGCTCACCAACAACAGCGATCGCGGGAAAGAGGGGAAAGCGCCGGTGGATGCCGCCAACCCGCGCGCCAACAACGTGTTTGGGCATATCATGCACTGGCACGAAGACGGCGCGGACCCTGCTGCCGCGCGCTTTAAGTGGGATATTCTGGTCATGGCCGGACGCACCGACGGCGACGATCCGAAGGCCAAAGGCTCCATGCAGGGCGCGGCATTCGGCAGTCCGGACGGACTCTCTTTCGATCATCAGGGCGTCCTGTGGATCCAGACCGACGTCTCCTCCAGCACCATCAATAAGAAAGCGTACGAGGGGATGGGCAATAACCAGATGGTGGCGACCATTCCGGGCACCAACGAGTATCGCCGTTTCCTGACCGGGCCGCGCGGGTGTGAGATCACCGGCATTGCGTTTACGCCGGACAACCGCACGCTGTTCATCAACATTCAGCATCCGGGGGAGGGCGGGGATGATATTACCGACCCGGCCAACCCTCGAGCTGTTTCCAACTGGCCGGACGCCAGCCCGAACGGACGCCCGCGATCGTCCACGGTGGTGATCGTTAAAGCGGACGGCGGAATTATCGGGTCGTGACGTTTATCCGCCGGGCGCACGCGCTGGCCCGGCGTTAAGCTTGCTACCACCAGCATGAAGTGTTAAAACGTGCCCCTTCTAAAAAAGAGACAGGGGTAGGGCGTGAAAGACGCGTCATCCGCTTCAGGCCATGGTCGCGCTGAAGCCTCGTCGGATCAGAATCCGACGCTGCAACGTGGTTTGCAAAATCGACATATTCAGTTAATTGCCCTTGGCGGCGCAATCGGTACCGGGCTGTTTCTCGGCATCGGCCCCGCCATTCAGATGGCCGGCCCGGCGGTTCTGCTGGGTTACGCTATCGCCGGGATTATCGCCTTCCTGATCATGCGCCAGCTCGGCGAGATGGTCGTTGAAGAGCCGGTGTCAGGCTCCTTCGCGCACTTTGCCTATAAATACTGGGGCCCGTTCGCAGGCTTCCTCTCCGGCTGGAACTACTGGGTGATGTTCGTGCTGGTGGGGATGGCGGAGCTGACCGCTGCAGGCATCTACATGCAGTACTGGCTGCCGGACGTGCCTACGTGGATCTGGGCGGCGGCCTTCTTCGTCATCATTAACGCCGTTAACCTCGTCAACGTGCGTCTTTATGGTGAAACCGAGTTCTGGTTTGCGCTGATCAAGGTGCTGGCGATTATCGGCATGATCGGCTTTGGCCTGTGGCTGCTGTTCTCCGGCCACGGCGGCGAGCGTGCCACTATCGACAACCTGTGGCAGCACGGCGGCTTCCTGGCGACCGGCTGGAAAGGGCTCATCCTCTCGCTGGCGGTGATTATGTTCTCCTTCGGCGGTCTGGAGCTGATTGGCATTACCGCGGCCGAAGCGCGCGATCCGCACAAAAGCATTCCGAAAGCGGTCAACCAGGTGGTGTACCGTATTCTGCTGTTCTATATCGGCTCGCTGGTGGTGCTGCTGGCGCTTTACCCGTGGGTGGAAGTGAAGTCCAACAGCAGCCCGTTCGTGATGATTTTCCACGATCTCAACAGCAACGTGGTCGCTTCGGCACTGAACTTCGTCATTCTGGTGGCCTCTTTGTCGGTGTACAACAGCGGGGTCTACTCCAACAGCCGTATGCTGTTTGGCCTCTCCGTACAGGGCAACGCACCGAAGTTCCTTACCCGCGTCAGCCGCCGCGGCGTGCCGGTGAATTCGCTATTCCTTTCCGGCGCGATTACGTCTCTGGTAGTGCTAATTAACTACCTGCTGCCGAAACAGGCCTTCGGCCTGTTGATGGCGCTGGTTGTCGCCACGCTGCTGCTAAACTGGATCATGATCTGCCTGGCGCACCTGCGTTTCCGCGCGGCGATGCGCCGTAAGGGACGCGAGACGCAGTTCAAAGCGCTGCTCTATCCGGCGGGGAACTACCTCTGTATCGCGTTCCTGGCGTTGATTCTGGTGCTGATGTGCACCATGGATGAGATGCGGCTTTCAGCAATGCTGCTGCCGGTATGGGTGGTGTTCCTGTTTATCGCGTTTAAGCTCTCACGCAAAAAGTAACCCGTTTTTCTCCCTCTCCCTGTGGGAGAGGGCCGGGGTGAGGGCAACAGACCGCACCAAACCAGACCGCACCTGCCTTCACGCCCGGTGGCGCTGCGCTTACCGGGCCTACAAAACACTGCTTCATCTTTATCGTGACCCCCCTCCCAAATCTTCTACGATCCACAGGATCTTTATTTTGTAATCGATTACTTTTCATTTGAGTTGTTTTGTAATCGATTACTTTTTCCGGGTGAGGCTTATCATGGTGTCAACTGAAAGTAGTGAAAAGGCGATAGCGCAGCACCGGCTACTGGTGCCGCGGCTGTCGCTGATGATGTTTCTGCAATTTTTTATCTGGGGTAGCTGGTCGGTCACGCTCGGCCTGGTGATGACCCAGCACAACATGTCTCTGCTGATTGGCGATGCGTTCTCCGCCGGGCCCATCGCCTCCATTCTCTCGCCGTTCGTGCTCGGGATGCTGGTGGACCGCTTCTTCGCCTCGCAGAAGGTGATGGCGGTGATGCACCTCGCGGGCGCGGCGATCCTCTGGTTCGTGCCGGGGGCGCTGATTGCCGAGAACGGCGCGCTGCTGATTGGCCTGCTGTTTGGCTACACGCTCTGCTACATGCCGACGCTGGCGCTGACCAACAACATCGCGTTCCATAGCCTGGCGAACGTGGATAAAACCTTCCCGGTGGTGCGCGTGTTCGGCACCATCGGCTGGATCGTGGCGGGCATTTTCATTGGCGTCACCGGCGTGGCGTCCAGCGTTACCATCTTTCAGGTAGCGGCGGCCAGCTCCGTGCTGCTGGCGCTTTACAGCCTGACGCTGCCGCACACGCCTGCGCCCGCGAAAGGCCTGCCGGTGAAGGTGCGGGATCTCTTCTGCGCGGATGCGTTCGCGCTGCTCAAAACCCGCCACTTTTTCGTCTTCTCCGTCTGCGCGATGCTGATCTCCGTCCCGCTCGGCACCTATTACGCCTACACCGCCTCGTATCTGGCGGATGCAGGAATTGCCGACGTCAGCACCGCCATGTCCTTCGGGCAGATGTCCGAGATCTTCTTCATGCTGGTCATTCCGCTGCTGTTCCGCCGTCTGGGCGTGAAGGTCATGCTGCTGATCGGCATGCTGGCGTGGTTCGTGCGCTACGCCATGTTCGCGCTGGGCGTCAGCGAGGAGGGGCGCATTCTGCTGTATCTCGGCATTCTGCTCCACGGTGTCTGCTACGATTTCTTCTTTGTCGTCGGCTTTATCTACACCGACCGGGTGGCAGGCGAAAAGGTGAAAGGCCAGGCCCAGAGCATGATCGTGATGTTCACCTACGGCATCGGCATGCTCCTCGGCTCGCAAATTTCCGGCGCGCTCTATAACCGCCTGGTGGCAGGGCAGACCGTGCCGCAGGCGTGGGTGACATTCTGGTGGATCCCGGCGGTAGCGGCCGCGGCGATCGCGCTGATTTTCCTTCTCACGTTTAAGTATGACGATGACAAGGCGTAACGTTCAGGAGGTGGTATGAGGACGATGAAAGGACCCGGCATTTTTCTGTCGCAGTTTATTGGCGCAGAAGCGCCGTTTAATTCGCTCGACGGGCTGGCTGAATGGGCGGCAGGTAAAGGTTATAAGGCGGTGCAGATCCCCTGCAACCATCCGCACATCTTTGACGTCGAGAAAGCGGCGGAGAGCCAGGCCTACTGCGACGACATCACCGCAAAGCTGGCCGCACACGGGCTGGTTATCAGCGAACTGTCGACCCATCTGGAAGGGCAGCTCATGGCGGTGAACCCCGCCTACAGCGACGCGTTTGACCACTTCGCGCCCGCGTCCGTGCGCGGTAACGATGCTGCGCGTCGGGCGTGGGCCACGGAGAAGCTGAAGCAGGCGGCGGTCGCCTCGGCAAGATTAGGTCTGAAAGCGCACGCCACCTTCTCCGGCTCGCTGGCGTGGCCGTTTTTCTATCCGTGGCCGCCGCATAACGAGCAGCGTTTTCAGGAAGCATTCGAGGAGCTGGCAACCCGCTGGCGGCCAATACTGGATACCTTTGGCGAGCAGGGGGTGGACGTCTGTTTTGAGCTGCATCCCGGGGAAGATCTGCACGACGGCGTGACCTTCGAGCGTTTTCTGGCGCTGGTGGATAACCATCCGCGCTGCAACATCCTCTTTGATCCGAGCCATATGCTGCTCCAGCAGATGGACTATCTGGCCTTTATCGACATCTTCCATGCGCGCATCAAGTCGTTCCACGTGAAGGATGCCGAGTTCCGCCCCAGCGGGCGCAGCGGCGTGTACGGCGGCTACCAGCCGTGGATCAACCGCGCCGGTCGCTTCCGTTCGCCCGGCGACGGGCAGATCGACTTTAAGGGCATTTTCAGCAAGCTGACCCAGTACGACTACGACGGCTGGGCGGTGCTGGAGTGGGAGTGCTGCCTGAAGGACGGCGATACCGGCGCGCGCGAAGGCAGCGAATTTATCCGCCGCCATATCATTCCCGTTTCCGGACGGGCGTTTGACGATTTCGCCGCAGGGGGCAGTCATGATTAACGTCGGGATCGTCGGCAGCGGGTTTATTGGCCCGGCACATATCGAGGCGCTCAGGCGCCTCGGGTTTGTTCAGGTGGTCGCGCTGTGCGACGGCTCGCTCGTTAAGGCGCAGGAAAAGGCGCGCCTGCTAAACGTACCGCACGCGTACGGCAGCGTTGAGGAGCTTCTCGCGCACCCTAATTTGCACGTGGTGCACAACTGCACGCCGAACCACCTGCACGCACAGATTAACCGCCAGATCCTGCGCGCGGGCAAACACGTGTTTTCCGAAAAGCCGTTGTGCATGACGCCTGAGGAGGCGCGCGAGCTGGTGGCGCTGGCGGAGCAGGCGGGCGTGGTGCATGGCGTGAGCTTCGTCTATCGCCAGTTTGCGATGGTGCGTCAGGCGGCGAGCATGCTGCGCGCAAGCAGCCTCGGGCGGATTTTTGCCTCACACGGCAGCTACCTGCAGGACTGGATGCTGCTGGAAACCGACTACAACTGGCGGGTGGATGCCGCGCTCGGCGGCGCATCGCGCGCGGTGGCGGATATCGGCTCCCACTGGTGCGACACGGTGCAGTTCGTCACCGGGCGGCGCATTACCGAGGTGATGGCTGATTTATCCATCGTCTGGCCGACGCGCAGGGCCAGCAAGGGCGGGAATCAAACCTTCTCCCATGACGAACAGGCGGAGTATGAAGACAAACCGGTCACGACCGAAGACTTCGGCTCGGTGCTGTTCCGCTTTGACGACGGCAGCAAGGGCTGCTTTAGCGTCTCGCAGGTGAGCGCCGGGCGTAAAAACCGCCTGACGTTTGAGATCAACGGCAGCGAGCGTTCGCTGGCGTGGGACCAGGAGGTGCCGCAGCAGCTGTGGATCGGCCATCGTGCGCAGGCAAACCAGACGCTCACCGACGATCCAGGCCTGATGAACCCTGACGTAGCCGACAGCGCCCACTTCCCTGGCGGGCATATTGAAGGCTGGCCGGATGCCTTCAAAAATATGATGGCGCAGTTCTACCGCGCCGTGCAGGCGGACGCAATGCCGGAGACGCCGCAGTTTGCGACGTTTCACGATGGCGCAAACGTGATGTATATCATTGATGCCATTGTGAAAAGCCATCAGCAGCAGCGCTGGGTGCGCGTGGAATGCTGACGCATTGCCCGGTTCGCCGGGCAACAAATTTATGGTAGCCTGCACAAAACGCTAACCGCAGGATGTATCGTCGCTATGTCAATTCAGAAAATCGCTCAGCTGGCCGGGGTTTCCGTGGCAACGGTCTCTCGCGTGCTGAATAACAGCGACACCGTGAAGGCGAAAAACCGCGAGCGCGTTCTGCAGGCGATTCAGGAGAGCAACTACCAGCCAAACCTGCTCGCCCGTCAGCTGCGCACCGCCCGCAGCTATATGATCCTGGTGATGGTGTCCAACATCGCCAACCCGTTCTGCGCCGAAGTGGTGAAGGGCATCGAAGCCGAGGCGGAGAAAAACGGCTACCGCATTCTGCTATGCAACTCCGGCTCGGACATCGAGCGCTCCCGCTCGGGCTTGAGCCTGCTCTCCGGCAAAATCGTCGACGGCATTATCACCATGGACGCCTTCTCGAAGCTGCCGGAACTTGCCGCGCTGATTGGTTCTGCACCGTGGGTGCAGTGCGCCGAATACGCCGATGCGGGCGCGGTCTCCTGCGTCGGCATCAATGATGTGGACGCTTCACAGCATGCCGTCAGCCAGCTGGCCGACGGCGGCCGCAAGCGTATCGCGATGATCAACCACGATCTCAGCTACAAATATGCCCGCCTGCGCGAACGCGGCTACAAGAGCGTGATCCACCTGCGGGATCTGGACTATCAGGCGGTGGAGTATGCCAGCGATCTCAGCTCGGGGGCGGGCATGGCGGCGATGCAAAACCTGTTAAAAGATAATCCGCCGGATGCGGTATTTGCCGTTTCCGATACGCTGGCGGCGGGCGCGCTGCGCGCCATTCAGCAGGCAGGTCTGCGGGTGCCAGAGGATATTGCCGTGGTCGGCTTTGACGGTACGGAGCTGGCGGACATGATTTCACTTACCACCATCGAACAGCCGTCGCGCGATATCGGGCGCAAGGCGGTCAATCTTCTCTTAAACAAAATCGACAACCCGGATGCGCCCACGGAAAGGGTGATGATGGACTGGCGCTTTATTTCCCGCGCCAGCACCTGATTATCTGGCAATAACGCCTGCCAGGGAGCGAATATCGTTCCCGGTCGGCGACTGGTGAATACGCAGGCCAAACTCATCCACTACCGCGAAAATATGGTCGAAGATATCGGCCTGAATATCTTCGTATTCCGCCCAGATTACCGTATTGGTAAAGGCATATATTTCAATCGGCAGCCCGTTGGCATCCGGCGCCAGCTGGCGCACCATCAGCGTCATATCTTTACGAATACGCGGATGATTACGCAGATATTCATTCAGGTAAGCGCGGAAGGTGCCGATATTGGTCATCTTGCGCAGGTTTAATACCGATTCCCCTTCGCCGTTCTGCTGATTCCACAGGCTGATTTCCTCATGCCGCGCGGCCAGATAAGGCTTCAGCAGTTTCGCCTGAATCAGCTTCTGCTGCTCCTGCTCGTCGAGAAAATGAATGCTGGTGGTATCGATATTCAGGCTGCGCTTGATGCGTCGCCCGCCGGAGGCGGACATCCCACTCCAGTTGATAAAAGCGTCGGAGACCAGCGCCCACGTCGGAATGGTGGTGATGGTGTTATCGAAGTTGCGTACTTTAACGGTCGTCAGGCCGATGTCCGTCACCGTACCATTAGCGCCGTACTTCGGCATCTCCAGCCAGTCGCCGAGCTTGAGCATGTCGTTGGCGGAAAGCTGAATACCCGCCACAAGGCCGAGTATCGGGTCTTTAAACACCAGCATCAGGACGGCGGCCATCGCACCCAGACCGCTGATCAGAATCGCCGGGGACTGGCCGATCAGCAGGGAGATAATCAATATCCCCACCAGGATAGCGCTCACCAGCTTGATGCCCTGGAAGATCCCCTTCAGCGGCAACTGCGAGGCGGTCGCCATCTTTTGCGACAGATTAAATATCACGTCCAGCAGCGAGAAGAAGGAGAGCAGGGCATACACCATCACCCACAGCTTCGCGCAGGTGGTGAGTATTTCCGCCGCTTCGCTGCCTTTTTGCAACCACAGTACCGCCTGAACGTTGACGATTATCCCCTGCAGGGTAAAGGCCAGACGGTGAAATAATTTATTCTGGGTAATGATTTGCAGCCATAAATGGCTACTGGCCTGCGCGCGTTTCTCGAATGCGCGCAGCACCAGTTTGTGCAAAATAAAATGAACAATGATGGCGGTGAGAAAAATAATACCAAAGATAATCACTAAAGAGGTGGTGTGATTAATTTCAATCCCTAACTCTTCAACCTGAGCAATTAATTCCTGCATAACGTCTCCTGTATTGTTGCAGCCCCATAATGGCGGCTGCGGATCTATTATGCAAATTCACAGGGTTATTTGGCGGCCTCACAGACCTTCACTACCGGCAGGCAGAGACGATGACGCATGCGCAGCGTCGCCAGCGCCAGGATAACCATCAGGCCGGTTTCCACCGCCAGGAAAAGGGTAATCGCCTGCGCGTAATCCCCGTGGTAATGCTGCAGCCCGTGCAGCAAAATCGCCCCGAAAATGGCCGGTCCCAGACCCAGCGCGGCCTGCTGCAGCGTGCTGAGAATGGCGCTTGCGGCCCCTGCGTCGTCAGGCTGGATGTCGCGCATCCCGATGCGGTAGAAGCTGTTTACAATCAGCGCCTGGCCGTAGCCCACCAGCCCGGTGGCAGGGGCCAGCGTCAGCGCGGTGTTGTTTACGCCCCAAATCCGGAACGTCGCGATGAGCGCCAGCAGGCCGATTATCTGAATTGCCAGACCCGTCAGCAGAATCGTGCTGGTACTGTAGCGGGCAATCAACCGTGGCGCGAACCAGGCAGAGATAAAATAGGTCACGCCCAGGGCGATAAAGCTGTTCCCGGACTGCCACGGCGCCATCCCCAGACCGGTCTGCATGGTCAGCGCCATACAGAACATAAACCCGGACCAGACGCTGAAAAAGAGCAGCGCAATCACGATGCCAAAGCGAACGCTGCGAAGCTGAAGCAGGCGTGGCGGGATCAGCGGATGGGCATTCTCTCTCTCCTTTTTGCGCGCGTTCCGCGCCATCAGCCAGGCCAGCGGAATAATGGCAAGAAGCATAACCTTCAGCGACCACGGCCAGTGCCACTGCGGACCGAGCGCCATCGGGAACAGCAGGCAGCAAAGAATGAGGGCCAGCAGCACGGTGCCTGTCCAGTCGATGCGCGACGGCGTTTCACGACGGGTTTCCGGCACGTAGCGGCGGCTTAACGCCAGCACCACCAGACAAATCGGCACGTTGATAAAGAAGGCGTTACGCCAGCCCAGCCCGGCGATATCCGCCGACACCAGCCAGCCGCCGCCCATCTGCCCGACGATAAACGCAATCCCGCCAATGCCGCCAAACAGGCTAATGGCTTTCGCGTGGGCGCTACCTTTTAGCGTGACGTGCAGCGTGGCGAGGATCTGCGGCATGATGAGCGCTGCCCCCGCGCCCTGAACGATGCGTGCGGCCAACAGTTGTTCAATATTTCCCGCCATCCCGCACAGCAGCGAGGCCAGCCCAAAAACTGCCACGCCCCACATAAACAGGCGACGGCGGCCAAGGTTATCCCCCAGCTTGCTGCCGAGCGCAAGGCAGACGGCAAAGGCCACGCCGTAGAGAGCGACAATGAGCTCCAGCTCGGTGGCGGTGGCATGCAGCGAGTGGGTGATGGCGTCCAGCGCCACGTTGGTGATTGAGGTATCAATCATCGGCAGCATCTGGCCGGTTAACAGCAATATCAGGCCTGCGCGACCCGGTGAAACAACTGACGTATTCATGGTAACTCCATTGCGTCATTCATCAGATGGTCGTAGCATCAACCATCTGATAAACGGGTACCAGTTCTTGCTTATACTGGTACTGGCACTACCATGCAGGGGGATTTATGGCCTTGATGTCTGAACCCGTCACCTCACTTCAGGATGACACCCGAAAACAGCTGGGGGCATTTTTACGTGCCCGGCGGGAAAGCCTCGATCCCCAGCGTCTCGGCCTGCCGCGCAGCGGTCGGCGGCGCACGCCGGGCCTGCGCCGGGAAGAGGTGGCGATGCTCGCTGACGTGGGCGTGACCTGGTACACCTGGCTTGAGCAGGGCAGGGACGTTAACCCCTCCAGCGCAGTGATGGCCGCCATCGCAAAAGCGCTGCAGTGCACCCCGACCGAGGCCCGGCATCTTTTCGTGCTCGCCGGCTTGCCGCCGGGTGAAGCCCCGCAGGCGGTCTGCTGCGAGGGCATCAGCGAAGGCACGCGCCGCCTGCTCGATACCCTGATGCCTAAACCCGCCAGCATTCAGAAGCCCAACTTCGACATCGTCGCGTGGAATGACAGCTTCGGGCACCTGATGGGCGTTGATTTCAATGATATCCCGCCGGAAGACCGCAACTGTATTTACCTGTTCCTTACCCATCCGGCGTGGCGCGCGCGTCTCGGCAGACGCGACGACGTGCTGCCGATTTTCGTTTCCTATTTCCGCGCGGCGATGGCCGAGCACCGGGGCGACCCGCTGTGGGAAGCCAAACTGGCGCGCTTCTTCGCGGTGTCCGAAGAGTTCAAAACCCTGTGGCACCAGCGCAACGACGTGCGCGGCGTGGAGAACCAGCTCAAGCTGTTTACCCATCCAGAACTGGGAGATTTTACGCTGCAGCAGATGTACTGGTACTCCGCGCCGCGAAACGGATCGCGGCTACTGGTGTATCTCCCGGTGGATGAGGCGGGGGAAAGGGCGATGGAATGGCTGGCGGCGCAGGGGAAGTAAGTTTTTTGCGAGGCGCTTTCAGGTAATCAAAGCGGCTCCGGTTCTTCCTGTTAAAAATGGGTAAGGTGGGACACGAAAAGCTAAATTAGCCTTTAATGCAAATTGCCTTATATGCTAATATCATCAGGGATGAAATATCGTGTTCAGACTTATCGTTCATGAGGCGGTAAGGGAAGAGATTCTCTTACTGCCTGCTGGGGTGAAGGCGAAGCTGATTCGCCAGCTTGATAAATTGCGTTTAAACCCGACGGCTCTTCGGGAACCTGACAGCAAACCATTGCCGCATGGCCTGTTTGAAATAAGGACCGTTGGGCTGATCCATACCCGAGGTATCTATGTTTACCCGCGGGAAAAGACGATTTTTCTTTTGCGCGTGTTTGTTAAGAAGACGCAAAAAACGCCCTCTGCTGAACTTCGTCTGGCACTGAAGCGACAACAGGAGATGTGGGATGAGCAAGAAGATTATTGACTGGGATGAACTCAGGGCTGAACTGTTAAGCGATTCAGAGGTTCAGGCTTCCTTTGATGCAGAAGAGCGCAAGGAGCGTTTGCGGGAGATGCTGGCGCAATGGCGCAATCATGCTGGCCTGACGCGCGCCCAGGTGGCGGAGCGGATGGGCGTCAGCGCACCAACGGTATCAAGAATGGAAGCGAATATTACCCGGGCGAGTCTCGATACATTAACGCGTTATGCGCTGGTGTGCGGGATAAAGCATCCGCAGATTACGCTTTATTGACGCTTAATCAACTTACTGAATTTACGCGATTTCTATTGGAAGTTAAGTTGACTATACTTATGCGATGAGAAACAACTAATGATTGATTCCGCAGAGTTCAGCCAAAAACTTGGGCTTATCTCCCGAAACGTCGAACATACCGAAGCATTTCTGGCGCGGGGTACTGCGGATTTTCATCTGCCGGGGTTCTTGCTGCCTGTCGGATACCGGCTTTTAAAATCGCGTTATGGTGATGAATATCGTCTCGTGACTACCGATGACGGTAAGCCTTATACGGCGTATGCCGTGAAGCTTACATTTCATAAAGAAATTACCTTTCCCCACGGTGCCGCCACGCAGGTGATGGTATGGCGCACCCCGCGCGCCGTCCACCAGCGCGTAATAAGCGGATTACCGCAATTATTTTTCCAGTGGGTGCTCAGCGAATACGACATCGTAGTCTCCGACAGCGAGCAAACGGGGGACGGGCAACGGTTCTGGCTGCGCATGATCGACTGGGCGTTCACCATGAACTATCGCATTAGCGTGGCAGACGGTACAGTGGGAGAAGAATGGACGTTAACGCCCGTAAACTCTTACGCCGAGCTGGAAGAGCGCTGGATTGCCTTTGCCTGGGGAAGCGATCGCGATGTGCATCCACACCGCAGGCTGGTCATCAGTAAAACGTAACGGGCCGCGTGCAGCGACCCGTTTGAATCAGCACTCGGTCACAATCGTGCTCAGTGGCAGACGAGACTTCGGCAGCGTGGCGTTAAAATCTTCCACGCTGTGATGCCCAACCGGCACCACCACCAGGCTGGTGAAGCCTTTCTCTTTCAGACCAAACTCTTCATCCAGAATCGCCGCGTCAAAGCCTTCAATCGGCACCGCGTCCAGACCCATCGCGCCCACGCCCAGCAGGAAGTTACCGACGTTCAGGTAAACCTGTTTCGCCATCCACTGGTCGTCATCTTTCAGATCCACGCGGTGCATGTCGGCGAAGTAGGTGCGGCCCTTATGGTTCGCGGCTTTAGCTTCCGGCGTGTTGAAACGGCCATCGGCCTCTTCCTGGTCGACAACGCGTTCCAGCCAGGCGTCGTCCATCGCGGTTTTCGCGCAGAACACCACCACGTGAGAGGCGTCCAGCATTTTGCGTTCGTTGAACACGTAAGTGCCTGCGGCGGATTTTGCCACGCGGGCTTTTCCTTCCTCGGTGCTGGCCACAATGAAGTGCCACGGCTGGGAGTTGGTGCTGGAAGGGCTGTACTGCAGCAGGGTTTTGATTTTCTCTGCTTCTTCAGCGGTCAGTTTTTTGGTTGGGTCGAACGCCTTGGTAGAGTGGCGTTTCAGGGCGACAGAAATGATATCCATAACTACTCCTGGTAATGAAATTCGCCCGTGTGCGGGCGCGAAAGGAGAGCAGATTACCGCGCGAAGCGGCAAAAGATAAGTGCGATTCGAGCGGTTATACTGTTCGGCACAGACGAACAATCAGGCAGGGCGTATCCATTTCTGGTCTTTTTTCGGCAGCTTATCGACGACCAGGTTCCACGAATCCTCGATCAGGTCGGCGACCAGTTCTGGCGTGATGTCCTCGGTGCCGTAGAGCGAAATCCAGTGTTTTTTATTGAGGTGGTAGCCCGGCTCAACGCCACGGTAAATCTGCTGATTTAACAGGGATTTTTCCGGGTCGGATTTCAGGCTAACGTGGGGGCGTCCGTGCGCGGTGGCCATCAGCATAAAAATTTTCCCGCCCACCTTAAACACGTCGTACTCGGGGCCAAACGGCCAGCAGTGTTCGGTGAAAGGCATCTCCAGCGCGACGCGTTTTGCGTGCGCCTGCAGGGATTTACTGTCCATCGTTATCCTCCTGAGCCAGCCCGCGCCACATGGCTTCGAAACCCAGCGCTTTAAAATCGGTGGCGCGGGACGGATCGCGGGTGGCAAACTCCATGGTGGTTTCCGCCAGCGATAAGAAAAGCGCATCGCCAAACGTTTTGAATTCATCGGACATAAACACCGGGCGCACCGAACGGCGGCATAGCTCGTGAAGTTCCGGGAACATCTCTTTCACCGCCTGTTCCGTTTCAGCGCTTAGCTTTTCACTCACGCCAATCTGGCGGATCGCCGCATGCGCCACGGGGTTACGAATCCCCCAGTCCACGTAGCTGTTCCAGATATTGCGGGTATGCTCTTTAGGAAGCGTGAGGGTGCGATCGAGGTTCGCCAGCATGGTCTGGCAGAGATCCTGCTTGAGGTGCAGGTAAAGGGCATTCAGCAGATCGTCTTTAGTAGCAAAGTAGCGAAACAGCGTGCCTTCAGCGACGCCCGCATTACGGGCAATTAACGCCGTTGAGGCGGCAATACCTGACTGTGCAAATGCCACCGTCGCGGCTTCCAGTAAGGCCTGTTTTTTATCTTCACTCTTCGGACGTGCCACTAAATTTTTCCCCCTTTCAATTATAAAAACCCTGATTGAAACACGTGCTTTGACACGCTGCAACGCGGAATGTCAAAGATCGAAAACGTCTTGACGACTTTATCATCATATCTATAATGAGTGCTTACTCACTCATAATCAAGTTTCCCTCGCGTAAACCATCGGATGGCGCGCGTTATCGGGTCAGGATATGAAAAAGCCTCTCTTCATCTGCGTGGTGTTCCTCATGATTATTGCTTCAGCTGCGAGTTTACCGTTTGTTCTGAATGCCGGATTTGGCCAGCCGCCGCAGGGTGCGCAGCTCACGGAAGTGGAGGCTTCTCCGCACTATCGCGACGGGAAGTTTCACAACGCGCTCCCGACGCCTGGCTTTACCGGGCAGCAAAACATGCTGGTGGCGTGGTGGCAGTTCCTGACCCGTAAAACCGAAAACGCTCGTCCGGCGCAGCCGCTGCCGCTGGTGAAAACCGATCTGGCGAGCCTGCCTCTGGAGCAGGATACGCTGGTGTGGCTCGGCCACTCCTCGTGGTATATGCAGCTGGCGGGAAAACGCATTCTGATCGACCCGGTCCTCGGCAACTACGCCGCGCCGTTCTCGTTCCTCAATAAAGCGTTTGCGGGAGAGTATCCGTGGCGCGCGGAGAGCATGCCGGAAATCGACCTGCTGATCATCTCGCACGATCACTACGACCATCTGGACTACGCCACCATCCGGGCGCTGCTGCCGAAGGTGAAGCGCGTCGTTACGCCGCTCGGCGTGGGATCCCACCTGCGCTACTGGGGAATGAAGCCTGAGATTATCGACGAACGGGACTGGAACCAGTCGGTGCACATCAGCGATGCGCTGACGGTTCATGTTCTGCCCGCGCGCCACTTCTCGGGGCGCAGCATTAAGCGTGACCAGACCCTGTGGGGCAGCTTCATGTTTGTCACGCCAGAGCAGAAGGTCTACTACAGCGGCGATTCCGGTTATGGCCCGCACTTTAAGGCCATCGGCGAGCAGTTTGGCGAAGTGGATTTAGCCATCATGGAAAACGGCCAGTACGACCAGGACTGGAAGTACATCCACATGCTGCCGGATGAAACGGCGCAGGCCTCGGCGGACCTCAATGCGAAAGCGGTGGTGCCGGGGCATAACGGACGTTTCGTGCTGGCGAAACACACCTGGAACGATCCGCTGATCCAGCTGGCGCGGGCCAGCAAGGACAAAAATTATCGGCTGCTGACGCCGGAGCTGGGTGAGCCGGTCCGGGTGAGCGATAGCACGCAACAATTTCGTGAGTGGTGGGAATAATGTTGAACCAAGAAACAGAGGGGGAGAGCAGCATGACGATTTCCGCTCAGGTCATTGATACGATTGTCGAATGGATCGATGACAACCTACACCAGCCGCTACGCATCGAAGAGATCGCCCGCCACGCGGGTTACTCCAAGTGGCATTTACAGCGGCTGTTTATGCAGTACAAAGGCGAAAGCCTGGGGCGCTACATCCGCGAGCGCAAGCTGCTGCTGGCGGCGCGGGATCTGCGTGAATCTGACGAGCGCGTATACGAAATCTGCCTGCGCTACGGCTTTGAATCGCAGCAGACGTTTACGCGCATCTTTACCCGCACCTTCCATCAGCCGCCCGGGGCTTACCGCAAAGAGAACCATAGTCGGGCGCATTGAAATTGACGAAACAAAGGCCGGGTAAGGCATCGCTGCTACCCGGCTTTTTTATTGGCCTACGACGCCAGTGAAAACCAGCGGCGCCAGACGAAACGCAGGATGAAGAATTCGATAGCGCCGAGCAGTAAAAACCACACGCAGAACAAAATGGTGTAGAGCTGGTTCAGATCGACCATATGAAAGGTTTGAACCAGCTTCTGCGCCAGCACCAGACCCAGCGACGGCGCGGGTAGCAGTAAGCAAGAGATCAGGGCCATCAATAAAATGCCCCCCGCAGTCAGCAGCGATTCCAACGGGTGTTTCATCGTAATGTTAATCGTCAGTTAAAAATGTCATTGTCCGGCATCCTTTAACGTAAAGCAATATCAACCCGTCGGCCCTTTTTTAATTAAATAATTCCTTCCCCCGAAGAATAATGCGCGGAAGGAGAATAATTTAATCCTGATGATTAAATTAATATCGCGCTATGTAAATAAATGTCTGCATCACGAAAATAATTTTACAAACATATAGGTGCTATATCCAATTAACGTCGCAATAACAATGGCTGCGACAATGTATAACGCCAGGCGCCGTCCGCGATAAATACCAAACATGGTTCCCCCTCGTTTAGGATTGGTTTAGAAATATTTTGTAAAAATCAGCTCGTCGAAATAATTTTAATCAATTTTGAATAACCCAGTGGTAAATATATTGCGGTAGATCAATTTTACCCGCAAGACTTTAAAATCAATTTATTTAAGCCAGAAAGGAATTCAGGCTTCTGTTCACCGGATATTGAAGGAAAAATATGATGACTGAAAAAAAATACTCCCCAAACGTGCCGCCTTCCGGCGGGCTGGCATACCAGCAGACCGCAGAGCAGGTGCTTACCCACGTGCAGAGCCAGGCCAGCGGTCTGGATCGTGCAGAGGCGCAGGCGCGTCTGCAAAAAACAGGGCCGAACGCGCTGCCGGAGAAAAAAGGTAAACCCGCCTGGCTGCGTTTTTTGGCCCATTTTAACGATGTGCTGATTTACGTTCTGCTGGCCGCCGCGGTATTAACGGCGGTAATGGGTCACTGGGTCGATACGCTGGTAATTTTGGGCGTGGCGGTCATCAATGCGCTAATTGGCCACATTCAGGAAAGCAACGCGGAAAAATCGCTGAAGAGTATTCGCAATATGCTTTCCAGCGAGGCGCGCGTTATTCGCAACGGCAACCATGAAACCATACCGACGACGGAAATTGTTCCGGGCGATATTATTGTATTGCGCGCGGGGGATCGTATTCCGGCGGATATGCGTTTAATCGAGGCGCATAATTTACGCGTGGAGGAGGCGATTCTGACCGGTGAGTCCACCGTGGTGGATAAACACACGAATCCGCTGAGCGGCGAATTACCGCTGGGCGACCGCACCAATATGGTCTTCTCAGGAACGACCGTGAGCGCGGGCGGCGGCGTCGGCGTAGTCACCGCGACCGGCAAGGATACGGAGCTCGGCCATATCAACCAGATGATGGCGGGCATTGAAAAACACCGCACCCCGCTGCTGGTACAGATGGACAAGCTCGGTAAAGCCATCTTCGTCATTATTCTGGCGATGATGGCCGCGCTGTTCGTCTTCAGCCTGATGTTCCGCGAGATCCCGATGGGCGAGCTGCTGCTCTCCCTGATTAGCCTGGCGGTCGCCTCCGTACCGGAAGGTCTGCCGGCGATTATCTCCATCATCCTCTCCCTGGGCGTACAGGCGATGGCGCGCAAGCGGGCGATTATCCGCAAGCTGCCGACGGTTGAAACGCTCGGCGCGATGACCGTAGTCTGCTCGGATAAAACCGGGACCCTGACCATGAACGAGATGACGGTAAAAGCCATCATCACCGCCGACGTCTGCTACCGCGTGGACGGCAACAGCTACGAGCCGGTAGGCAATATCTACCTGGAAGGCAGCGACGAGCCGGTCCACATCCAGCCGGGCACCGTCCTGGAGCAGTACCTGCGCACCGTTGACCTGTGCAACGACAGCCAGCTGATTCAGGACGAGCGCGGCCTGTGGGGCATCACCGGCGGGCCAACCGAGGGCGCGCTGAAGGTGCTGGCGGCCAAGGCCCACCTCGAGCCGGTCGTGACCACGCTGGTTAACAAGATCCCGTTCGATTCTCAGTACAAGTACATGAGCACCCACTACCAGATTGGCGGTGAGGAGCAGATTTTGATTACCGGCGCGCCGGACGTCATTTTCGCCCTGTGCAACCAGCAGCAGACGCGTAACGGTGCGCAAGCGTTCAACCGTGCGTACTGGGAAACGGAGATGGAGCGCTATGCGCGTCAGGGGCTGCGCATGGTTGCCGCGGCGTTCAAACCGGCGAACGGCGAGCAGGAGCTGACGCACGACGACTTGAGCCACGGCCTGATTTTCCTCGGCATTGCCGGAATGATGGATCCGCCGCGCCCGGAAGCGATTGATGCGATTAACGCCTGCCAGCAGGCGGGGATCCGCGTCAAGATGATCACCGGGGATCACCCGCAGACGGCGATGAGCATCGGCCAGATGCTGGGGATCAGCAACAGCGAGCAGGCGGTCACCGGCTATCAGCTGGAGAAAATGGACGACGCCGAGCTGGCGGAAGCGGCGGTGAAGTATGACATCTTCGCCCGTACCAGCCCGGAGCATAAGCTGCGCCTGGTGAAAGCGTTGCAGGATAAAGGCGAGATCGTCGGCATGACCGGCGACGGCGTAAACGATGCCCCGGCGCTGCGCCAGGCGGACGTCGGCATCGCGATGGGCATTAAGGGCACGGAAGTCACCAAAGAGGCAGCGGACATGGTCCTGACGGACGATAACTTCGCCACCATCGCCAGCGCGGTGAAAGAGGGGCGTCGCGTTTACGACAACCTGAAGAAAACCATCCTGTTCATCATGCCGACCAACCTGGCGCAGGGGCTGCTGATTGTGATTGCGCTGCTGGCGGGGAACATCATTCCGCTAACGCCAGTGCTGATTTTGTGGATGAACATGGCGACCTCCGCCACGCTCTCCTTCGGCCTGGCCTTTGAGGCCGCCGAGCGCAACATCATGCGCCGCCCGCCGCGCCAGACCGGGCAGCACGTAATGGACGCCTACGCCGTGTGGCGCGTGGCCTTCGTCGGCACCATGATTGCCATCGCCGCCTTTGCGCTTGAAGCCTGGCTGGCCCCGCGCGGGCACAGCGCGGAGTTCATCCGCACCGTGCTGCTGCAGATGCTGGTCTGCGCCCAGTGGGTGTACATGATTAACTGCCGCAACACTGAAGGGTTCTCACTGAACCGCGGCCTGCTGGCGAACAAAGGGATCTGGCTGGTGACGGGCGTACTGTTCCTGCTCCAGGCGGCCATTATCTACCTGCCGTTTATGCAGATGCTGTTCGGCACCGAAGCGCTGCCGCTGCGCTACTGGTTCGTGACGCTGGCGGTGGCTGGGGTGATGTTCTTCGTCGTCGAAATCGAGAAGCGACTGACCCGCAGGTTCCGTAAGGCTGCATAACGAAAATCTTACCCCTCACCCTAACCCTCGCCCCTTTGGGGAGAGGGCCGGGGTGAGGGGAGAAACAACGCTGAGGTACTCCCATGAAACTTCCACTCCTGTTCGCACTTCTTGTCAGTACCCTGCAACCCGTCTTTGCCGCCGCGGTCCCCGTTCGCGTCGCCACCGTGGAGCAGACCGCCCATGCCGCCGAGCGCCAGATCCCGGGCCGCATCGAAGCCATTCACACCGTTGAACTGCGCGCACGCACGGAAGGCGTGATAACGAAAATCAACTTCCGCGACGGGCAGTACGTGAAAAAAGGCGACGTGCTGTTCGAGCTGGACGACGCCGAGCCGCGCGCTGCCCTGCGTCTGGCGCAGGCCGAAGTGAGAAGCGCTGAAGCCACGCTGCGTCAGGCGCAGCAGCAGCTTTCCCGCTTCGAAAGCCTGGGCAGCAGCAACGCCATCAGCCGTCACGACGTGGATAATGCCCGCATGCAGCGCGACGTGGCGAGCGCCGCGCTGGAGCAGGCGAAAGCCCGGCTCGACACCCGCAGCGTCACCCTGAACTACACCCGCATCACCTCGCCGATTGACGGTCGCGTGGGCCACAGCCAGTTCCACGTGGGCAGCCTGGTGAATCCTGCCAGCGGCGTGCTGGTGGAGGTGGTGCAGCTCGATCCCATCCGCATCGCCTTTGCGCTGGAAGAGGGAGCGTTTGCCACTAAAGCTGGACAGCACGCGGATATCAGCGCCATGAAGCAGGCCTGGCAGGCGCTGATCGACAGCAACGGCCAGCGCGTCGGCGGGGAACTCACCTCCGTGGACAACCGCATCGACCCGCGCACCGCCAGCGTGATGCTGCGCGCCGAGTTTGCTAACCCGCGCCACCAGCTGCTGCCCGGCGGCAACGTGAATGTCTATCTGCGTCCGGCGAGCGAGCAGCCGGTGCTGACGCTGCCTGCCGCTGCGGTTCAGCAGAACGGCGACGGCTACTTTGCCTGGGTCGTTAACGCCGACGGCAACGCCGAAAGGCGCCCGCTGAACGTGGCCGGGCAGATCGGCCAGCAGTTTCAGATTGCCTCCGGCGTGAAGCCCGGTGAGCGAGCGATTACCGACGGCGCGCAGCGCGTGCAGCCCGGCGCTGCCGTCCAGATACTCAATTAAGGAGCCATCATGCTGACGTTTTTCATCAAACGCCCGCGCTTCGCGATGGTGATTGCGCTGGTCATCACCCTGCTGGGGGCCATCGCGCTGAGGATTATTCCGGTAGAGCAGTACCCGCAGATCACCCCGCCGGTGGTGAATGTTTCTGCCAGCTGGCCGGGCGCCAGCTCGGCTGACGTGGCGGAAGCCATCGCCACGCCGCTGGAGACGCAGCTTAACGGGGTGGATCACATGCTCTATATGGAGTCCACCAGTTCGGATGAAGGCACCTACAGCCTGAACATCACCTTTGCGGCGGGCACCGATCCGGACCTCGCCGCCATCGACGTGCAAAACCGCGTGGCGCAGGCCGTGGCGCAGCTGCCGACCGAGGCACAGCAAAACGGCGTGCAGGTGCGCAAGCGCGCCACCAACCTGATGATGGGGGTAAGCCTTTACTCACCGAACAACACCCACACGCCGCTGTTTGTCAGCAACTACGCCAGCACGCAGGTGCGCGAGGCGCTGTCGCGTCTGCCGGGCGTGGGACAGGTGCAGATGTTTGGCGCGCGGGACTACAGCATGCGCATCTGGCTGCGTCCGGACCGCATGAACGCCCTGAACGTGACCACCGATGACGTGGCGCAGGCGCTGCGCGAGCAGAACGTGCAGGGAGCGGCGGGCCAGATCGGTACGCCACCGGTATTCAACGGCCAGCAGCAGACGCTGACCATCAACGGGCTGGGGCGCTTAAGCCAGGCCGAAGACTTTGCCGACATCATTATTCGCGCCGGGGAGATGGGCCAGCTGGTGCGCATGAAGGACGTCGCCACCATCGAGCTCGGCTCGCGCAGCTACAGCTCGGGCGCTCAGCTGAACGGGCATGACTCCGCCTACCTCGGCATCTACCCGACGCCGTCCGCCAACGCCCTGCGCGTGGCCGACGCGGTGCGCGCGGAGCTGGAGCGTCTCTCGACGCGCTTCCCGGACGACCTGGTCTACGAGGTAAAATTCGACACCACCACCTTCGTTGCCGCCACCATTAAAGAGATTGGCGTCTCGCTGGCGCTGACCATGCTGGCCGTTGTGGTCGTGGTGTCCCTGTTCCTGCAAAGCTGGCGCGCGACGCTGATTGTCGCCCTCGCCATTCCGGTGTCGCTGGTGGGCACCTTTGCGGTGCTCTACGCGCTCGGTTACTCCGCCAACACGCTGAGCCTGTTCGCCATTATTCTGGCGCTGACCATGGTGGTGGATGATGCCATCGTGGTGGTTGAGAGCGTCGAAACCCTGATGGCTGAAGGGCAGAGCCGCACGGCGGCGACCGCGCTGGCGCTGCGCCAGATCGCCGGGCCGGTGATTGCCACCACGCTGGTGCTGCTGGCGGTGTTTGTGCCGGTGGCGCTCCTGCCGGGAATTGTGGGCGAGCTGTACCGCCAGTTCGCGGTGACGCTTTCGACCGCCGTCACGCTCTCAAGCCTGGTGGCGCTGACCCTGACGCCCGCGCTCTGTGCCATGCTGCTGCGCCCGCGTCCGGCGAAGCCTGCCGCCATTTTTCGTGGGTTCAACCGTGGGCTGGACGCCACGCGCACGCTTTACACCCGGATAGTGAGCGTATTCAATCGGCGTCCGTGGCTGGCGCTGCTGGCCACCGCAGGCGCGGCGGCAGTGGTGGCGTTCAGCTTTATGTCGATGCCAAAGGGCTTCCTGCCCCAGGAAGATCAGGGCTACTTCTTCGCCAGCGTCCAGCTGCCGGAAGCGGCCTCGCTGGAGCGCACCGAAGCGGTGATGGCTACCGCGCGCGAGCTGATCGCTAAAAACCCGGCGGTGGAAGACGTCATTCAGGTCTCCGGGTTTAACATCCTCAACGGTACCAGCGCCTCCAACGGCGGGTTTATCTCCATCATGCTGAAGGACTGGAGCGAGCGCCCGCCGCTGGACGAGGTGATGGGCACCCTTCAGCGCCAGCTGCTGGCCCTGCCGGAAGCGACCATCATGACCTTCGCGCCGCCGACGCTGCCGGGGCTGGGCAACGCCTCTGGCTTCGACCTGCGCATTCAGGCGCAGGCGGGGCAGAGCCCGGCGGAGCTGGAGCGCGTTACGCGTGAGGTGCTGGCAAAAGCCAACCAGCATCCGCAGCTGAGCCGCGTGTTCACCACCTGGAGCAGCAACGTGCCGCAGCTGACGCTGACCGTTGACCGCGAGCGTGCGGCCCGGCTCGACGTGCCGGTGTCGCGCATCTTCAGCAGCCTGCAAACCGCCTTCGGCGGCACCCGCGCCGGGGATTTCAGCGTCAACAACCGCGTCTACCACGTGGTGATGCAGAATGAGATGCAGTGGCGCGAGCGCGCGGAGCAAATCAGCGAGCTGTTCGTGCGCAGCAACAGCGGCGAGCGGGTGCGTCTGAGCAACCTCGTCACCATCACGCCGACCGTCGGCGCGCCATTTATTCAGCAGTACAACCAGTTCCCGTCGGTATCGGTAAGCGGTTCGGCAGCGGAAGGGGTAAGCAGCAGTACCGCGATGGCGGCGATGGGCGAAATTCTGGCGCAGAGCCTGCCTGCCGGGTACGACTACGCCTGGAGCGGCATGTCGTATCAGGAGCAGCAGACCGGCAACCAGGCGGTATGGATTGTGCTGGCGGCGGTGGTGATGGCGTGGCTGTTCCTCGTCGCCCAGTACGAGAGCTGGACGCTCCCGGCGAGCGTGATGCTTTCGGTGCTGTTCGCCATCGGCGGGGCGCTGGTCTGGCTGTGGCTGGCGGGCTACGCCAACGACGTGTACGTGCAGATCGGTCTGGTCTTGCTGATCGCGTTAGCGGCGAAAAACGCGATTCTTATCGTGGAGTTCGCCCGCGCGCGGCGGATGGACGGGATGGCGATTGTCGATGCCGCGCGGGAAGGGGCATCGCGCCGCTTCCGCGCGGTGATGATGACCGCCGTGTCGTTCATCATCGGCGTCCTGCCGATGATGCTGGCGACCGGGGCGGGTGCCCAGAGCCGCCGCATCATTGGCACTACGGTGTTCAGCGGCATGCTGGTGGCAACCGTGGTAGGGATTGTGTTTATCCCCGCGCTGTTCGTGCTGTTCCAGCGCCTGCGCGAGTGGGGCCACGGCCTTACGGACTCGTCGCCCACAGCTCGCAGTGCTTCTGAACCAGAGAAATAAGCGAGCCGCCGTCGGCGATGAAGTCCCGCATGCGCTGCGCCTCGCTCTTGCCCTGCTTTAACAGCAGGGCAATTTCATTAATTGCGCTCGTTGCGCCGAGCTTCTCGGCCGACGGCGCAACCTGCTCCAGCAGCCAGGCGATATCCTCCACCACGGTTTTGTGCTCGCCGGTATGCACGTCCGTCAGAACCCCCTCCAGCCCGTAGCGACACGCCTGAAAACGGTTAAAGCGGTACAGCAGAAAATCCCGCTCCTGATGCTTATACGGCCGCGTGGTCAGCAGCCAGTGGGACGTCGCCTGGATCAGCCCGGCGATATTAATCGCGTGGCCGAGCGTCAGCGGGGTATCCATCACCCGTACCTCAACGGTGCCAAAGTGCGGGCTGGGGCGAATGTCCCAGTGCAGATCTTTAATGCTGTCGATCATGCTGGTAGCGCTCAGGCGGCGGAACAGCCCTTCGAACTCCTGCCAGCTGTTAACCCACGGCATCTGGCCGTTATCCGGGAACCCCGAAAAGATATTGAGCCGCGACGAGGAGAACTTCGTGTCTGTGCCCTGCATGTACGGCGAGGCGGCCGCCAGGGCGATAAAGTGTGGCACGAAGCGCGACAGGCCGTGCAGGAGGTAAATGGCGTCATCCCCGGTCCGGCAGCCGACGTGCACGTGCTGTCCAAACACCGTTGCCTGCAAAATCAGGTAGCCAAAGCGCTCCAGCGTGACGTTATAGCGCTCGTCGTCGCACACCTCCTGACGCTGCCATTTCTGGAACGGGTGCGTTCCGCCGCCGCAGATCTGAATATGCTGCTCCGCCGCCGCGCGCAGGATGCTCTGCTGCATCACCGAGAACTGCGCCGCCGCCTGGTCAATGTTCTGGCACACGCCGGTGGCGATTTCGAGCATGCTTTCGGTGATGTCGTGTTTGACTTCACCGCCTTTGATGTCGTCTTTGACGGCGGCGATGAGGGCAGAGGAGTCCTGGCTCAGATCGTAGCCCGGCGGGTTAACTACCTGCAGTTCGAGTTCGATGCCGAGGGTGAACGGTTCAGAGGATTTGAAATCAGGTAAAGGCATGGCGCACTCCGTTGTCTGTGAATGTTGAGTATAGACAACGGGTGTGGCGCGCTCGTCTCAGGGTGGTATAACTGATAGCAGGCTTAGCAAAAGGGGAGTGACTCATGTCTGACCATCCAACCATTGCGCTGATTGGTCCCGGTGCGATTGGCATCACCATTGCCGCGGTGTTGCATGACGCGGGCCGCACGCCGCTGCTCTGCGGACGCACCGCGCATCCGGAATTACGCCTGCGTTACGACGAGGGGGAAACGGTTGTGCCCGGTCCGGTATTCACCGATCCGTCCGTCATTACTCGCCCCGCAGATCTTGTTTTTGTGGCGGTAAAAACGACGCAAAATTCCGACAGCGCCAGGTGGCTGCGCGCGCTGTGCGATGAAAACACCGTGGTCTGCGCGCTGCAAAACGGCGTAGAGCAGAAGGCGCAGCTTGAGCCTTTGGTCAGTGGCGCAACGGTGCTGCCGTCGGTGGTCTGGTTCCCGGCGCAGCGCGAGCCGGATGCCTCCGTCTGGCTGCGCGCCAAACCGCGCCTGACGCTGCCGGATGTGCCCCAGGCGCAGCGGGTGGTCGAAGCGCTTCGTGATACGCGCTGCGCGGTTGAGCTCTCGGAAGATTTCCCCACAGTCGCCTGGCGCAAGCTGCTGCAAAACGCGGTCGCCGGGTTGATGGTGCTGGCCAACCGCCGCGCCGGGATGTTCAGGCGCGAGGATGTCAGCGAGCTGGCGCTGGCCTACCTGCGCGAAGGGCTGACCGTCGCCCGCGCTGAAGGGGCGAAGCTGAACGATGACGTGGCGCAGGAGATCCTGGCGAACTTCCAGCAAGCGCCTGAGGACCTGGGTACGTCGATTCTCGCCGACCGCCAGGCGGATCGCCCGATGGAGTGGGATATCCGTAACGGCGTCATCCAGCGCTACGGCCGCAAACACGGCATTGCGGTGCCCATCAGCGATGTAGTGGTGCCGCTGCTGGCGGCGGGGAGCGAGGGGCCGGGTTGAGCCTGGGTCTGGAGGGAAGGAAAGACCCGGCCGTTGTGCGCCGGGTAGCGTCTCTACTTAGCCTGACGGGCTTTCTCTGCTTTCAACTCTTCCATTGTTGCCTCCAGGATCCAGAGGCACTGAGCACCCTCAACCGTCTCCAGCAGCGCCCGGCGGGTACGCTGATAGAACGCGTCGATTTCTTCGGGGGATTTCTCTAAAGGCGGCGTGCAGACAATATCGCTGCCTATCATGTGCGGCCACTTTCCGGCGTCAATGGCGCGGAGCGCTTTCAGCGTTGCGTTCGTGTTTGTTATGAGCGCTGCGGCTAAGGCGTCCTCCAGCTGTTGCGCCTGCTTGACGTCAGCCGTAGCAGACAGGGTAGGAGCTTGCTCAATCCAGTGTGCATCACCAGAGGCGATTCCATTAAGTGCTGATGACCAGTCAGTGCTGGCTGCAATGGCTGGGACGGCGAGCGCACATAGCAGGAGTACGATAGGGTATTTCATCGCACGACCTCAAGGTCACCGCCGTCACGAAGGATTTTACGTCGCGTTGACAGTGAGAGAATGATGCACCCCTCTGATGCAAACCCGGCTTGACCATACTTGTGGTCACCATGAATGCGGAATTCTGAGCGACCAAAACTCTCTCCGGAGGTTTGCTCAAGGATGATTGTAATTGGTCCTTTTGAATTCGAATGACCCGCGATTTTATATGTCCCGCGAGGCAGTGGCCCCAGTCCCTTTACATGCTGACGGTCCGGGTTGTTTTTATTCGTAAGAGCACCGGAATATCCGGTCTCAATTAGTTTACCGTCTTTATACATCCTGCCGGTAGACTGCTCATACTTCCATCCCATAACGTTCTCCTTATGCCGTTTTGCGATCATTCCAGCTATCAGAATGCATGATGTTACCGTCGACATAGCGCCAGGTAATTTTTTCATACAGCAGTTCTACCAGCTCAAGATGGTTATGTTTCTCATAGTCAGGATCTTTGACGTCAAGCATCATTGGACAGACGCTGACGATCGTCACTCCTTCCATAAGGCTGGAAAAATATTCCACTTCCTGGCCGGCATCGTTGATGTGGTAAAACTTTACCTCTGCGGATTTTAGCTTCTGACCTGTGCTGACAGCCTTGTACAAATAGGGGCTGGAGGCGTCGATCTCTTTATCGAAAGAATAAGGGGAATGGACGCGAAGACTTGTTGCTTTGCCGTTATGCTTGTCCGTGGGTTGCATTACGCCGTGGTTCAGTGCGATTAACTCAATACTTCCTTCACGACCATGTATATCGACAGAGCCTTTGATGTCGGCACCACCGTCGTCTTTGAGCCATAAATAAGCGGGAATAGCCATTTGTATAAAACTCCATTTAAGAAAATCCTGAAAAAGCCTTTTGGTTAAGTTGGTTAGGTAACCATGGTGACGCTAGCGCTTATAAAGTGGGTCGTCAATTTTTGTACGATTTGGATATGAAATGATCTGCATTTTCGTTGATACAAATTAAGAAAATGTGGGATCTTACGGTTTGAAACTGGAAAATTTATTAATGTTTAATGCCGTGGTTTTACTTAAGTATTAATTAAGTAAATATTGATTGAAAGTCTAATAAATATTTGGGTTGTTATTAGGTTTATATCTATTTAACGATTTATTGATTGGTTAAAAGCTCATAACGGTTCGTCAGAATACCCGCAAATCCCTAGCGACATGCCTGAAACGGTTAAAGAGGTTAAGCAGAAAATCCTACTTCCGATGCTTATATAGCCGTCTGGTTAGCTGCCAGTGCAGATCTTTTATGCTGTCATTCCTGGCCGACCGTCAGGCGGATCGCCCGATGGAGTGGGATATCCGCAACGGCGTCATCCAGCGCTACGGCCGCAAACACGGCATTGCGGTGCCCATCAGCGACGTGGTGGTGCCGCTGCTGGCGGCGGGGAGCGAGGGGCCGGGCTAACGGCCGCTGTTTTTCCATTCGGCAAAGTAATGGGCGGCCGTGCTGCCCATCGCTTTTCTAAACAAAATGATAAACGCATTCATATCTGAGAGTGGAGGCGGGCCGATAGAGAGGAAGGGAGATGAACATGAATGTCCGCTCTGTGCCAGCAGCAGACGTTGAGGAGAATATTATTTTGATGTGAAATATTTGCGTAATATTTTTTCTAATAGCGAGAAAACGACCGTCACCCTTTTGGGAGTAATCAGCTGGTAAGGTCGATATAAATAAAATTGCCATTTCTCCTGTCGGAGTTCTGGCAGTGGGGGAACAAGTTGGCCGCTTGCTAAGTACTCCCTACAGATAAAATCGCTGGATTGCACAACCGTTTTTCCGGCCAATGCAGCCTGAATTTCGGCGTATGGGTCTGTAGTATAAAACTCAATATGACGAGGGACAAAAGTGTTCACTGCGTCACTCATAAACTCAAATGATTTTCCCGTCTCAGGATTAATTAAACCACTGAATGGATAACGCTGTCGAAGATCTTCTAAATCAGTAGGTGCTCCCAGACGCTCAATAAGTTCAGGGGATGCAACCAAAATATGTTCAACTTGTCCGATGTTTTTAATGATAAAGTTTGGATTAGGTTCTCGCCCTACGCGTATACCTATATCGATACGATGCTCAATAGTATCAAGTTTCATCATATCTAAACGCCAGTCAATAAATAAATCAGGATAGGGGCGTAGTGCAGTCAAGAGTTCATACAAGATTTGTTCATGATTTGAAAATCGAAGTAATGTGATGCGAACAATACCTTTCATTTCATTATCATCTTTCGCCATCTGAAATAATTTTTCAGAATCTTCCAGCAGTCGCTTCGCTTGGGGTAAAAATAGTTCGCCGAAACTGGTGAGAAAGATCGAACGAGTATTGCGTTTGAATAAAGGTTCACCAAGTTGTTTCTCCAACTCAGCGACTGTTCGGGTTACTACTGATGGTGAAACCGACAGTTTGATGGCTGCTTCGCGGAAGTTCAAGGTCTCAGAGGCGATGATGAAAAATTTTAGTGCATCAAGTTTGTTCATGATTATTGTGAAATTTGCAATAATGTATTTTGATAATAGCAATTAATTTGCAACTATTCCAGCCATATAATCGAACAATCAAATAAGTAACCTGTCTTACTTTTTATCAGAACTCAAAAGAGTAAATTATGTCAATTCAACCAGTAGAGTTAAACAAAGCCTATCGTTTATTACAGGTCGGGCCAACCACGATGATATCGGCTAAAAATGATGGCATTGAAAATGTCATGGCAGCGGCCTGGGTGGGATTAGTAGGCAATAACAAAGTGATGGCTTTTATAGGTCCACAGGCATTTACTCGCGGGCTTGTAGAAAAAAGCGGATATTACGCTGTCCAGATCCCAGTAGTAAATCAGATGGAAATGGTTTTATATGCTGGAGGCCACAGTTATTCCGACACACCAGATAAAAATAGTAAAATCCCACTATTTTATCAGAAAGAGTTTGATCTGCCTTTAGTTGAAGGTTGCGCTGGCTGGTTAGTATGTAAGGTCATACCCAATGAAGAAAATGAAAAGCAGCACAACTTGTTCTTGGGGGAAATTGTCGGAGCATGGAGTGATGACCGCGTTTTCAGAAATGGGCACTGGATTTTTGATGATGCGCCTGATGAATTACGTACTGTCCATTACGTAGCTGGTGGACAGTTTTATGCCATTGGCAAAGGTACAAAATTTAATTATGGTCCGGGAAAAGACTAATCCTTACTTCTGTATAAATGTAGCCATATAACATGTCTACATAGAGGTAGTAGCAAAAAAAAACAATTAAGATGTCCGCTTTTCGCTCATAAGAGACAACCATACTCAAATCTCCCACATTGCAGGAGATTTGAGTATGAACACGTCACCGTGGAATAAAGACCGTATCATAGGCCAAAAAAGACCACTTCAGATATCTCATATCTGGGGGATCCGAATCCGGCTTGAACTGGAAGGTAAAACGCGTGATTTAGCTCTGTTCAATATGGCCTTAGACAGTAAGCTACGAGGCTGCGATCTGGTGAACCTCAAAGTATCTGATGTTGCATATGGTAGCTCGGTTTCAAGCAGAGCAACGGTGCTGCAACAGAAAACCGGAAGCCCTGTGCAATTTGAGATAACCAAAGGGACAAGAGAAGCTGTTGCTGCATTGATAAAGCTTGGCAATTTGCACAGTAAAGACTTCTTGTTTCGGTCTCGGATCGGAACTAACCGGCACATATCAACCCGACAATACAGCCGAATTTTTCATGGGTGGGCAGAAAAGCTTGGTCTCGAAGCTTCGCTTTACAGCACACATTCCATGAGAAGAACAAAACCTTACCTGATATACAAGAAAACCAAGAATCTCCGGGTGATCCAACTTCTGTTGGGCCATAAGAAACTGGAAAGCACTGTCCGTTATCTAGGCATCGAAGTCGATGATGCGTTAGAGATCTCTGAATCGATTGAAGTCTAAGGTTGTCAGGGCTGCAACAGCAGCCCTGTGCCAGGAGCGGACGTTGTTTTTCAACTATTACCCAGGCCTGCGAACCACCTCATCTTTATCCCTTAAATTCTCAATGTATCGATAACCGCTCTTAGAGCGGGTGACACATTGCGGTGCGGATAATAGAGATATGAACCTTCCAGGCGCTGACTGTAGCATTGCAAAACTCTGATCAGCGCCCCCTGTTCTATATCATCAGAAACTAATTCCTCCGGAACATAAGCCAGTCCCAGGCCTAGCCGGGCGGCTTTGGCTTCCATATAGCTGTCAGCAAAGGCCCATTGTCCCTGAGGTTGATGGGTTATCTTTTTACCGTCTTGATTGAGTTCCCATGCATACAGGCTGCCGTCTCCAAACTGGTAAGCGATGCAGGGATGAATAACTAAATCGGAGGGAGTTTGCGGAAATCCGTAGCGACGAAAGTGCTCGGGCGTGCCGACAACGGCCATCTCCATATCGGGCGAAATGCGCACCGCGACCATACCGCTACCTACTTCCGAGCCCAGACGTATACCGGCATCGAAGCGCTCAGCAATAATATCGACAAACCGGCTTTCGCTGATGAGCTCCAGCCGAATATCTGGGTAGCGTTGTTTAAACACCGCCAGCTTCGGCAGCAGCACTTTATCAATGGCGTGCTGACTGGCATTAATACGGACCGTACCCGATGGGGTATGGCGATAATGGGCCAGCGTGGCAAGCCCCATATCTAAAGCGTCAAATCCAGATTCGACGGTTCGATAGAGCAACTCGCCGGCATGGGTGAGCGATAACTTGCGCGTGGTACGCACCAGAAGCTGCACGCCCAGTCGTTCTTCCAGCTCGCGCACTGCACGACTAATTCCTGACTGCGCCAGGCCAAGCCTCTGCGCGGCGGCAGTAAAACTCCCTTCTCGCACGACCTGCATAAACAGATAGAGATCGTTATAGTTTTCCCGTTTCGCCATCATCCTTCCCCTGCTGCCGCATCACAATTCAGAACAATATGTTATCAATCTTAGCATTTTTCACCCTCTAATCAGTACTATTTCTGCTAACTATAATGTGCGCATTGCAACAAAGCACAGCAGCGTTGTCCGTAGGAAACCTGTTTCTGGCACGTTTTATGAAGGGGATTTTGATGACTGCTTTCACCCAAAAATTGACAACTGCGATACCCGCCCTGTTGTTATGCGCATCATTAAGTGGAGTCACAAATATGAGTTACGCTGATACAGCCAATCCGAACGCGCCCGTTTCGCTGGTCGAGAAATGGGATAAAACTTTTACTGAGAGCACGCAAGTTGATCACCGTAAGGTGACCTTTCCGAACCGATACGGGATCACCTTAGTCGGGGATCTCTACATCCCGAAGGATCGTGGGGATCGCAAGCTGGCAGCTATTGCTGTTAGCGGCCCCTTCGGGGCGGTGAAAGAGCAATCCAGCGGCCTGTATGCGCAGACGCTGGCTGAACAGGGATTTGTCACTCTGGCTTTCGACCCTTCATACACGGGCGAAAGCGGCGGCTACCCGCGCAACGTCGCATCTCCGGATATCAACACCGAGGATTTCAGCGCGGCGGTTGATTTCTTAGGCCTGCAAAAAGAGGTGGATCGCAACCGTATCGGGCTGCTCGGTATCTGCGGATGGGGCGGCATGGCCTTAAACGACGCCGCGATGGACACGCGTGTCAAGGCGGTGGCGACCAGCGTGATGTATGACATGAGCCGTGCGATGGGGCATGGCGTGGGCGATGGCAAAGACCGCTATACCACTGCCGATCGTCGTGCCGTATTGCAGTATCTGAACACGCAGCGCTGGAAGGATGCGGAAAATGGCGCTTTCGCGCCAGGCGGGCATGACATTTATGTTGATGAGAAGGGCAACGTCACCGCTTCCGATCGTATTCTGCCGGAAACTCTGCCCGCGAATCCTAACCCAGTATTGAAAGAGTTCTTTGATTATTACCGCATGCCGCGTGGTTTCCATGCGCGTTCGGTCAACTCAACCGGTGCCTGGAACGCAACCATGCCGCTGTCATTTATGAATATGCCGCTGCTGAGTTACGCCAATGAAGTTACTATCCCTACACTCATCGTGACCGGCGAAAAAGCCCATTCACGCTATTTTGCTGAAGATGCCTTTAAGGCAATCGGCAGCAAAGAGAAAGAGTTAGTGATTGTCCCTGGGGCAAACCATGTTGATCTGTACGACAACGTTGCGGGTAAGATCCCATTTGCCAAATTTGAGCACTTTTTCAAAGCAAACTTAAGGTAACCCGAAAAGTTTACCAGGCCACCTGTCATAAACGGGTGGCTTTTACCTGCCTGGTGTGACGCCGAATATGTCACATCGCCCCATATTCTCACCCACCTATTATGTCGTTATTCCCTGAATAACTTCTGACCCGACTGCGCCTGAATCTGGCTGGTTCGATATTAAGGGATGCTAATAATGTCCACTGTAAGTCTAAAACCATCATACGAAAAAAAGCATGCATACTGGAGCGGCGTATTTGCCATGACGCTTTGCGTGTTTGTGCTGATCGCTTCTGAGTTTATGCCAGTCAGCCTGCTTACGCTCATTGCCCGCGATTTGCACGTTACCGAAGGGTTGGCAGGGCAAGGAATTGCCGTCTCTGGCGCACTGGCAGTGCTGACCAGTCTGACTATCTCCCATATTGCCGGGGATCTAAATCGTAAATATCTTCTGCTGGGGCTGACGGTCTTAATGGCCATATCGGGAATAGTTATCACCATAGCGCCTGACTATCCGGTTTATATGCTGGGGAGGGCTCTGATTGGCGTAGTTATCGGAGGGTTCTGGTCAATGTCGGCTGCAACCGCCATTCGGCTCGTGCCGCAGCACCAGGTTCCCCGCGCACTGGCAATTTTTAATGGCGGCAACGCGCTGGCCACCGTTGTGGCTGCGCCGCTTGGTAGCTACCTGGGGACAATCGTCGGTTGGCGTGGGGCCTTTTTATGTCTCGTCCCCCTTGCGATAGCTGCGTTCATCTGGCAATGGGTCAGCCTGCCTTCGATGGAAAGCGATAAAACACAAAAACCACAGGGATCTGTGCTTCGTCTGTTCAGCGTCGCCATCGTACCAACGGGACTGCTGGCCTGTGGGTTGTTCTTTATGGGGCAGTTTGCTTTATTTACCTACGTGCGCCCCTTTCTGGAGAGCGTCACCAGGGTGGGACCTTCTGACCTTTCTCTGATTTTGCTCGCAATAGGCGTAGCAGGTTTTGTCGGCACAACGATCGTCTCAACATTCCTGAACGCCAAATTTTACAAGACCTTAATCATGATCCCGTTGCTTATGGCCGCGATTACTGGTGCGTTACTGCTGGTCGGACACCACATCTGGGCCGTTGCCGTATTATTAAGCCTGTGGGGGCTACTTGCGACGGCTGCGCCAACAGGATGGTGGACATGGATAGCACGAGCGTTACCCGAAGATGCAGAGAGGGGTGGTGGCCTCATGGTTGCGGTGATCCAGCTATCGATTGCGCTTGGTTCAACGGCTGGAGGTCTGGCATTCGACAGTCTGGGATGGAGAAGTGCATTTGGTTTAAGTGGTTTGTTACTACTGGGGGCGGTAGTGATGACATATGCAACATCCCGTCAAAATAGGAAGGTACACTAACGCAATTCTTTTATATCTGGTGTGCGCTCTTTAAGGACATACGACAGAGGGGCGAATGTCCGCTCCTCGCTCTAAGCGGACCTTGACTGCGGCCCTCCACTTTGTGCCAGAAACGGACGTTCATGCAGATATTGCCGCTGTAAAAGCAACTAAATTTGCAAAGCAGGATTTGCTTAAAGCAACATAGCCACCAGTACCATGCACAACAGCATCACGTAGATTCTCGCGTGCCAGACATCAGGGACGGCGGGGAACACCCGGCGGCTAAATACTATACCCGCCCAGCCAGCCACCAGGAGCATGCCCAGAATCTTCAGGCTGATAAAACCCACAAAACCGCCTGCCGAAATTTTGTGCCAACCGCTTATCGCATAGGTCACCGCACCGCACAACGCCACCGGCAGGGAAAGCGGGTTGGCCGCGCTAATACACTCTCGCATCGTATGACCGTGTCGCCGCAACAACGGCACCGTCATTACGCTGCCACCCACACCCAGCAATGCGGCAATCGTGCCGATTAGCATACCGTCGCAGCAGTCAACGTAATGTGGGTGGGGCCGTGGTCTTCCCGCCAGCAGGATGCTGTGCTGGCTGAGGCGAAGGCCAATCCGGGCGTGGCCGCACTGGCTCAGGGGAAGTTTCAGCCGTCTTCAGATGGTAACTCAGTGTTGTTTATTGAATCCGTAGAGGGTTCTGAATTCCAGGGCGTATTTCTGGCTCAGCTACGGCCAAAAGGGAATGCTCGCTCTTCCGTTGTTGTGGCCGATTCAGGCCAGCTTTCCCGGCATAAAGATGGTTCCCAAATTGTAACGCTGAATAAGGGCACACGCTTTGAGGGAACCGCCACACATCGTGACTTCCGTATCACTGATTTCAATAATTATCAGGCAACTATCGGGAGAAAGAACGTTACTGCGGATCTGAACGACACCGAACAGATGGATATACGTACCCTGTGGAATGTGGGCAGCGAGCGTGCCCGTGCAGATCTTCACTGGCGTATAACGCTTGTGATAACGGTATTTATCATGGCGCTACTGGTGGTGCCTCTCAGCGTCGTTAATCCGCGTCAGGGACGCGTACTCTCGATGCTGCCGGCGATGCTGCTCTACCTGATCTTTTTTCTGCTGCAAACGACGCTGAAATCCAGTGCAGGTAAAGGCAGGCTCGACCCTGCCGTCTGGATGTGGGGAGTCAATCTATTGTATATCGCTCTGGCGACGGTCCTGAACCTGTGGGACACCCTTCCTGTACGGCGTATCCGCGCCCGTCTTTCCACCAGAAAATTCCAGGAAAGATCTTCAGACTGAGCTCGTAATCAGGCAGCTTAATGATAACGGGACCTGCTGCAGTTGATACTGTGCTGTTGCAACTGCGCAAAAAAGAAACTTCAGCAGCGGCCCTCCCTAACTCTTCATTATGTCCTGACGCCAGTTAAGACACTCACCTTTATGAACCTGAAGAGATAGCCGGATTGTCCTCATATAAGACGGTTTTTTCTTTTTTGCAGATTTCGACATGATCCGACTTTGCCTTTTTTCGGATCTGACCGTGAAAAGAGACAAGTTAGCATATGTATTACACATCCATATACCTGGTATCTACATCTGCATATACTGAACATAGTTATTAAGGCCGGTCGGCCAGGAGGAAATGATGAAAACCGTATCGGACCGAAGTCATTGCTCTTTTAGGGATTTTTACACACTGCGTTTAATGATTTCATGGATAGTGCCCACCATATTTGGTGGGCACTATCCTCTCAGGAATTTCAGGATCTGTCAGACGGAGCTGAGATGACGCTTACTAGGATTCCACCACTTGACCGGATGCAGTTCTGATGTTGCTGCATGAGAAAGGCCATCCCTGGCGATGGCCTGTGGCATCATAGCCTGTCAGGTCTGCAACGTCCGGGGTGAACCGGACATCGCGTTACGTCAGGCAGAAGCAAACGTAAATCCGTTGAGCTCAGGGTCTGCCTTCGCGAGCTGGCTGAGTAACCCGATGTTGATGAGCCGGGAAAGGTTGATCAGGCCAATGAGATCTGCGTCTTCATAGAAAGACTGGAGCTGCGCAATTATCCCCTCAGGTTCGAGAAAACGATGTCCCTCGATGGTCGCGCTGCAGGCTTCATGCACCAGTGCAAAATCGTTGCCAGCAAGGCTCCGGTACAGCATACCAGCGGTGAAGCCCGAAGATTCACCATGAAAGAACGGCACTTTTTTTCGGCTGGCAAGCGATTCACCTACAGCGGGCAGGAGACCTTTTCTCACAATCGTTTTATCCAGCAGCAGAGTGGCCCGTAACGCGTCAGGAATGCTTTCAGACAAGGTGATCAGGGTCTTAGAAAGAAAGGGAACGCGGTTCTCAAGTGAAAAGAGGGAAGAGATGCGATCCTCATTATGTAAGTTATAGTCATGAAGGTCGCGGCGTTTTAATTTTTGATAAAAAGACCAGTAGTCTTCATTGCCGAGATGGCTTTCGGATGAGACGAACGCCGAGTCAAAGAGTTTATAGTCACTCAGTTCCTGCCAGGCTTTCAGGTGCATACATCCGGGTGATTCCAGATCGTATTTTTCTTTCAGATACCGCAGCGACTCTTCGACGCTCTGCCATGGATCTTCTTCGTCAAAGACAAACGACTGAGTATATCCCCCAAACAACTCATCGCTGCCGTTACCAGACAGCACCACGCGAACATCCGGCGTATGTGCTTTGATGTAAGAGTAGATGCAAGCCTTATAGATCTGTTCTGCGCCAAAGTAGGGGCTTTCACTCGCCCACAGAAGAGTTTTCCAGTCCTCCGGCAGAACCGTCATTTGCGAGTCGACATAAACCTTATGTAGCGGAACACCGAACTGTTCGGCTGCTGCGATGGCTCCGCTGACGTCTCCTGATTCTTCGGTACCGGGCGAGACAAGCGTATATGCGACCACGTTGGCATCCTTCAGGGCGGCCAGCACGCCTATAGAATCGATCCCCCCGCTAAGCAAGATGCCTGTCCGGCCGGATGGCGAGAGCTGCTGTCGGCAACTGGCCTCAAAAGCCCTCGAGAATTCGGCTATGAAACTCGACGGCGTTGTCAACGGTGGCATGTTCTCCGGTGTGCCGGCACAGTAACGGACAACCACAATGCCTCCGGTGGACACATTGTATTTCACTATGCTTCCCGGAGGGACTGATTTGACCCGTGCAAAGACGTTACGGTATTTTAAGGCGTCATAGCCAACATCGCCGCGCAACCACGGGTCATTGAGCATTTCAGCATAATCAATATTCTTGTCCGGTAAAAACGGCAATACTCCCTTTGCTTCAGATGAAAAGAAAATATCACCCTCTTCATCCACCCTGTAGAACAGGGGTTTGATACCAAGCGGATCGCGAATCAGTGAGATTTCATTTCGTTGCTTGTCATAAATAACGATGGAAAACATACCTTCCAGGTGACCGGCAAATTGATCCCCAAAGTAGTGGTAGAGCGTCGGGATCACCGCACAGTCAGAATCATTTTGATAAAAATAATCGGAATAACGGTCCCTTAAATCCAGATGATTATATATTTCAGCATTCGCGAAGCAAATTACGGTACCATTTTGATTCAATAACGGTTGCGATCCGTTGTGTTGTGAAACAATAGCCAGGCGGTTGAAAACAACAGAGAACCCCTCATTGTTATAATGGGTTGTTTCATCGGGACCTCTAAACTGAAGTTTACGTGCCGACTCCCATAATGCCCGCTCATGCCCGGCGGGGTGCTTTGAATAATACCCTACGATTCCGCACATATTCTATTATCCTTTAAAGAAAGTGGCAATTTCCTTTCCATCACGATGTTCAATAGCCATGTGGATACCAAATATCGCGGCATGATGAGAGGCAAGATCGGATACATATCGATAATAGACATCAATGTCGACGTCATACAGATAAAAAGCATCAGGGATATGTTTTTTATCTGTCATATATAAACGAGAAATCACTGAAATGGACTGCGAGTCTTCTACCATTTTCACTTCACTGTAAAGAAGCCTCCGTCCCTCTGAAAAATGCCTGGCGTATTCCGAAAGGGTCGGTGCATGTCCATTAAATAAGAAAAGATCATACCCTCTTGCCATTGCTTCTTCCAAAACCCACCGTGAAAGATCAGCGGGTGTCATTGAAAATTTTCTGCCAAGCGCAATAAGCATTACGGCATAAGAGATTATGGCTTCGCTGCGCGGGTCAAAATCGTCAGGCGTAATATTTTCTATCATGACAGATAACTCATATATTTTCTGATGGCATAGTTAAGAGCCTGATAATTATCAAACACATCGGCGTGACTTCTTTGGTAACTATCAGTGGTGATATTTTTGATGGCAAGTATAACCGACTCATTTATTTGCGCTGGATGATATACATCCTCACAGGTTATATATTCACGTAGGGCTGGATCTTTAATCATTTCTTTTTTAAGAGCATCAAGGATCACCTCCACCTTTGAGGGCACAGAATACGTGAGATTCACCGCAAGGGTCTCCACGTCAGAGCGGGTAGCATGCCACCATCCCCGGGGAACAAATAACACGCTCCCAGGTTTGAGGACGACTTCCGTCGCCTGTTCAAAGAAGTTTGCCGGGGGCTCTCCCTGCCAGTACTGCCGCATTTCTGCCGACAGATGGGGGTAGTCTTTTAAGTCAAGATGTTCTAGAGGCCGGAGGGCATTTTCATTGGGCATAAAGTACCATTTTTTCTCCCCCTGAATTTGGAAAACAAAGTTAACGTAGGAGTCGAAATGGGGGACGAGTCCTCCCTGTTTGTGCGCGGCGTAAATGATAGCCTTATGAAAAACATTTTCTGGTAATAACAGGTTTTTTTTGAGTTTTTTTCCAATCCTATACAATTTTTCATAGGCTAAATCAGCAAAATCGAACTCCAGTGCTGCACCTTCTGCGTAAAGTTTCGCGGCCTTGTTTGCATTGACCATTAAGCGGTCTGACAAGCCTTCCGTTCTCTCCAGTAATTTCTTCCCGTAACACATGACCGGAGATTTGTAGTCCCGCATGACCGTGTCAATGGTAAACGAGTCGGGAAGGCTGAGAAAACTGAGCACGTCGTCTAACTGCGCATGCGACACGTGGTAATTCTTATCCGGCCAGCAGTTCTCAATAAAGCCCTGAAGTCCGTCCGCTCCAAATATAAGTCCATTGTCACTGACCACATTATTCATCTGAACGTCCTCTGCAGATTGGGTTTTTCTGCCATGCGTAGCATCATAAACAGGCAGAGCATAACCACAGCAAATATCATCCCATCTGTCGCGACCGCGATACCCGCGGAATATGACTCTGAAATGACGGTTAATAATTTTGCGCCGACTGCGGCACCGAGGCAGCTTATAAGAATAAAGCATGAAAAAATCGCCCCTTTATACTTATCTTCCGTGTTGGATTGGATAATCAGGCGGGTCATTGAGAATCCGATGCTGGTCCCTACACCCCATAAAACTCCTGAAGCCAGACAAAGATAGGGGGTCTGACTGAGGCCGAAGAAAATGACGCCGCAGCTGCAAATTAACCAGCCGATGATATAAAGACTATTATGATTAGTGCTCTTCAATTTACGTAAAACAAAGAATCCGGTGGCTAACCCACCTAATGACCAGGCAATTTGCATGCCAGCAATATAAAAATTGTTACTATTATCTAACTCCTTGACGTGCAGGGCAACACCGACCACAAAGACCGCCATCGAACATACGCCAATCATAAAATAAGTAATGCTCATCAGTAATATCGTTTTATTGGAAACGATTTCTCTTAATGCATCCAGCATGACCTTTATGTATTTTGGCTTCACCGCATCCGAACTGACTTTATCTGGGATCTTAAAAAGAAAAATGAGCCCCATCACACTGAGTAAAAGCGCAATGCTCAGGTAGGTTTTTGTGCTGTCAGTGATGAGGATGTAAGACAATAGTGTACCCGTCAGCCCAAAAAAATAGTTCAACGTGGTTGTGTTTATTGTCATGTTTTTTATTCTGCCAGAATTAATATCAGGGAGAATACTGTCCAATGTAGGCTTAATAAAACCCGTTCCAAAACCAAATAACAGACTATACGCATACACGTTGAAAATAGGTAACTCAGAAGGCGGACTGAAAATAAGTGAAATGACAGCAAATGAGAGCAGGATAAACCCAAAAATAGCTAACCTTCTGGCACTGATGATATGGCTGATACATCCCGCCACAACAATCCCAATCACAATGGAGATATAAAATACTGAAAACGCATCTGCCGTTTTATCCATCATTCCCGCGCCTAAAAAGACGATGAGCCACGGCAGAAAATAGGCATTGGCTGTTTCCATAAAATACCAGCATGAACTGTATCTATAATAGTTTTTTTCGCTGTTGGTTAACATATGGCTTCCTGTATATTAACTCCCACAATGTTGGTCGTGGACTGTCAATGATGAGCTGATGATCGTAATTGATGTAGTCAATGCCAGCCACTAACTCTTCTTCGCTAAAGTCGACAGGCTGAAGTTCATACGCATTCATGCTGGCGCACGCCAGGAAATGCTCAATAGCCGAGATCTCAATACTCTCTTCTACCGCTTTTTTTACAATTTCCCGGTAAGAGTATTCATCCAGCTGTTGCTCAAACTGGGGAAGTAGAGCTTTTACATCCGGATAGGTATCGACTAAGTAAAGCACCCCGCCATCCATAAGTACGCGGTCGCACTCCCGCAGGGCCTGGACAGGATCTTGCCAGTGGTGAAAACAGGAGTAGGAAAAAATCAGGTCGAAGCACGCATCAGGAAAAGGCAGTGAATGCACATCTCCCAGAACCAACTTTACGCGATTGGTCAAATCCAGAGAGGCGATTTTAATGTTGGCCAGATCGAGCATGCTGGGGTTTATATCTAAGCCATCAATCTGACAGACATTCTGTTTCGCGAAAAAAACGCTCAGATCGCCAGGACCGATACCCAGATCAAGAGCTCTTGTGATATCACATTCGGCGCACAGTCGCTGCATTCTTGTCGCTAACATCGGGTAGATATGGCGTTGATATTTTTGGACAAAATCGTTGTATTTTATACAGGCCTTTTGACTGAGCATGTTCAGTTCCTCAAGGTCACATCTTCAATAATTTTTTCTTCCTGCATCTCCTGGATCAGACTTTCAACATCAGACGTTATATCGGAAACGACGGCATCATATTCCTGTGATAAAGCGTCAACGATCTGCATATTACTGAGCCCGTCATTAATTTTTTTGAAAACGAATGCCGCCGTGGAGTTCAGCGCGTAATCTGGCTCAATAATGATAGATTCGTTTACTTCTTTCCACTTAACCCCGTCTGAAATAACAAAAAAAATCTCTTTCATGACAAAATCCTTTTATTAATCGATGGAAATAACCAATGCGAAATAAGGGGTGTCCGGAGACACCCCTTATTCTCTCTTAGATCAATGACCGCCAGCAGATACTGAGCGACGGATTTGAACTAAGCGTGGTTTAGCATAAGTCTTTTTCATTGCTCTATTCCTTTTGAAAGTAAATTGATATAATCGCCCTGTTTCACAACAAGTTGTTAACAGGTATTTAATATTTAGCAAAGGTAATGGTTTCCTGCAAGAAAAATTAATCGCTATTTTTAAATATTATATCTAACTGAACAATAAGGCTTTTTATTGATTTCGAAGCGCAATTATTAATAATTAAAATATTAAGGGGTTGTTACGATTATGTTAATGACGCATCTTCTTAAAAGAAATTCATGTTCAACTTTAACATCTCTCATCCTGGAGCACTGCGGCGGTGATTCAATGGTTGTGCATGGAGAAGAGTTTTTTCTTCCATCGCTTCCTGTATTTGTGTGCTGCAAAGATGATGAGGTCCACGGTTTTTGCATTTTTAAAGAAAACGAAAAATATATTGAAATTGTTGCGCTGAATGCATTAAGACCCCGGAAAGGGATTGGTCGTATTCTCATCGGTGAAGTCAAACGCTATGCCGAGGCTCAGGGAAAGTTTCAAATTAAACTCACAACGACAAATGAGAACGTGGGTGCCATTGCTTTTTACAAAAAAATGGGTTTCAAACTGTATGCTGTAGATGTTGATGCTGTTACAAGGGCTCGATTAATCAAACCGTCTATCCCGTTATTTAGCGATCAAGGTATTTTAATTAAAGATGAACTGAATTTTTCATTTTCATGGGACAATGCATGCCATTGAATTTATTGAGCTTACGCCCATTATTTGATCAGTAAGACACAGACCGGCATGACCAGGGCCCCGGAAGGGATGGCACTTTCGTTCACCGCTAAAGTTAGCTTTTTCCGGGGTGTGATGGCATATCTGGCTCATTCTTCAGAGCCAGGGCTGATGAAGAAAAAACAGTGCAAACGCTCCCCACTATGGCACGTTCATACAGTTCCAGATGCAACCTGATATTGCCCGGGATTTCAATGAAATTCACCTGTCCGCAGAACTGCGTGCTGTCTGCGATCTCGGCTACCACTTACTCCGAGATGCGCTTCGGCGCCACCGGTCTGAAGGCCTCCCCGCGCCACGTGCAGCTGGTTGACGCGTTCTGCGCCCGCCTCGACGGCATCCTGCCCGGGGACCGCGCCGCGGTGGACGCGAACACGGAGATTAAGGTGGCGCTGCGCCTCGCCGGAACGCCGATCGGTCTGAACGACACGGCGATAGCCGGGCATGCCATTGCGGCCGGCGCCATTCTGGTGACGAATAATGTGAGGGAGTTTGAGCGGGTGCCGGGTCTGGTGCCGGAAGACTGGGTTAACTGACGGCAGTAAAAGCTCATGAGGGAGGGATGTCCGCTTTGTGTCAACAACGGGTAAAAAGTGATCCACTTACCGTCACCACCAACGGTCTAATATTGATCCACCTTGTTTACTCAGGATTAGCTTCCGCTATAACCCCGGCCTTTCGTTTCTGCTTCAGCCGATAGCTCTCTCCTTTTATCTGGACTACGTGTGAGTGATGTAATATCCGATCCAGCATCGCCGAGGTCAGGGCTGCATCACCGGCGAACGTCTGGTCCCACTGCCCGAACGGCAGGTTAGAGGTCAGGATCATCGCGCTCTTTTCATAACGTTTGGCGATGACCTGGAAGAACAGCTTGGCTTCCTCCTGACTGAACGGCAGATAACCTATTTCGTCGATGATGAGCAGTTTTGGGGCCATAACACCGCGATTGAGTGTCGTTTTGTAACGCCCCTGACGCTGGGATGTCGACAGCTGTAACAGCAGGTCCGCAGCTGTTGTGAAGCGAACCTTGATGCCCGCCCGTACTGCTTCGTAGCCCATGGCTATCGCCAGATGTGTTTTTCCCACGCCCGAGGGGCCCAGTAACACGATGTTTTCGTTACGTTCGATGAAGCTCAGGGAACGCAGCGACTGGATTTGCTTCTGAGGTGCGCCGGTGGCGAAGGTGAAGTCGTATTCCTCGAACGTCTTTACCGCCGGGAAGGCTGCCATCCGTGTGTACATCGCCTGTTTACGCTGATGCCGGGCCAGTTTCTCCTCATGTAACAGGTGCTCCAGGAAGTCCACGTAGCTCCATTCCTGCTCCACCGCCTGTTGCGACAGCGCCGGTGCTGCGCCGATAAGACTGTCCAGCTGGAGTTGTTCGGCAAGCACCATCAGCCGTTGATGTTGCAGTTCGACCATCATGCGGCTCCTCTGCAGAACGTGTCATAGATGGACAGCGGATGATGCAACGGCTGCCTGTCGAAGGTCACCAGGCTTTCGTCGACCTGCACGTCATACTGTTTTTTCTCCGGTGGCAGTGCCAGCATGGACTGCTGTTCCTCCACCCAGCGATCACAGGGGCGGGTCTGGATAGTTTCATGCTTCCGTTGATTGGCCACATCGTACAGCCAGCGCAGGCCGTAACGGTTTGCGGTTTCAACATCGACGGTGATCCCCATCGGGCGCAGGCGCGTCATTAGCGGGATGTAGAAGCTGTTGCGGGTGTACTGCACCATTCGCTCCACCTTGCCTTTAGTCTGTGCCCTCAAGGGGGCGGCACAGCCGGGGAGAGAAGCCCATTTCTTTGCCGAACTGCCACAGGGAAGGATGGAACCGGTGCTGTCCGGTCTGATAAGCATCTCGCTGGAGCACCACCGTTTTCATATTGTCGTACAGAACTTCCCGCGGTACACCGCCGAAGAAGCTGAACGCATTGCGATGACAGGCTTCCAGCGTGTCGTAGCGCATGTTGTCGGTGAACTCGATGTAAAGCATTCTGCTGTACCCCAGAACAGCAACGAACACATGCAGGGGGGACTTGCCGTTTCGCATGGTCCCCCAGTCAACCTGCATCTGCCGTCCGGGCTCGGTTTCGAAGCGAACGACCGGCTCTGCCTGTACGGGGAGTGTCTGCGAACAGATGAACTCTCTCAGGATAGTCAGCCCTCCACGATAGCCCAGCTCCATGATTTCCCTGGCAATAACGGTAGCCGGGATTTTGTAGGGATGCGCATCGCTGATCCGCTTCGATATGTAATCGCGGTATTCATCGAGCAGTGATGATGATGTCGGGCGTGGTGAATACTGCGGCTTTTCAGATTTGGCTTTCAGGTGGCTGCGGACAGTATTGCGCGAAATACCCAGTTCCCTGGCAATGGCCCGGATACTCATTCCCCGCTTGTGCAGGACTTTAATTTCCATACGAATCTCAAAAGTGATCATAAGCTCCCCTGTATTCAGAGGAGCAGATTAACCCCTGGATCAATTTTCAACCGCTGGGGTGGATCAGTTTTGCACCGTTGGTAACACTTTGTGCCAAAAGCAGACTTTAAGTTGTCCAAGAACAGCTCTCATATCTTGGCCTATTTATGTCGACCACCGCTTCAGTGCCTGCAGGATTTAAGGGGACAACGAGCCTGCATGTGGACACAGGTATATCGGTGAGTTAATGTCTTTAAGGGGTATCATTTGACAGTATCTTGAGGGACTTAGAGTGCGGGTTAAATCGATTAAGCTTACCAATTTCAAGAAATTCAAAGATGAATATTTTGAATTCAACGATGACGTAAATATCTTTGTAGGTGATAACAACGCCGGTAAAAGTACTATTCTGGAAGCCCTGGAAATCGTACTGAATTACAGCTATCGGGGCCGCCCCTTCAACAGCGAGTTTACGCCAGACATTTTTAATAAGGATGCAGTGCAGCTTTTTTTGGCTTCTGATAAATCGGCCATGCACTTGCCTGTCTTGGCAATAGAAGCATTCATTGAGGGAGTGCCTGAATACCGGGGTACAAATAATTTCCTTAAAGCCGATGCTCAAGGTATCACGGTGCTGGTGCGCTTTGATGACACGCTCAAGGACGTTTACGCCGACCACTTACTGACAAACCCACACATTACGAGTATCCCGATCGAATTCTACAAGCTGGAATGGCTGGATTTCGGATGGAATCCTGTTAAAGCCGTAGCGAAGAAATTCCGGGCGTTATACATCGACCCAACTCGTATCCACCCCACTCTGGGTAAGAATCAGTACATCTCTACCATACTTAATACCGCTTTAAAGAAAGAGGAACTGGTTAAGCTGACCCTCAATTATCGTGAGAATCAGCAGGTTTTTAACAACTCAGGTGAGGTCAGGACAGTCAATACCGGTCTGGATACGGACCACTTGATCACAGAAAAAAAGCTGTCCATTGCCGCAAGCACTTTACCAGCGGGCTCTATTCAGACCAGCCTTCAACTTGAAGTAGATGATGTCCCTTTCCAGTTCATTGGCAAGGGTGAGCAGAGTAATGTGCAGATCAAGCTCGCGATTCAGAACAAGTCGAAGGATATCGATTTGGTGATGATGGAGGAGCCCGAAAATCACCTTTCTCACACTAACCTCAATAAGCTGGTTCACTACATTGAAAATCAGCGGGGCGACAAACAACTCTTCCTTACCACTCACAGCTCGTATGTGCTCAACAAGCTGAGCATTGATAAAATCTGCCTGGTTCAGTCGGGATACAAACGTCTGCATAAGCTTGCCCCTGCAGTGGTCAAAACCTTAAAGCGCTTACCGGGCTATGACACATTGCGCGTGGCACTCTCGCACAAAGTCATCCTTGTCGAGGGACCGTCAGACGAGTTAGTACTCAAGAAGATTTACCACCGCAAGCACAACCGCCTGCCCGAGCAGGATGGTATTGATATCATCGTCGTGCGCGGAGTCGGGTTTGATACGTTCATCTCCGTAGGTATGGAAATTGGTACCCGAATAAACGTCCTCAGAGATAACGATGGCGACTATGAAGAAAACGTCGTGAAAGTGCGTGCCGATTATGCGGCCTATCCCAATATCAAGCTTATCTCCTCTGCCAAAAATGAGGAGTTTTCGCTTGAACCCGCGATGATATATGCCAATGCAACCGACTTGGTTACGCTGGACGCTTTCGCCAAAGTGGTGTTATCGACACAGACGTTTAACCTCTACGATAAATTAGTCGACTTAGATAAGAGACGCGACTTTCTGATCGATTGGTTTCGAAGCGTCCAGGGAAACGGTAAGGGCGCTCGCAAAGTCGATTCAGCTATCAAGCTGTTCGATGGCACTCTGAATTTCAGGTATCCACCTTTCCTCGATGAGGTGTTCGACTTTGCCTAATGAATTCTGGATTGCCGGTGCAGGATCAGGAAAAACCCAAAAAGTCATTGAGGATGCCATTGAAGTCATAAAGGCGGGCGGACGCGTATTGGTCGTCACCTACACCATGAACAACCAGGCAGAGCTCCGTTCTCGCTTTGTGGAATTGTACGGCAAACACAGCGATGATTTTGTTGTGAAAGGCCTGTTTTCATTTTACCTAGAAGACTTAGTGAGACCTTATCAAACGGCCATGTTTCCAGATCGAATCACTTCTACAATGTTCACCGAGCATAACCCTCACCTGATACCTGGTACGAGGAAATGGCATTCCAAAAGAGGGGAAAAAATTAATGGGGCGCTGAATCCTCTTCATTATCTGACGCCGTGCAAAACCAAAGCTTACACTGGACTGCTGGCGAAGCTGGCAACAAAAATCTCCGCTTCAACAAAGAATGCCCCCGCTAGCAGATTGAAAGAGATTTATCAGAGGATCTTTTTTGATGAGGTTCAGGATTTGGTTGGATGGGATTTTGACGTTATCAAAGCACTCAGTAAGGCAATGCATAACTCTATTTGCTGTGTAGGCGATTTTCGTCAAACTATTTACACGACCACGTTCGGCCACAAGGCACCGGAAACACCTGAGCAAAAGATTCAATACTTCAAAGACCTCAATTTTAGTCCGTTCTCGCTGGCGAAGAATCGCAGATGTATCCAGGAAATCTGCGATCTCGCGGATACCATTCATCCCGGTATTTATGAACAAACGCAATCAGAGGTGGGAGAAGTACCTGCTGAGATGGCCCATCACTGCGGCTGTTTTCTCATAAAACCATCTCAGGTGAACGATTATCTCAATATATTCAAGCCTCAAGTTTTGCGATGGTCATCGCCCATGGGAAAAGGCTATTTGCCACCAGGTATCACCTGTCACACTTTCGGCTCCTGTAAAGGTCTCGGTTTTGACCGCGTACTAATTATTTCACCGGAGAAACATCTCAAGTATCTGGGTGGCGACCTTGACGTGTTCGATAAAGATAAAACGGAGGAATCTAGAAACAAGCTGTACGTGGCCATTACCCGAGCTCGTTACAGCCTGGCGTTTGTCGTTGAGGAAGAGCATTTTACAAATATAAAGCTGCCACATTGGGTTAGACCTATGTAAGTCGATGCTAACGTCTAACCATTTAACTTCCGCTTTTCGCTCTTAACGGACATTCAACAAACTACTCTGTACTTTGAGTAAGGCCAAAGTCCTGCTTTTTACCCCAGCAGAACCCCGGCCACCCATCACCCGCCTCAGTGCGCCGTTATATAAGGCTCCTTCACAAACTCCGCCAGCAGCCAGACCATATCATGCAGCAGCCCGGTGAGTTCTTTCGCCACGCTCGCAGGTAATGTCCCGCCCATTACCGCCAGCGTTAACGCTACGGCATAGTCCACCTGTAGCGCCGTTTCTTGCCAGCATTCCGGCACGCAGGAGGCGATCTTTTCCCCGGCAATGAGTCGTTCGACCAGATACGGTGGAAGTTCTGTGTCACAGCACTCGCGCAGCCGTTTCAGCGCAGCCAGCAGTCGCCCGCATAGCGTGGCAAAGGTCACTGCGTCGTCAGTTTCCACCAGTACGCTGACATACGCGGTACAGGCATCGACCAGTTCAAAAAGATCCGCAGAATCGGAAATTGAAGCGTTGATGAGGTGATGAACAGCGCTTTCTTCAGAGAGCGCGTAAGAAAATCCTGGGGTAGTAGCCATTTAGCATCCTCTTTGTCTAAAAAAACGTCATGTTATGCTAACGGGTTCCTACGCCCGGTTACGGATGTGCCGCAACGCAGGCACTTTACGACCGCGGAGAAGGGATGAAAAGGGATAACCCTGAATTACATAAGGTTGCTTGCAGGTTTGCGAGGCGGCTTCCAGAACGGCATTTCCGGGCACCGCCGCACCATTAATCCTCGCTCATCATCGCCAGAAACCGCTTCACCGTCCGCGAACGTTCGAAGCGCCGCCAGCAGAGCGCGATATCGGTATAAAGCTCCGGCGAGCGCAGCGCGTGGTAGGTGACATTCGGCGGTGAAATGGCCGCCATGGATTTCGGCACCAGCGCGAACCCGCCGCCGGCGGAGACCATGCTCAGGGAAGAGGAAAGCTGCGACGACTGCAGCGCGCGCTGCACGTTTATTCCGGCCCGCTCGCAGCAGCCGTAAACCCGGTCATACAGCCCCGGCGCGACCTCCTGCGGGAACAGCACCACCGGCGTATCCCGAAGTTCCTCCAGCGCCAGATCGCCGCACGTCGCCAGAGGATGATCGCGATGCAGCGCCACCACCATTGGCTCCCGGTCGAGGATTTTTAATTCGAATACCTTGCTGCTTTCGCACGGCAGGCGCACAAAGGCGATATCCAGCTCACCCTCCGCCAGCATCGTGGTCAGCGACGACATGTTGGCTTCCACCTGGTGAACCTGCACTGCCATGTTCTGCACCTGAAACTGGCGGATCAGGGCGAAGATTTTGGGATGAAAAGCATCTGAACTGGTAATGCCAATCGACAGGCTGCCGTTCAGCCCGCGCGCGATGCCCCGGGCTTTCTCCAGCGCGGCGTCGCTCAGCGCCAGGATCTTACAGGCGTCCTCATAGAAGGCTTCTCCCGCCTCGGTCAGCTCCACGCCCCGCGTCAGGCGCCTGAATAGCGGCGTGCCCACTTCCTCCTCAAGCCGTTTGATCTGCTGGCTCAGAGGAGGTTGTGAAATACCCAGCGCGTTGGCCGCCCTGGTGAAGTGTCGCTCGCGTGCTACCGCGACAAAATAGCGCAGATAACGAAGTTCCATATCAAAAACGTCTCAAACCAGCATGGATTCTATATTGGAACTCTCTGCTGAATCGGGTCAACATTTATTTAACCTTTATAAATAAAGTTGAAGAGGACGAGCATGATGATGCATTCATCTGCATGCGACTGTGAGGCGAGTTTATGCGAGACCCTGCGCGGGTTCTCGGCTCAACATCCTGACAGCGTGATCTATCAGACATCGCTAATGAGCGCCCTGCTAAGCGGCGTCTACGAAGGGGAGACCACCATCGCCGACCTGCTGGCACACGGCGATTTTGGCCTCGGCACCTTTAACGAGCTGGACGGCGAAATGATTGCCTTCAGCAGCCAGGTGTACCAGCTGCGCGCCGACGGCAGCGCCCGCGCCGCGAAGCCGGAGCAAAAAACGCCGTTCGCGGTAATGACCTGGTTCCAGCCGCAGTACCGCAAAACCTTCGACGGGCCGGTCAGCCGTCAGCAGATCCACGACGTGATCGACCAGCAAATCCCCTCCGACAACCTGTTCTGCGCGCTGCGCATCGACGGCAATTTCCGCCACGCGCACACCCGCACCGTACCGCGCCAGACGCCGCCGTACCGGGCGATGACCGACGTACTGGACGACCAGCCGGTGTTCCGCTTTAACCAGCGCGAGGGCGTGCTGGTGGGGTTCCGCACGCCGCAGCATATGCAGGGCATCAACGTGGCGGGCTATCACGAACACTTCATCACCGACGACCGACAGGGCGGCGGCCATCTGCTCGACTACCTGCTGGAGAGCGGTGTGCTCACCTTCGGTGAAATTCACAAGCTGATGATCGACCTGCCCGCCGACAGCGCGTTTTTACAGGCCAACCTGCACCCCAGCAACCTTGATGCGGCTATCCGCGCCGTCGAAAACTAAGAGGAGAACTACCGTGAACAGTGAGAAACAGTCACGTCAGTGGGCGCACGGCGCCGATATGGTTGTCGGTCAGCTGGAAGCGCAGGGCGTGAAGCAGGTGTTCGGGATCCCGGGCGCAAAAATCGACAAGGTCTTTGATTCCCTGCTGGACTCCTCCATCGAGATCATTCCCGTACGCCACGAGGCCAACGCGGCGTTTATGGCGGCGGCAGTGGGGCGCTTGACCGGCAAAGCCGGGGTGGCGCTGGTCACCTCCGGACCGGGCTGTTCAAACCTGATCACCGGTATTGCCACCGCCAACAGCGAAGGCGACCCGGTGGTCGCGCTGGGCGGGGCGGTGAAGCGGGCGGATAAAGCCAAGCTGGTGCATCAGAGCATGGACACCGTCGCGATGTTCAGCCCGGTGACGAAATACGCCGTAGAAGTGAACTCCCCGGACGCGATTGCCGAGGTGGTGTCCAACGCGTTTCGCGCCGCCGAGCACGGCAGGCCGGGCGGGGCGTTTGTCAGCCTGCCGCAGGATATTGTCGACCAGCCCACCACGGGGGCGATTTTGCCCGCCAGCGGTCCCGCGCTGATGGGGCCGGCACCGGAATCCGCCATTAACGACGTGGCGAAGCTTATTGAAAAGGCTAAAAACCCGGTCATCTTACTCGGCCTGATGGCCAGCCAGCCCGCCAACAGCGCCGCGCTGCGCAAGCTGCTGGAGAAAAGCCGTATCCCGGTCACCAGCACCTACCAGGCCGCCGGGGCGGTGAATCAGGAGCACTTCACCCGCTTTGCCGGACGCGTCGGCTTGTTTAACAACCAGGCGGGCGACCGGCTGCTGCATCTGGCGGATCTGATTATCTGCATCGGCTACAGCCCGGTGGAGTACGAGCCTTCTATGTGGAACCGCGGCGACGCTACGCTGGTGCACATTGACGTGCTGCCCGCCTATGAGGAGCGCAAGTATGTTCCCGATCTGGAGCTGGTGGGGGACATCGCCGCCACGCTGAACCTGCTCGCCAGCCGCATTGAGCACAAGCTTGAACTGAGCCAGCGCGCCTCGGAAATTCTGGTCGATCGCCAGCATCAGCGGGACCTCCTCGACCGCCGCGGCGCATCGCTTAACCAGTTTGCCCTGCATCCGCTGCGCATCGTGCGCGCCATGCAGGACATCGTGAACAACGACGTGACGCTTACCGTCGATATGGGCAGCTTCCACATCTGGATCGCCCGCTACCTCTACAGCTTCCGCGCGCGTCAGGTGATGATCTCCAACGGTCAGCAGACCATGGGCGTGGCGCTCCCGTGGGCGATTGGCGCGTGGCTGGTCAACCCGGGGCGCAAAGTGGTGTCGGTCTCCGGCGACGGCGGCTTTTTGCAGTCGAGCATGGAGCTGGAAACCGCCGTACGCCTCAACGCCAACGTGCTGCACATCATTTGGGTGGATAACGCCTACAACATGGTTGCCATTCAGGAAGAGAAAAAATACCAGCGTCTTTCCGGCGTCGAGTTCGGCCCGGTCGACTTCAAAGCCTATGCCGACGCCTTTGGCGCGAAAGGCTTTGCCGTGGAGAGCGCCGACGCGCTCGAACCGACGCTGCGTGCCGCAATGGATGTCGATGGCCCGGCCGTGGTGGCCATTCCCGTCGACTACAGCGATAACCCGCTGCTGATGGGCCAGCTCCATCTCAGCCAGATTTTGTGAATCAACATAAGGACAGATAAATGCAAAAAGTGGCTCTCGTAACCGGCTCAGGCCAGGGGATTGGCAAAGCGATCGCGCTTCGTCTGGTGAAGGATGGTTTTGCCGTCGCTATCGCCGATTACAACGAAGAGACGGCGAAAGCGGTTGCCGATGAAATCACCCGCAGCGGCGGGAAGGCTGTCGCCGTGAAGGTGGACGTCTCTGACCGCGAGCAGGTGTTTGCGGCCGTGGAGAAAGCCCGCACCGAACTGGGCGGCTTCAACGTTATCGTCAACAACGCCGGGGTGGCGCCGTCCACGCCGATCGAATCCATCACGCCGGAGATTGTCGACAAGGTCTACAACATCAACGTAAAAGGGGTGATCTGGGGGATTCAGGCCGCGATTGACGCGTTCCGCAAAGAGGGGCACGGCGGCAAAATCATCAACGCCTGCTCCCAGGCGGGCCACACCGGCAACCCGGAGCTGGCCGTCTACAGTTCCAGTAAATTTGCGGTGCGCGGCTTAACCCAGACCGCCGCACGGGATCTTGCTCCGCTGGGGATCACCGTTAATGCCTACTGCCCGGGCATCGTTAAAACGCCGATGTGGGCGGAGATCGACCGTCAGGTCTCCGAGGCGGCGGGTAAACCGCTCGGCTACGGGACCGAGACCTTTGCCAAACGCATTACGCTTGGCCGCCTGTCCGAACCGGAAGATGTTGCCGCCTGCGTTTCATATCTTGCCGGGCCAGACTCTGACTATATGACCGGCCAGTCTCTGCTCATCGATGGTGGGATGGTGTTCAACTAAATTCTAATAAGCTCTGACATGAGTTTTCCCCTGCCTCCGAGCAGGGGCTTTTTTTTGTCTCCTCCGCCATTGTGCATTACACTGCGCGCTGCAAAACTTTAGTCATTACGATCTGACAGGCGGTAACAGCGATGAACGGTACAATCACAACGTGGTTTAAAGATAAAGGCTTCGGATTTATCAAAGATGAAAACGGCGACAACCGCTATTTTCATGTGATTAAGGTCGCGAACCCCGATCTGATTAAAAAAGACGCTGCGGTGACCTTCGAGCCAACCACCAACACCAAAGGCCTTTCCGCGTATGCGGTGAAGGTGATCCCGGAGAGCAAGCATCTCTATATCGCGGGCGAGCGCGTGAAGCTCACCTCGATCAAATCCTTCGTGGTATTCAGCGAAGAAGAGCCCGTTGAGACCAAAATCGACAAAGAGAACGCGGTGCTGTCGGTGGGTCTGCTGATGAACAGCATCAAACCAAAATCCGACAAGAAGCCGGGCGAAATGCGCACGGTGAAGAAGCTGGCGATCACCACCTTCCAGAACACGACGATGATCTTTACCGAAGATGAAATCGACATTGATGCCACGGTGAAGCTGCTGAAGTAATTTCGTGCCGGGTAGCGGCTCTCCCTTACCCGGCCTGCATTTCCTCTCTTTTCGTCCGCTTTTTAACCTGCTATAACAAACTCCTTACCTTTCAGGGAGTCATCGCCGTGCCCGAAATCAATCAATATGGTCAAACCGTTAACGATATCGTCCCGGACTGGAAATGCGCCCGGGTCTTAACCCGCACCCCGCTCACCGGTCAGTATTGTCGTCTGGAGCCGCTGGACGCCGATCGTCACTCGGCTGATTTATATGAGGCCTACGCGCTGGGTGATGACAGCGACTGGACGTGGCTTGCCAGCACCCAGCCTGAAAGCGTGGAAGCCACCGCCCACTGGGTGCTCGGCAAGGTGATGGATGACGATCTGGTCCCGTTTGCGGTAATCGATTTACGCACTGAAAAAGCGGTAGGGCTGGTGAGCTACATGGCGATAGAGCGGTTCCAGGGCTCGGTGGAGATCGGCCATGTCACCTGGTCGCGGAGGATGAAAGGCACCCGCATCGGCACCGAAGCGGTGTGGCTGCTGCTGAAAAATGCGTTTGAGCATAAGTACCGTCGGCTGGAGTGGAAATGCGATTCGATGAACACCGCCTCACGCAGCGCGGCGGAGCGGCTGGGGTTTGTCTGGGAAGGGCGCCTGCGCCAGAGGCTGGTGCGTAAAGGGCGCAACCGCGACAGCGACATGCTCTCTATTATTGACGGCGAGTGGCCGCAAAGGGACGCGGCGTTGCGCGCGTGGCTGGCGGCGGAGAATTTTGACGCCCAGGGGCGGCAGATTAAGCGGCTGGAGGCGTTTCGTTTATAAGCTTTTTATGTAGGGTACAGCGCAAAGATGCAGTTAATCCGCGGAAATCGCGATTTCAATCAGGTTGGTTTTTCCTGACTGCAGTCCGCGGGTTACCGCTTCGGCGATGTCTGCAGCATCGGTTATCCGACAACAGCGAATGCCCATGGCGGTGCCCAGCGACTGAAAATCGATGTGCGGATTAATCAGATCCATCCCGATAAAGCGTCCCAACTGCGTCGAGCTGTAACCCGGCTGTCCTTTCATAAAGTTTTTAAGAACGTTGTACTCCAGGTTATTCATCACGATAAAGGTGACCGGCAGGTTTTCGTGTGCTGCCGTCCAGAGCGCCTGCGGCGAATACAGTGAGGCGCCGTCGCCCATCAGGCACACTACCGGCTCGCGGCCCAGCCCCAGCGAGTGGCCCACCGCCGCAGGCATACCCCAGCCCAGACCGCCACCGCGCATGAAATAGTAGCGCTGGTGCTGCGTGTCGGAGATAAAACGTCGGACATGTCTGGCTGTGGCAATCGCTTCATCAACAATGGTGACGCCCGGCGGAACGGCTTTGATGACTTCATAGGCCGCCACCATCGGCGAAATGGCCGGGCGCAGCCGCTCGGCAGCCAGACGTTCTTCCTGCAGTTGCCACTCTTTTTCACGTTCAGCGCGTGCCGTTTTGAGCAGCCGCTGATGCGTCAATTTGCCTGCCACCAGGCGCTGCTGAAGCAGAGGTAAGAGCGCCTTCAGGGAGAGTTTGATATCCCCCATCACCGACAGGCGTGTAGCGTAGGTGCGGCCCAGCTCGTTCATGTCGGCGGAGAGCTGGTAGACCGCGCATGAGCCCGGAATCGCGTCTCCTTCGCTGTATAATATGGTGATCAGGCTTCTGCCCCCGATGATAAACACCGCGTCGTAGGCGTTAACGATGCTGGCAATTTCACTGGCGGTGGTAGGCATATTGCCGCGCCAGAGGGCATGCTGCGTGGGAAAGGGCAAATTCAACGGCCACGATGAGCCGTAAACGTGTGCACCTAGCGCTTCTGCAAGCTGGACAATCTCCGGCGTCGAGCCGCTGGAGTGAACTTCATCCCCCGCCACAATCATGATCCTGCCGGGCGTAACCTGGCTCAGGTCCGCCGCCAGCTCGTCCAGGGAGCCCGCGACGGTGTGATAGTTCACTTTGGAGGCCGTTTGTATCCCGGCGTCGCTCAGCTCTTCCATCACGTTCATTGGCAGAGAGAGCAATACGGGCCCGGCGGGGGGATAGCTGGCAGCATGGAACGCGCGACGCACCAGCACCGGGAGCTGGTCGGCGCTGGTGACCTCCTGCGCCCATTTCACCACCGGCGATCCAATGGAGACTATGTCATCGTACAGGAGCGGGTCGCGCACGTAGTGCCGCGTGTCCTGCTGCCCGACGGTGACAACCAGCGGCGTTTTCATGATCCGCGAGTTGATTAAATTTCCCATTCCATGCCCAAGACCGCTGGCGGTGTGCAAATTGATAAAACCGGTCTTGCCGGAGGCTTTCGCGTAGCCGTCAGCAATGGCGACCACGCTGCTCTCCTGGAGCGCCAGAATATAATGAATATTTTCATGCCGGAGCAGGGCGTCAATCAGCGGGAGTTCCGTCGTGCCGGGGTTGCCAAATATATATTCCACGCCTTCACTCTCTAGAACCTCAAGGAGAATGTCGGCACCTGTTCGCATATTTAAATCTGATAAGGACGTTAATGACTTAATCATAATGACACCTCATTCAGCGTTATTTAAGTCATGCTAAAATTCTTCCTGCGTTGGGCGGACGACAATTTCATTTACATCAACATCATCAGGCTGCTCGATAGCAAATAATACGGCCCGCGCAATGGCATCTGCCGGAATAGCCTGCTTATAAAATTCATGCAGGAATTTTTTACTCTCTTCGTCAGAACTGCCGAACTGCAGTTCACTCTCGACCGCACCGGGGGAAATAAGCGTAGTGCGGACCGTTTTACCCACCTCCTGACGCAAGCCTTCGCTCAGCGCGCGGACGGCGAATTTCGTGGCGCTGTAGACCACGCCGCCGGGCGCAAGCACCTTAATTCCGGCCACCGACGCAACGTTAATAAAATGCCCGCCACCCTGGCGCTGGAACACCGGTAACGCCGCCGCAATGCCGTATAAAACGCCTTTGAGGTTGGTATCGATCATCCGATCCCACTCGTCGGTCTTGCGCTCGCTGATGGGGGCGATAGCCATAAAGCCCGCGTTGTTGATCAGCACATCGACACGTTGGTATGCGGCAACGGCAGCGTCAATCGCGTGCTGGACCTCCTCCTGACGGGTCACGTCCGCCTTCACGGCAATTGCCCGGCCGCCCTGCTGGATGATGCGATCCACCAGGGCATTAACTCTGTCCAGACGACGCGCCACCAGTACCAGAGAAAAAGGCTTATTCGCTAAATACAGGGCAATAGCCTGACCGATACCGCTGCTGGCGCCGGTGATAACAACAACGTTGTTTGCACTATTATTCATGATCTTATCTCGCGGTTGAGTGATGCAAAAATAAAGGCAGGGGAGAATTAAAGAATAATGACGCTTTCTTTAATTTCAGTTTTAAATATATTGTATATTTCGAATGGAAAGACATTCGATTAAACTTAGTTGAATTACGGGAGCAGTGTCAACAGACTTTTAAATGAACAAAATAATTGCCGGGTAATATTTATTTCTTATAGTTATCGAAAAATATTATCGTAATGAAGGGATGTATTGAAAACCCTCTCGTTTTACGGAGAGGGCAGAATATTAAACGTTCTGTAATGCCTGACGAACCGGCGCGCCGTTCGCCACGTAATACGCCGCCGTGCTCTTCGCCAGCGGCTCGCGCCCGCGAATCGCATCAGCAATTTTCTCGCCGATCATAATCGTGGTGGCGTTCAGGTTGCCGGTAATAATCTGCGGCATGATCGACGCATCCACCACGCGTAATCCTTCCAGCCCGTGAACGCGGCCTTCACCGTCAACCACCGCCATCTCGTCATAGCCCATTTTGCAGGTGCCGCACGGATGGAACGCGGTTTCGGCATGGTTACGCACAAACTCGTCCAGCTGTTCGTCGGTCTGGCATTCGACGCCCGGGCTGATTTCACGACCGCGGTATTTGTCCAGCGCCGGCTGGTGCATGATCTCGCGGGTGATGCGGATCGCGTCGCGGAACTCCTGCCAGTCCTGCTCGTGGGACATATAGTTGAACAGGATCGCCGGATGCTGGTGCGGATCGCGCGACTGAATGCGCACGTGCCCGCGGCTCGGGGAGCGCATGGAGCCGACGTGGCACTGGAAGCCGTGTTCCTTCACCGCGTTTGAGCCGTTGTAGTTAATCGCTACCGGCAGGAAGTGGTACTGAATGTTCGGCCACTCAAACTCCTCGCGGCTGCGGATAAATCCGCCCGCTTCGAAGTGGTTGCTCGCACCCACGCCGGTGCCGCCAAACAGCCACTCCGCGCCAATCTTCGGCTGGTTCCACCACTGCAGGGCAGGGTAGAGGGAAACCGGCTCCTTACATTCATACTGGAGGTACATCTCCAGATGATCCTGCAAGTTTTCTCCCACGCCGGGTAAATCATGCACCAGCGGGATATCGAACTGCTTCAGCAGCTCAGCGTTGCCCACGCCGGAACGCTGGAGGATCTGCGGTGACGCAATGGCGCCTGCGCACAGGAGGACTTCTTTATTCGCCGTCGCTTTTGACGGAATGGTGCTCTCGCCTTCCAGCCACTCAACGCCCACCGCGCGCTTGCCCTCAAAGAGGATGCGATCGGTCATGGCGTGGGTGCGGATGGTCAGGTTAGGACGCGGTTTTGCCTGGTCCAGATAGCCGCGCGCGGTGCTGGCGCGTCGGCCCTGCGGCGTGACCGTGCGGTCCATCGGGCCGAAGCCTTCCTGCTGGTAGCCGTTGAGATCGTCGGTGCGCGGATAGCCCGCCTGCACGCCTGCTTCCACCATTGCTTCAAACAGCGGGTTTACGCCCGGCTTAGAGGTGGTGACGCTCACCGGACCGTCGCCGCCGTGGTAGTCGTTCGGCCCCACGTCGCGGGTCTCTGCCTTGCGGTAGTAGGGCAGGCAGTTGAGGTAGCTCCAGTGCTCCAGACCCGGTTCTTTCGCCCAGTTGTCCAGATCCATCGCGTTGCCGCGCACGTAGCACATGCCGTTGATCAGCGACGAGCCGCCCAGCCCTTTGCCGCGTCCGCACTCCATGCGGCGGTTGTTCATGAAGGGCTCTGGCTCGGTTTCATACGCCCAGTTGTAGCGCTTGCCCTGGAGCGGGAAAGCCAGCGCGGCGGGCATCTGGGTGCGGAAATCAAAGCGGTAGTCCGGCCCGCCCGCCTCAAGCAGCAGGACGGTGGTGTTCGGATCTTCAGTCAGTCGTGTAGCCAGTACGTTGCCGGCAGAGCCGGCCCCGATAATGATGTAGTCAAATTGCAAATAAACCTCCCGGTTAAAATATGGACTGGAATTTACCCATCTCAACCTGGATGGACTTCACCTGGGTGTAGCTCTGCAGCGTCATCACGCCGTTCTCGCGGCCAATGCCGGAGTGCTTGTAGCCGCCAACCGGCATCTCCGCAGCGGATTCACCCCAGGTGTTGATCCAGCAGATGCCCGCTTCAAGCTGATGAATGGCGCCGTGGGCGCGGTTCAGATCGGCGGTGACGATGCCCGCCGCCAGACCGTAGTCGGTGTCGTTGGCGCGGCGAATGGCTTCTTCATCGCTTTCATAGGTGAGGATGGACATCACCGGGCCGAAGATCTCTTCGCGCACGATGGTCATCTCGTCGGTGCAGTCGGTGAACACGGTCGGAGCTACCCACGCGCCGTTATCAAACCCGTCGCCCTTCAGCACGTTGCCGCCGCACAGCACGCGCGCGCCTTCTTCTTTGCCTTTGGCGATGTAGCGCATCACGCTGTCGCGATGCGGGAAGCTGACCATCGGGCCAAAGTTGGTGTTTTCATCGAACAGATCGCCTGCGCGGATGCGGCCCACGCGCTCAACGATTTTCTGCTCAAACGCGGCCTTAGATTTTGCAGGCACGAACACGCGGGTGCCGTTGGTGCACACCTGCCCGGAGCTGAAGAAGTTGGCCATCATGGCGATGTCCGCGGCGAGATCCAGATCCGCATCGTCAAATACAATCAGCGGGGATTTGCCGCCCAGCTCCATCGTCACCTCCTTCAGGGACGAGGCCGCGGCGTTCGCCATCACCTTTTTGCCGCTGGCGACGCCGCCGGTGAAGGAGACTTTGGCAATGCCCGGATGCTCGGTCAGGTACTGGCCGGTCTCCGCGCCCACGCCCGGCAGGACGTTAAACACGCCGTCCGGCAGGCCCGCCTCGGTGTAGATTTCTGCCAGCTTCAGGGCGGTGAGCGGAGTGACCTCGCTCGGTTTGAAGATCATCGCGTTGCCCGCTGCCAGCGCCGGGGCGGATTTCCACAGGGCGATCTGGATCGGGTAGTTCCACGCGCCGATGCCCGCCACCACGCCCAGCGGCTCGCGGCGCGTGTAGACGAATGAGGTGTCGCGCAGCGGGATCTGGCTGCCTTCCAGCGCCGGGATCAGCCCCGCGTAGTACTCCAGCACGTCCGCGCCGGTGACGATGTCGACGGTCGAGGTTTCAGAAAACGCCTTACCGGTGTCGAGGGTCTCCAGCTTCGCCAGCGCGTCGTTGCGCTCGCGCAGGATATCGACGGCGCGACGCAGGATGCGCGAGCGCTCCATGGCGGTCATCGCCGCCCAGATTTTTTGCCCGCGCTTTGCGCTCTCTACGGCGCGGTCCACGTCTTCGCGCCCGGCGGCCTGCACGCTCGCCAGAACTTCACCGTTGGCCGGGTTGATGGTCTCGAAGGTGCGACCGCTGGTGGCGGATGTATAACCACCATTGATATAAAGCTGCTGTTCTGCCATTCGGGACATAAATTCTCCTCGGTTATTCGGTCGGTAAATGCTGGCTGATAAAGTGGCTGGTAAGTGACTGGGCCAGGGTCTTATCCAGCGGCTTGCCGCTCAGCGCGGCGCGCAGCCACAGCCCGTCGATCAGCGCGGCGAGCCCGTAGCCCGCCTCTTCAGCCTGTTCACGCGGCAGCTCGCGGCGGAACTCGTACACCAGGTTTGAGAGCAACCGGCGGCTGCTGACCTGCTGCAGGCGGTAGAGCATCGGCTGGTGCATGCTGCTCGCCCAGAAGGCCAGCCAGGCCTTCATCGCCGCGCCGCTGACCTGGGTTTCATCAAAATTGCCGCCGACAATCGCCTGCAAACGCTGCTCCGCGCTGCCGTTCGGCAGGGCGCGTAAGCGGCTTAATACCGCATCGCGCAGCTGGCCGGTGATGTCGCGCATGGTCGCTTCCAGCAGGCCGTTTTTATCTTTGAAATAGTGGCTGATGATCCCCGTGGACACGCCCGCCCGACGGGCGATCTGCGCAATGGTTGCGTCATGCATGCCCACTTCATTAATTGCTTCCAGCGTGGCGTCGATAAGCTGCCTGCGCCGGATCGGCTGCATCCCCACTTTGGGCATTTTTGCCACTCCATTCATCAGCGTTGGTAATCTATTAAAGCGGTTTTTGATTGGACGTTCAATATAAAATGTGTCTTAATTGTTGCGATTTTGGATTTCAATAGTTACAAAAACAGTGGGGATACTGGATGACAGACCTTTCACAAGACAGAGAAAAAGACAAAATCAACCCGGTCGTTTTTTATACGTCCGCCGGGCTGATTTTGTTGTTTTCCCTGACGACCATTTTCTTTAACGATTTTTCTGCCGAGTGGATTGGCCGCACCCTGAACTGGGTGTCGAAGACCTTCGGCTGGTACTACCTGCTGGCGGCGACGCTCTATATCGTCTTCGTGGTCTGCATTGCCTGCTCGCGCTTCGGCTCGGTGAAGCTCGGGCCAGAGCAGTCCAAGCCCGAGTTCAGCCTGCTGAGCTGGGCGGCGATGCTGTTTGCCGCGGGCATCGGCATCGATCTGATGTTCTTCTCGGTAGCTGAGCCGGTCACGCAGTATATGCAGCCGCCGGAAGGGGCGGGGCAGACGATGGAGGCCGCGCGTCAGGCGATGGTCTGGACGCTGTTCCACTACGGCCTGACGGGCTGGTCGATGTATGCCCTGATGGGGATGGCGCTCGGATACTTTAGCTATCGTTATAATTTGCCTCTCACCATCCGCTCCGCGCTGTACCCGATTTTCGGGAAAAGAATTAACGGCCCGATTGGCCACAGCGTCGATATTGCGGCGGTAATTGGCACCATCTTCGGCATCGCGACGACGCTCGGCATTGGCGTGGTGCAGCTCAACTACGGGCTGAGCGTGCTGTTTGATATCCCGGATTCGATGGCGGCGAAAGCGGCGCTGATTGCGCTCTCGGTGATTATCGCCACCATTTCGGTGACCTCCGGCGTGGATAAGGGCATCCGCGTGCTCTCTGAGCTGAACGTGGCGCTGGCGCTGGGCCTGATCCTGTTCGTGCTGTTTATGGGCGACACGTCGTTCCTGCTCAATGCCCTGGTGCTGAACGTGGGCGACTACGTGAACCGCTTCATGGGCATGACGCTGAACAGCTTCGCCTTTGACCGCCCGGTGGAGTGGATGAACAACTGGACCCTGTTCTTCTGGGCGTGGTGGGTCGCATGGTCGCCGTTTGTTGGCCTGTTCCTGGCGCGTATTTCGCGCGGGCGCACCATTCGTCAGTTTGTGATGGGCACCCTGATCATCCCGTTCACCTTTACCCTGCTGTGGCTGTCGATTTTCGGCAACAGCGCGCTGCACGAGATCATCCACGGCAACGCAACCTTTGCCCAGGAAGCGATGGCGCACCCGGAGCGCGGCTTCTACAGCCTGCTGGCGCAGTATCCGGCGTTCACCTTTAGCGCCTCCGTGGCGACCATCACCGGCCTGCTGTTTTACGTCACCTCGGCGGATTCCGGCGCGCTGGTGCTGGGCAACTTCACCTCGAAGCTGAAGGACATCAACAGCGACGCGCCGAACTGGCTGCGTATCTTCTGGTCCGTCGCCATCGGCCTGCTGACGCTCGGCATGCTGATGACCAACGGCATTTCGGCGTTGCAGAACACCACGGTGATCATGGGCCTGCCGTTCAGCTTTGTGATCTTCTTCGTGATGGCCGGGCTGTATAAATCGCTCAAGGTGGAAGACTATCGACGCGTCAGCGCCAGCCGCGACACCGCGCCGCGGCCAATGGGCGCCCAGGACAGGCTGAGCTGGAAGAAACGCCTGTCGCGCCTGATGAACTACCCGGGCACGCGCTACACCAAACAGATGATGGAGACGGTCTGCTTCCCGGCGATGGAAGAGGTGGCGCAGGAGCTGAAGCTGCGCGGCGCCTACGTGGAGCTGAAAAACCTGCCGCCGGAGGAGGGCGAAACCCTGGGGCACCTGGATCTGCTGGTGCACATGGGCGACGAGCAGAACTTTGTCTACCAGATCTGGCCGCAGCAGTACTCGGTACCCGGCTTTACCTACCGGGCGCGCAGCGGGAAATCAACCTACTACCGGCTGGAGACGTTCCTGCTGGAAGGTAGCCAGGGGAATGACCTGATGGATTACAGCAAGGAGCAGGTGATTACGGACATTCTGGACCAGTATGAACGGCACCTGAACTTTATCCATCTGCACAGGGAAGCGCCGGGGAATAGCGTGATGTTCCCGGATGTCTAAACGGATTCTTAAAATACCTTTAAGCTGTATATAAATACAGTTATTTGGCGCAGCATTACTCAAGGAAGAGTAACCATGCAGCATGAGCCTGGTGTTGAAGCATTCGGGCTTTTGCTGCGTTTAGGGAAGGAACTATGGATGAGTCATGCGATAGAGTTTATCGAAACATCACTCTTTACCCGACAGATTAAAAGCATTGCTACGGATGATGAATTAAAGGATCTGCAAAAGGAACTTATTGCGTGGCCTGATAAAGGTGACCTGATCCAGCAGACGGGTGGTTTACGTAAAATAAGGATGGCGGCAGCCTCAAAGGGAAAGAGAGGGGGTATCAGAGTGATTTACTTTCTGGCCACGGAGGAGGTGATCTATTTCATTATGGCCTATCCAAAATGCATAAAGGACAGCCTGACAGAGGCAGAGAAAGCAGAACTTAAAAAGCTGACTTCCATTCTGAAAAATACTGCTTCCAGTGCCGTAAATGAGAGGTGTACTATGTACCCTAATCAGGCAGGTGGAGGCTAATAATGAGTATTTTTAATGAATTAAAATCTTCGCTTGAAGAGGCCGTTGAGATCCATAACGGAAGAAAAGCCGCTTCCCGAGTAACCCGCTATGAAGTTGCAGATGTGCGTGCCATCAGAGAGCAGCTCAATATCACGCAAAGCGAAATGGCGAAGGCGCTTGGCACGAGCGTCGATACGATAAAGAGCTGGGAGTCCAAACGCCGCAATCCAACCGGGCTGGCGGCGAAGGTACTTAATGTGATTCGGGAGAATCCTGCATTTTACAAGGCACTTGCCGGGCTGTGAGTCGCCCTTATGCCGGGTGGCGCTGCGCTTACCCGGCCTACAAAACTGCTTTTCCGTAGGCCTGATAAGCGAAGCGCCGACAGGCCCGCCCTTCATTGACATAACTTTAATGATAACTATTTTCATTTAAATATAGCCTGTGCTATACCTTATAGCACAGGCTAATTTTGCTTTGAATTTAACCACCTCAGGAGACTTCTGCGATGCACCCACTGCAAGGATTAAAGCGTCTGTTGCTCGGCGCGCTGCTCACGGCTACGACCAGCACGGGCGCGCTGGCGGCTGAAAAGTTCCAGGTCATCACCACCTTTACCGTCATCGCGGATATGGCGAAAAACGTGGCGGGGGATGCCGCAGAAGTCACCTCCATCACTAAACCGGGCGCTGAAATCCACGAGTACCAGCCGACGCCGGGCGATATCAAGCGCGCGCAAAAGGCGCAGCTGATCCTTGCGAACGGCATGAACCTGGAGCTGTGGTTCCAGCGTTTTTATCAGCACCTGAACGGCGTGCCGGAGGTGATTGTCACCCAGGGCATCACCCCGATGGGCATCAGCGAGGGGCCGTACGACGGCAAGCCTAACCCGCACGCGTGGATGTCGCCGGACAACGCGCTGATTTACGTCGATAACATCCGCGACGCGCTGGTGAAGTACGACCCGGCCAACGCGCAGGTCTACCAACGCAACGCTGACGCCTACAAGCAGAAGATCGTCGCGACCCTCGAACCGCTGCGCAAGCAGGTGGCGGAGATCCCGGAAGACAAACGCTGGATGGTGACCAGCGAGGGCGCCTTCTCCTATCTTGCGCGGGATCTGGGCATGAAGGAACTTTACCTGTGGCCGATCAACGCCGATCGGCAGGGGACGCCGCAGCAGGTGCGCAAGGTGATCGATCTGGTGAAGAAACATCGCATCCCGGCGGTATTCAGCGAAAGCACGGTCTCCGATAAGCCGGCGCGTCAGGTGGCGCGGGAAACCGGCGCCCACTACGGCGGCGTGCTGTACGTTGACTCCCTGAGTGCGGAAAACGGCCCGGTGCCGACCTATATCGACCTGCTGAACGTGACCACCCGCACGCTGGTGCAGGGCATTCGCGACGGCATGAAGGAGTGACCATGCAAAAGGGGATTGTCGTCACGGACGTGACCGTGACCTACCGCAACGGCCACACGGCGCTGCGCAATGCGTCGTTCAGCGTGCCCGGCGGATCGATTGCCGCGCTGGTGGGGGTGAACGGCTCCGGCAAGTCCACGCTGTTTAAGGCGGTGATGGGCTTTGTGCGGGCAGCGAGCGGCACTATCACCCTCCATGGGCTGCCGCCTCACCGGGCGCTGCGCCAGAACCTGGTCGCCTACGTGCCGCAGTCGGAAGAGGTCGACTGGTCGTTTCCGGTGCTGGTCGAGGACGTGGTGATGATGGGGCGCTACGGGCATATGGGATTTCTGCGGCGGCCTAAAGCGCAGGATCGGCAGATCGTGACCGACGCCCTGAAGCGCGTGGATATGCTCGAGCTGCGCCATCGGCAGATTGGCGAGCTCTCCGGCGGGCAAAAGAAGCGCGTCTTCCTGGCGCGGGCGATTGCCCAGCAGGGCGAGGTGATCCTGCTCGACGAGCCGTTTACCGGCGTGGACGTTAAAACCGAAGCCAGAATCATCAGCCTGCTGCGCGAGTTGCGCGACGAGGGCAAAACCATGCTGGTCTCGACCCACAATTTGGGCTCGGTCACGGAGTTTTGCGATTACACGGTGATGGTCAAAGGCACCGTGCTGGCGAGCGGTCCGACGGAAACCACCTTCACCGCCGAAAACCTTGAGCGCGCCTTCAGCGGCGTGCTGCGCCACGTGGTACTCAGCGGCTCGGAAGATCGCATCATTACCGACGATGAGCGACCCTTCGTGACGCACCGGCAGGAGGCTAAATGAACGCGCTTCTCGAACCCTTCAGCTATGAGTACATGCTCAACGCGATGTGGGTCTCGGCGATGGTGGGTGGGCTGTGTGCGTTTCTCTCCTGCTACCTGATGCTCAAAGGCTGGTCGCTAATCGGCGATGCGCTCTCGCACTCCATCGTGCCGGGCGTGGCGGGGGCTTACATGCTCGGGCTACCGTTCTCGCTGGGGGCGTTTTTATCGGGCGGGCTGGCGGCGGGCAGCATGCTGTTTCTCAACCAGCGCAGCCGCCTGAAGGAGGACGCAATCATCGGGCTGATCTTCTCCTCCTTTTTCGGGCTGGGGCTGTTTATGGTCTCGCTCAACCCGACCTCGGTGAATATTCAGACCATCGTGCTCGGCAATATTCTGGCTATCGCACCGGAGGATATCGTCCAGCTGGCGATTATCGGCGTGGTGTCGATGGTTATCCTGCTGTTCAAATGGAAAGATCTGATGGTGACCTTTTTTGATGAGAACCACGCCCGCGCCATCGGCCTGCGCCCTGAGCGCCTGAAGATCCTGTTCTTCACGCTGCTGGCGGTCTCTACCGTGGCAGCGCTGCAAACCGTCGGCGCGTTTCTGGTGATCTGTCTGGTGGTCACACCCGGCGCAACCGCGTGGCTGCTCACCGACCGCTTCCCGCGTCTGCTGATGATTGCCGTCGCCATTGGCAGCCTCACCAGCTTCCTCGGCGCATGGGCCAGCTATTATCTGGACGGCGCCACCGGCGGCATTATTGTGGTCGCCCAGACGCTGCTGTTCCTGCTGGCGTTCGTCTTTGCGCCGAAGCACGGGCTGCTCGCCAGCCGCCGCCGCGCGAAGGAGGCACACCCATGATGGCGCTGCTCCTTGAACCCTTTCAGTTTGCGTTCATGAACAACGCGCTGCTGATTTCACTTCTGGTAGCCGTGCCCTGCGCGCTGCTGTCGGTTTTTCTGGTGCTGAAAGGCTGGGCGCTGATGGGCGACGCCATGAGCCACGCGGTGTTTCCCGGCGTGGTGCTGGCGTGGGTGATGGGCCTGCCGCTGGCGCTGGGCGCGTTCGTTGCCGGTCTGTTTTGCGCGGTTGCCACCGGCTACCTCAAGGACAATAGCCGGATCAAGCAGGATACGGTGATGGGGATCGTCTTTTCCGGGATGTTTGGCGCGGGGCTGATCCTCTATATCGCCGTTAAACCTGAGGTGCATCTCGACCACATTCTGTTCGGCGATATGCTGGGCATTAACGGGATGGACATTCTGCAAAGCGGTCTCGTCGCGGGGCTGATTGCGCTGGTGATTGGCCTGAAGTGGCGCGATTTCCTGCTGTTTTGCTTTGACTATCAGCAGGCGCAGGCGAGCGGCCTGCGCGCCCGATGGCTGCACTATGGCTTACTGTGCATGGTTTCGCTGACCATCGTGGCGACGCTGAAGGCGGTGGGGATTATTTTGTCGATTTCGCTGCTGATTGCCCCCGGCGCGGTGGCGGTGCTGATCGCCCGACGCTTCCACATGGCGCTGCTGGTGGCTGTGGCGGTATCAGTACTGGTGTCGGTCAGCGGCGTGTATGCCTCGTTTTATCTCGACAGCGCGCCCGCGCCGACCATAGTGGTCCTGTTCGCGGTGGTGTTTATCGTGACGTTTGTGGTGACCAGCGTGAAGGCGCGTCGGCAGGAACGTGTGACAGCAGGGTGATCGCCTGCTCGCCGCGCAGTTGCCAGTGCAGGGTGAAGGCGGTGCCTTCGTTAAAGCCTGACAGTTGACGGGTCAACGCCAGCGTAAGCGTCTTATCGTCGAGCAGGGTGACGCGCGCGCTGTCAAACCCCATGTAAGCCTGCACCTGCGGAAAGAGGGCCTTAAACAGGCTCTCTTTGGCGCTGAAAACCAGCGTCAGGGCGAGGGCGAACGGGTAACCCGAGTGGGAAAGCACGCGCTCTTCCTGGGCATCTATAATGCCATCTTTGATTTCCCTTGCTTCATTTTCGGCGAGGATCGCTTCACTATCGATACCGATAAGCGCAGGGTATGGCGCGACGACAGCCATCGCCTCCGTGCCGCTGTGGGTGATGCTGCCGGAAATTCCGTCCGGCCAGAGCGGTTCCCCGCTGGGGCCGATGGCGGGAACGGTGTGGTCAGGTAAGGCGTGCGCGGCCGCGATGCGTCCTGCCAGATGGTCAGCCTTGCGTTTACGTCCGGCGTCAGCGAGCTGGGCGTGATGGGGGAGCCAGAGGAGATCGGCGTCGGTGAAGGTGGCGGGGTCGAAGGTGATGCGGTGGAGGGTGAGGCCGGCGAGAGAAAATGTGCTGTGGGTGGTGTGCATGGTTTTTCCCTCTGAATTGTGCGGACTGATGCCCTCACCCCAACCCTCTCCCACAGGGAGAGGGGGAAGTCACTGCCTGTATCAGAATCTTGTGTTTACGCTCATATACCAGGTGCGACCCGGTTCATTATACGTATACGCACCCGCACCGTACATATACGCGCCGGTTGTCGCGTTCCCCGTGGTCTGGGCATTACCCGCGCGCCACTGGCGCTTGTCGAAGACGTTGTCCACGCCGCCGGTCAGGCTGACGTTTTTCGTCACGTCCCAGGTGGCGCTCAGGCCAACGATGCTGTACGGGCTGACCTCGTCTTTCTCAGACCCGGTCACCGGCTGGCCTTTGTAGTTGTACTTCTTCGGCTGCTGCTTGCCGTACCAGGTGAAGGTCGACTGCAATGACACATCCTGGTGCACCTGCCAGCTCAGGGTTGAGTTCAGCGTGTACTCCGGAATGATCGACAGACGGTCGCCGGTCTCCTTGTTCTTGCTCTGCAGCATATAGGTGATGTTGTTGGTCCAGTTGATGGTGTCGCTGACCGGCACGTTCAGGGAGCCTTCCAGACCTTCCACCACCGCCTTCGGCACGTTTTCCCACTGGTAGATATCGGTGGTGACTTTACCGGTGGAGGTCTGGCCAATCGGCGCGTAGCCCGCTTCAATCTTGTTGCGGTAGTCGTTGCGGAACCAGGTCACGCCCGCCAGCCAGCCGTCGCGTTTCCACTCCAGGCCAATCTCTTTGTTGATGCTGGTTTCCGCTTTCAGATCGTCGTTACCCATCATGTAGCAGCCCACGCCGTCGGAACTGGCGTAGCAGCCCTGGCCTTTACTGTACAACAGGTAGTTCGGGTTGGTCTGGTACAGGCTTGGCGCTTTGTAGGCACGCGCGATGCCCATCTTCAGGGTGAAGTCATCCCCCAGACCTTGCGACAGGTTCAGGGACGGGCTCCAGTTATTGCCCACGATGGTGTGGTGGTCGAAGCGCAGGGCAGGGGTCAGCATGGTGCTGTCGGTCAGCTCCATGTTGTTCTCAGCGAACAGGGAGAAGATCTCCGCTGACGTGTACGGGCTACGGTCTTCGCTCATGCCCGGGATGGTGCCACCCTGCTGGGTTTGCGAGAAGGAGGTCGAATCCTTCATCCGCTGCTGGTTCCACTCGGTGCCGAGCGTCAGGTTCTGGTTCACAATGAAATCAATCGGCAGGTTAATTTCGCTGTGCAGCATCACGTCGGCCAGATCGGTGTCGGTGAATTTATTGCTGTTGAACAGGCCTTCCGTACCGCCCGCCAGCCCTTCGCCCAGGCGGGAGTTGCGGGTGTGTTCGTACTGCGCCCAGTTGCTGGTGGTAATGCCGTTGTCCCAGCCGCCGTTCCAGGTCACGGCGAAGTTCTGGCGATAAATACGGTTCGTCTCTTTGCCGTAGTTCTTCTTCACCAACGCGTTGTCGTTGTTGGTGTTTTGCGTGTCACCCGCATAGAGGTTGTTCTGGCGGCTGTAGCCCGCTTCAAACTCCAGCGACTGCATCGGCGCGAAGTCCCAGCGCACCACGCCGTTGATGTCTTTGTTCTCTACACCCTCGCGGCCCGCGGGCAGGGTGTTGGCGTAGGCTCCGGTACGCTCAGACTGGTGGCCCTGGTTGATGTCCCACGCGTCGGCCTGAGTCTTATCCAGGTTACCAAACATGCGGAAGCTGAAGTCGCCGCCCAGCGGGCCGCTCAGGCTGAAGTTGGTGCGCTTGGTAGAACCTTCATCCTTGTGTTCAGGCGCGTTCAGGTAGGTGTTCCAGGAGCCGTGCCACTGGTCGTCGAATTTTTTGGTGATGATGTTCACCACGCCGCCCGCCGCGCCGTTACCGTAGCGTGCGGCGGCCGGGCCGCGGATCACTTCGATGCGCTCGATCATCTCCGGCGGTACCCAGCCGGTATCGCCGCGGGTATCACGCTCGCCGCGCCAGCCCAGGCGGATGGAGTTGCGGCTGGTGACGGGCTTGCCGTCGATCAGGATCAGGGTGTTTTCCGGACCCATGCCGCGAATGTCGATCTGACGGTTGTTCCCGCGCTGGCCGCTGGTGGAGTTCCCGGTCAGGTTAACGCCCGGCATGGTGCGGATGATTTCCGCCACGTCCCGCGCGGGCGGGTTTTTGCGGATCTCATCGGCGGTGATGGTCGACACGCCAGGCGCCTGCAAATTCTGCTCGGCGGCGGTGATCACCATGGTGTCTTCGTGCTGCGCAGAGGCGGCGTTGTCGTCTGCCATGGCGGGCAGCGCGACGCCATAAATCCCTAAATTGACCAGCAAGGCCAGAGAGTGAATCTTCTTATTCATTGTACGTCCCGCTTTTATGGTTATTTATGAACGCGCTTCCCACAGCGCGGGCAATACGCTATTGCAAATGCAAATAGTTATCAATAATATTATCAATAAAATTTGCTCTGAAACAAAAAATATTGCTAAACATGGGGTTATAAGGGTGACGGCGTTAACAACCGGAAGTGAAGCGTGGTGGCAGTCGAAAAACGGGCCGGAATGGCAACGTCATGAGGAAAACTATCGCGTCACATTCTGGTGGCGGGACCCGTCAGGAACCCAGCAGACCTCAACGGTTAAACGCGTCTGGCTCTACGTTACCGGCGTGACCGACCACCATCAGAATGCCCGCCCGCAATCGCTTGAACGCATTCCCGATACCGACGTCTGGCAGTGGCAGGGGGAGTTCAGCCCCGAATGGCGCGGCAGCTACTGTTTTATCCCCTCCGATAACGAAAACGATTTTGCCGATGCAGTATTTGAAAGCGAGCAGCCGGACCGCATGGCACTGCGCGAAGGCTGGCGCAAGTTGCTGCCTCACGCGGTTTCAGACCCGCTGAATCCGCAGAGCTGGCGCGGCGGGCGCGGGCACGCCGTCTCGGCGCTGGAGATGCCGGAGGCGCCCGTACAGCCGGGCTGGAACCATCCCGATATGCCTTACAAAAAGCCCGTCTGCATTACGTGGGACAGCGCGCGCCTGAAGAACCGTCGCCGCGTGTGGATTTTTACCACCGGGGATGAAAGCCCCGAGCGCCCGCTGGCGGTGCTGCTTGACGGGCAGTTCTGGGCCGAAAGCATGCCGGTCTGGCCTGCGCTGGCATCGCTCACCGCCGAGCGCAACCTGCCGCCTGCGGTCTACGTCTTAATCGATGTTATTAATATGGAGCACCGTAACCGCGAGCTACCGTGCAATCCCGACTTCTGGCTGGCGGTGCAGGAAGAACTTCTCCCCCTTGTCCAACAACGCGCGCCGTTTAGCGACCGCGCCGACCGTACGGTGGTCGCAGGGCAAAGCTTTGGCGGTCTCTCCTCCCTTTATGCCGCACTGCACTGGCCGCAGCGTTTTGGCTGCGTGCTCAGCCAGTCCGGCTCCTACTGGTGGCCGCACCGCGGCGGGCAGCAGGACGGGCTGTTAATAGAACAACTTAAAACCGGCGAAATATCCCCTCGCGGGTTACGCATCCTTCTTGAAGCCGGGCGCAATGAGCCGCTTATCTTGCGCGCAAACCAGGCGATCCTCGCCGAACTACACACTCAGCAACCGGTTATCTGGCGTCAGGTTGACGGCGGACACGATGCGCTTTGCTGGCGCGGTGGGCTGACGCAGGGGCTGATGACCCTCTGGCAGCCGTTCATTCAATAACGGAGTCTGTATGGAATTCAGCAATCCTTTCGATAATCCGCAGGGACAGTTCGCCATTTTGCAAAATGACCAGGGGCAGTACAGCCTGTGGCCGCAGCAGTGCGAATTGCCTGCGGGCTGGCGCGTGGTCTGCGAGCCGCACTCTCAGGAGGCGTGCCAGCAGTGGCTGGCGCAACGCTGGCAGACGCTTGAGCCGTCCTGTTTTGCGGGGGAGCGCGCATGAACCGTCTTCCTCTCGTCGCCGCCCAGCCGGGTATCTGGATGGCAGAGCAGCTTTCCTCGCTGCCAAACGCCTGGAGCGTGGCGCACTACACCGAGCTGAAAGGGAATATCGACGCGCCGCTGTTGGCTAAAGCCATCGCCGAGGGCATGATGCAGGCCGATACCCTGCGCATGCGTTTCGCTGAAGATAACGGCGAGGTCTGGCAGTGGGTCGATGAGACTCTGATCCTGCCGGAGCCGTCCATCGTTCGCGTTGATTCTCACGACGCCGCCGTGGCGCTGATGGAGGCCGATCTCAGCCAGGATCTGCGCGTGGACAGTGGTCAGCCGCTCGCTTTCCATCAGCTGATTCAGGTCGGTGACAACCGCTGGTACTGGTATCAGCTCTATCACCATCTGGTGGTGGATGGCTTCAGTTTCCCGGCGATTACCCGCCAGATCGCCGGGATTTACGCTGCCTGGAAGAAAGGGCAACCCACCCCAGCCTCACCGTTTACTCCGTTCGCCGAGGTCGTTGACGAGTATGAGCGCTACCGAGACAGCGAGGCGTATCAGCGCGACGGTGCTTTCTGGGCCGGGCAGCGCAAACAGCTTCCTCCTCCGGTCTCGCTCTCCTCCGCGCCGCTGCCGGGACGCGCCGCCACTATCGACATCCTGCGCCTGAAAATTGCAATGGACGCTCGCGCCTTTAGCCAGCTGGCGCAGGCAGCCGGGCAGGCACAGCGCACCGATCTGGCGCTTGCGCTGGTGGCGCTGTGGCTGGGCCGCCTCACCGGACGGCTGGACTACGCCGCCGGGTTTATCTTTATGCGCCGCATGGGGTCCGCCGCGCTGACCGCAACCGGCCCGGTGCTTAACGTCCTGCCGCTGGCGGTGAATATTAATCCGCTTGAGAGCCTGCCGGAACTGGCGCTGCGCCTGGCGAACCAGCTGAAAAAGATGCGCCGACATCAGCGCTACGACGCCGAGCAGATCGTGCGCGACAGCGGGCGGGCCGCAGGGGACGAACCCTTATTTGGGCCGGTGCTGAACGTGAAGGTGTTTGATTATCAGCTGGATATCGACGGCGTGGAGGCCATCACCCACACGCTGGCGACCGGCCCGGTGAACGATCTCGAGCTGGCGCTGTTCCCGGACGAGCAGGGCGGATTAAGCATTGAGATCCTCGCCAACAGGCAGCGTTACGACGACGCGACGCTGAAGCGCCACGTTTCGCGCCTGAACGCGATGCTGGCGCAGTTTGCCGCGAACCCTGACCTGCGCTGTGGCGACGTGGAAACCGTATCAGAGCAGGAATACGCCCGGCTGGCGCGCATCAACGATACCGGCCTGGCGCTGCCCTCCACCACGCTGGCGGATCTGGTGGCGGAGCAGGCGAGCAAAACGCCGGACGCCCCCGCGCTGGCGGATGCCCATATTGAGCTGAACTACCGCCAGATGCGCGAGCAGGTGGTCGCGCTGGCAAACCTGCTGCGCGTGCGCGGCGTGAAGCCGGGCGACAGCGTGGCGGTGGCGCTTCCGCGCTCGGTGTTCCTGACCCTGGCGCTACACGGGATTGTTGAAGCCGGCGCCGCCTGGCTGCCGCTGGATACCGGCTACCCGGACGATCGTCTGCGGATGATGCTGGAGGACGCGAAACCGTCGCTCCTCATTACCACCGACGCGCAGCTTCCGCGCTTTAACGATCTGCCGATACCTTCATTTAGTTACAACATGCTATTGCCAACCACTGGCGCTGAACCTCTGCGTCTGGCGAAGCCGGAGCAGACCGCGTACATCATCTTTACCTCCGGTTCGACCGGGCGTCCAAAAGGGGTCATGGTCGGCCATACCGCCATCGTTAACCGCCTGAAGTGGATGCAGGACCATTATCCGCTGGGCGCGAACGATGTGGTGGCGCAGAAAACGCCGTGCAGCTTTGACGTGTCGGTGTGGGAGTTCTGGTGGCCGTTTATCGCCGGGGCGAAGCTGGTGATGGCGGAGCCGGACGCGCACCGCGATCCGCAGGCGATGCAGAGCTTCTTCGCAGAATATGACGTAACCACCACCCACTTCGTGCCGTCGATGCTGGCGGCGTTTGTTGCCTCGCTGACGCCGCAAAACGTCGATTGCTGCAGAACGCTGAAGCAGGTGTTCTGTAGCGGCGAGGCGCTGCCAACGGCGCTGTGCCGCGAGTGGGAGCTGCTCACTCATGTACCGCTGCACAACCTCTACGGCCCAACCGAAGCGGCGGTGGACGTGAGCTGGTATCCGGCGTACGGCCCGGAGCTGGCGGCAGTGGAGGGCAACAGCGTGCCGATCGGCTTCCCGGTGTGGAATACGGGGCTGCGCATTCTGGACGCGATGATGCGCCCGGTGCCGTTCGGCGTGGCGGGCGATCTGTATCTCACCGGCATTCAGCTGGCACAGGGGTATCTGGGACGGCCCGACCTCACCGCCAGCCGCTTTATTGCCGATCCGTTTGCCCCAGGCGAGCGGATGTATCGCACCGGAGACGTCGCCCGCTGGCTGGACAACGGGGCGGTGGAATATCTGGGCCGCAGCGATGATCAGCTGAAAATCCGCGGTCAGCGCATTGAGCTGGGCGAAATCGACCGGGCGATGCTGTCATTGCCTGACGTGGCTCAGGCCGTGGCGCATGCGTGCGTGTTTAATCAGGCTGCGGCAACGGGCGGCGATGCCCGCCAGTTGGTGGGGTACGTGGTTTCTGAATCCGGTTTACCGCTGGATCGCGACGCGCTGCTGGACTCGCTCAGGGCACAGCTGCCGCCGCATATGGTGCCGGTGGTGCTGCTGCAAATCAGCGCGCTGCCGCTGAGCGCTAACGGCAAGCTGGATCGCAAGGCGCTGCCGCTGCCGGAGCTGACCAGCAAAACCTCCGGTCGCGCACCCGAGACGCAAACCGAAGCCGCCGTGGCGCAGGCGTTTTCTGCGCTGCTGGGCTGCGAAGTGAACGATATCGACGCCGACTTCTTTGCCCTCGGCGGCCATTCACTGCTGGCGATGCGCCTCGCGGCTCAGCTCGGCCGTGCGTTCAGCCGCAAGGTCACGCCGGGGCAGATTATGGTCGCCTCGACGGTCGGCAAGCTCAGCGCGCTGCTGGACTCGCAACTGAGCGACGAACAGGCGCAGCGCCTGGGGTATGAAACCCTGCTGCCGCTGCGTGAAAGCAACGGCCCGACGCTGTTCTGCTTCCATCCGGCGTCCGGCTTTGCCTGGCAGTTCAGCGTCCTGGCGCGCTACCTCAGCCCGCGCTGGTCCATCGTCGGCATTCAGTCGCCGCGGCCAAACGGCCCGATGCAGCAGTGCGCTGATCTCGATGGGGTGATCGAACATCACCTGAACACGCTGCGGGAGCGGCAGCCGCAGGGGCCGTATTACCTGTTCGGTTATTCCCTCGGCGGCACGCTGGCGCAGGGCATTGCGGCCCGCCTGCGCGAGCAGGGTGAAGCGGTGGCGTTCCTCGGCCTGCTGGATACCTGGCCGCCGGAAAGCCAGAACTGGGCGGAGAAAGAGGCAAACGGCCTTGACCCGGAAGTGCTGGCGGAGATCGAGCGCGAGCGTCAGGCGTTTATCGCCGCCCAGCAGGGACAGGGCTCCAGCGAATTGTTTAACACCATTGAAGGCAACTACGCGGACGCGGTGCGGTTGCTCACCACCGCGCACAGTTCACGCTTTGACGGTAAAGCCACGCTGTTTGTTGCCGAACGCACGCGAACGATGGATCCGCATACGGCCTGGGCGCCGTGGGTGGGCGAGCTGGAGGTCTACAGCCAGGACTGCGCCCACGTGGATATCATTTCACCGCAGGCGTTTGAAAAGATTGGGCCGGTACTGAAGGAAATTTTAGGATAGTGCAAATGCCGGGTGGCGCTGCGCTTACCGGGCCTGAATGTAGGCCCGGTAAGGCGTAGCCGCCACCCGGCAATTACCGCCGACCTAACGGCACCACCAGCGGCGTACCCGCCACCGGATCGTCAATAATCATGCAGCGCATGCCGTAGATCCGCGCGATCAGCTCTGGCGTCACAATCTCTTTCGGCGCGCCCTGCGCCACAATCTCGCCGTCGCGCAAGGCAATCAGATGCGTGGCGTAGCGGCAGGCCTGATTTAAATCATGCAGCACCGCCGCCAGGGTATACCCCTGCGTGCGGTTCAGCTCGCTCAGCAGCTCCAGCAGGTCAATCTGATGGCTGATGTCCAGCCAGGTCGTCGGCTCGTCCAGCAGCATAATGGCGGTTTCCTGCGCCAGCACCATCGCGATCCACGCCCGCTGTCGCTGTCCGCCAGATAGGGTATCCACGCTTTGCTGAGCCAGATCGGTGATGCCCGTTGCCTGCATCGCGCGCTTCACGGCCTCGTCGTCCTCTTTGCGCCAGCGGGTAAACAGCGGCTGGTGTGGGTAGCGTCCGCGCGAGACCAGCTCCTGCACCGTGATGTCTCCCGGCGTGGTGGCGTTTTGCGCCAGCAGCCCGATGCGCCTGGCCACCTCTTTGCTGGCGAAGCGCTGGATCTGCTCCCCGTCGAGGAATACGCTGCCCTCTGTCGGCGACATCAGGCGGCTCAGGGTGCGCAGCAGGGTTGATTTGCCGCAGCCGTTCGGACCGATAATCGCGGTGAAGTGGCCGTCCGGAATGGCGACGGTTAAATCACGGGCAATGATTTTTTTGCCATAGCCGAGGGTCAAGTTTTCGCCGCGCAAGCGGGTTGTTGAATCTGTCATTTCTTGCGTGACTCCTGAACGAGCAAGACGATGAGGTAAATCCCGCCGAGGCTGACGGTCACCACGCCCACCGGAAGTTGATAAGGCATAAACAGCCGCTGGGCGCAGAGATCGGCGGCCAGCAGCAGCATCGCACCGCACAGGGCAGCCTGGGTCAAGCCCCAGCGCGCGGTGCCGCTAAGACGCCGCGCGATGTGCGGCGCGACAAGGGCAATAAACGAGATCGGCCCGGCAATCGCGGTGGACGCGGCGGTCAGCAATACCGCCACCAGCATCAGCATCAGGCGCGAGCGCTCAACGCTCACGCCCAGCGCGCAGGCGCTGTCGTCGCCCATCTCCAGCAGCCGCATCCGGCGTACCAGCAGCAGGGCGCCGATAAACATCAGCAAAATTAGCGGCGCGGCGGGCCAGGTTTTGCCCCACGTCAGGCCGTTGAGGGAGCCGGCGTACCACAGCCCGGCGGAGAGCGCGGTTTCCAGAGACGCCTGCAACAAAAGCCAGGTGTTAAAGGCCATCAGCATCGCGCGGATGCCTATCCCGATAATGATCAGCCGGAAGGTGTCGATGCCGTTGCGCCAGGCCAGGGCCCAGATAAGCAGCGAGGTCAGAATGCCGCCCGCCATAGCCGTAAAGGTAATGGCCGTCAGATGCTGCCCGAACAGCACCATCGCCACCAGCACGCCGCTCCACGCGCCGGTATTCAGGCCCATCACGTCCGGGCTGCCGAGGGGGTTACTCATCAGCGACTGGAAAATCGCGCCGCTGACGCCGAGCGCCGCGCCCACCAGGATCGCCATCGCCACGCGCGGCAGTCGCCATTCGGTGACCACCATGGTGATGTTACGCGGCGCGCTGCCGGTGAGGGCGTGAAAGACCTGCGCGAAATCAAGCGTTACGGCACCGCTTTGCAGGCTCCAGACCGCCAGCAAAGTAATGGCGATAGCTAGCAGTAAGACGCTGGTGAGTAAACGACGGGAAGGAGCCATCATGCGCCACCTCCGCGTCTGCGACGTACCAGGAAGATCAGCACCGGCGCGCCGATAAACGCGCTCACCACCGAGACGCGCAGCTCGCCGGGCACCAGCAGGCGGCCCAGCACGTCGGCAAACAGCAGCAGGGCAGGGGTGGCCAGCAGCGTGACCGGCAGCGACCAGCGGTGGTCCGACCCCACCAGCCAGCGCGCCATGTGCGGCATCATCAGGCCGATAAAGGCGATCGGACCGACCACGGCGGTTGCGCTGCCGCTTAGCACGGTGATAGCGAGCAGGCCAGTCAGCTGCGTGCGCGCGACGCGGTTGCCGAGGGCGGTCGCGGTGTCGCTGCCGAGACTCAGGCTGTTCAGCGACCGGCTTAAACACAGCGCCACGACGGCGGCGATAATGACCGGGATTGCCACCACGTTTAAGGTTTCAAGGGTGCGGATATCCAGCGAACCGGCCTGCCAGAAGCGCAGCTGGTCATACACGTCCGGGTTGAGCAGGGCGATGCCGCTGGACAAGCCTTCCAGCACCGCCGCGAGCGCTACGCCCGCAAGCGTCAGGCGAACCGGGCTCAGCTGCCCGCCGCCCTGACTGCCGGTAAACGCGACCACCAGCGAGGCGGCCAGCGCGCCGCAGAAGGCCATCGCCAGCTGTTCAGAGGGCGACGTTAACCCGAACAGCGCTGCGCCGAGCACGATGGCAAAGCTGGCGCCGGAGTTGACGCCAAGAATGCCGGGGTCTGCCAGCGGGTTACGGGTAAGGGTTTGCATCAGGGCACCCGCAAGGCCGAGCGCACCACCGGCCAGCAGTCCGGCAAGAGTGCGGGGCAGGCGTGCGTCGAGCACGATGGTGCAGTCGGCGCTCTGACAGGTGCCGGAGAGCGCATCAACGATAACGTAGGCGGGTAGCGGCTTCGCGCCGACCAGCAGGCTGAGTGCAATCGCAAGGATTAGCAGTAGCAATAATACGGGCACGGCAATGGCGCGCACCGCAGAAGAGGAAAACGACATAGCAACATCCATGATTTGATAATGATAGTGATTATCGTTATCTATCTTATTTGGCTATGTTAGCATGTGCGCCCATGGAATGGGTAGAAATAGACTCAAGGCTTTGTCATGAATCAAAAATCCTGGCTGCTTAACCTCAGCCTGTTGAAAACGCACCCGGCGTATCGCGCCGTTTTTATCGCTCGCTTTATCTCCATTTTGTCCCTCGGCCTGCTCGGCGTCGCCGTGCCGGTACAGATCCAGACTATGACGCACTCCAGCTGGCTGGTGGGGTTATCCGTCACCTTAACCGGCGGGGCGATGTTTATCGGGCTGATGGTCGGCGGCGTGCTAGCGGATCGCTACGAGCGTAAGAAGCTGATCCTGCTCGCGCGCGGCACCTGCGGGGTGGGCTTTATCGGGCTGTGTCTGAACGCGATGCTGCCGGAGCCGTCGCTGATGGCGATTTATGCCCTTGGCCTGTGGGACGGTTTTTTCGCCTCGCTCGGCGTGACGGCGCTGCTGGCGGCAACGCCCGCGCTGGTGGGCCGCGAGAACCTGATGCAGGCGGGGGCGATCACCATGCTCACCGTGCGCCTCGGCTCGGTGATTTCGCCGATGGTCGGCGGCCTGCTGCTGGCAACGGGCAACGTGGCCTGGAACTACGGCCTTGCCGCGGCGGGCACCTTTATCACCACCCTGACGCTGCTGCGTCTGCCGCTCCTGCCACCGCCACCGCAGCCGCGCGAGCACCCGCTGAAATCGCTGATGGCCGCTATTCGTTTTCTGTTCAGCAACCCGCTGATTGGCGGCATTGCGCTGCTCGGCGGCCTGCTGACGATGGCGAGCGCCGTGCGCGTGCTTTACCCGGCGCTGGCGGGCGAGTGGCAGATGAGCGCCTCAGAGATTGGCGTGCTGTACGCCGCCATTCCGCTCGGTGCGGCCTGCGGGGCGCTGACCAGCGGTAACCTGGCCCAAAGCGCGCGTCCGGGCTTGATTATGCTGGTGGCGACGCTGGCCTCGTTTATCGCCATCGGCTTCTTCAGCCTGATGCCGGTCTGGGCGCTGGGGGTGATGTGTCTGGTGATTTTCGGCTGGCTGAGTGCGGTCAGCTCACTTTTACAGTACACCCTGATCCAGACCCAGACGCCGGAAGGGATGCTGGGGCGTATCAACGGCCTGTGGACCGCGCAGAACGTGACGGGCGATGCGATTGGCGCGGCGATACTCGGCGGGCTGGGGGCGATAATGACCCCGGTGGCGTCGGCGAGCAGCAGCGGGTTTGTGTTAGCGATGGTTGGCGCGATCTTACTGGTGGTGCTGGTGGAATTGCGGCGGTTCAGGCAGGAGGTCGTGTTGAACGACGGTGCGGCCTGATGCCCTCACCCCGGCCCTCTCCCACGGGGAGAGGGAGGGAAAATGCCTACTTAAACAACGCATTCAATCTGTCTAACACCAGCATCGCGCTGTAATAATCCAGGCGGAACGTCTCCGTTCCCAGCGCCCAGACGCGTTTGTTTTTCACCGACGGTAAATGCGCCAGCAGCGGGTTGGCGTAAATCGCATTCACGTCTTTCTCGTCGCCGGCAAACACGAACAGCCCTTCGCCGTTCAGCCCCGTCGCCAGATTTTCTCCACCCAGCTGAATAATGTCGTGACGCTTGCCCTGGCTTTTTGAGGTGTGCAGCCCATCGGGTAACGCCGCCAGCGTAAAGCCCAACTGGTGTAACAGCTTGCCCTGCGCCGATTCTGTCGTCCACAGGTTCGCCGTGTGCGCGGCGGCGGTGTAGACGATGGCATTCACCGGCTGCGGCGGCAGTTTCATCTGCTGTTTCACCTGCGCGAGCTGTTTATCGAACGCGGCGATGCGTTCAGCGGCCTGTTTCTCGTGCCCGGTCATCGTGCCCAGCTGGGTCAGCAGTTCCTGCCAGCTTTTGTCGTCGTAATTGATGATAAGCGTCGGGGCGATGGCGGAGAGCTGATCGTACAGCGCCAGCGCGGAATCCCCGCCGGTGGCGCTGATTAGAATCAGGTCCGGCATCTGGGCGGCCACCGCTTCGGCGCTCGGCTCGCCGATGTACAGCCGTGCAACCTTACGCTGTTTTGCAATATCCCCCCACTGGCGCAGGAAACCCTGCGCGTCCGCCACGCGGTTGTTCGGCGTGGTTGCGCCGCTGGCAATGACCGGCGCGTCAATCGCCAGCAGGGAGCCGGTTAAGGTCACGCTGGTAGAAACAATGCGCGCCGGTTTGCTCTCAAGCGTATGCACGCCGCGGCTGTCGTTGACCTGGCGCGGCCAGTCGGCGGCGGCGGCTGAGGTTAGTCCTAAAACAAAAAGTCCTGTCAGAAGAAGGGCATTGCGGCAAACGGCAGCGATTTTCACAGAGCGGCATCCTGTTTTTATTGAAGATAATGCTTCTCATTTTCATGGTTGCCGGGAAGGGATGCAAGCGTTTGTCGCAGAAGTTAATGGCCCGACGGTTGACAGCGGGGCGCTGTGGGATTAGGTTAGCCGACGAAAATATAAATGATAATCATTATTGCTTCTTTTATCATTTTGAGGAGGATGATATGGACACGTCCCTGGCTGAGGAAGTTCAGCACACCGCGACCACGCTGCAATCAGACAGCTTTTTCTTTATGTCGCCTTACCGCAGTTTTACCACTTCAGGCTGTTTTGCCCGATTCTCTGAACCTGCCGTCGGCGGCGACGATCCGGCGGGGCAGTTCCAGCAGAAATTAGCCCAGGCTTTCCGGGATGCGAAAGCCAGCGGCATCGCCCATCCCGTCATGGTAGGGGCCATCCCGTTCGATACCCGCAAGCCGTCTTCGCTGTTTATTCCGCAACGCTGGGAAACGTTTTCCCGTCCCGCTCGTCAGCAGTCCGCACGCTATTTCTCCGGCGCGCAGGCGCTGAAGGTGGAACAGCGCACCGAGATCCCCGCTCAGCCCGTTTTTGAAGAGATGGTCGCGCGCGCCGCGTCGCTCACCGCCACGCCGCAGGTGAATAAGGTAGTGCTGTCGCGCCTGATTGATATCGCCACCGACAATAAAATGGACAGCGGCGCGCTGATGGAGCGTCTGATCGCTCAGAACCCGGCGAGTTTTAACTTCCACGTGCCGCTGGAAGACGGCGGCGTGCTGCTCGGCGCCAGCCCGGAACTGCTGCTGCGCAAAGAGGGCAGGCACTTTAGCTCGCTGCCGCTGGCAGGCTCCGCACGCCGCCAGCCGGACGACGTGCTGGATCGCGAGGCGGGCAATAAGCTGCTGGCCTCCGAAAAGGACCGCCACGAACACGACCTGGTGACCCAGGCGATGAAGGCCATTCTGGAACCGCGCAGCCATCACCTGAGCATGCCGTCTTCCCCGCAGCTCATCACCACGCCGACGCTGTGGCATCTGGCGACGCCGGTTGAAGGTGACGCGCGCGAGAACGAAAACGCCCTGACGCTGGCCTGCCTGCTGCACCCGACCCCGGCCCTGAGCGGCTTTCCGCATCAGGCGGCTAAAGAACTGATTGCCGAGCTGGAGCCGTTCGACCGCGAGCTGTTCGGCGGCATCGTCGGCTGGTGCGACAGCGAAGGCAACGGCGAGTGGGTGGTGACCATCCGCTGCGCGCGTCTTTACGAAAATACCGTTCGCCTGTTTGCCGGCGCGGGCATTGTGCCTGCCTCCTCCCCGGTGGGCGAGTGGCGCGAGACGGGCGTGAAGCTCTCCACCATGCTTAACGTGTTTGGTTTGCACTAAGGAATACCCATGACCATCCCTTTTACCCGCTGGCCTGAGGATTTTGCCCGCCGCTACCGTGAAAAAGGCTACTGGCAGGATCTGCCGCTGACCCACATCCTGACGGACCATGCGCAAAGCGATGCGGTCGCGATTATTGACGGCGAACGGCACATCACCTACCGCGCGTTTAATGAGGCGGTGAATAACCTCGCGTCTGCCCTCCAGGCGCAGGGGCTGCACCGCGGCGAGACCGCGCTGGTGCAGCTCGGCAACGTGGCCGAGTTTTACATCACCTTTTTCGCGCTGCTGCAGATCGGCGTCGCGCCGGTTAACGCGCTCTTTAGCCACCAGCGCAGCGAGCTGAACGCCTACGCCGCCCAGATCAAACCCGCCGTGCTGATCGCCGATCGCCAACATGCCCTGTTCGCGGGGGATGATTTTCTCAATACCTTTGTGGATGAACACCGCTCGGTTCGCGCCGTGCTGCTGCGCGGCGATAAGGGTGAACATGCGCTGGAAGCGCCGATTGCGCGCCCGGCGGACAACTTCATCCCGAACCCGACGCCCGCAGACGAGGTGGCGTTCTTCCAGCTTTCCGGCGGCAGCACAGGCACGCCGAAGCTGATCCCGCGTACGCACAACGACTACGACTACAGCATCCGCCGCAGCAATGAAATCTGCGGCATCACTGCGCACTCCCGCTATCTGAACGCGCTTCCCGCGGCGCATAACTACGCCATGAGCTCGCCGGGATCGTTAGGCGTGTTCACGGCGGGCGGCTGCGTGGTGCTGGCGAACGATCCGAGCGCCACGCTCTGCTTCCCGCTGATTGAGCAGCATCAGATCAACGTGACGTCGCTGGTCCCTCCGGCGGTGAGCCTCTGGCTGCAGGCGATTGCCGACGGCGCGGGGAACGCGCAGCTGAAATCCCTCAAGCTGCTCCAGGTGGGCGGCGCACGCCTCTCCGCCACGCTCGCGGCGCGTATTCCGGCGGAAATCGGCTGCCAGCTGCAACAGGTATTCGGCATGGCGGAAGGGCTGGTGAACTACACCGCCCTCGACGACGCACCGGAACGCATCATCAACACCCAGGGCCGCCCAATGTGTCCGGACGACGAGGTGTGGGTGGCGGACGAGGACGGCAACCCGCTCCCGCGCGGGGAAGTCGGACGTTTGATGACGCGCGGCCCGTACACCTTCCGCGGCTATTTCAACAGCCCGGAGCACAACGCCAGCGCCTTTGATGCCAACGGTTTCTACTGCTCCGGCGATCTGATCGCCATCGATGAGCAGGGCTACATCACCGTGCAGGGGCGCGAGAAAGATCAGATCAACCGCGGTGGCGAAAAGATTGCCGCCGAAGAGATCGAAAACCTGCTGCTGCGCCACGAAGCGGTGATCCACGCCGCGCTGGTGAGCATGGAGGACAGCCTGCTGGGCGAAAAAAGCTGTGCGTATCTGGTGGTGAAACAGCCCCTGCGTGCGGTTGAGGTGCGTCGCTTCCTGCGCGAGCAGGGCGTTGCCGAATTTAAGCTGCCGGACCGCGTGGAGAGCGTGGATGCGCTTCCGCTCACGCCGGTCGGCAAAGTTGATAAGAAACAGTTGCGCCTGTGGCTTGCTGAACGCGCCCGGGGCTGAGGAACAGAGAATGGCCATTCCAAAATTAACCGCTTACGCGCTGCCAACCGCCGCAGAGCTGCCGACCAACAAGGTGAACTGGGCGTTTGAGCCGGAGCGCGCCGCGCTGCTGATCCACGATATGCAGGAGTATTTCCTGAACTTCTGGGGCGAAAATAGCGACATGATGCAGCAGGTGGTGGCGAACATCGCTAAACTGCGCGCTTACTGCAAAGAACACAATATCCCGGTGTACTACACCGCGCAGCCGAAAGAGCAGAGCGATGAAGACCGCGCCCTGCTGAACGACATGTGGGGGCCGGGCCTGACTCGCTCGCCGGAGCAGCAGCGTATCGTGGCTGAACTGACGCCGGACGAAGCGGACACCGTGCTGGTGAAGTGGCGCTACAGCGCGTTTCACCGCTCACCGCTGGAGCAGATGCTGAAAGAGACCGGCCGCAACCAGCTGCTGATTACCGGCGTTTATGCCCACATCGGCTGCATGACCACCGCTACCGACGCCTTTATGCGCGACATCAAGCCGTTCTTTATCGCCGACGCGCTGGCGGACTTCACCCGCGACGAGCACCTGATGTCGCTGAAATACGTGGCAGGACGTTCTGGCCGCGTGGTGATGACCGATGAGCTGCTGCCGTCCGTTCCGGCAACGAAAGCCGCGCTGCGCGCGCTGATCCTGCCGCTGCTGGACGAGTCCGACGAGCCGATGGATGACGAAAACCTGATCGACTACGGTCTGGACTCGGTGCGCATGATGGCGCTGGCCGCCCGCTGGCGAAAGGTGCACGGCGACATCGACTTCGTGATGCTGGCGAAAAATCCGACCCTCGACGCCTGGTGGGCGCTGCTCTCCCGTGAGGTGAAGTGATGGCGGGGGCCGATTTTACCGGTAAAACGGTTTGGGTAACGGGCGCGGGTAAAGGTATCGGCTATGCGACCGCGCTGGCCTTTGTGGAGGCGGGCGCGCGGGTGACCGGGTTCGATCTGGCCTTCCCGCAGGACGATTATCCGTTTGCCACCGAAACGCTGGACGTAGCGGACGCGGCGCAGGTGGGCGACGTCTGCGGGCGTTTACTCGGCACCCTTGCGCGCCTCGACGTGCTGGTTAACGCGGCGGGCATTCTGCGCATGGGCGCGACGGACGAGCTTTCGCAGGAAGACTGGCAGCAGACCTTTGCGGTTAACGTCGGCGGCGCGTTTAACCTGTTTCAGCAGACGATGGGCCAGTTCCGCCGTCAGCAGGGCGGGGCGATAGTGACCGTGGCCTCCGACGCGGCGCACACCCCGCGCATCGGCATGAGTGCCTACGGTGCGTCGAAGGCAGCGCTGAAAAGCCTGGCGCTGACCGTCGGGCTGGAGCTGGCGGGCAGCGGCGTGCGCTGTAACCTGGTGTCGCCGGGCTCAACGGACACCGACATGCAGCGCACCCTGTGGAAAAGCGACGATGCGGAGCAGCAGCGCATTCGCGGCTTTGGCGAGCAGTTCAAGCTCGGCATTCCGCTCGGCAAAATCGCCCGTCCGCAGGAAATTGCCGCCACCGTGCTGTTCCTTGCGTCCGATGCCGCCAGCCATATTACCCTGCAGGATATCGTGGTGGACGGCGGCTCCACGCTGGGGGCGTAATGATCTGGAAACGTCATTTATCGCTTGAAGAACTGAACGCCACCAGCGTGAATACCCTGGTGGCGCATCTGGGCATTGTCTATACCCGCCTCGGAGACGACACGCTGGAAGCGGAGATGCCGGTGGATGCCCGTACCCATCAGCCGTTTGGCCTGCTGCACGGCGGCGCCTCGGCGGCGCTGGCGGAAACGCTGGGCTCAATGGCCGGTTTTCTGATGACCCGCGACGGGCAGAGCGTGGTCGGCACAGAGCTGAACGCCACGCACCATCGCGCGGTCTCTCACGGTAAGGTGCGCGGCGTGTGTCAGCCGCTGCATCTGGGGCGTTCGAGCCAGAGCTGGGAGATCGTGGTATTCGACGAGCAGGGGCGGCGGTGCTGTACCTGTCGGTTGAGCACGATGGTGCTGGGGTAAGTCATTCAGCTGAAAGTGATCGGCTTAACACTGTGGTGTAAATCTCTGGTTTGACCACGCATTATTGCGTTTCAAAGTTGTTAAATTTTATCCGTTGTTCTAGAAACAAAATGTAACATCTCACTGTTTCACAACAACGGACAACAACTATGAACAACTCAGGGAAATACCTTACGTGGGCGGTGCTCTCCGTTGTGGGAGCCTTTGCCCTGGGCTATATCGCCCTCAACCGGGGGGAGCAGATCAATGCGCTCTGGATCGTCGTCGCCTCCGTCTGCATTTATCTCATTGCGTACCGTTTTTATGGCCGCTATATCGCAAAGACGGTACTGGGCGTAGACGGCACACGCATGACGCCTGCCGTACGCCACAACGACGGGCTGGACTACGTGCCGACCGATAAAAAAGTGCTGTTCGGTCACCATTTCGCGGCGATTGCCGGTGCAGGCCCGCTGGTGGGGCCGGTGCTGGCGGCGCAGATGGGCTACCTGCCGGGGATGATCTGGATCCTCGCTGGGGTGGTGCTGGCGGGCGCGGTACAGGATTTTATGGTGCTGTTCGTCTCCACCCGTCGCGACGGCCGTTCGCTGGGTGAGCTGGTGAAAGAGGAGATGGGGGCAACCGCCGGGGTGATTGCGCTGGTGGCGACCTTTATGATCATGGTGATCATCCTCGCGGTGCTGGCGATGATCGTGGTGAAAGCGCTGACCCACAGCCCGTGGGGAACCTACACGGTCGCCTTTACCATTCCGCTGGCGCTGTTTATGGGGATTTACATTCGCTACCTGCGCCCCGGGCGCATTGGTGAAGTCTCTGTCATTGGCCTTGTGTTCCTGGTATTTGCGATTATCTCCGGCGGCTGGGTGGCGGAAAGCCCGACCTGGGCACCATTCTTCGACTTTACCGGCGTGCAGCTGACCTGGATGCTGGTGGGCTACGGCTTTGTGGCGGCGGTGCTGCCGGTGTGGCTGCTGCTGGCCCCGCGCGATTATCTCTCAACCTTCCTGAAAATCGGCACCATTGTCGGGCTGGCCATCGGCATTCTGATTATGCGCCCGACCCTGACCATGCCTGCGCTGACCAAATTCATCGACGGTACCGGCCCGGTCTGGACTGGTAACCTGTTCCCGTTCCTGTTTATTACCATCGCCTGCGGTGCGGTGTCGGGCTTCCACGCGCTGATTGCCTCCGGGACCACGCCGAAGATGCTGGCCAACGAGAATCAGGCCTGCCTGATTGGCTACGGCGGCATGCTGATGGAGTCCTTCGTGGCGATTATGGCGCTGGTTTCCGCCTGCATTATTGATCCGGGCGTTTACTTTGCGATGAACAGCCCGATGGCGGTGCTGGCCCCGGCCGGCACCGTTGACGTGGTAGCGTCCGCCGCGCAGGTGGTGAGCGGCTGGGGCTTTGCCATTACCCCGGAAACGCTGACGCATATCGCTAATGAGGTGGGCGAGCAGTCAATTATCTCCCGCGCGGGCGGGGCGCCGACGCTGGCGGTGGGCATGGCCTACATCCTGCACGGCGCGCTGGGCGGGCTGATGGACGTGTCGTTCTGGTATCACTTCGCCATCCTGTTCGAGGCGCTGTTTATTTTGACGGCGGTGGATGCGGGTACGCGTGCGGCGCGCTTTATGCTCCAGGATCTGCTGGGGGTGATCTCGCCAAACCTGAAGCGGACCGATTCGCTCCCGGCTAACCTGCTGGCGACGGCGCTGTGCGTGCTGGCGTGGGGCTACTTCCTGCATCAGGGCGTGGTCGATCCGCTGGGCGGGATCAACACCCTGTGGCCGCTGTTCGGTATCGCCAACCAGATGCTGGCGGGCATGGCGCTGATGCTCTGCGCGGTGGTGCTGTTCAAGATGAAGCGCCAGCGTTACGCGTGGGTGGCGCTGGTGCCAACCGCCTGGCTGCTAATCTGTACCCTGACGGCGGGCTGGCAAAAAGCCTTCAGTCCGGACAATAAGGTGGGCTTCCTGGCGATCGCCAACAAGTTCCAGGCGATGATCGACAGCGGCAAGATCCCGGCGCAGTACACCGAGTCACAGCTGTCTCAGCTGGTATTCAACAACCGTCTGGATGCCGGACTGACCATCTTCTTTATGGTGGTGGTTGTGGTGCTGGCGTTGTATTCTCTGAAAACCGCGCTGGCGGCGCTGAAGGTCGACACGCCGACGGCGAAAGAGACGCCGTATGAGCCGATGCCTGAAAACCTGGACGAGATTGTGACCCAGGCGAAAGGGGCGCATTAACCTGTGTGCCGGGTGGCGCTAGCGCTTACCCGGCCTACATTTCCAGTGAGACCAGAATGATGTTCGACACCCTCTCTAAAGCAGGTAAGTACCTGGGCCAGGCCGCCAAAATGATGATTGGCGTGCCGGATTACGATAACTACATCGAGCATATGCGCGTCAACCACCCGGACCAGACGCCGATGACCTACGAAGAGTTTTTCCGCGACCGCCAGGACGCCCGTTACGGCGGCAAGGGCGGGGCGAAGTGCTGTTAACCCTCTTTCGGTAAATAGAGGCTGATTTGCTCCTGCTTGCAGCCATAAATTGCCGCCAGCTTTTCGCGTGTGCGCTTTTGCGGACGGGAGTCCAGCGCTTCCAGCTGTGATACGGCGGACTGGCTGATGCCGAGTTTTTCCGCCACTTCCTGCTGCGACATGCCGCGCAGAATGCGCCATGCGGCCTGCAGGCTGACGTTCTCGCTATGCATGATGTCGCACACTTCACCCGGTAAACCTACGTTATCGTAGATATCTGATTCGTAAGGGATGTCTTCCCAGTCGTTTTCATCATCGTCATCATACTCAAGCATGGCTAAACGCATGCGAAAATATTCATCGTAGGGAATGACAACATACTGTTTTTTTCCTTCTTCATCCTTGATGAACTGAACAGTCATATTCCGTATGCTCCTCATGAAGGTAGGTGGTGGTTGTCCGGCGTTTTACCGTCACTACGTAACAGGTATCACCCGGCGGGTCTCCGAAGGTGTAAATGACCCTGTAATCACCTAATCGCAACCTGTAGTGGTTTACGGGAGAAGATAATTTCTTGATATCCGCGACAGGTGATGTTTTATCATCCATCTTCTCCAGCCTGAATTTAATGCGGTTCTGATATCGCGTATCGATTTTAGAAAATTGCTTCTCTGCTGTTTTTGACCACACGATCTTCATCCGTACCTCCACTGTACGCCCACACAAAATATAAGGAAATAATAAGACTATTAGATAAATTCTGAATTTCTTATGAGGTACTGTAGAGCGGAAAAAAAGCGCAGGTAAGAGGCAAAACGCAAACCGTCGAGGCGGCTCGACAAGGCCTCTGCCGGGCGACAGAGGCTTGCAGGAATATTGCGATCAGGCGTTCAAACCGCCGTCCACGTCCAGACCGGTGCCTGAGATCTGCCCGGCTGCCGGGCTGGCGAGGAAGGTAACCGCCGCCGCGACGTCTTCCGGCTGGCCGTAATGGCCCAGGGCAATAAGCTGACGCTGTGAGTCAGCCTGTTCACCGTCCTCCGGGTTCATATCGCTGTTGGTCGGTCCGGGGTGCACCAGGTTAACGGTAATGCCGCGCGGGCCAAGATCGCGGGCCAGACCGCGGGTGAGGGAGTTCAGTGCAGATTTGGTCATTGAGTAGACGGCAATCCCCGGCTGTGCCACGCGGTTCGCCAGACAGCTGCCGATGTTGATGATGCGCCCGCCGTCGGACATGTGTACCAGCGCTTCCTGAATAGCGATCACCACGCCGCGGATGTTGACGTTGATGAGGGCGTCGATGTCCGCCAGCGTCATGGACTCCAGCGGGCCGCCGCGCGCGATACCGGCGTTATTGACCAGGATGTCCAGCCCGCCGAGAGAGCGTGCCGCATGGGTGACGGCATCCTGAATCGCCTGCGCGCTGGCGCTGTCGGCCTGAATGGCCTCGCCGTGCCGCCCCAGCGCCTTAATTTCCTCGGCGACCGCCTGGGCTTTATCGGCGGATTTTTCATAGGTGATAACCACATCGGCACCGGCGCGCGCCAGCGAAAGGGCAATCGCACGACCCAGCCCGCGGCTGGCGCCGGTAACCAGCGCCTTTTTACCTGTTAAATCGATCTGCATGATGACCTCGTTACGAGAGTGGTGAGAACCATCATTAGGTATAGCCCGTCGGCGCAATTAACGGCGGAAGGATTCTACTTTCTCAAACGCGGCGCGCAGAGCCTCAGGCGTTAACGTCACGGGCAGATAGTGAATCGACTCCACCGGGCGCAGAGTGTGGGCGATGACCTTGTCGAGATCGTCGCGGTTATTGATGTCGACGTCCAGCTCGCGAAGCGTGGTCGGCAGGTTAAAGCGCCGGTATGCCGCCACCAGCTGTGCCAGCACGTCGTCCTGGCCGAGCAGGGCGCTCTGCACCAGAATGCCGTAGGCCACCTTGGTGCCGTGCAGGTATTTTTCCGTCTGCGGCAGCACGGTTAAGCCGTTGTGCACCGCGTGCGCCGCCGCCACGCGGGTGTAGCGCTCCCCCAGACCGCCCACCATCCCGCCGCCGGCAATAATGGCGTCCACCACGTCCCGAAACGCCTGCGTTAGCTCGCCGCGCTGCTGGTCTTCTAGCGCCTCTTCGCTGCGCTCCAGCAGCACGTCGCGGATCGCCAGCGCGCCGTTAAGGCCAAGGCGCACGGTCAGCGGCAGGTTTTCCGGCTGTGGGGCGAGAACCGCCGCTTCGTACCACTTCGCCAGCGTATCGCCGATGCCCGCCAGCAAATATTCCGCCGGGGCGTTCAGAACGATCCGCGGCTCCACCAGCACCAGAAAGTTAGCGTCGTCAAAAATCTCAAACTGCAGCGCCTGACCGGCATCGTTATACCAGACGGAGAGCAGCGTCCACGCTGCGCAGGTGGCGGCGATGGTGGGAATGCCCACGAACGGAACGCCTAAGCGGCGCGCCACGGCCTTGACGGAGTCCATCACCGCGCCGCCGCCCACGCCAATCACCACGCTGGCATCGCTTCCCGCTTCGTTCACCAGACGGGTGACGTCGCGCTCGCTGCAGTGGCCTTTAAACAGCAGGTGCTTCGCCCCCGGCGCGTTAAAGCTCTCCGGCAGGAACGGGCGCGCGCCCTCTATTGCGCGCTCGCCGTAAATCCACACCGCGCGGGAAAGCTGTTCCGGGGTAAAGAAGTCATTCAGATGCGCAAGGCTTCCGGAATGGGAGAAGTAGTTCGCCGGGCCGGGCACGACGCGGATGTCGGTGTTGCTCATGGTGTTGTCCTTTTTTCGCAAGCGCTAACCCGATGTTATGTCTGGACATCCGGATGGCTAATAATATTTCGCTTTATCTTATGCCTTTTCCGTCGTTGTCAGTCAACCGGAGCTGTGAAAAATTCGATAAATCAGAAGAGTTATGAAGGATTTACGCGGATGGTTTCCAGTCGTCTTGAAATGCGCGGTATCAGCCTGGCCTTTTCCGGCTTTCAGGCGCTGACGCGCGTGGACTTCACGCTGAACGGCGGGTCGGTGCATGCGCTGACGGGCGCCAACGGTGCGGGGAAATCAACGCTGATGGCGGTGCTGTGCGGGACGCACGACCACTATGAGGGCGAAATCTCCATTAACAACCAGCCGGTAAACATTCGCGAGCCGCTGGACGCCAAACGGCTGGGCATCCACCTCGTGCAGCAGGAGGTGGACGTGGCGCTGATCCCCGGGCTGAGCATTGCGGAGAACATCATGCTCGACCAGTTGGCGCAGCCTGGGCACCGCTACCGCTGGCGCACCGTTCGTCAGCAGGCGCGGCAGGCGCTGGCGCAGCTCGACGTTACGCTGGACGTTCGCCGCTCCATCGACGGCTGTTCGCTGGCCGAAAAGCAGCAGATTTTGCTGGCACGCGCTTTGTCCCACCACTGCCGTTTTTTGATTCTTGACGAGCCCACTGCGCCGCTGGACGCGCACGAGAGCGAGCGTCTGTTTGCGGTGGTAAGACGTCTGCAACAGCAGGGCATTGGCGTGGTGTTTATCTCCCACCGCATTCACGAGCTAAAAGCTATCTGCGACACCCTGACGGTGCTGCGCGACGGCAAGCTGATTGAGTCCGGCCCGATGGCCGATCTCAGCGGTGAAGAGATTGTTGAGAAGATGCTCGGCCACGTGCTGAGCGATATCTACCCGCCCGCGCGACCGCCGCACGGCGACGAAACGCTGCTGCGAGTGGAAGGACTGCACGACGACGCGCTGCTGAAGGATATCTCCCTGCACCTGCGCAAAGGCGAAATTCTCGGGATTGCCGGGCTGGCGGGGGCGGGGAAAACCGAACTCTGCAAGGCGCTGTTTGGCGCCAGCAAAAGCCGCGTGGCGCGCGGTGAGTTGAACCATCAGGCCTGGCAGCCGCGCGATCCGGCTGACTCGGTGCTGCGCGGCCTGGCGCTGGTGCCGGAGGAGCGGCGCAAGGAGGGCATTTTTATCGACGAGCCGGTGAGCATGAACCTTGCCGTGTGCGCCGATAACAGCTTCTCGCGCTGGAGCCTGTTTGGCCATCGTCAGGCGTGGCGCTGGGCGGAGGAGGTGATCGCCCGCGTCGGCGTTCGCGCCCGCGGTCCCGGACAGGTTTTGCGACGTCTCTCCGGCGGTAACCAGCAGAAGGTCGCCATCGGCAAGTGGCTGCGTAATGACGCCAGCGTGCTGATCTTCGACGAGCCGACCAAAGGCGTGGACGTGAAGGCCAAAACCGATCTGTTCCAGCTGATTGACGGCCTGGCTCGCGAGGGCAAAGGGGTGATTTACGCCTCCGGCGAGTTTGCCGAGCTGGTGGGACTGTGCGACCGCATCTGCGTCCTGTGGGACGGGCGCATCGTGGCAGAAATCGCCGGGGCCGAGGCCCGTGAAGAGACACTACTTTATTATTCAACCGGAGGAACGGCGTCGTGAGCAAGGCCCTTTCAGTAAACGCGACGGCGTCTGGCCGTCAGCAACTTTTTGATTTTCTCTACAAGTGGGGCATGTTGCTCACCGTCGTCGCGCTGGTGGCCGTCTTTGGCCTGGCGTCGGACAGCTTCCTCGACCCGAACAACATCATTAACATTCTGCGCTCGATTGCCATCGTGACGGTGATTGCCGTTGGCGTGTCGATTTCGCTGACCGTCGGCGGGTTCGATCTCTCCGTGGGCTCCACGGCGTCGCTGGCGAACGCGCTGGTCATTTCGCTTTTCGTCTGGCACGGCTTCGGCACCACCGAGTCGATTGTAATCACTCTCGCGCTCTGCACGCTGGTCGGCCTGTTTAACGCTTTCCTGATCGTCATCCTGCGTATTCCGGACATGCTCGCCACCCTCGCCAGCTTGTTTGTCATCCAGGGTGTGGCGATGACCTATAGCTACGGCGGGTCGATTACCGAGAATATGGTGCTGCCGAGCGGCGACATGGCGGAAGGGACCATTCCGGCGGCGTTCAGCCTGCTGGGGCAGGTGCCGACCATCGTCATCATCATGCTGGCGGTGACCCTTCTGGCGCAGCTGGGGCTATCGCTGACCACTCACGGACGCCGGATGTACGCCATTGGCGGCAACCCGGAAGCGGCGCGCCTCTCGGGCATTCGCACCACGCGCTATAAGGTGGCGGCCTACGTGATTGCCTCGCTGCTGGCGGGGCTGGGCGGCATTCTGCTGGCCTCCCGCATTGGATCGTCGCAGGTCAATGCTGGCGGCGGCTATCTGATGGATGCGGTGGCCGCGGCGTGGATCGGCTTCTCGCTGGCCGGGTCCGGCAAGCCGAACGCGCTTGGCACGCTGGTGGGGGCGGTGATCCTCGGCGTGCTGTCGAACGGGCTGGTGATGCTCTCCGTGCCGTATTACGCCATGGACATAATAAAAGGGCTGGTGCTCGCGGTGGCACTGGCGATTACCTACATACAAAAACGCTGACAACACAACGGGATAAAAAATGAAAAAGATTGCGCTCTCTTTGGTGGCACTGGGGTTACTCACTTCTCTGCCGGGATTCGCGGCCACGCCCGCGCCGGTTCCGGCCGCCATTGCGAACCACGACGGACCGATCCGCATCGCGGTGATCCGTAACCTCGGCTCGGACGACAACACCACGCAGTTTGTTGCCGGGGCCATTCAGGAAGGGAAAAAGCTCGGCTTTAAGGTCAGCACCTTTTTGAGCAACGGGGATGATGCTAAATTCCAGGACTTCGTTAACCAGGCCATCAGCCAGAAATATGACGGGATCATCCTGTCGCAGGGCCGCGATCCGTACTCCACCGCGCTGGTGAAGAAGGCGGTGGATGCTGGGATCAAGGTCGCCGTATTTGATACCGCCGTAAACGGCGAGATCCCGGGCGTGACCGTCACCCAGCAGGACGACGCCTCCCTGACGAATCTCTCCTTCGGCCAACTGGCGAAAGATTTCAACGGCAAGGCGAATATCGTCAAGCTGTGGGTGGCGGGCTTCCCGCCGATGGAGCGCCGTCAGGCAGCCTATAAAGAATTGCAAAAGCAGTACCCGGAGATTAAAGAGCTGGAGTCCATCGGCGCGGTCTCTTCTGACGTGCAGGGCGACACCGCCAACAAGGTGGGCGCGATCCTGGCGAAATACCCGAAAGGCAAAATCGACGCCATCTGGGGGACCTGGGACGCCTTCAGCCAGGGGGCGTATAAAGCGCTGAAGGAGAATGGACGCACCGAGATCAAGCTCTACAGCATTGACATCTCCAACCAGGATCTGCAGCTGATGCGCGAGCCGGGTAGCCCGTGGGCAGTGAGCGTGGCGGTGGATCCGAAGCTGATTGGTGCGACTAACGTGCGCCTGATCGCCAACAAGATTGCCGGGGAAGCCACGCCTGCCACTTACGACTTCAAAGCCGCTGCGATCCCGCAGGCGCTGCTGACCGCGCAGCCGGGGGCGGTGAACGTAGCGTCGCTGGGCAAAATCATTCCGGGCTGGGGCCAGACGGAAGATTTTATCGCGCCGTGGTTTGCGACGCTGGAAGCGAAAAATAAATGAGCATCCTCCCCACGCCAGAATACAGCCGCAATATGCGGCTGATCGGCCATAGCGATCAGGGCGGTCGCCCGGACGGCGTGCAGCTGATGGTGCACCGCGGTTTCGCCTATATCGGCCATATGGTGTCGCAGGGCTTTTCGATAGTAGACGTGCGCGACCCGAAAAACCCGAAACCCGCGGGCTATGTGCCTGCGCCGCCGGGCACCTGGAACGTGCACCTCCAGGCGCATGACGACCTGCTGCTGGTGATCAACGCCCGGGATCTGTTTGCCGATGCCCGCTTCGCCGACGAGAAGGTCTACTATACCCGTCAGGTAGGAGAGATCGTCAGCGACGTGCAAGACAGGGGCTGGAGCGCCGGGCTTCGCGTTTTTGATATCTCCACGCCGGACGCGCCGCGCGAAATTGGCTTTCTCTCGCTGAGCGGCATCGGCATTCACCGCATCTGGTACGTCGGTGGCCGCTGGGCGTACGTGTCAGCGCTGATCGACGGTTTTACCGACTACATCTTTCTGACGATCGACCTGGCGGATCCGCGCAAGCCTGAGGTGGCAGGGCGCTGGTGGCTGCCGGGCATGAACCAGGCCGAAGGCGAACAGCCGAACTGGCCGGAAGGGAAACGCTACGCGCTGCATCACGCGATTATTGCCGGCGATACGGCGTACGGCAGCTGGCGCGACGGCGGCTTAACGCTGCTGGACGTGAAGGACCGCAGTCAGCCGACGCTGATTAGCCACCGTAACTGGAGCCCGCCGTTTGGCGGCGGGACGCACACCGCGCTGCCGCTGCCGGACCGGGATCTGCTGGTGGTGCTGGACGAAGCGGTGCTCGATAACCAGCAGGACGGCGAGAAGCTGATCTGGCTGTTTGATATCCGCGAGCCGTCGAACCCGGTGAGCATCTCGACCTTCCCGCAGCCGAATGAAATCGACTACGTGGCGAAAGGGGCGCATTTTGGGCCGCACAACCTGCACGAGAACCGGCCGGGGAGCTTTGTCAGCTCAACGCTGATTTTTGCCACCTATCAGAATGCTGGCGTGCGCGCGTATGACATCTCCAATCCGTATCGCCCGGTAGAAACCGGTGCGCTGGTGCCCGCGGCACCGGAGAGGATGATGGACACGCGCCCGAATCGCCCGCAGGTGATCCAGTCCTGTGACGTGTTTGTGGACGCGCAGGGGATTATTTACAGCACGGACTATAACGGCGGGCTGTCGGTGATTGAGTATCTGGGGTGAGTGCGGTTTGATGCCCTCACCCCGGCCCTCTCCCACAGGGAGAGGGGGAAAATCAACTGTACTGCCGCACCCGCGCCACCAGATCTTCCGCGTTGTCGATACGATCGGCAATGACAATCAGCGCTTTGCCGAGCGCGATCGCGTGGCGCAGGCATTCGTGGCGCATGGCCTCGTCCTGGATGGTGTCGATATCCGCGACGTGAGAAAGCCCGACGCTGCGGCGAATGAGTTCGGTGCCGCAGAACCCGATGGCATCATGCCAGACCTTTTTCAGGAACGCGGAGGCATAGCCTGGCGCGCTGAGCGCGGCGTCGCGGGCTTTCTCGTTTACCAGCGCCTGGAAGCGTTCCGCGAAGGTGTTCCACAGCTCCTGAATATCGGTCAGGCGCTGCTCGCGCGCGGCGGCGGCATCGCGAATGCCCAGATGCCCCGGCAGGCCGCAGAAGTTGAGCAGCAGGTTGCCGATGGCGGTGCCGACGTCAAATCCAATCGGCCCGAAATAGCCGAACTCGGCGTCGATGGCCTTCAGGCTGCCGTCGGCCACAAAAATCGAGCCGCTGTGGATATCCCCGTGCAGCAGCGCTTCGGCATGCGAGAAGAAGCGGTGCTTCAGGGCGGCCACGGCAATTTTTAGCGGGGCGTCGTCGCGCAGGGCGGCGACGTCATTTTCCAGCTCGGCAGGGTAGTTATTGCGCTCATGAACCTGGTACGGATCGTTGAAGAACAGATCTTCGGTGATCTCACACATCTCCGGGTTGATGAATTTCGCCACCTGCGCTTTTTTCGCGTGCGGGTGCAGATAGAAATCGCTGGTATGGAACAGCGCGTGCGCGAGGTATTCGCCCAGCTGGCGCGCCGCCTGCGGGTAGTAAATGTTGTTGATCAGCTCGCCGCGCCAGATGCGATGGCTGGAGAGATCTTCCATCACCATCACCGCCAGTTCCGGGTCAAAGTGGTGGATTTTCACGGTGTGCTGCGGGCTGTGCTGGTAATGCTCGATCAGGGTTTGCGCCTCGAGGCGGGCGCGATCCAGCGTCAGCGGCCAGGACTCGCCGACGCAGCGCACGTAGGGCAGCGCCTGTTTGACGATAATGCGGCTGACGCCCGCGCTGTCGTAAATTTTAAAAACCAGATTGAGGTTGCCGTCGCCCACTTCCTGCGCCTCTACCAGCGATGACGGATCGTCAAGCCCACCAAACTGCCTGGCATACTCCACGGCGTCCTGAGCGGTAAAGGTACGGTATTGCGACATGGCCTGTTCCTCACGAGTTAACTAATTAAGACATGTAGACGTCTATACATCTGGATTTCATCCTGACACAATGTGCTACAACAACGCAACAGGGAATTAACGACATGCAGACATTACAGACGACCAGCCTGCGGGTGGCGGATAATCAGCTCTTTATTCTCGACCAGCAGGCGCTTCCACAGGAGAAACGCTGGCTGGATGCCTCAACGGTGGAGGCGCTGGTTGGGCATATCCACGCTCTGCGCGTGCGTGGCGCACCGTTGATTGGTCTCTCTGCAAGCCTGCTGCTGGCGCTGCTGGCGGAAAACGGCAAAAGCCGCGATGAGCTGGCGGTGGCGCTGGAAACGCTTCGCGCCGCACGCCCGACGGCGGTAAACCTGATGAACAACCTCGACCGCATGAAGCTTGCGCTGTGGGAAGAGGATTTCGTTCCGGCGCTGGTGGCGGAGGCGCTGCGCCTGATTGACGAAGACAAACGGCTTTGCGACGCGATTGCAAAAGCGGGCAGCGCGCTGGTGAAGCCCGGCAGCCATCTGCTGACCCACTGCAACACCGGCGGGCTGGCAACCGCGGGCGTCGGTACGGCGCTGGGCGTGATTGCCCGCGCGCATCAGGAAGGCAACGTCAGCAACGTCTGGGTGGATGAAACCCGTCCGCTGTTGCAGGGCGGCAGGCTGACCGCGTGGGAACTGGGCGAGCTGGGGGTGCCGTATCAACTGATTACCGACTCCATGGCCGCCAGCCTGATGGCGAAAGGGCAGGTGGACGCCGTGTGGGTGGGGGCCGATCGCATTGCCGCTAACGGTGACGTGGCGAACAAGATCGGCACTTATTCACTGGCAGTGCTGGCGAAATTCCACGGCATTCCGTTCTACGTCGCCGCCCCACAAACGACGCTCGACCCGGCCTGCCCGAACGGGGATGCGATCCCCATTGAGCAGCGCGCCGCCAGCGAGGTGACGGGCGTTGCCGGAAGCTTTGGCGCGGTGCAGTGGGCGCCGGAAAACGCGGTGGTCTATAACCCGGCGTTTGACGTCACGCCTGCCTCGCTGATTAGCGGTTGGGTGCTGGATACGGGCGTGGTCACGCCGGATGAGGTGGCGGCAGGGAAATTTGCCTGAGTCCGGCTATCCTTTAAGGGGGTTCCCTGAGAGGACAACATTGTGACGCTCGATCCTGAAACAGACTTAAAACTGGAGCGCGTGGTGGACGCACCGCGCGACCTGCTCTGGCTCTGCTGGACCACGCCGGACCACATCAAAAACTTCTTCATTCCTGCTCCGCACAAGGTGACCGAATGTGACCTCGACCTGCGCGTGGGCGGGCGGTTCAACACCGTGTTTGAGGTGGACGGGCAGCGGATGGATAACCGGGGGGTCTTCCTGGAAATCGACCCGGGGAAAAAGCTGGTGTTTACCGACGGCTATACCGAAGGCTGGAAACCGGCCGAGAAGCCGTTTATGACGGCAATTTTGTTGCTGGAAGACGTCGGGGAGGGGAAAACCCGCTATACGGCGATTGCGCGCCATCCGACGAAGGAAATCCGCGAGCAGCATGAACAGATGGGCTTCCACGAAGGGTGGGGGATAGTGCTGGATCAGCTGGTGAAGTATGTGAAAGGGCTTAACGCTTAGTGCGCGCTGGTGCCCTCACCCCGACCCTCTCCCACAGGGAGAGGGAGAAAAGATCAGGCCAGGCGTGGATACGCATCCGCGATTGCATCGCCCGTAAACTGGGCAACCCAGCCTTCCGGATTGTCGAAAATACGAATGGCCGTAAAGTTCGGCTCTGAGCCCATATCAAACCAGTGCGGCGTGCCCGCCGGCACGGAAATCAGGTCGTTTTTCTCGCACAGTACCTGGTACACCTCATCGCCAATGTGCAGGCAAAACAGCCCGGCACCTTCCACGAAAAAGCGTACTTCGTCCTCGCCGTGGGTGTGTTCGTTCAGGAACTTCGCGCGCAGCGCCTCTTTCTGCGGATTGTCGGCGCGCAGGCTGATGACATCCCAGCTCTGATAGCCTTTCTCTGCCACCAGCTTGTCGATCGCGTGTTGATACGCTTCGATCACGGCTTCGGGCGCAGGATCCTGCCCTAAATCACGGTCTGCCGCCCAGCGCTCAAAGCGCACGCCCTTAGCGTTCAGCTGTTGAGCGATTTCGGCGGCGTCGGTGCTGTGCCACTGGTGCTGGCTGGCGTCTTTATCGGAATAAATGGTCAATGCGCTCATGAAGGGATCTGCTCCGGATTAATCTCGTCAAACTGGTGGATTTGATGGTGATGGCTCGCGCCGTCATCTTCACCGCGAATCAGTTGCAGGGTGCGAAAACCCGCCTGTTCAGCCGCGTCCAGCTCCTGATGAATATCCGACAGGAACAGGATCTGCGACGGGGCGATGCCCGTTTGCGCCGCTATGTTCTTGTAAGACTGCACCTCGCGCTTGGCGCCGATGTGGGTATCAAAATAGCCGCTGAACAGATGAGTAATATCACCTTCGTCGCTGTAGCCAAATAACAGTTTCTGCGCAGCAACGGAGCCAGAGGAATAAACATAGAGATCAATCCCTTGCGCCTTCCATTTTTCCAGCGCGGGCAGAACGTCAGGGTAGAGATGGCCGGTAAAGTCACCGTTGATGTAGCCCTCCTGCCAGATGATGCCTTGCAGGGCTTTGAGCGCCGTCGATTTGCGGTCTTCATCCATAAAGCTAACCAGCACGTTGATGAGATCGCCGACGCCGGCATGCGGATCGCTGATTTCATCGCGCAGGTTGTCCAGAATCGATTTGACCGGCTCGGCGTACTGCTGGGCGGTCACGAAGGCCGCCAGCCGCTCACGCGCGTAGGGGAACAAAACGTCATGGACAAAACGAATATCGCTGGTGGTTCCTTCAATATCCGTCACAATCGCGCGAATCATACTCTCTCCAGTTGTCGTAAACGCATTTCGCATTCAAATAAGAATTCTAAACCTTCCAGATGACGGCGGGCTTCGGCCACGTCGCGTCCCCAGCAGGTTAAGCCATGGCCGCGCAGAAGAAAACCATAATTAAGCGGACGCTCCTGGGCGTAATGGGCGATGCGCGAGGCGAGGGCGTCGATGTCCTGGTCGTTATCAAACACCGGGATGGCGACGGTATCCAGATGGGTAGTCTGCCCGGTAAGCGATTTCTGCATCTCGAAACCGCTGATATTCAGTTCGGCTTCTTTGACCAGACGCGACAGCACCGTGGCGTTAACGGTATGAACGTGCAGGACAGCGTTAGCCTCCGGGAACAGGCGATAGATAAGGGTGTGTAGCCCGGTCTCCGCCGACGGTTTTCGACCGGACGGCGCCCGGTTGGTGGCGATCTCAACCTGTAGAAAATCGTCGGTGGTCAGGCTGCCTTTGTCCTTGCCGGATTCGCTGAGCCAGCAGAGGTGCTCGTCCTGACGCACCGACATATTACCGCCGGTGGCGGGTGCCCAGCCTTTGGCGCCTATCCAGCGGCAGGCGTCGACCAGGTGTGTGAGCAGCAGGTTGTCTGTCATTTCCTTTTACCCCTCGGCCAGGAATATTGATATGGTTTAGACGTCTAAGCGTCTTGATTGCCAAAGACTAACATCGTGTTATAGTGGCAGCAACATAAGTATTACAAGCAGGCACGACAACATGAGCAATAACGCATTGATCCCGCAGAGTAAACTTCCTAATCTCGGTACCACCATCTTTACGCAGATGAGCGCCCTGGCGCAGCAGCACAATGCCATTAACCTCTCGCAGGGGTTCCCCGATTTCGATGGTCCGAAATATTTGCAGGAACGTCTGGCGCACCACGTGGCGCAGGGGGCGAATCAGTATGCGCCGATGACCGGCGTGCAGGCGCTGCGGGAAGCCATTGCCGACAAAACGGCGGCGCTGTATGGCTATCACCCCGATGCGAACAGCGATATCACGGTGACGGCAGGGGCGACCGAAGCGCTGTATGCGGCCATCACCGCGCTGGTGCGCGCGGGGGATGAAGTCATCTGCTTTGACCCAAGCTACGACAGTTATGCGCCTGCGGTTGAGCTCTCCGGTGGCGTGGTGAAGCGCGTGGCGCTCCAGCCGCCGCATTTCCGCCCGGACTGGCAGGCGTTCGCCGCGCTGCTGAGTGATAAAACGCGCCTGGTGATCCTGAATACCCCGCACAACCCGTCGGCGACGGTATGGCAAAAGGCCGATTTTGCCGCGCTGTGGCAGGCTATCGCCGAGCGGGAAATTTACGTCCTGAGCGATGAAGTCTACGAGCACATCTGCTTTGCGGAGGAAGGGCACGCCAGCGTGCTGGCCTATCCGCAGCTTCGCGAGCGCGCGGTAGCGGTGTCGTCATTTGGCAAGACCTACCATATGACCGGCTGGAAGGTAGGGTACTGCGTGGCCCCGGCGGCCATCAGCGCGGAGCTGCGTAAGGTGCACCAGTACCTGACCTTTGCGGTCAATACGCCCGCCCAGCTGGCGCTGGCGGACATGCTGCGCAGCGAACCGCAGCACTATCGCGAGCTGCCGGATTTTTACCGCGCGCGTCGGGATCTGTTTGTAAATGCGCTGAGCAAAAGCCGTCTGGAAATTCTGCCGTGTGAAGGGACATACTTCCTGCTGGCGGACTACAGCGCGATTTCCGATCTGGACGACGTCAGCTTTTGCCGGTGGCTGACGGAGGAGGTGGGCGTGGCGGCTATTCCGCTGTCGGTGTTCTGCGCCGATCCCTTCCCGCATAAGCTGATCCGCCTGTGCTTTGCGAAACAGGAATCGACGCTGCTGGCGGCGGCGGAGCGTCTGGCGACGCTCTGACTATTTCACCGTCCAGGCTTCGGAATAGCGACGGTCTGCAAACAGTTCCAGCAGGCCGTTGATCTGCTTCAGGCGCAGCACCTCGTCGCTGTCCATCCCCAGTTCCTTACCGATTTTCTCATCATTCCAGCCAAGCTGGGCCAGCTCCCGGACGATGTCGGACATGGCGTTGATCTGGTGGCGTCCCCGCGCACGGTTGTGGCGGATGGTGGCGGCCATCCGGTCAAGCTTTTGCTGGCGATCTTTGCGCAGGCAGGTGACGGGCAAATAGCCCCGAAGCTGGCGCTTCAGCGCGGCCCTGCTTTTACCGATTTCGTGACGATGGAAGCCGTCGACAATTTCGTAATGCGCCGGCTCGCTTTCCGTCACCACGATGGGCTGCGTAAACCCGTCGAGCTCGAGCGATTGACTCAGCAGACGCTTTTCCGGCGGCGCCACGTTATTTGGGTTGTAGTCGTTGGCAACGATAGCGTCCTGCTTTATCCACAGCACGCAGTCGACGGGCTGGTCGCTGAACGGGCTGAGATGATGCATGGCCTGGCGAAAAGCATTGATGGCATCTATACGTTGCTCGTCGGTGAGCGTCTGCAAATAGGTTTCCAGTTCGGTAATCAGTCGTTGCTGCATAAGATCCCCCACTCATTGCGTTTTGATTTCATCCGTTCGCTATAGCGCTGATAGTGCTTTGGTTTGTTCGGGCTAAAGGAGAGGGCCCGACACCAGTAATCGTTGTTGAGCAGAACCTTGCATATTCGCCGCCAGGACGGGATATCCTTTGAGCCGATATCACCCTCCTGCGTATCGGGAAGATCGGACATCCCGCGCTTCTGATACCAGTGCAGGTACACCGCGACTTTATTGCGATAATGTTCAGCCGTCTGTTGCGGCATGCTGTCGAGGAGCAGCATGGCGTACTCTTGCCAGCTGAGGTGGTCGGGCTTGAGGATCTTTCTGTGACCGTAGAAGTGGTTGTCGTGCCCCGCGTAAATTCCGCCGCTGCGCACACCGCTGACGCGTGCGCACATGGCGGCCCAGCGTTCAGGTTCAACGACATGATAGAGCCATAAGCCCTGTCGCTGCTCCGGGCCAAAAGGTTCACAGATGCGCATGTAGCGCGGTGGCACGCCGGCCTGGTACATCAGATTGTAGAGGGGGTTATAGGCGCAGCCCGTTTTGGCAAACCAGGTCCAGATGTCGGCGGTTTTCCAGTCGTAGAGAGGATAGATATACCAGGCATGACCGCCGGGCGCGACGGTCGTCCAGGGTTTGTCGTCGGAAAAGCGCTGCTTGCGTGCGCAGGCGATTGCCAGGAAGCGGTTATAGGATTCGTCGGCGCGGATGCCCACCATCACTGCGGCGGGGCGCCTTCGCGCATACCATTCGGCAAAGTCCCTGACGAAGGCCTCGAAGGTCATCCCCTGCTGATAAAAATCAAAATAAAACGTACTGGTGATGGCATCAGGCGGAGGCTGTCTGACCCAGCTTATGCCGGGTTCCCAGCACTGCCATTCCGGCTGGTACTGAGAGAGGGCATTTTGCGTGGTGATCGGCAGCGCCACCCACCAGAACTGATTGATGACGTCACGATATTGGGTCCTCATGTTCTCAATATGCTCAATGGTGCAGGAGAACTGTGCTTCCCAGTCCAGAAAAAGGACATCTATTTTTCTGTTCAGCTGCCGCGCCCGTTGCGCAGCAAGATGAAGCATCACCGTTGAATCTTTTCCGCCAGAAAATGAGACGCACACGCGGGTAAAATTTTGCAGCGTCCAGTTTATGCGTTCTGAAGCAGCCTCCAGAACGTTTTCCTGAAGAGGGTATTTATAGATAGACATGATGAGTCGCATCCTGCGTATGGAATACCGTTAATGCTATTAAACTGCCATCATGTTATTATATGTTTTCATTCTCAACTAATTATTTTACGCCTTCACTCTATTCTTGCTGGAAATACCTTCGCGATGACGCGTCCATTCTATTGAGCCAACTTATGCAATTTTTCAATAAAGCTGGCGAATACACTGCTGTTTAACGACGCGCGGTTGTAGACCATATAGATTTGCGCTTCGGGCAATTTGAAGGGCGCAGCTACGGACTTTAATTTTAAAGCGTGTTTATAGGTTTCAAAAATGGAAAGAGGAATATAGCCGACTAAATCAGACATGCTGATCATAGAGAGGAGCGAACTGAGAGAGTCCGAACGGAACGCGATGTTTCTCTCCGGGAACGCTTCGTTGGCTCGAACCTGATACTCCTTCACGCCCGTATTCGTGCTTTGATACATCGTGAATTTCTCATTGTATAACTGCTCGACGGAGACTTCTGTACCTATTCTCGGATGGTCTTCGCGGCAGATCATCACGGTGGGAATGGTGGTGAAATGCGAGCAGACAACGGACCGGTTATTCACGGGCGCAACGGTAAAAATGAGATCGGCTTTACGGTAGGCCAGTAAATCCTCTGCTGACTCCGCAGAGACAAGCATATCGCGTTGTTCTACCTCACAATTCTCCTGAGACATTAACAGTTGAATGGGGTCGAGAAGATAGCCTGGCGTCACCATCTGAGAACAATAAATGACAAAATTTTTCTTGATGTCGGTGTGGTGCATCAGGTTGATGGTCTGCTCAATCTGATTGAGGTTTTGCTCAAGATGCAGGTGCAGGTTAGTTCCGACGGTCGTGGGGGTGATCCCCTTGCCGGAACGGATAAACAGCGGATCGTTAAGCTGGCCACGCAGGCGTTGCAAAGACTGACTGACGGCTGAAGGGGTAATGTAAAGCGTTTCAGCGGCCTTGCTGATGCTAAGATGTTGATAGATACACTCAAAAATGACCAGTAAATTAAGGTCGAATTTTTTAAGGTCATAAAGATTTGCCATGTGTCATCCTGTTTGCCGTGAGTCTGTTGTTAACATATTGATGATAACTATAGATTAAAGCTAACCATTTACAATCCTTGTGGTTAACTAACTTAAAGTGTTATTTAAGTTATCTTAATATATCACGCCATCGGATTATTGAAATAGAATTACATGTGAGATTAAGATAATTTTATCTTTGAATGGGCTGGGTTCAATTTAATAAATGTTGACATTTATATATTGCCGTAAATTGATTACGTAAAGTTAATTTACGAGCGTAATGTATTTCTCTCAGTCAAAACCTATCACAGCCATAGGCAGGAACGCGCTTTTGATGGATTGCTCTCGATGGGTGCTGGTGGTGTAATCAACCTGCTGTTACGACCTTGATACAAGGTATGTAGAGCGCAACGCAACGCCAGCCTCGGCTGGCACTGAATGTACCTGCGGGGAATTCAGGTATCAGGGCCGCCCGTTGAGGCGGCCTTTATACTTTCTGGGGTACCGCAGCAGGTTCACCTTGCTGTCTTGTTGAAGTTGTAAGGTTTGGCTGATTGATTTGATAAAGCATACGCATTAGCCCCGATGAGCAAAGTTGGTTACCTTAGCTCTCAACGAAAACACGGAGGAAGTACAGATGTCTTTGATTAACACTAAAATTAAACCTTTCAAAAACCAGGCGTTCAAAAACGGTGAGTTCATTGAAGTAACCGAGAAAGATACCGAAGGTCGCTGGAGCGTCTTCTTCTTCTATCCGGCTGACTTCACCTTCGTTTGCCCGACCGAACTGGGTGACGTAGCTGACCATTACGACGAACTGCAGAAGCTGGGCGTAGACGTTTACTCTGTTTCTACCGATACCCACTTCACCCACAAAGCGTGGCACAGCAGCTCTGAAACTATCGCGAAAATCAAATACGCGATGATCGGCGACCCGACTGGCGCCCTGACCCGTAACTTCGACAACATGCGTGAAGATGAAGGCCTGGCCGACCGTGCAACCTTCGTGGTTGACCCGCAGGGCATTATCCAGGCTATCGAAGTTACCGCTGAAGGTATCGGCCGTGATGCTTCTGACCTGCTGCGTAAAGTGAAAGCGGCTCAGTACGTGGCTTCTCACCCAGGTGAAGTGTGCCCGGCTAAATGGAAAGAAGGCGAAGCGACCCTGGCTCCATCCCTGGACCTGGTCGGTAAAATCTAAGTTTTCACCATCCGGCAATCAATGGGCGCCCCCCGCGCCCATTTCATTCCAGCACCATGATGCAAGTTGCATTCAGGCCGCCCGCAAAGGCAGCTTGCATGATGACGTCTTAAGAGAGGGAAGAACTATGCTCGACACCAATATGAAAACCCAACTCAAGGCCTACCTTGAGAAACTGACAAAACCCGTTGAGCTGATTGCCACGCTGGACGACAGCGCGAAATCGGCAGAAATCAAAGAGCTGCTGGCAGAGATCGCTGAACTGTCTCCGAAAGTGACCTTCAAAGAAGACAATTCGCTTGCGGTTCGTAAACCCTCTTTCCTGATTACTAACCCGGGCTCGGACAAGGGACCGCGTTTTGCCGGCTCTCCGCTGGGGCATGAATTTACCTCACTGGTGCTGGCGCTGCTGTGGACCGGCGGCCATCCGTCAAAAGAAGCGCAGGCGCTGCTGGAGCAGATCCGCGATATCGACGGTGATTTTGAATTTGAAACCTATTATTCGCTCTCCTGCCACAACTGTCCGGACGTGGTGCAGGCGCTGAACCTGATGTCGGTTCTGAACCCGCGCATCAAGCATACGGCGATTGACGGCGGTACTTTCCAGAATGAGATCACCGATCGCAACGTGATGGGTGTTCCGGCGGTGTATCTGAATGGTCAGGAGTTCGGCCAGGGCCGCATGACGCTGACGGAAATCGTCGCCAAAGTGGATACCGGCGCGGAAAAACGCGCGGCGGAAGAACTGAACAAACGTGATGCGTACGATGTGCTGATTGTCGGTTCCGGCCCTGCGGGCGCGGCGGCAGCGGTTTACTCTGCACGTAAAGGTATTCGTACCGGTCTTATGGGCGAACGCTTTGGCGGACAGGTGCTGGATACCGTGGATATTGAAAACTACATTTCCGTACCAAAAACCGAAGGTCAGAAGCTGGCCGGTGCGCTGAAGGCTCATGTCAGCGATTACGAGGTAGATGTAATCGACAGCCAGAGCGCCAGCAAGCTGATTCCGGCGGCGGTGGAAGGGGGCTTACACCAGATTGAAACCGCCTCTGGCGCGGTGCTGAAAGCTCGCAGCGTGATCGTTGCCACCGGGGCAAAATGGCGCAACATGAACGTGCCGGGCGAAGATCAATACCGTACCAAAGGCGTGACCTATTGCCCGCACTGTGACGGCCCGCTGTTTAAAGGCAAACGGGTGGCGGTGATCGGCGGCGGTAACTCCGGCGTGGAAGCGGCTATCGACCTGGCGGGGATTGTTGAACACGTGACGCTGCTGGAGTTCGCGCCTGAGATGAAGGCCGACCAGGTGCTGCAGGATAAAGTTCGCAGCCTGAAAAACGTCGACATCGTGCTGAACGCGCAGACCACGGAAGTGAAGGGCGACGGCAGCAAAGTGACCGGTCTGGAGTACCGTGACCGCGTAAGCGGCGACGTTCACAGCGTGCAGCTTTCGGGGATCTTCGTACAAATTGGCCTGCTACCGAACACCACCTGGCTGGAAGGCGCGATTGAGCGCAACCGCATGGGCGAGATTATCATCGATGCGAAATGTGAAACCAGCGTGAAGGGCGTGTTTGCCGCGGGCGACTGCACCACCGTGCCGTACAAGCAGATCATCATCGCGACTGGCGAAGGTGCAAAAGCGTCCCTGAGCGCGTTTGACTACCTGATCCGCACCAAAACCGCATAATAAAAGAAAGTAAGACATACCTGCAGTAGCCACCTCTTTATGAGGTGGTTTTTTTTTAGATTTTTTTACCCTCAATTATCCTCGTTATTAACCCCTTCATGCGTTAATTACCTGCTTCGATCAAAGAAAATAATAAGCCTGCTGATAATATCTTGTCGTTTTTTATAGCGATAAATATTTATATTTAATATGAATGACAAAGATACATCCACTTCTTCAATATATGAGGCGTTAACCCCATTTGAAATAAAGGGATTGATGTTTCGTGATTTCTTTAACGCGGCGGACATGGCATCGCGATGCGCTTCGTTACATCCTTTATTCCCGGAAAGTGAAACCTGGCAGCAGGATGAGGCGTTAGAGGTTGAGTATGATTTCAACGCCCTGTTTGTCGGCCCTGCAACGCTATTGGCGCCGCCTTATGCCTCGGTGTATCTGGACGAAGAGCCTCTGCTGATGGGCGCTACAACGCTGAGCGTACGCGAATTCCTGCGCAGCATCGGGCTTTTTGTGACCGGGGAAAATAGCGTTCCCGACGATCACGTCAGCTATGAAATGGAGCTGGTGGTGATGCTCTCCGCGCATGCGAGACATTCGCCGCAATATCATGACGCACTCGCCCGCTTTGTGAAGGGGCATCTTGAATTATGGCTCCCCGCATTTATCGCAAAAATAAAGGATTGCGCGAAAACAACCGCAATTAAATGTCTCGCGTTGCAGATGACTAATTGGTTTGATGAATTAAAGACGAGAGTAATATTATGAGTATTGATAAAGGGCAGCTAAACCGGCGCTCCTTTTTAAAAGGACTGATTGCGCTGGGTACCGTTGCCGCATTACCCGGCGGACTATTATCATCCCGATGTGCCATGGCACAGCCCCCCATTCCGTTTAACCCAAAAACCTACAAAATTTTCCGTAACGCTTGCCCGCGTAACTGCTACGACACCTGCAGCTTAAAAACCTGGGTCAAAGATGACGTCATCACTTTCGTTGACGGGGCAAGCGAGTCCACGTTTACACACGGTGCCCCGTGTGTGAAAGGGCTGACTTACCCGCGCCGGGTCTACTCCCCGGACCGTATTAAATACCCGATGATCCAGGATGGGCGCGGCAGCGGTAAATGGCGTCGCATCTCCTGGGATGAGGCCATGCAGCGCATTTCCAGCAAGATGCTGGAGATTAAAAAGAAAGACGGGTCTATGCTCGGCCTGGCGCTGTCGAAATACTCCGGCAACCTGGGCGTGATGAGTTATGCCGTGGAGGGGATGATGTCTTCTCTCGGTTACACCACGCGGTTCGCTGGTACGCCATGCTGGCCAGCAGGGATCGATGCCCAGCACTACGACATGGGCGACATGTGGTGTAACGACCCGGAAGATTTGGTGAAAGCCAAATACATCATTATCTGGGGCGCAAACCCGGCCTGGTGCTCCATGCATACCATGAAGTACATCTATCAGGCGCGTGAGAAAGGGGCGAAAGTGGTGGTCATTGATCCGCTGTTCTCGCAAACCGCCGCGAAAGCCGATTTGTATCTGCGCGTGCGCCCGGGATCGGACGGCGCATTGGCGCTGGGAATGGCGCGGCACCTGCTGGATATTGGCCGCGTCGACCAGGAGTTTGTGAACAACTTCGCGCACGGCTTCCCGGAATTTGAACAGTATCTGCGCAGCAATATCACCGTGGAGTGGGCATCTGAAATCTGTGGCCTGTCGGCAGAGGTGATTCGCCAGCTGGCGGAAGAGTTCACCGCGGTAAAACCTGCCACCGTCTGGATCGGCTACGGGATGCAGCGCCACGTCAACGGTGGGGCGAACGTGCGCGCCATTGACGCTTTTGTTGCCATGACTGGCAACATCGGTGTGGAAGGCGGCGGTGCCCGCTACGGCCATCTGCAGACCTGGGGCTACAACTATCATGCGATGACGCAGAAGCCACCGGTCGGATCTGTTGGTATGGTGGGAGAAAGCGGCCCGGTAGGGGAGTTCGTCAGTGACAGCGGCGAAAAGAGCCACTATTCCGACCGCGCGCTGAACCTGAACCAGACCGCGCAGAGCATTCTTGATGCCAACGATCCGCCCATTCGTATGCTGTGGGTGGCGTGCAAGAACCCGTTCGCGCAGGACTTTGACCGTAACAAAATGGAAAAAGCCTTCAGCAAGCTGGAGATGGTGGTCTGCGTCGATCAGTTCTTCAACGAGACGGTGCAGCATGCCGATATTGTGCTGCCGGTGACGACCACCTTTGAGCACTGGAACCTGTCGTCGTCTTACTGGCATTACTGGCTTTCGGTGAATGAACCGGCCATTAAACCGATGTACGAGTGCAAGAGCGATTTGGATATTGCCGTGCTGCTCTCGCGTACCATCAACAAAATGGAGCCGGGCTCCTGTACCTTCCCGCAGGACATTGACCAGAAAAAATGGCTCGACCTTGAGTTCAATGAGGGCATGGCGAAGCAGTTCGGTATCCGCTCCTGGGACGATCTGCTGGATGGGCCGGTGAAAGCCAAAATGGTCAGCTCGGCGGCCTGGCACAACCGCAAGTTTAAAACGCCATCGGGCAAGTATGAGTTCCTCTCCGAGCTGTGTGAAAAGAACGGCCATAAAGCGCTGCCGGAGTATCTGCCTGCCGCGGAGGGCAAGCTGCCGTTCCATCTGTTTACCCCGCATTTGCAGTACGGCCTCCACTCTCAGTTCGTCAACCTCGACTGGATGCAGGTCTTCTGGCCGGAGCCGTTTGTCTATATCCACCCAGCCGCCGCGCACAAGAAGGGGATTCGCGAGCTGGCGAAAGTCCGCGTGTTTAACGACGTGGGCGAAGTGGAGCTGCGGGCGAAGATCACCACCAACGTGCCGGAAGATTTCCTGGTGATGTATGAGTCCTGGTTTAACAAGCTTAAATACAACGTGCAGAACGTCGTGAAAGATACGCCAGCCGATATGGGCAAGATGGCAACCGGCGCGCCTGGCGCGGCGATCCACAGCCAGTTTGTCGACATTGCCCTTATCGCGAATGAAGGAGCAGACGCATGAGACGCGCATTTTTAGTGAACAGTGATAAATGTATTGGCTGCCGCGGATGCGCCATGGCCTGCAAGAGCTTTAACCAGCTTGAGCCGGATCGCTACTGGCGCTATGTCTATCCGCTGGATAAAGAAATTTATCCGCATGAGGAGCGTGCGTTTTTCTCGCTGGCCTGTAACCACTGTGAAAACCCGGCCTGTCTGGCGGCATGCCCGGTGGAAGCCTACACCAAACGTGATGACGGCGTGGTGGTCCATAACCCTGAACGCTGTATCGGCTGTAAAAACTGCATCCGTAACTGCCCGTACGGCGCGCCGCGCTTCAATGAAGAGACGCAAAAGGCGGAGAAGTGCAGCATGTGCTATGAACGTCTGGATATCGGTATGGCTCCGGCCTGCGTGAACGCGTGTCCGGTCGGTGCCCTGTCGATTATCGATCTGGATGCCGATCCGCTGCCGAACAATGCCGTGCAGTATCCGCCGGGCTTCCCGAAGATGCCTCAGCTTAATCCGGGTACGCGCTTCATTCTGGCCCGTCAGCCAAAACAACCGGGGGATAAATAATGGAAAAGTACGAACTGCCGTTGGTGATTTTTACCGTGCTGAGCCAGATGTCCGTCGGGATGACGCTGCTCCTGACCTGGCGCACGCTGCGTGGTGAAGTGCATGGCACCCGCCTTCACTGGCTGATTACCGGGCTGATTCTGGGCGTTGCCTCCATTGCCGCGGTGCTGCATCTGGCACACCCGGAACACGCATACAACGCGTTGATTAACCTGAAACATGCCTGGCTGAGCCGCGAAATTCTGGGCGCGACCCTGTACGGCGCCATGATTGGGCTGGCCTTCCTGAGTAAGGGAAACAAAGGCGCAGCGCTGCTGGCGTCCCTGTTCGGGATCCTGCTGGTGGTGGTGCAGGGAATGACCTACGCGGCACCGGCGATGCAGGCCATTGCCAACGGCATCACCATGATGCTGTTCTTTGCGACGGTCTGGGTGATGGGCTGTGCCGCAACGCCGCTGCTCGGGCTGAAAGGATCAAACGCCGCGCTGCGCCAGGGGATTATCGCCCTGATGGCGCTGCTGATTGCCGCGCCGGTGATGTGGCTCAGCGGCGGTACCATCATGAAAATGACCGCTCAGGCCTGGTTAAGCTCGCCGCTCTATCTGGGCAGCCTGCTGTGCTGCGTTGTGGGTGGCGCGTTATCGCTGAAGCGCCAGCCGATGCAGAAAGCGGTGTTTGCGCTCCTGCTGGTGGGCGTGGTGCTCAGCCGCCTGACCTTCTTCGGCGATACCGTCAGCACCATCGTCAATATTGGTCACCTGTACTGATAAACAAAACCCCGCGAAAGCGGGGTTTTTTGTTGGTATTTACCGGACCACCATCACCGGAATATGGGTGTGGCGGATCACGCTGGAGGCGTTCGACCCCAGCAGGTGAGTGGTAATGGAAGGATTACGTGAACCGATCACCACCACGTCTGCATTCAGCTCCGCGGCCAGTTCATTGACGGCATCGCGCACGCTACCGAACCGGACGTGGGTTTTGATGCGGGAAGGGTCGATGCTGAAATGCCCGACCATGGTCTGCAGCCGCGTTTCGGCTTCGTGCTGTAAGTGCTCCTCAAAGCGACGCACGTCGGCGGCAAAGCGGTGCAGGCTCAGGCTGGCAGAGCCCGGTAAGACGTGTAAAAGATGAATAATTCCGTCCTGCTGCGCGAGGAATTCCGCGTGGCGAACAGCTTTGTCGCTCAGTTCCATTTCGAAAACATCAACCGGCATAATGATTGTCTTATACATAACCGTTTCTCCTTGTTTATAAACGCTGGATACATTCAACCACAAAATATGAATGGTTTCTGTAAGCGCTTCGGCACTTTTCCTCTCTCGCCAGGATAAATCTCAAAAGGCGCGTATTTCCCGGCAGACTTTCAGGGGTAGCTACCCTTTATAAACTTACCTGAAACCTTTCGGAGGTCGCATGAAAGCACTCACGTACCACGGCCCGCACCATGTTCGCGTTGAGAATGTCCCCGATCCCATCATTGAACAGCCCGACGATATCATCCTGCGCGTCACGGCCACGGCGATTTGCGGCTCCGACCTGCATCTCTATCGTGGAAAGATCCCAAAGGTGCAGCACGGCGACATTTTTGGACATGAATTTATGGGCGAGATCGTCGAGTGCGGACGAGAGGTAAAGGACCTGCAAAAAGGCGATCGCGTGGTGATCCCCTTTGTCATCGCCTGCGGTGACTGCTTCTTTTGCCGTCTGCAGCAGTACGCTGCCTGTGAGAATACCAATGCCGGGCAGGGCGCTGCGCTGAACAAAAAGCAAATTCCCGCGCCGGCAGCGCTGTTTGGCTATAGCCATCTCTACGGCGGCGTGCCGGGAGGACAGGCGGAATATGTGCGCGTGCCGAAAGGCAACGTCGGACCGTTTAAGGTGCCGCAGCTGCTCTCTGATGATAAGGCTCTGTTTCTGTCTGATATTTTACCCACCGCCTGGCAGGCGGCAAAAAATGCGCAGATTGAAAAAGGCTCCAGCGTCGCCGTTTTCGGTGCCGGTCCGGTGGGGTTGTTGACGATTGCCTGCGCACGGCTGTTAGGGGCTGAGCAGATTTTTGTTATCGACCATCACCCCTATCGGCTGCGGTTTGCCGAGGCGCGCTACGGTGCTATCCCCATCAATTTTGATGATGATAACGACGCGGCGGAAAAGATAATCGAGCAAACCGCCGGGCAGCGGGGTGTCGATGCCGTCATTGATGCCGTCGGGTTCGAAGCCAAGGGCAGCACCACGGAGACGATCCTCAGCAACCTTAAAATTGAGGGCAGCAGCGGCAAAGCGCTGCGTCAGTGTATCGCTGCCGTCCGGCGCGGCGGGGTGGTCAGCGTACCCGGCGTGTATGCCGGGTTTATTCATGGCTTCCTGTTTGGGGATGCCTTCGATAAAGGGCTGACGTTTAAGATGGGCCAGACGCACGTCCACGCCTGGCTGGGCGAACTGTTACCGCTGATCGAAAAAGGGCTGCTGACGCCGGAAGAGATTGTGACGCATTATCTCCCGCTGGCGGATGCGGAACGTGCCTATAAGATTTTCGAAAAACGGGAGGAGGAGTGTCGGAAGGTGATTCTGGTGCCCGGCGCGGAAACGCCTGAGGCCGCTGAGCAAAAAGTGAAGGGGCTGGTAAATGCGTTCCCGGGCGGCGTGGTGTGAGGTCACTCGTCGGTGGCGCTCAAGGTAATGTCCTGCGATGTAACGCAATCGGGTAAGATGTTCGGAAAGAGGATGCAGGCGCATCCTCTGTGCAACGCGGGTCGCGTTTATTCAGAATGATATTAACGCAGGTAATCGCCCGCGGCTTCTGGCTGGTAGAGCAGCTCCAGCACTTCCAGATGGGTGGAGGCACCGCCCGGCAAGTCCCAGTGGATGGTATCTCCCGTGCGCAGCCCCAGCAGTGCGGCCCCCACCGGCGCAAGAACCGAAAGTTGCGCGCTGCTGTCCGTCATCTGGGCTGGGTAAACCAGCGTGCGGGTCAGCTCTTCACCGGTGGTCAGGTTGCGGAATTTCACCTGGCTGTTCATGGTGACCACGTTATGCGGCATCGTCTCAGGCGTGCACATCTGCGCCCGGTCGAGTTCCTCATTCAGGGCATCGGCCACCGGAAGTGAGGCGAATTCTGCTTTTTCCAGCAGCCTGTCGATACGTTCTGCGTCGAGCTCGTTGATGATGATTGTAGGTCTGGACATTTTTTACTCCATGTCGTTAATGCTGCGTCTAACGCAGAAACCAATCCAAAAGAAAACCCTCGCCGTCTGGCAGCGAGGGTTTAACTCTCCCGATGATACTGGCTGAACGCGCAAGTTTGAAGTGATGAAGGTCACATTCATGTGCCATATGAATTTTCACTGAAATTTATTCAGTCTTCATTCCTGGCGGATTGCGTTACGCTGTATGTTCTGAACCCGGGCGCTGCGCGAAACATCATTCGCCGCAGCCCTTACCAACGAGAGAGCGCTATGTACTTCTACCAACCGTCTCAGGGGCATGGCCTGCCGCATGACCCGCTGAACGCCATTGTCGGCCCCCGTCCGATTGGCTGGATCTCCTCTTGCGACCAGGCCGGTCAGCTCAACCTTGCGCCGTATAGCTTCTTCAACTGCTTTAACTATCGCCCGCCGATCATTGGCTTTTCAAGCAACGGCTGGAAGGACAGCGTGCGTAATATTGTTGAAACAAAGGAGTTTGTCTGGAATCTGGCAACGCGCGATCTTGCAGAAGCGATGAATCAGACCTCTGCCATGCTGCCTCACGACCAGGACGAATTTACCTTTTCCGGATTAACGCCTGCGGCAAGCAAGCTGGTGAGCGCCCCCCGCGTGGCGGAAAGCCCGGTCAACTTTGAGTGCCGCCTGTCTCAGTGCATTCAGCTTACCGGCGCCGACGGTACGCCGGTGGATACCTGGCTGGTGCTGGGAGAAGTGGTCGGGATCCATATTGCCGAAACGCTGCTGGAAGAGGGGATATACCAGACGGCGAAAGCGCAGCCCATCCTGCGTGCGGGTGGGCCGACGGCTTACTATGGCATCAGTGATGAACACCGGTTTGACATGGTGCGACCGGTGGTGGGCGATCAGTAACCGGCCTTATCAATGACAAATTGTTTTCCGCAGTTGCCTGGATGCGGCTGCGGAGCAAAGGATGTCGCAGAAAGCGGGGCGTTAATGGTGTCTGCTTTGAGTGAAATTTGCATCTCGGTCAGATACGCCGGATTACCGTTGCAGGTCAGCTTGAAGGCTTTGATATTTTCCTTGCCCCAGGTTTTGGCAACGGCGTTGTCAAAATCACTCCGGCTGACGGTTTTACCGTAATTTTCCGCAAGGAAATGACCGACGGCGCTGTTTTTCATTTCCTGATTCATTCTCACCATGGTGCCGAAATAGGCATCGGGATCAAAACCAAAGCAGACGCCATGTTTGGCATATTCGTAACGTTCCAGACAGGAGTTTCCACCCGCGCCCGGCATGACCTCGTTCAGCTTAGCCGCGCCGGAAAGCGACAGCCCGGTTTCGGCTGCTGCGCATTTGCGGCTGGCCTTCACTTCCGGCATGTTCGGGATAGGGCGCGTGGCGCAGCCAAACCGCATCCATCGACGTTCATCCACGCCGCGTGCGGCAATGGATTTCGGCAGGCCGGGCCATAGCCCGTGAACGGTCAGAAAATCGGTTTTATTGTCGCGCTCTTTTTGCAGACGACATTCATCCGGTTCATTGCGGTTACGCTCGACCATGCTTTGACAAAATCCCGTTTGCCAGGATAAAGCCAGCACATAGCGATCGAAATCGCCGTACTGCGTGGCCTTGAGGGGTTCGGCCTGTGCTGAGAAGAGACTGAGTGCAAGCGCTACTGCGCCAGACGGGATAACGATATCCTTCCTGAACATGTGATTTCCTGATTGGTTGTGCGCAATTCATTTTTGTGGGTTATTAAAGCACAAAAAGCGCCCGCAGGCGCTTTTAGGTAATCAGGAATTTCACTTAGGCGGCGCCGGGAACCAGCACTTCGGTAGCAATAATGACGATGATTAGCCCAACCAGCACCGGCACTGACGTGCGTTTCACCACTTCAAACGGCGAGATTTTGGCCATCCCGGCAACCGCCACCACCACGCCTGAGACAGGCGAGATGGTACGACCCAGGTTTGAGGCCTGGAGCATGGGAATGGAAAGATAAGCCGGGTTGATACCGGACGAGTGAGCCAGCTTAGGGATCATCTCAACGAAGGCGTAAAATGGCGCATTCCCGGAACCGGTGGTCATTGCCGCCAGCATGGTCAGTACCACCAGGACCAGCATCAGGATAATACTGGCCGAGCCAAACGAGGTGGCGATGGAGATCAGGCTCTGGATAAAGCCGATCGTGCTCAGACCCTGGGCAAAGACACCTGCTGCAACCAACAGCATCACCACGCCAGCAAACGCATCTGCCATACCGCGATACGCGACCTCAAGGCCGGAGAAGACTTTTTGGGTGTTGAAACCGCGCACGAACTCCAGCACAGCGGCTAACAGCATACAGATAACCAGAATAGTAATAATGTGCAGCTGCGGGCCCCATTTCCCGTCAAAAATGAGCACGCCGATAATCGGCGTGAACGGCAAAATGGCATAGAACGCCGGCGCGGTGGTGGTGATTTCGCTTACATCCATCATTTCATGGCTGATGTTCTCTTTCTTATCGAGATAGCGCTGCCAGAAGAAATGCGCGATACCCATTCCCACAATGGCGACAATCGAGATCGGCAGCGTGGTTTTAAAGGCGAAGTCGATAAGCGACATTTCGGCTGCTTTCGCCGCCAGCACAACGTCTCCTGACGTCGGGGAGAGAATAATGGCCGCCGGGGAGGCGCAAATTGCCGCCGCTGCCCCACGGCTGATCCCCACGTTTACCATCACCGGGAACAGCGTGGCCATTAACAGTACGCCAAGCCCGGTTGCCGATGAAACGGCCAGCGACATCAGGCAGGCGAGGAAATAGGCGGCAACCATCAACAGATACGGCGAGTTAATGTACTGCAGGGGTTTCGAGGCAAGCTTCACAACCATGTCGTTCGCGCCGATATGGGTCATATAGGCTGCAAAACCGCACAGCATCATGATCATCATACCCAGATCGCCACCGCGGCTCATGAGCAGGATTTTAATATATTCAACAATATCCGTGGCGGTGTAGCCCGTGCTGGCTGCGCTGGCAGGTAAAACCTGATGACCCATTACTGCGCTGATTATCAGCAGCGTTAAACCACCGACAAATAAAACGCCCGTGGCTGAGTATCCTTTAATGATGTAGCGAGCTACACCCACTATGACGACGACCCCAATTAGGAGTTCGATAAACGTAAGCATGATTTCCCCTGTGTCTTTCTGCCCTGAGATATAAAAAATTAATATAAAAAAGAAGGATGAAAATGTGCCGAATTAATGGCCCGCCCTTGCTGATTAAAATCAATAAACAGACGACTAACGAACAGCATAACAGCGTTTTTGCCATGGCTAAGGCATTTATGTCATAAGGATCTTGACCGGCAATGACAGCGTAACATGTCTATGTAATGATAACAAAATGTTAAGCTTTTGTGTGGTCTGGCCTGTTAGTACTGGAGACCGTTAACAGACATTAGGCGTACATGATGTGGGTTTATTCGGGATAAGCAGAACGCCGCTTTAAGAATATTCCCGAAAAGCGTCCTGATATTTAAGAGTAGGGGTGATGCCGTTAAGGCTTGGTTCAATTATTCTATGTTAAACTTTGCCTCGAATATCAAGAATGGTAATTGCATTGTGATTGTACGTAATACTTTTTTCTCTATTTTATTGTTTATTATTGGCCAGTTAACGTTTTGTTCTGTTGCACAGGCAGAGAACAACGCGACGGATAAAGGTTGGTTCTCCACTTTTACGGATAATGTTTCGCAGACCTGGTCAGCGCCTGAACATTATGATCTCTATGTCCCGGCAATAACGTGGCATGCGCGCTTTGCTTACGACAAAGAGAAAACGGATAAATACAACGAGCGTCCCTGGGGAGCGGGTTTTGGTCAGTCGCGCTGGGATGAAAAAGGAAACTGGCATGGCATCTATCTGATGGCCTTCAAAGACTCCTTTAACAAGTGGGAACCGATTGGCGGCTACGGCTGGGAAAAAACCTGGCGCCCGCTGGCGGATGAGAACTTCCACGTTGGTCTGGGCTATACCGCCGGGTTGACCGCGCGCGACAACTGGAAGTACATTCCGATCCCCGTATTGCTGCCTCTGGCCTCTGTTGGTTACGGCCCTGCAACGTTCCAGATGACCTACATTCCGGGAACGTATAACAACGGTAACGTTTACTTCGCCTGGATGCGTTTTCAGTTTTAACTGACAAAACATTACCTGGTGGTGAAAAAACGTGCAGCCGTTGATTCGTAAGCGATAAAAATCTGTCAGTGAAAATTAACGCGACTTTAGTCACTTTTTGTCAAAGATCCGCTGGACAAAAGGTCCCACAATTGATGTACTGGTAACCGACACAGCATTTGTGTCGTTTTTTAATGTAAAGGTAATTTTGATGTCTAAGATTAAAGGTAACGTTAAGTGGTTTAATGAGTCCAAAGGATTCGGTTTCATTACTCCTGAAGATGGCAGCAAAGACGTGTTCGTACACTTCTCTGCAATCCAGTCTAATGGTTTCAAAACTCTGGCTGAAGGTCAGCGTGTAGAGTTCGAAATCACTAACGGTGCCAAAGGCCCTTCTGCTGCTAACGTAATCGCTCTGTAATTCAGACGCGTCAGCAAGAATTTCAAAACCCGCTCATTGAGCGGGTTTTTTTCGTTATGAATCAGCCAAGCAGGTAAATTTTCAGGAAGCTGGCCACGATCAGTACGCTCAACAACACCATGCCTGCGCTCATCAGACTCTGTTTCATTTGTCACCCTCGTTCAGTATTGCCTTCAGAGTGACAGAGAAAAATTAAGCCAACATTAACGCTCCGGCAGTTAATGCGTGCTTACAGAGGAAAAAAGCCAAAATGCGATCCCCGTCATCGCGAAAGATCCGATCATGTTGATCGCGATATTCACCAGCGCCCAGCCGATACGTCCTTCCTGAAAGAGAAAAACTGTTTCCGCGGAAAAGGTTGAAAAGGTGGTCAAACCGCCGCAGAAGCCGGTGGTAATCAAGACTTTCCACATGGGATCGATGTGCGTCATCCGGTTAAACCAGGCCAGCCCCATACCAATAATAAAAGCACCAATCAGGTTGGCGGCCAGCGTTCCTAATGGAATCGCCTGGTGCAGGGGATTAAACCGCATACTCAGTAACCACCTCGCAACGCTCCCCGTGCCTCCACCAATAAAAACAGCTAAAAGGAGTTGTAACACGCTAAATACCTGCTATTTGATGTGTAAGAGTAGCGAGTTTAACGCTGTTTATAATGAGGGGACAAATATGTATGTTGCGGTAGGGCAGTTTGCGGTCACGCCTGACTGGCGGGTTAACGCAGTGCAGTGCGTTAACCTGATGATACAGGCCCGACAGAAAGGCGCGTCGCTGCTGGTGCTTCCTGAGGCGTTGCTGGCAAGGGATGATAACGACCCGGATTTGTCCGTGAAGTCCGCACAGGCCCTTGACGGCGAATTTTTACAACAGCTGCTCGCTCAGAGCGTAGGCAGTACGATGACCACCGTCTTAACCGTGCATGTTCCCTCAACGCCGGGTCGCGCAGTGAATACGCTGGTGGCTATCCGTGACGGTGCCATTGTTGCGCGCTACGCCAAGCTTCATCTCTATGATGCGTTCAGCATCCAGGAGTCGAGACGCGTTGATCCGGGAGATGTCGTCCCACCGCTCATTGATATCGACGGGTTTAAGGTGGGGTTGATGACCTGCTATGACCTGCGATTCCCTGAACTGGCGGTGCATCTGGCGCTGCAGGGGGCGGAGGTGCTGGTATTGCCTGCCGCATGGGTTAAGGGACCGCTAAAAGAGCAACACTGGGCTACGCTGCTTGCGGCACGCGCGCTGGACACGACCTGTTATGTTGTTGCCGCCGGGGAGTGCGGCAATAAAAACATCGGGCAGAGCAGGGTGGTTGATCCCCTGGGAGTGACGATTGCCGCCGCAGCGGAAGCGCCGGTTATGCTGATGGCGGAGATAATTTTAGAAAGAGTTGCGCTTGCGCGTCAGCAATTACCTGTTCTTCGCAACCGTCGCTTTGCGCCACCGCAATTATTGTGATGTTTTTTTCAACAATGCTTGATTCACCTTGTTACAGATTGCTATTGTGTGCACGCGCCAAATGACCGTTAATACGATCGGGTTTTGGCGCTGAATGCAGCCTGTTTTAAGTAAAGAAGGTATCTATGGGTGAGATTAGTATTACCAAACTGCTGGTGGTTGCCGCACTGGTCGTCCTGCTGTTTGGTACCAAGAAGTTACGCACGCTGGGTGGTGACCTGGGGGCTGCCATCAAAGGCTTTAAGAAAGCGATGAACGACGATGACGCAGCTGCGAAGAAAAGCGCTGACGACATCCCGGCAGAGAAGCTTTCCCACAAAGAGTAACGGCAATGCCTGAGGGCTTGCGAAAAAAAACCGGCTCATGAGGCCGGTTTTTTTGCATTACTGTAAATGAATATTACGGCGTTATTTGACTTCTTCGCCTTTCGCCTGCATATCCGCATGGTAAGAAGAACGAACAAATGGACCACAAGCCGCGTGGGTAAAGCCCATCGCCAGCGCTTCGGCTTTCATCTCGTCAAATTCATCCGGGCTCACGTAGCGCTGTACCGGCAGGTGGTGACGGCTTGGCTGCAGATACTGGCCGAGCGTCAACATGGTCACACCGTGGCGGCGCAGATCGCGCATGACGTCGATGATTTCGTCATTAGTTTCACCCAGACCAACCATCAGACCTGACTTGGTCGGGATATGCGGATGTGCTTCTTTAAAGCGCTCCAGCAGCTTCAGAGACCAGTTATAGTCGGCTCCCGGACGCACCTGACGGTAAAGACGCGGAACGTTCTCCAGGTTGTGGTTAAACACATCCGGCGGCGTCGCGGTCAGGATATCCAGCGCGCGGTCCATACGGCCGCGGAAGTCAGGAACCAGCGTCTCGATTTTGATGTTCGGGCTTTTTTCGCGAATGGCAGTAATGCAGTCAGCGAAGTGCTGAGCACCGCCATCACGCAGATCGTCGCGGTCAACGGAGGTGATAACCACATAACGCAGCGCCATGTCGGCGATGGTTTGCGCCAGTTTTTGCGGCTCGTTGGCATCGGGGGCCACCGGGCGGCCATGCGCCACGTCGCAGAATGGGCAGCGGCGGGTACAGATGGCACCCAGAATCATAAACGTCGCGGTGCCGTGATTGAAACATTCAGCAAGGTTCGGGCAAGAGGCTTCTTCACAAACAGAGTGAAGGCCATTCTTACGCATCGCCGCTTTGATCCCCTGGATACGCGAAGAGTCTGCCGGAAGTTTGATTTTCATCCATTCCGGTTTTCTTAACAGCGCCTCGCGCTCTGTAGCCACGTTTTTAACCGGGATAAGGGCCATTTTATCGGCATCGCGGTATTTAACACCGCGTTCCATCACAATGGGTTTACTCATAGCGTGCGTGTTCCAGTTGCGAATATCGAAGGAAAGCGTTTCATTTCAAGGGAATGTTGTATTTATCAACTATTTTTGAACGAACGACAGGCAGTATATCATTTATAGGGGCGTTAAAGCAGCCTGCCAGGTCGCCAATTTGTAAAATAGTTGTTGTTTTGTGCCTTTTGCCCTGCGAGCGGCAGGGACGTGTACGGGTACGCTCTGTCAGAAGGCCTGACGGATAATGCGGATGACGTTTTCCAGTACCGGATCGCGCAAGCTGAGCTTGTTGTAATGCAGTGAAATCTCGATAGATTCTGCATTGAGCTGGCTAAGCGGAATACTCTCCAGCGGCCAGCATTTCCGCAGCAGGTTATACAGGCGTGAAGGCATGATGCACAGCATATCGCTGCTGCCAATCAGGGATGCGGTGGTGAACATATTGTAACTGCTGAAACTGATCTGACGTTCCGGGAAAATTTCGTCAATACGCTGACGCAGAGCGTGGTTAGACTGTCCTTCGGTCATGAAAGACGAGTGGTCGTAGTTGCGCAGGTTTTCAATGGATAACGGCTCGCTGAGGACGGGGTGCTGCCTGCGGCAAACCAGCACCAGGTTATCGGCGTAAAGCACATTTTGCCCCAGCGCTCGGGCGCTAAAGCTGCCGCTTTCGATGACCAGGTCCGTCTGGAACTGAGCAAGCTGAACGTCAGGTTCGTTAAGAGGCACATTGCGAAGCAGAAGCTGAGGCGCATGCTCTTTCACTGCCTGGAAGATCGCGGGCATCACCAGCACGCCGACAGAAGGGGAGCAGCCGATGGTGATGGTTCTCTGTTTGTCATAGCTTCCGGTTAAATCCAGCGCACCCAGAATCGACTCCAGCCCCTGGCTGATGTATTCGTGGAGATGTGTCGCATAGGCCGTTGGCGTGACGCCCTGGCCCTTACGGATAAATAAGGGGTCGGGAAATATAGCCCGTAGCTTTTGAATTGACTGACTTATTGCCGATGGCGTGAGATTAAGAATTTTCGCAGCATTAACGATACCCTTATGGACATATACTGCCTCAAAAATAGTCAGTAAATTGAGATCAATATTACGTAAAGTCCGAAAAATTTGCGGCTTATCTTCGCCACCAGGGTCATTCAGGCGTTTGGCTGGTAAATTATTATACTCCACGCTTTCACTCCGTATACATTCACAACATGAATGATAGTTCAATTTATTTATTATGCTTGTAGAGATTCGTAAAGTGTTGCTTTTGTTCCACTTGTTTATCAAAAACAAACAGTTGTGTGATTATCACTCAAGTTACTTAGCCTGTGTATGCCGTGCTGTCCGGAGGCTAAATAATATGTAAGGGCAATATTCGGGCGCTTCGAAAATATAGAATCTGCGGATTATTGTAAAGCGTAAAAGCGTTAAATAAACAGTGGCCCGTCAAATTATCGAGCCATTCTGGATGATATATTAAGCAGGGATATATTCGTGCGGGGGATTGTTAAGTAGCGCTAACACATTCTTCAGAAGCACGGGACGTATATTTTCTGGCGTAGCGGTATCGACCCACTGGCGCATTTGCGTCATTTCCATGCCGGCGTAGCCGCAGGGGTTTATGCGCTGGAAAGGCGTAAGATCCATATTAATATTCAATGCCAGACCGTGGAAGGAACAACCTTTACGAATACGTAGCCCCAGAGAGCAGATCTTCATTTCGCCAACGTAGACGCCCGGCGCATCTGCACGCGGATGCGCGTCAATCCCATACTCCGCCAGCGTGTTGACGACGGTCTGTTCCAGTAACGTCACCAGCTCACGTACGCCAAGCTTTCTGCGCTTCAGATTAAGCAGGACGTACATGACCTGCTGACCCGGACCGTGGTAAGTCACCTGTCCGCCACGATCGCTCTGGATCACCGGGATATCGCCCGTCATTAATAAGTGTTCCGCTTTTCCCGCCTGGCCCTGCGTAAATACCGGCAGATGTTCGACCAGCCAAATCTCATCAGGGGTTGTGTCATCGCGTGAATCGGTGAACTCGTGCATAGCCTGAGAGACAGGCTCATAAGGTTGCAGCCCGAGATGACGGACCAGAATTTTATCCTGATACAAAACGCGTCTCCGAAGACGAGAAACAAAAGATGAGGGGGAGTATATCACAGCGGGGAAGAGGGGTTACCCGGTAAACCGGGTAACCGCAAAGGGACTACAGCACCATACGAACGATTTCGATATTGCCGAGCTCTTCGTACAGCGTCTCAACCTGCTCGATATGTGTGGCAGTGATGGTAATAGAAACCGAGTGGTAGTTGCCCTTGCTGCTTGGTTTTACTGACGGAGAGTAGTCACCCGGCGCATGGCGCTGTACCACTTCAACCACCTGATCAACCAGCTCAGGTTTCGCCAGACCCATTACTTTGTAGGTAAACGGGGTAGGGAATTCAAGCAGTTCGTTAAGTTTGGTTTTCATGTCAGCTCCGGCGTAACGTCAAAAAGAATAACTCCCACGTCAGGTGGGAGTTATCAGGATACTTAGTATATGGGGATCAAAATCACACTTTCAAGTGTTCGATTTTTAGCCAAACCAGTGATGGAACATCAGTTTAATGTAATCAATGATTTTGCCGAAGAAATTGCCTTCAGGAATTTCTTCCAATACCACGAGTGGACGCTGGTCGATCGTTTTACCGTCCAGCTGGAAGTTGATGGTACCCACCACCTGGTTTTTATGCAGCGGGGCATGCAGTTCGGTGGTGTTGAGCACATAGCTTGCTTTCAGATCCTTCATACGACCGCGTGGAATGGTCAGGTAGAGGTCTTTATCCACGCCCAGAGAAGCACGATCGTTATCGCCGAACCAGACGGGTTCAGAAGCAAATTCTTTGCCTGCTTTCAGCGGGTTCACGGTTTCGAAGAAACGGAAGCCCCAGGTCAGCAGCTTCTTACTTTCGGTTTCGCGACCTTTAAAGGTGCGACCGCCCATCACGGCAGAGATCAGGCGCATCTGGCCTTCAGTGGCAGAGGCCACCAGGTTGTAACCGGCTTTGTCGGTGTGGCCGGTTTTGATGCCGTCAACGTTCAGGCTGTTATCCCACAGCAGGCCGTTACGGTTGGTCTGACGAATGCCGTTGAAGGTGAACTCTTTCTCTTTGTAGATAGAGTACTCGTTAGGTACGTCGCGGATCAGCGCCTGACCAATCAGCGCCATATCACGCGCGGAGCTGTACTGACCGTCTGCATCGAGACCGTGTACGGTCTGGAAGTGGCTGTTCTTCAGACCCAGGGCATTTACGTAGCTGTTCATCAGGCCCACGAACGCATCCTGACTACCGGCGGCGAAATCGGCCATCGCTACGCAGGCATCGTTACCGGACTGCAGGTTAATGCCACGAATTAACTGAGAAACCGGAACCTGCATTCCTGGCTTCAGGAACATCAGCGAGGAACCTTTGAAAACCGGGTTCCCGGTAGCCCACGCATCGTTGCCGATGGTCACCAGATCCGTCTCTTTGAACTTACCGGCTTTCATTGCCTGGCCGATGACGTAGCTGGTCATCATTTTGGTCAGGCTGGCCGGGTCACGGCGGGCATCGGCATTCTGTTCTGCCAGCACTTTGCCAGAGTTGTAATCGATCAGGATGTAGGATTCCGCGTCGATTTGCGGAACGCCAGGGATCATGGTCTTGATATTCAGGTCATCAGCATGAGCTGCAGAGAGTGCAGCCGCGCAAAGGGCCGTGGTCAGCGCCATGCGCTGCACAAAACGAGCAGAAAAAGTGGTCTTCATGGTCAGAACTACGACATCCGTGATGGAATTAAAAAAAGTGCCTTACTATAGCAAATGCTATTCAGGCAGGCATCCGACTTTAAGCATGAGTTTGTGAATGTGTTTTACACAAACTGACATTTCGGATACCGCCGATTAATTACTTCGTAACAGCGATAAAGGACTGCAGCTGTGCCTCGCTCTGCAAACGCTGCTGCAGGGATGCCGCCTGCGACTTGCTGGCAAACGGCCCCATCTGAATACGCCAGACCGCGCCGTTTTGCTCAACGCGTCCTGGCACGCCAAACTGCTGGCTTAGACGCTGCTGATACTGCTGGGCACGGGCCCGATCGCTCACTGCGCCCACCTGGACGACAAAGCCGCCGCTGGCTGCTGCGGGAGCGGCAACGGCTGCGCTCTGGGTCGTGACCGGAGCCGTTACCGGGGCAGGCTGCTGCACGACGGGGGCGGCAACAGGGGCTGGCGTCGGCTCACTGCTCTCCAGCACGCCCGAGGCTAAGTTCGTTGGTGCGCCAAGGAAGCCGCTGCTTTTTACCGGTGCGCCAGTGGCATCATCGCTTTGCAGGGTGTCATTGCTGATTGGGCGTATTTCTCCCGCCGGCTGAGAAGGCTCTGCCGGCGAGGAGACGCTTCCCATGCCGCCGTCCAGATTTGGGCGGTCGGGGAGAGCATAGGTCTGTTTCGCCACCGTGGTACACGCGGTTCCCGGCCCGGAGAGCGAACCATCCTGCGCCACGATAATTGGGTCAATGCGAACTTTGGTGTTGTTTGAGGTATTCAGGCGATCGGCAGACGCGCGGGACAGGGAAATCACCCGGTCATTACCGTACGGGCCGCGGTCGTTAATACGCACGACGATCATACGGCCGTTCGCCAGGTTGGTGATACGGGCGTAGCTAGGGATAGGTAGCGTCGGGTGCGCCGCAGTCAACTGCATTGGGTCAAATGTTTCACCCGATGCCGTCAGGTTACTGCCCGGCTCAGCATCATAAATGGCGGCAAAGCCAGCCTGGCTAAAGCGGGACGGATCCTGCACAATTTTGTAGCTTTTGCCGTCGCGCTCGTAATCCTGATTCGCGCTGGCATTCAGCGGTTCATAAACGGGATCGGCACCGCTAATTTCAACGATTGGGCCATTACACACCGCAGGCTGCGGCGGCGCGACGGTTGCTTGTTGCTGACCATCATCACTTGTACAGGCCGCAAGTAAACTTGCCGCAATGCAGATACCCAGCCACTGCTTACGCATTCCGATCCCCTTATTTTTATACGCTTTTTGACAACATTTTTCTGTGGGTGTGGATCGACATCACGATACCAAACCCGGCCATCAACACGATCAGTGCCGAGCCTCCGTAACTCACCAGCGGCAGCGGTACGCCTACCACCGGCAGAATACCACTCACCATACCAATATTTACGAAGACATAAACGAATAAAATCAACATCAGTCCGCCTGCCATGACGCGGCCGAAGGTGGTCTGCGCGCGGGCCGCAATCCACAAACCTCGCATGATGAGCAGCACGTAGAGCGCCAGCAGGATCAGGATGCCAACCAGTCCCAGCTCTTCCGCCAGTACCGCAAAGATAAAGTCGGTGTGGCGCTCCGGTAAAAACTCCAGCTGCGACTGGGTACCGTGCAGCCAGCCTTTACCGCGCAGGCCGCCGGAGCCAATCGCAATCTTGGACTGAATAATATGATAGCCCGCACCGAGCGGATCGGTTTCCGGATCGAGAAGCATCATGACGCGCTGGCGCTGGTAGTCATGCATCAGGAAGAACCACAGGATAGGGATAAACGCTGCAACCAGCACCACCGCGATACCAATCAGACGCCAGCTTAAGCCCGACAGGAACAGGACAAACAGGCCGGAGAGGGCGATAAGGATCGAGGTGCCGAGGTCAGGCTGCGCCGCAACCAGCAGTGTCGGCAGGAATATTAGCACCAGGGCGATAGCGGTATTTTTCAGCGACGGCGGACAGACGTCGCGGTTGATAAAGCGCGCCACCATCAGCGGAACTGCGATTTTGGCAATCTCCGAGGGCTGGAAACGAACAACGCCCAGATCCAGCCAGCGCTGTGCCCCTTTTGAGATGGCACCGAACGCATCTACCGCCACCAGCAAAATAATACAGAAGATGTAGAGATAGGGCGCCCAGCCTTCATAGACGCGCGGCGGGATCTGCGCCATTACCACCATAATGACCAGACCCATCGCGATCTGGCCGATCTTGCGTTCCATCATGCCGATGTCCTGGCCGCTGGCGCTCCAGATAACCAGGGCGCTGTAAACCAGCAGGGCCAGCAGGATCAGCAGCATGGCTGGGTCGATGTGAATTTTATCCCACAGCGATTTTTTATTTGGATTATCCGTCATGATTATTGGTCCTCCGCCGCAGCGGCGGCCGGATTTTCAGCCGGCAGTTCGGTGTTGTTATCACCCAGCATAATGTGGTCCAGGATCTGGCGCATGATGGTCCCTACTGCCGGGCCAGCGCCGCCGTTCTCCAGAATCATTGCCACCGCCACCTGCGGGTTATCATAAGGGGCAAACGCCGTCATCAGCTTATGGTCACGCAGACGTTCGGCAATGCGGTGTGCGTTATAGGTTTCATTGGCTTTCAGGCCAAAGACCTGCGCCGTACCGGATTTCGCGGCCACTTTATATGGCGTACCGGCGAAATACTTGTGCGCGGTTCCGTTTGGACGGTTTGCCACACCGTACATACCGTCTTTCGCTATTTCCCAGAAGCCGGAATGGATGTCGCCTACCGGCGCTTCATGGGGCTGCACCCACGGCACTTTTTTGCCATCTTCAACGGTGCTTTGCAGCAGATGCGGAACTTTCACCACGCCGTCGTTAATGAGGATCATCATCGCTTTGTTCATCTGAAGCGGGGTGGCCGTCCAGTAACCCTGGCCGATACCCACCGGTATGGTATCACCCTGATACCACGGCTTCTTAAAGCGCTTCAGCTTCCACTCACGGGTTGGCATGTTGCCGGAGCGCTCTTCAGCCAGATCCACGCCGGTGTAATGTCCGTAGCCGAATTTGCTCATCCACTCAGACAGGCGGTCAATGCCCATGTCATACGCCACCTGATAGAAGAAGGTATCCGCAGATTCTTCCAGAGATTTCGTAACGTTCAGATGGCCGTGGCCCCATTTCTTCCAGTCGCGATAGCGTTTTTCAGAGCCCGGTAGCTGCCACCAGCCCGGGTCAAACAGGCTGGTATTGCGGTTGATGACGCCCGCGCTCAGCGCTGAGACCGCCACGTACGGTTTAACCGTTGATGCCGGCGGGTAAACGCCTTGCGTGGCGCGGTTCACCAGCGGGGTGTTAGGGTCATTCAACAGGCCGGAGTAGTCTTTGCTGGAGATACCGTCAACAAAGAGGTTCGGGTCATAGCTTGGCATAGAAACCATGGCCAGAATGCCGCCGGTGCGCGGGTCGGTGACCACCACGGCGGCGCGGCTGCCCGCCAGCAGGGTTTCAATATACTGCTGCAGTTTGAGATCGAGCGTCAGATAGACGTCGTGCCCCGCCTGAGGCGGCACTTCCTTAAGCTGGCGAATGACGCGACCACGGTTGTTGACCTCAACTTCTTCATAGCCGGTCTGCCCGTGCAGGACATCTTCGTAGTAGCGTTCAATCCCCAGCTTGCCGATATCATGCGTCGCGGCGTAGTTCGCCAGCTTGCCGTCTTTATCGAGGCGCTCGACGTCTTTATCGTTAATCTTGGAAACGTAGCCAATCACATGCGTCAGCGCGGATCCGTAAGGATAGTAGCGACGCTTGTAACCCTTCACTTCCACACCGGGGAAGCGGTACTGGTTCACCGCAAAACGGGCGACCTGGACTTCCGTCAGATTGGTTTTAACCGGAATGGAGGTGAAACGGTGAGAGCGGGCGCGCTCTTTTTTGAAGGCCGCGATATCATCATCGTTAAGATCGACAACGCTCCTTAGCGCTTCCAGCGTATTCTGCACGTTATCGACCTTCTCCGGCATCATCTCGACTTGATAGATGGTGCGGTTTAACGCCAGAGGGGTGCCGTTACGGTCGTAGATAATGCCGCGGCTGGGTGCGATAGGCACCAGCTTAATGCGGTTTTCGTTAGAACGCGTCTGGTAATCGGTAAAGCGGACAATTTGCAGATTATAAAGGTTGGCGATCAGCACGCCGGTAAGCAGCAAAATCCCCGTAAAGGCGACCAGCGCCCGGCGCACAAACAGCGCGGACTCAGCCGTATAGTCGCGAAAAGAATTCTGTAGTTTCATCCGCTGCTTAATCTACCCTGGTCAGTCATTACTCGCGGTGATAGGGGTGGTTGGTAGTAATGCTCCACGCGCGATACAAGCTTTCCGCCACCAGGACCCGCACGAGCGGGTGGGGCAGCGTCAGCGCAGAGAGAGACCAACTTTGTTCTGCTGCCGCTTTGCAGGCGGGGGATAACCCTTCAGGTCCGCCAATCAACAGACTGACGTCGCGGCCATCCTGCTTCCAGCGCTCCAGTTCATGCGCCAGCTGCGGCGTATCCCAGGGTTTACCTGGAATATCAAGGGTGACGATGCGGTTCTTGCCTGCGGCAGCAAGCATCAGTTCACCCTCTTTGTCGAGAATACGTTTGATATCCGCGTTCTTACCGCGCTTCCCGGCGGGGATCTCCACCAGTTCGAACGGCATGTCTTTGGGAAAACGACGCAGATATTCAGTAAAACCGGTTTGTACCCAGTCCGGCATTTTGGTGCCGACGGCGACCAGCTGCAACTTCACGCATTAACCCCAGAGTTTTTCCAGCTCATACAGGCGACGGCTCTCTTCCTGCATGACGTGGACAATCACATCGCCGAGGTCAACAACCACCCAGTCAGCGGTCGCTTCACCTTCAACGCCAAGCGGTAAGAGTCCTGCTGCGCGCGATTCCTGAACCACATGGTCGGCAATCGAAACAACATGACGCGTAGAGGTACCGGTGCAGATAATCATGCAGTCGGTAATACTGGATTTACCCTTAACGTCGATAGCGATGATGTCCTGACCTTTCAGGTCATCAATTTTGTCGATAACAAAATCCTGGAGTGCTTTACCCTGCAAGTTTTCCCCCTGGGTGAATGAGATTGTACAACTATGAATTCGTGGCCAGACAGTATACCTGAACTGACGCCCCTGTCGGGACAAATGTCACCGTCCGGGCTTTTGAAGGCGGGTATCATCCCACCCTCCGCCTGAGATTGCATCGCCATTTTTGTAAAACAATTTCTGTAAAGCAACGATCGGCGGGAAAGTCTGGCAGCGGAGGATAACAGTATGGCTTAACCTGTCAAGGCAGGATAATCAATATGCTGCTTTTTATGCCCTCCGGCTATTTATCTGCGGTTTTCTGATACAACCCGTGCGTATGAATATACGCCAGCACCGGGGCAGGCAGCAGATCGTCACAGGCTAAACCCTGCTGTAAACGTTCGCGAATAACGGTCGCAGAGATGTCGAACCACGGCGTCTCCGCCAGATAAATCTTCCCGGCGGGCTGGTTGTGAAGATCTTCAACGTTATCGGTGAGATGGTCTTCAAGCCACTGCTGATATTGCGCTTCGCGCATGGTCAGCGGGTAGCCCGGACGGCGGCAGACGAGCAGGTGGCTGTTCCCCAGAATGGTTTCATACTTGTGCCACGTGGGGAAATTGAGCAGGGAGTCCTGACCGATGATAAAGGCGAGCGGCTGGTCAGGCCCTTGCTCGGCCCGCCACTCCTGCAGCGTTTGCGACGTCCACGAGGGGGTGTCGCGACGCAATTCCCGTTCATCCAGCCTGAAGAGCGGCTTATCCGCGATAGCCAGAGCGAGCATCTCTTTGCGCTGCTCGCTGGTTGCTTCAGGCTGGGGGCGGTGCGGCGGAACATTATTGGGCATGATGGTAACGCGCTGCAGGCCGATCAGATTTGCCAGAATTTCTACCGGCTTCAGATGCCCGTAGTGTACCGGGTCAAAGGTGCCGCCATACAGGGCCTGTAAAGAGTGCATACTATCCATCAATAAATACGTCAGCCAGCGCCTTGTGGCAAAGCAGCAGGGAAAGGCTTTCCAGCTCCGCCCACACCGACTGGCCGTAATCTTGTTTTAGGGTAAGCTCGGCGCGCATCAGAAGCTGAACCGCCTGGCGCAGCTGTTCATGGCTCAGGCGGTTGATGGCCTCGGTGGTCATTGCCCGCCGGTTTTGCCACACCCGGTGTTTATCAAACAGGGAGCGTAACGGCGTATGGGCCGACTGGCGCTTGAGCGTTATCAGCAGCAACAGCTCGCGCTGCAGCGTGCGCAGCAGAATGACGGGTTCACTGCCCTCCAGGCGCAGCTGCTGGAGAATATGCAGGGCGCGTTTGCTTTTCGCCGAGAGTAGCGCATCCACCCAGTGGAACGGCGTGAAGTGTGCGGCATCGTTAACGGCCTGCTCAACGCGCGGTAAGGTCAGCTTGCCGTCCGGCCAGAGCAGGGAGAGCCTGTCCAGCGCCTGTGCCAGTGCCAGCAGGTTGCCTTCATAGCAGTAGCAGAGCAGTTGGTTCGCCGCATCGTCCAGTTGAAGGTTGTGCTGCTTCGCTCTCGCGGCGACCCATTTAGGCAGGTGCGCCTGCTCAGGCGTCTGGCAGGTGACCAGCACCGCGTGGGTCGCGAGCTGGGTGAACCATGCCGCGTTTTCCTGCGCTTTGGTGAGCTTGCTGCCGCGCACAATCAACAGCAGATCGCTGTGTAACAGGCTGACCAGCGTGGCGAGTTGCTCATTGATGGCAGCGTTAGGGCCGTTCTCCGGCAGCAGGATCTGGATTGTCTGGCGCGACGCAAAAAGGCTCATCGCCTGACAGAGTGAGAAGAGGGCGTTCCAGTCGGTGGCGTTATCCACCTGAACGGTATGGTGTTCATCAAAGCCCTGAGCCGCGGCCGCATGCCGCACGGCATCCAGGCTTTCCTGAAGTAGTAACGGGTCGTTTCCGAGCAGCAGATACGCCGCGCGCAGCCCTTCATTGAGCTGCGCGCGGAGTTGTTCAGGATACAGCCTGATCATCATTTACCCAGAGAGGTAGAAACAGGAGGCGTACTGGCATCCGGTTTTTCAATAATGTCAGAGCCTTCTCGGTTAGACGCTGCAATACCCGGCAGTTTGCGGATCAGCTGTTCCGCCGCCTTGTCGTACATTTCGTTGATGATAATCTGCTGTTCGGCATCTTTTGCCAGCGCGGTTTGCGGGTTATCAAAGAACGAACGATACACTTTTGCGCTGATCGGATAGATGTCTTTACCCGGGATCAGTACAGCCGCGTTGACCGACAGCACCATCTGATATTCAGCCGTGCGGCCGTCCTGGAAGATGGACGCCGTATCCTGGCCCAGCGTCATTCCCAGTACGCGCAGAGACGGTACATCCTGGCGCAGCGTACCTTTCTCAATAAGCTCAACGCCGTTCAGGCGCAGCTGATTACGAATGGCCCGGCTGAGCGGTCCGTTTGGATCCCCGGAATCAAAGATCATTGTTTTCATCTCAGCAGGCACCGCCGTGGTATTGCGCAGGTGCCAGCCACAGCCAGCGGTGACAAGCACCGCCAGAGATAAGAGTATTGTTGCCAGTTGTCGCACGTTTCCTCCCGCGCTTAGCCAACGACCAGATTGAGCAGTTTACCCGGTACGTAGATCGCTTTACGTAAGGTAACGCCCTCAAGATATTTCGCAACCAGAGGTTCCTGGCCCGCGCGCTCGCGAACCTGATCTTCAGTTGCATCGACCGCCACGGTAATTTTACCACGGACTTTGCCGTTGACCTGGACCACCACCAGCGTGGTGTTTTCCACCATCGCTGCTTCGTCAGCCACCGGCCACGGCGCGTTGTCGATATCGCCTTCGCCTTTCAGCTCCTGCCACAGGGTGAAGCTGACGTGTGGCGTGAACGGGTTAAGCATGCGAACCACGGCCAGCAGCGCTTCACGCATGATGGCACGATCCTGCTCGCCGTCCTGCGGGGCTTTCGCCAGCTTGTTCATCAGTTCCATAATAGCCGCAATTGCGGTATTGAAGGTCTGACGACGACCAATATCATCGGTCACTTTCGCGATCGTTTTATGAACATCACGACGCAGTGCCTGCTGATCTTCGCTCAGCGCAGCGGCGTTCAGTGCCGGAGCATCACCCTGTGCGGTATGTTCGTACACCAGCTTCCAGACGCGTTTCAGGAAGCGGTTCGCGCCTTCTACGCCGGATTCCTGCCACTCAAGGGTCATATCAGCCGGAGAAGCAAACATCATGAACAGACGTACGGTGTCCGCGCCGTAACGCTCAACCATCACCTGCGGGTCGATGCCGTTGTTTTTAGACTTGGACATCTTGCTCATGCCGGTATAAACCAGTTCATGGCCTTCAGCGTCTGTCGCCTTCACGATACGGCCTTTCTCGTCGCGCTCAACGATCGCATCAACCGGAGAAACCCAGTTACGCTCTCCGTTCGCGCCAACGTAGTAGAAGGCGTCTGCCAGCACCATACCCTGGCACAGCAGCTGTTTAGCGGGCTCGTCAGAGTTCACCATGCCGGCATCGCGCATCAGCTTATGGAAAAAGCGGAAGTAGAGCAGGTGCATGATGGCGTGTTCGATACCACCAATATAGATATCTACCGGCAGCCAGTAGTTGGCGGCGTCAGAATCCAGCATGCCTTCTTTGTACTGCGGGCAGGTGTAGCGCGCGTAGTACCAGGAGGACTCCATAAAGGTATCGAAGGTGTCGGTTTCACGCAGCGCAGGCTGGCCGTTGACGGTGGTTTTGGCCCACTCAGGATCGGCTTTGATCGGGCTGGTGATGCCGTCCATGACCACGTCTTCCGGCAGGATCACGGGCAGCTGATCTTCAGGCGTTGGCATGACGGTGCCGTCTTCCAGGGTCACCATTGGAATTGGCGCACCCCAGTAACGCTGACGGGACACGCCCCAGTCGCGCAGACGGAAGTTCACTTTACGCTCGCCCACGCCCAGTGAGGCCAGCTTATCGGCGATGGCGTTGAAGCCCTCTTCGAAGCTGAGGCCGCTGAACTCACCGGAGTTGAACAGGGTGCCTTTTTCGGTCAACGCCTGCTCGGACAGGTCAGGTTCAGAACCATCGGCGGCCAGAATAACGGCTTTAATCGGCAGGTTGTATTTGGTGGCAAACTCGTAGTCACGCTGATCGTGACCCGGAACGGCCATGACTGCACCTGTACCGTACTCCATCAGAACGAAGTTTGCTGCCCAGACCGGGATCGCTTCGCCCGTCAGCGGGTGCTTAGCATAGAAGCCCGTCGCAACGCCTTTTTTCTCCATCGTCGCCATGTCGGCTTCGGCCACTTTCGTGTTGCGGCATTCGTCGATGAAGGTCGCCAGTTCCGGGTTGTTCTCTGCCGCTTTCTGCGCCAGCGGGTGACCTGCGGCCACGGCCAGATAGGTCGCACCCATGAAGGTGTCCGGACGGGTGGTGTAGACGGTCAGGGTCTGGTCGTAGTTCTCAACGCTGAAGGTAATTTCCACGCCTTCAGAACGGCCGATCCAGTTGCGCTGCATGGTCTTAACGGTGTCAGGCCAGTGATCCAGCGTATCCAGATCGTTCAGCAGTTCGTCAGCGTAAGCGGTGATTTTGATAAACCACTGTGGGATCTCTTTACGCTCAACTTTGGTGTCGCAGCGCCAGCAGCAGCCGTCGATAACCTGCTCGTTCGCCAGAACGGTCTGGTCATTCGGGCACCAGTTAACGGCAGAGGTCTTCTTGTACACCAGGCCTTTTTTGTACAGCTCGGTGAAGAACTTCTGCTCCCAGCGGTAGTATTCCGGGGTACAGGTCGCCAGCTCGCGGCTCCAGTCATAGCCGAAGCCCAGCATTTTGAGCTGGTTTTTCATGTACGCGATGTTGTCGTACGTCCACGGTGCCGGAGCGGTATTGTTTTTTACCGCTGCGCCTTCTGCAGGCAGGCCGAACGCATCCCAGCCGATTGGCTGCAGAACGTTTTTGCCGAGCATGCGCTGGTAACGGGCGATCACATCACCGATGGTGTAGTTACGCACGTGGCCCATGTGTAGTCGACCAGAAGGATAGGGAAGCATCGACAGGCAGTAATACTTCTCTTTGCTCTCGTCTTCGGTTACTTCAAAGGTGCGCTTCTCGTCCCAGTGTTGCTGGACTTTTGATTCTATCTCTTCCGGGCGGTATTGCTCTTGCATGGCAGCCAGTGGTCCTGTGTTCAATACAGCTACAAAAATGTAGCCAATGGATGTGGTAATTCAGATCCGCATAGCATAGCCCAAACGCCCGCGTCAAAACAGCCTTTCGCGCAATTGCACTTTGCAGGAATTTACCGGGTCTGTGCTTCACCTGACAAAGCGGCGGCGAAATAAGGTCTATTATTAGAAATAGTTACTTACCCGGGAGGCAAAATGATGAACAAGGTTGCTCAATTTTACCGCGAACTGGTGGCGACACTGACGGAACGGCTGCGTAACGGCGAGCGCGATATTGACGCGCTGGTCGAACAGGCGCGTGAACGGGTGACGCAAACGGGTGAGTTAACGCGAACCGAAGTGGAAGAGGTGACGCGCGCCGTACGCCGCGATCTGGAAGAGTTCGCGCGCAGCTACGAAGAGAGCCAGGATGAGATCGCCGACAGCGTCTTTATGCGGGTGATCAAAGAGAGCCTGTGGCAGGAGCTGGCGGATATTACCGATAAAACCCAGCTGGAGTGGCGCGAGGTGTTCCAGGATTTAAATCATCACGGCGTGTACCAGAGCGGTGAAGTGGTGGGGCTGGGGAATCTGGTGTGCGAGAAGTGCCATCACCATATTGCGGTATATACGCCGGATGTGTTGCCGCTGTGCCCGAAGTGCGGGCACGATCAGTTCCAGCGTCGCCCGTTTGAGCCATAAGTAAAAGCGCAGTTTAGTTCCCTCTCCCCGTGGGAGAGGGCCAGGGTGAGGGCGTCAGGCCGCACAATAGTAAGCAAGTCTTTCCGCCAGCAAATCCACAAACGCCTCCCGGTCGATATCCACCATCAGCGTCGTATTCGGTTTATTTCCCGTCAGCGAATAGTAATCCACCACCGTCATCCCCTGGGTATATTTCCCCTGCGTCTCCACGCCAACCCATCTGTCCACCGTGGTAAACATTTCAGGCTTCAGCAGCCAGGCGATGGTGCACGGGTCATGCAGCGGCGCGCCGTGAAAGCCCCATTTCTCGGCTTTGTGGTACTCCATAAAGAAGTCGAGCAGCTCGGCTACGGTTGTCGCAACCGGGTTGCCCACGGCGCGGAAGCGCTCAATATCGTCTGCCATAATCTGTGCCCGATGCGTCACGTCCAGCCCCGCCATCACAATCGGCAGGCCCGACTGGAAAACGATCTCCGCAGCTTCCGGATCAACAAAGATGTTGAATTCTGCCGCAGGCGTCCAGTTCCCTAGCCCCATAGCCCCACCCATAATCACAATACGGGCGATTTTACCGCGCAGTTCCGGATGGCTGTTCAGCAGAAGCGCAACGTTAGTCTGCGGGCCGGTAGCCACCAGCGTCACGGGCTCTGCGCTTTCACGCAGCACCTTCGCCATTAGCTCCACGGCGGTGCAGTTTTGCGGTGCAAAGCCCGGCTCCGGCAGCGCCGGGCCATCCAGCCCGCTTTCACCGTGAACGTTGTCGGCAATGATTAGCTCGCGCATCAGCGGCTTAACGGCGCCGCCTGCGACAGGAATATCGGTGCGTTTCAGCAGCGTCAGCATTCGTAAAACGTTGCGTAGGGTTTTGTCCGGCGTCTGATTTCCGGCGGACGAGGTGACCGCTTTCACGTCCAGTTCCGGGGAGGCAAGCGCGAGGACGAGCGCGATCGCGTCATCATGACCCGGATCGCAATCGAGAATTATAGGGTGTGCCATAGCGTTCTCCATTCTTAGCATTATTTTGTGACAAGGTTAACGCTGCGATGTGACGCCGAATAGAAAAAGAGATCTAAAGCGTGAAGCAGTGCGCAATCCGCAGATTGCGCACCGAGAAGATTAGTGCAGGATTTTCGCGAGGAAATCTTTGGCGCGTTCGGATTTCGGGTTGGCGAAGAACTCTTCTTTCGGTGAGTCTTCGACAATTTTCCCTTCGTCCATGAAGATCACGCGGTTGGCCACTTTACGGGCGAAGCCCATTTCGTGCGTCACCACCATCATGGTCATCCCTTCGTGCGCCAGCTCGACCATCACGTCCAGCACTTCGTTGATCATTTCAGGATCGAGTGCTGACGTGGGCTCATCGAACAGCATCGCCACCGGATCCATGCACAGCGCGCGCGCAATCGCCACACGCTGCTGCTGGCCGCCGGAAAGCTGTGCCGGGAACTTATCGGCATGTGCAGAAAGCCCCACGCGCTCCAGAAGCTTGAGCCCCTTTTCGCGCGACGCTTTTTTATCACGCTTGAGTACTTTGACCTGAGCCAGCGTCAGGTTCTCAATAATGGACAGATGAGGGAATAGCTCAAAATGCTGGAACACCATGCCGACGTGAGAGCGAAGCTGGGCCAGGTTGGTTTTCTTGTCGTTCACTTTCGTGCCGTTAACAACAATTTCGCCGTGCTGCACAGGCTCCAGACCATTAACCGTTTTGATCAGCGTAGACTTACCGGAACCGGACGGCCCGCACACCACCACCACATCGCCTTTTTTGACTTCGGTGGAGCAGTCGGTCAGCACCTGAAAGTGCCCATACCATTTAGAAACATTTTTCAGGGAAATCATTATACCGTCCTTTTCTTCAGCCAGCTGACCAACAGCGACGCGCTTAAACTAATCACAAAATAGACCGCACCCGCGAAGAGCACCATCTCGACCTGCGTACCATCACGTTCACCTATGGTCGACGCGGTACGGAAGAAGTCCGCCAGACTCAGAACGTAAACCAGAGAGGTATCCTGGAACAGCACGATACCCTGGGTCAGCAGGAGCGGAACCATGGCGCGAAACGCCTGAGGCAGAATGATGAGCTGCATGGACTGCCAGTGCGTCATTCCCAGCGCCAGCGCGGCGCTGGACTGCCCACGGGAGATACTCTGGATACCCGCACGGATAATCTCTGAATAGTAAGCGGCCTCAAACATCGAGAACGCCACCATCGCAGAGATCAGGCGGATGTCGGTTTTCGGCGACAGTCCCAGCACATTCTGTAAGAAGCCTGGAACAATCAGGTAAAACCACAGCAGCACCATCACCAGCGGGATGGAGCGGAAGACGTTAACGTAGGCAGTCGCAAACCAGGCGAGCGGCTTAAAGCTCGACAGGCGCATGACGGCCAGCAGGGTGCCCCAGACGATACCCACGACGATAGCGATCGCGGTAATCTTTAGGGTAATCACCAGGCCATCGAGCAGGTAAGGCATGGATGGAACAATAGAACTCCAGTCAAATTCGTACATTATTTGCCCCCCAGATTGCCCGGCAGGCGTACTTTGCGTTCAACCAGGTTCATCACCAGCATGATGAAAGCGTTAATCAGAACATACGCGAGCGTGATCGCGGTGAAGGATTCCCACGCGTGAGCGGAGTAATCCAGCAGCTTGCCCGCCTGTGCAGCCATATCCACCAGGCCGATGGTTGAGGCGATGGCCGAGTTTTTCACCAGGTTCATCATCTCAGAGGTCATCGGTGGAACGATAACGCGGTAGGCGTTAGGCAGCAGCACGTAGCGGTAGGTTTGTGGCAGGGTCAGGCCCATCGCCAGGCCCGCATTTTTTTGTCCGCGTGGCAATGACTGAATGGCGGCACGCACCTGCTCGCAAACGCGCGCAGCGGTAAACAGCCCCAGACACATCATGGAGGAGACAAAGAACTGCACGTTCGGATCCAGCTCCGACTTGAACCACATGCCAATATTTTCCGGCAGCAGTTCCGGGATGACCAGATACCAGGTAAAGAACTGCACGATGAGCGGAACGTTACGGAACAATTCCACATACAGTGTGCCAATTGTTGAAAGAAAACGGTTAGGGACGGTGCGCAGAATACCGAACAGCGAACCGACAAGAAACGCGATGATCCACGCCGTTATCGATAATGCCACGGTAACCTGAAAGCCGCTCCACAGCCAGCCAAGATAGGTGGTGTTGCCGAACGGGGCTTGTTGCAGGAAGATGCCCCAGTTCCAGTCTATTGACATAATAAACTCCAGAAAAAAGAGGGTAGCAGCGCTACCCTCGAAGATTGGTGAGAAGCTCTTTTTTCGCGCTGAGTGGGGAACGACCACTCAGCGTATATGTCTGTCCATGCTTCCCGACAATCGAGAGGGCAGGAGATCCCGCCCCTGTTGTTCTAATTAGTTAAGAGCCTTGTCATTTGGAGATTTGAACAGCGCTTTCATGTCGTCAGACAGTTCAAAGTTCATATTGAGATTTTTTGGTGGAATCGGGTTCTTAAACCACTTGTCGAACCATTTTTCCGCTTCGCCGGAGGTCTGCACCTGGGCGATAGTGTCATCGATCAGCTTTTTGAACTGCGGATCGTCTTTACGCAGCATGCAGCCGTAGGCTTCTTTGGACTGCGCGGTACCGACGATATCCCAGTTGTCTGGTTTCTTCGCCTTCGCACGTTCGCCCGCCAGCAGGGCGTCATCCATCATAAACGCGACGGCACGACCGCTTTCCAGCGTACGGAAGGAGTCGCCATGGTCTTTCGCGCTGATGATGCGCATATCCATTTTCTTCTCGTCGTTCAGCTTGTGCAGCAGGACTTCAGAAGTGGTACCGGAGGTCACAACGACCGCTTTGCCTTTCAGGTCCGCAAAATCTTTGATCGCGCCGCCCTTCTTGGTCAGCAGACGGGTGCCCACGACAAAGATGGTGTCAGAGAAGGCCGCCTGTTTTTGACGCTCGAGGTTGTTGGTGGTGGAACCACACTCGAAGTCAAAGGTGCCGTTTTGCAGCAGTGGAATACGGTTCTGTGAAGTGATTGGGATCAGCTTCACCTGCAGGTCAGGTTTGTTCAGCTTTTTCTTCACAGCTTCAACGATAGCGTTGGAGTAATCCTGTGAATAGCCCACGACTTTTTGCGTGTTGTCGTAGTAAGAGAACGGGACGGAAGATTCACGGTGGCCGACCACGATGACGCCGTTTTTGGCAATCTTGTCGAGAGTGCTGCCTGCTGCCGGAGCGTCTTCAGCGTGAACCACGCCTGCGGACATTCCCATAACCAGCATTGCTGTGGCCAGTTTACGTAATTGCATACCCAACTCCTTTCTTATCAGCGCCAGTGACGCATAGATACCTATTGTGATGTTGTTATATCTCGCGCAATGCGAGTGCAGTGTTATGCAAGCTTGTTAACATTTAGTCTGGCTTAATGTAAAGATTTTGCTGCGTTATTGTTTATTTTTGCGAAGCGCGCCGCACCATTCAGAGGCAATAATCTCCCGTTGCACCGTTTCGGTGCTAGCGACGATCTACACTGGTGCGACAAGGTTGCACGTTAAGCCAGACAGCGTTTACGTGAATAAATAAAGCAACAGGCGTGCCAGAATTGAAGATTGGGAGGAAATTGCCGGGTAAGGCGCAGCCGCCACCCGGCATCAGAAGGCAAGATTATTTATGACGCTGACGCAGGCTCATCAGCACGGCGCCAAAGCCGAACAGCGCGGTCAGGATCCACAGCGGCCAGTTGCCGGTGCGGGCGTAAGGCGTCAGGCCCGTGGTAGGCGTGACTTTGGTTGTCAGCACTTTACGGGTGAACTGCGGGATCATGGCCTGGATTTCGCCCTGCGGGCCAATCACGGCGGTGATGCCGTTATTGGTGCTACGCAGCAGCGGACGCGCCAGCTCCAGAGAACGCATGCGCGCCATCTGGAAGTGCTGCCACGGGCCAATCGATTTACCGAACCACGCATCATTGGAGATGGTCAGCAGATAGTCGGTGTCCGGGCGGAAGTTATCGCGCACCTGCTCGCCGAGGATGATTTCGTAGCAGATGGCGGCCGTCAGGGCCAGACCGTGCGCGTGAAGCTGGGGCTGAACGTACGGACCGCGGCTGAAGGAGGACATCGGCAGGTCAAAGAACGGTGCCAGCGGACGCAAAATAGACTCCAGCGGCACAAATTCACCGAACGGCACGAGGTGGTTCTTGTTGTACCGGTCGGTGGAGTGGTAGCTGTATTCGCTGTCTTTGCCGAGCGTAATAATGGTGTTGTAGGTGTCGTAGCGGTTCTGCTGATTCAGGCGCGCATCAACAATGCCGGTAATCAGGGTGCTGCCGCGCGCCACCAGCAGATCGTTCATCATGTTGAGGAACGGCTGCTGGTTAATTTCCAGATCGGGAATAGCGGATTCTGGCCAGATAATCAGCTGTGATTTGCCCATCACCTCTTCGGTGGCGTTGGCGTAGATCTTCAGCGTGTTCAGCAGCTCTTTTTCGTCCCACTTCATGGACTGCGGGATATTCCCTTGCACCATGGAAACCTGCATGGCGCGCTCGGGCTCGGGCGTGAACCACTGGATATAGCGCAGCGGGAAGGGCAGAGCGAACAGCACCAGCGCCACAGCCAGCGGCTTCCAGCCGCGCGTGACCAGCGCCAGTACCAGCAGGCCGCTTACCACCATCAGCAGAAAGTTAATGGCTTCAACGCCCATTACCGGTGCCAGACCTTTCAGCGGGCCGTCAATCTGGCTGTAGCCGAACTGCAGCCACGGGAAGCCGGTCAGCACCCAGCCGCGGAGGAACTCGGTAATCTGCCAGACCACCGGCGCGGCAATGGCGACACGCAGCCAGGTGGTTTTAGGCCACAGGCGAGAGAGAATCCCGGCGAACAGACCGGTATAGAGCGAGAGATAGGCGGCGAGCAGAACGACCAGGAAGACGTTAACCGGCCCCGGCATCCCGCCAAATTGTGCGATGCTGACGTAGACCCAGTTAATGCCGGAGCCAAATAGCCCCAGCCCCCAGAAGTAGCCGATCGCAGCGGCCTGTACCGGACGACGATTCAGGGTTAACCCCTGAAGCCCCATCAGGGAGAGAATGGCCGCGGGCCAGATATCGTAAGGAGAAAAAGCCAGCGTACCGCTGGCTCCGAGTATCAGCGCCAGCAGCAAACGGACGCGCTGGCGTTCAAGCAATGGGGCAAATGCCATTTACATTAATCTTCCAGTTTTGGCACCGGTGAATCGTCCGGCGTTCTGACGTGAACCTGTATAATACGTCGGCTGTCGGCCATTGCCACTTTGAACTGGTAACCGTCGATGTCAACGGTCTCACCGCGCGCCGGAAGATGGCCAAAGGCCTGCATCACCAGCCCGCCAATGGTATCGACCTCTTCATCGCTGAAGTGGGTACCGAAGGCGTCGTTGAAATCTTCAATCGAGGCCAGCGCGCGCACGGTCCAGGTGTGTCGGCTAAGCTGACGGAAGTCGATATCTTCTTCTTCGTCGTACTCGTCTTCGATTTCGCCCACGATCAGCTCAAGAATATCTTCGATCGTGACAAGACCTGAGACACCGCCGAATTCATCAATAACAATCGCCATGTGGTAACGCTGAGAGCGAAACTCTTTCAGCATTCGATCCACACGTTTACTTTCCGGCACGACCACGGCCTGGCGTAACACTTTTTCCATGCTGAAGGCTTCGGCATCGCTGCGCATAAACGGCAGCAGATCTTTGGCCATCAAAATCCCTTCGATGTGATCTTTATCTTCGCTGATGACCGGGAAACGCGAGTGGGCGGATTCGATGATCACATCGAGGCACTCGTCCAGCGTCTGGTTACGTTTCAGGGTGATCATCTGCGAGCGAGGGATCATGATGTCGCGGACGCGCTGGTCGGCAATGTCCATGACCCCTTCGAGCATTTCGCGCGTATCTTCGTCGATAAGGTCGTTCTGCCCGGAATCACGAATCAGCTCCAGCAGTTCATCACGGTTTTTCGGCTCGCCGTGGAAAAGCTGGTTCAGAATGAGGGAGAAAAATCCCTTTTTACTGGTTGTCGTGTCGCTACTGTGTGAATTGTCGTCGCTCATGGCGTTTGTTAAGGGTTCTCTTGTTAGTTCAACGTTAACCGCCGCGCTATGTCCCTGCGCGGCGGCATGGTAGTCAGTAACTGACTATTCTTTCTCGGCAATGTACGGATCCTCATAGCCCAGAGCAAGCATTATCTCTGTCTCAAGGGACTCCATCTCTTCCGCTTCGTCATCTTCAATGTGGTCGTAGCCCAGCAGGTGCAGGCTGCCGTGTACCACCATATGCGCCCAGTGGGCTTCCAGCGGTTTCTGCTGCTCTTTGGCTTCCTGCTCAACCACCTGACGGCAGATGATCAGATCGCCCAGCAGCGGCATCTCAATACCCGGCGGCGCTTCGAACGGGAAAGAGAGCACGTTGGTTGGCTTATCTTTCCCGCGGTAGGTCAGGTTAAGCTCATGGCTTTCCGCTTCATCCACCAGGCGAATCGTGACTTCTGATTCTTCCTGAAACTGGGGGATTACCGCATCCAGCCATTTCTGAAACTGTGCCTCTTCTGGCATGCCGGAATTGTCTTCACATGCCAGCTGTAAATCGAGGATCACCTGACTCATTTCTGTTCTTGCTCCTGCGCTTCGCGCTTACGTTCCGCGGCCTGTTCGGCCCTGCGTTTTTGATCCGCCTCTTCCCAGGCTTCATAGGCGTTAACGATGCGCGCGACCACCGGGTGGCGAACGACGTCTTCACTGTGGAAGAAGTTAAAGCTAATTTCGTCTACCTCTGACAGCACCTCAATGGCGTGGCGCAGGCCTGATTTAGTGCTGCGCGGCAGGTCGATCTGGGTGACGTCACCGGTGATCACCGCTTTCGAGTTGAAGCCGATACGCGTCAGGAACATTTTCATCTGTTCGATGGTGGTGTTCTGGCTTTCATCGAGAATGATGAACGCATCGTTGAGCGTGCGGCCGCGCATGTAGGCGAGCGGGGCCACTTCGATCACGTTACGTTCGATTAGCTTCTCCACTTTCTCGAAGCCGAGCATCTCGAACAGCGCGTCGTACAGCGGGCGCAGGTAAGGGTCGACCTTCTGGCTCAGATCGCCGGGCAGGAAGCCGAGTTTTTCACCCGCTTCAACGGCGGGGCGGGTCAGCAGGATACGACGGATCTCCTGACGCTCCAGCGCATCCACCGCAGCGGCAACCGCCAGATAGGTTTTACCTGTACCCGCGGGACCCACGCCGAAGGTGATGTCATGGTCAAGAATATTGGCGATGTACTGCGCCTGGTTCGGCGTACGCGGCTTGATGACGCCACGCTTGGTCTTGATATTGATCGCCTTGCCGTAGTCCGGCACGCTTTCCGCGCTCTGCTCAAGCACGCGCGCCTCTTTAATGGCGAGGTGGATCTGTTCCGGCTCGATATCCTGAATTTCGCCGCGCATCGGGGCGGTATCGACATACAGGCTGCGCAGAATATCTGCTGCCGCGTTGACGCAGATAGGGCGTCCGGTGAGTTTGAAATGGTTATCGCGACGATTGATTTCGATACCCAGACGTCGCTCCAGTTGTTTGATGTTGTCATCAAACGGCCCGCACAGGCTCAGCAGGCGAGCGTTGTCTGCGGGCTCAAGGCTAATTTCACGCGTATCTATGTTCAAACTGTTCCTCTTTAAATGGTTAACTGACCCGCTGCCACACGGCGCAATAGAACGGTCATTACCGAAATTATTCACGCCACAGAATAAAGGCGCAAGCGTTGCGGTAGATATTGGGGGTGATGAGAGGAAATACAAGGCCTGCCGAAGAGGCAGGCCTGAAGGATCAAGGCTGGTAAATCCCAACGCCAGAATCGTTTTCTTTGCGGGTACGAGAAATAACGGATTCCGGTGACTCGGCAATACGCAGGCCCATTTCGTCCTCGGTGCGTACCACCTTCGCGCGCAGCGAGTTGGTCAGCACTTCGACAATTTCGACGTCCACAAATTTACCGATCATGTCCGGGGTGCCTTCGAAGTTCACCACGCGGTTGTTCTCGGTACGACCGGACAGCTCCATGATGCTCTTGCGGGAAGTACCTTCCACCAGAATGCGCTGGACGGTGCCGAGCATACGGCGGCTCCAGGCGTTGGCCTGCTGGTTGATGCGTTCCTGAAGAATATACAGACGCTGCTTTTTCTCTTCTTCCGGCACGTCGTCAACCATGTCGGCCGCAGGCGTGCCAGGACGCGCTGAGAAGATGAAGCTGTAGCTGACGTCAAAGTTCACTTCACCGATGAGCTTCATGGTGCGCTCGAAGTCATCAGCGGTTTCGCCTGGGAAGCCGACGATAAAGTCAGAGCTAATCTGGATATCCGGGCGCGCTTCGCGCAGCTTGCGGATGGTGGATTTGTACTCCAGCACCGTATGCGGACGGCCCATCAGGTTCAGCACGCGGTCAGATCCGCACTGAATAGGCAGGTGCAGGAAGCTCACCAGCTCTGGCGTATCGCGATAGACGTCAATGATGTCGTCGGTAAACTCCATCGGATGGCTGGTGGTAAAACGAATACGGTCGATGCCGTCAATCGCGGCCACCAGGCGCAGCAGTTCGGCAAAGCTGCCGGTGGTGCCGTCGTAGTTCTCGCCACGCCAGGCGTTAACGTTCTGGCCCAGCAGGTTCACTTCGCGAACGCCCTGCGCGGCAAGCTGGGCAATTTCAAACAGAATGTCGTCCGCAGGGCGGCTGACCTCTTCACCGCGGGTGTAAGGCACCACGCAGTAGGTACAGTATTTGTTGCAGCCTTCCATGATCGAGACGAAGGCGGTCGGGCCATCGGCGCGCGGCTCTGGCAGACGGTCAAATTTCTCGATCTCCGGGAAGCTGACGTCAACGACCGGGCTACGGTTACCGCGAACCTGATTGATCATCTCCGGCAGGCGGTGCAGGGTCTGAGGACCAAAGACGATATCCACATACGGGGCTCTCTGACGGATCAGCTTACCTTCCTGCGACGCGACGCAGCCACCGACGCCAATGATCAGGTCCGGATTTTTCCGTTTGAGAAGCTTCCAGCGGCCTAACACATGAAAGACTTTTTCCTGTGCTTTTTCACGAATTGAACAGGTGTTCAGCAGCAGCACATCGGCTTCTTTCGCATTTTCAGTCAGCTGGTATCCGTGGGTGGTATCCAGCAGATCGGCCATCTTGGATGAATCGTATTCGTTCATCTGACAGCCCCAGGTTTTTATATGGAGTTTTTTAGTCATCGACTTGCTCAGCTCAGGATTGCAAGCCGCGTATTGTAATGCTTTGGTGGGGTTGTGACCAGTATGAAGGTTGTGTGTCTCAGGACCGCAAAAATCCGGTAAACTTAAGGGATTCTCCAATAAGGAAAATTGACCATGACACTCCAACACACTGAAGTTGCCGTTGTCGGCGGCGGTATGGTCGGCGGCGCGCTGGCGCTGGGGCTGGCGCAGCAGGGATTTGATGTAACCGTTATTGAACAGGCGGCTCCCCCGGCATTCGATCCCGCCAGCAAACCGGACGTGCGCATTTCCGCCATCAGCGCGGCGTCCGTCGATCTGCTGCGCGGCCTGGGCGTCTGGGAGGCGGTGCAGGCGATGCGCGCGCACCCTTACAGCCGCCTTGAAACCTGGGAGTGGGAAAATGCCCACGTGTCGTTTGACGCCGCCGAGCTGAAGCTGCCGCGCCTGGGCTATATGGTGGAAAACAACGTGCTCCAGCTGGCGCTCTGGCAGGCGCTGGAGGCACATCCGAAGGTGACGCTGCGTATGCCTGCGTCACTTAAGGCACTGCATCCTCATGAAAGCGGCTATTTGCTGACGCTCGACAGCGGCGATGAACTGGCCGTGAAGCTGGTCGTCGGGGCCGATGGCGCTAACTCGCAGGTCAGGGAGATGGCGGGTATTGGGGTTCATGCCTGGCAATATCAGCAATCCTGCATGTTAATCACCGTTCAGTGTGAGAATGCGCCGGGCGAAAGCACCTGGCAGCACTTTACGCCGAACGGCCCGCATGCATTCTTGCCGCTGTTTGATAACTGGGCTTCGCTGGTGTGGTACGACAAACCGGCGCGCATTCGCCAGCTGCAGGGGCTGTCGATGGAGCAGCTGCAGCGCGAGATCCTGCTTCACTTCCCGCGCCGCCTTGGCAACGTGACGCCAGTCACCGCAGGTGCATTCCCGCTCACGCGCCGTCATGCTTTACAGTATGCCCGAGAAGGGCTGGCGCTGGTGGGCGATGCGGCACACACCATCCACCCGCTGGCGGGGCAGGGAGTCAACCTTGGATACCGTGACGTCGATGCGTTACTGGACGTGCTGGGCAACGCACGCGCTCACGCGGAAGCCTGGGCCAGCCATCAGGTACTGAAGCGCTACCAGACGCGCCGTATGGCGGATAACTTCATCATGCAGTCAGGGATGGATCTGTTCTATGCCGGTTTCAGCAATGACCTGGCCCCGGTGCGCATTCTGCGTAACATTGGCTTAATGGCGGCAGAGCGTGCCGGTGGGCTGAAGCGTCAGGCGCTGAAATACGCCCTCGGACTCTAATCTTAATTCCCTCTCCCCGTGGGAGAGGGGTAGGGTGAGGGCATTAGGCCGCACTATTCTGAGCAACAAAAACAAAAAAGCCCGCAGAGCGGGCTTGTTTGTTTTAAGTGGCTGGGGTGCAGGGATTCGAACCCCGGAATGCTGGTATCAGAAACCAGAGCCTTACCGCTTGGCGACACCCCAATTGCGTTAAACAGACTGCTTAACGACTTTTAAATTGGCTGGGGTACGAGGATTCGAACCTCGGAATGCCGGAATCAGAATCCGGTGCCTTACCGCTTGGCGATACCCCAACAATTTTTTATTACCGAAACAAATCGATAATCTTAATTTGGTGGCTACGACGGGATTCGAACCTGTGACCCCATCATTATGAGTGATGTGCTCTAACCAACTGAGCTACGTAGCCAGTACTGCAGTCTTCGATGGCTGGGGTACCTGGATTCGAACCAGGGAATGCCGGTATCAAAAACCGGTGCCTTACCGCTTGGCGATACCCCATCCGTGCAACGCTAACCCGGGAATGGTGCGGGAGGCGAGACTTGAACTCGCACACCTTGCGGCGCCAGAACCTAAATCTGGTGCGTCTACCAATTTCGCCACTCCCGCAAAAAGATGGTGGCTACGACGGGATTCGAACCTGTGACCCCATCATTATGAGTGATGTGCTCTAACCAACTGAGCTACGTAGCCATCTTNNNNGGTGGCTACGACGGGATTCGAACCTGTGACCCCATCATTATGAGTGATGTGCTCTAACCAACTGAGCTACGTAGCCATCTTTTTTTCGCGTTACCTTATCGGCGTTGCGGGGCGCATTATGCGTATAGACCCTTGCAGCGTCAACACCTTTTTCAACGAAAATAGCCGGAATGTGACTGTTTGGTTAGGTTGCGAACAGCATGACCGAATATTCGGCAATTATTGGTTATTAATCGGTTTTTGGTGGTGAAATGTGAGGCAAAAAAAACAGGCCCCTGAGGGGCCTGTTTGAAATGGTTGTGATTATTTGTAGGCGGACTGGTGAACGCCTACCGCACGCCCCGATGGATCGTTCATCGCCTTGAAAGATTCATCCCATTCAATGGCTTTCGCGGATGAACAGGCCACTGACGGACCGCCAGGAACACACTCGGCAGCGCTCGGCACCGGGAACAGCTCTTCAAAGATCTCACGATAGAGGTACGCTTCTTTCGAGCCCGGCGTGTTGTACGGGAAGCGGAAGCTTGCGGTTTCCAGCTGCTGGTCAGAAACCTGCTTCGCTGCCACCTCTTTCAGGGTGTCGATCCAGCTGTAGCCAACGCCATCAGAGAACTGCTCTTTCTGACGCCATGCCACGCTCGCCGGCAGGTAAGATTCAAAACATTCACGCAGGATATGTTTTTCCATTTTGCCGTTGCCGCACATTTTATCCTGCGGGTTGATGCGCATCGCCACGTCGAGGAATTTCTTATCCAGGAACGGCACGCGCGCTTCCACGCCCCAGGCCGACATCGCTTTGTTGGCACGGGCACAGTCGAACATATGCAGCGCCTGCAGCTTACGCACGGTCTCTTCATGCAGCTCTTTGGCGTTTGGCGCTTTATGGAAGTACAGGTAGCCGCCAAACACTTCGTCAGAACCTTCGCCGGAGAGGACCATCTTGATGCCCATCGCCTTGATCTTACGCGACATCAGGTACATCGGCGTGGAGGCGCGAATGGTGGTCACGTCATAGGTTTCAATGTGATAGATCACATCGCGGATCGCATCCAGGCCTTCCTGCACGGTGAAGTGAATTTCATGGTGCACGGTGCCGAGGTGGTTTGCCACTTCCTGCGCGGCTTTCAGATCCGGTGCCCCTTCCAGGCCCACGGCAAAGGAGTGCAGCTGCGGCCACCAGGCCTCGGAGCGCTCCTGATCTTCCACGCGACGAGCCGCGAACTTCTTGGTGATCGCGGAGATCACGGAGGAGTCCAGACCGCCGGAGAGCAGTACGCCGTAAGGCACGTCTGACATCAGGTGGCTTTTCACGGAATCTTCCAGCGCCTGACGCAGCTCGGCTTTATCCGTCACGTTGTCTTTCACCGCGTCATAGTCAAACCAGTCGCGCTGGTAGTACGGACGAATTTCACCGTCTTTACTCCACAGATAGCTGCCCGCCGGGAACTCTTTGATGGTGCGGCAGACCGGTACCAGCGCTTTCATCTCTGAAGCAACGTAGAAGTTGCCGTGTTCATCGTGCCCCATGTACAGCGGGATAATACCGATATGGTCACGGCCAATCAGGTAAGCGTCTTTTTCGCTGTCGTACAGGGCGAAGGCAAACATGCCCTGCAGGTCGTCGAGAAACTCGGGACCTTTCTCCTGATACAGCGCCAGGATCACTTCACAGTCAGAGCCGGTCTGGAAGGCGTAGCGGTCGCCGTACTCGGCGCGCAGCGCCTGATGGTTATAAATTTCACCGTTGACAGCCAGCGCGTGCGTTTTTTTCTCGTTATACAGCGGCTGTGCACCGGCGTTGACGTCAACAATAGACAGACGTTCGTGAGCCAGAATCGCTTTGTCGCTGGCGTAAACGCCTGACCAGTCCGGGCCGCGATGGCGCATCAGGCGGGACAATTCGAGTGCTTTTTTACGCAGTTCGCCCGCGTCAGTTTTAATATCCAGTACGCCAAAAATTGAACACATAACCTTCTCCGTTAACTCTGTTGCATTGTGATGTTGCTTGCTTATGAAAATGCCGCAAAAGAGGGGAGGGGCGCAAGGGTTTTACGGGCCAAAACGGAAATAGTGCAATAGTGATTGCGGAATAGTGAAAAAAGAGTACGTCACGCATCCTTTTATTGATGATTATGCAATGAAAATGGTTTTTTGTTAGATAGTGTTTTGTTTATATAAGCTGAAAATGAACAACCACGCCCTGGGACGTGGTTCAGAATCAAATAACGTCGATTTCGTCGACAGAGGGGTAAATCCAGCTTGGTCGGAAGGGCATCGTATCGATGTCATCAAGCTGCGAGACGCCAGAAAGTACCAGGATGGTTTCAAGCCCTGCCTGGAAGCCAGCCAGAATATCGGTGCGCAGGTTGTCGCCAACAATGACGGTTTCTTCTGAGTGTGCCTGCATCGTATTCAGCGCGGCGCGGATGATCCACGGGCTCGGTTTGCCGACAACAAAAGGCTTACGGCCCGAGATTTTTTCAATACCGGCGCACAGCGCGCCGCAGGCCGGATAGAAACCACGGCCGTGCGTATCCGGGTTGGTGGCGATAAAGCGTGCACCGTTGGCGACAAAGTAGGCTGCTTTATGCATCATCTCCCAGTTAAAGGAGCGCGTTTCACCCACGATCACAAAGTCCGGGTTCACATCGGTAATGGTAAAGCCTGCTTTATACAGTTCGTGGATCAGCGCGCCTTCACCGACCACGTAGGCTTTTTTTCCTTCCTGACGCTTCAGGAAATCCGCCGTTGCCATTGCGGAGGTATAAAACACGCTGTCCGGCACGTCGACGCCTGCGGTGGCAAAGCGATTCGCCAGATCCTGACCGGTTTGGGAAGGGTAGTTCGTGAGTAGAACCAGTGGCATTCCTTTGTCGATGATGCGGTGAAGAAACTCCGCAGCACCCGGCACGGCAACGTTGTCGTGCATCAGCACGCCGTCGATATCACAAATTACATTCTTAATGGTCATGGACATTCCGACATCAAAAAAAGAAGGCGTTACTATAAGGTCCGATCAGGATTCCAGCAAATGCTGGAGCAGGATCCCGTTGAGCATGGCGCGCTTGACCAGCGCAAACGCGCCAATCGCCGAGCGATGGTCAAGCTTCGAACGAACCACCGGGAGGTTCTGTCGGAATGCTTTCAGCGCCTGGGTATTGATACAGCCTTCGATGGCGGGCAGCAGCACCTTTTCCGCTTCAACAATCTCTCCGGCGATCACCACTTTCTGCGGGTTAAACAGGTTAATGGCGATGGCGATGGTTTTCCCCAGATGGCGACCTACCTGCTCGATCACCTCACAGGCCAGCGCGTCGCCTTTATTGGCGGCTTTGCAGATGGTGCCTATCTTGCAATCGTCCAGCGTGACGCGGCTTTGATAACCCTGCTCAAGCAGGTGGCGAACGCGCTGCTCGATGGCCGTGTTGGCGGCGATGGTTTCAAGGCAGCCGAAGTTGCCGCAGTGGCAGCGTTCGCCGAGCGGTTCAACCTGGATGTGGCCGATCTCGCCAACGTTACCGTTACGACCAATAAAAATACGGCCATTGGAGATAATGCCTGCGCCCGTACCGCGGTGTACGCGCACCAGAATAGAGTCTTCACAGTCCTGACTCGCACCAAAGTAGTGCTCAGCCAGCGCTAAAGAACGAATATCATGGCCGACAAAGCAGGTCACCTTAAAGCGTTTTTCCAGTGCGTCGACCAGCGCCCAGTTCTCAACCTGAATATGCGGCATGTATCGGATCACACCGCTTTCCGGGTCGACCAGGCCCGGCAGAATGACGGAGATGGCGATCAGTTCGCGGATCTTGCGCTGACAGCTTTCAATAAAGTGCGCGATAGTATTCAGCAGCGCGTGTTCCAGCGTCTCCTGGGTGCGCTCGGGCAGTGGGTAGTGCTCTTCCGCAATGGCTTTGCTGCTCAAATCGTACAGCGTGAGCGTGGTGTCATGACGACCAAGCCGGACGCCAATGGCCTGAAAGTTGCGGGTTTCGGTAATGATGGAGATGGCGCGGCGGCCCCCGGTGGAGGCCTGCTGATCGACTTCTTTGATCAAACCGCGCTCAATGAGCTGGCGGGTAATTTTTGTCACGCTGGCGGGAGCAAGCTGGCTTTGTTCGGCTATCTGGATCCGCGAGATTGGACCATGTTGGTCAATCAGGCGATAAACCGCCGCACTGTTAAGTTGTTTAACGAGATCGACATTACCGATTTGAGCTTGTCCGCCTGGTGTCATACTTTTACTTACTCAGTGACGACCTCGTTACCATTAACGATGGTCTTAATAATTTTATAATCGTGTGTGAATGCCGTCAGGTTTGCAACCATACCTGGTGCAATTCCGCCGAGCTGTTTATCCACGCCGATAGCGCGAGCTGGATAAAGGGTGGCCATACGCAGGACTTCATCAAGCGCAATCCCACAATGCTCCACCAGATTACGCACCCCTTCAATCATGGTCAAAGAGGAGCCACTCAGCGTACCGTTTTCATCCACACACAGTCCATTGCGGTAGTATATTGTTTTACCAGCAAAAATGAACTGCTCAATATTTGCACCTGCTGGCGCGGTGGCATCGGTGACCAGGCAGAGCTTGTCACCTTTCAGCCGTTTGGCGTTGCGAATGTTGGTGTAATCAACGTGCATGCCATCAGCGATAATGCCGCAGTAGACGTCTGGTTCGTCGAGAATCGCCCCGACCAGACCCGGTTCACGGCCGGTAATATACGGCATGGCGTTGTAAAGGTGGGTCGCAAAGGTAATGCCGGCACGGAAGCCTGCTTTGGCTTCTTTCAGCGTGGCGTTTGAGTGGCCTGCTGAAACCACAATCCCGGCGGCAGCCAGTTTGCTGATGACCTCAGTACCGGTCATTTCAGGCGCCAGCGTCACTTTAGCGATCACATCAGCATTGGCACACATGTAGTCGACCAGTTCAGCATCCGGCTTGCGCACGTAATCCGGGTTATGCGTGCCTTTTTTCACTATGTTCAGCCATGGCCCTTCCAGATGCAGACCCAGCGCCTGGTTCGGGTGTTTGGCCAGGTATTCGCGCATCACGCGGATACCCTGTTTCATCAGGTCATCACTGCTGGTGATGAGCGTCGGCAGATAGCTGGTGCAGCCTGATTTCTCGTTAGCTTTCTGCATGATTTCCAGCGTTTCAACCGTCACCGCCTCGGCGGTGTCATTGAACTGCACACCGCCGCAGCCGTTAAGCTGTACGTCGATGAAACCGGGGGAGATTACTGCTCCATTGAGTGAGCGCTGTTCTATCTCCGGCGGCAGTTCCGCCAGCGGGCAAACACGTTCAATCAGGCCATTGGCGATAACAATCGCATGGTCATCCAGAATTTCATGGCCGGTATAAATCCGACCGTGGGTTAAAGCGTACATATCGACCCCCGGTTAAAAAAAGCGACCGCCTCTGACAGAAGAGGCGGTTATTCAATTACAGACCTTTGATGTTCTCAGCTTCTAACTCGTTGAAGTATTTCAGCGTTTTCACCTTCAGCTCCATCGTGGACGGTTCGTCGCAGACGATGACTGATTTTGGATGCAGCTGCAGGCAGCTGATGGTCCACATGTGGTTAACGTTGCCTTCAACGGCTGCCTGGAGCGCCTGCGCTTTCACGCCGCCCAGTACCAGAATCATCACCTCTTCGGCATCCAGCAGGGTGCCTACGCCAACGGTCAGGGCGTATTTTGGAACCTGGTTCACGTCACCGTCAAAGAAGCGGGAGTTTGCCACGCGAGTGTCATGGGTCAGCGTTTTAATACGGGTACGGGAAGCCAGAGAAGAGGCTGGTTCGTTGAACGCGATATGACCATCGTTGCCCACGCCACCCATGAACAGGTGGATTTTACCGTAAGAACGGATTTTTTCTTCGTACTGACGGCATTCTGCGTCAATATCAGGCGCATTTCCATTCAGCAGGTTAATATTTTCAGCTGGGATATCAACGTGATCAAAGAAATTGCGGTGCATGAAGCTATGGTAGCTTTCAGGATGCTCCTTTGGCAGGCCGACATATTCGTCCATGTTGAAGGTCACAACGTGTTTAAAGCTAACCTGGCCCGCTTTATGCATTTCAACCAGCGCTTTGTACGCGGTCAGTGGGGTACCACCGGTTGGAAGGCCAAGAACGAAAGGACGATCGGCAGTAGGCTTGAAGGCATTAATACGGTTAACGATATGGCGAGCGGCCCATTTACCGACTTGTTCAGCAGTTGCCAGGGGAATCAGTCTCATTGTTCACCTCAAAGTTTAAGTAGAAGAGTGGGCGGATGGGTATCGGAACCTGATGCTTAAGCGTAACCTGGAACCTTTCAGGCCGGATCAATCCGTCTTGATTTTTTGAATGATAAAATAAGTTTTGGCTGTTAGCCAGTGAAAGGGAGGATGGAATACGATATTTGGTGACAATAATCACAAAAAATAGGTGTTTAATTTGCGATACGAATTAATTTTTCACACACTCAGACTGCCAGTGAATCATCAACTGTATCTATCGTTCGTGACACAATAAAAACATAGTTTATGCGCGAGTCTTAATAATGGGTCTCGTAGGGGGAATAGGATGAATATTTTAGGTTTTTTCCAGCGCCTCGGTAGGGCTTTGCAGCTCCCTATCGCCGTGCTACCGGTTGCAGCGTTGCTGCTGCGATTCGGGCAACCCGATCTTCTTAACGTGCCGTTTATTGCCCAGGCAGGCGGCGCCATTTTTGACAACCTTGCGCTGATCTTCGCCATCGGCGTGGCGTCAAGCTGGTCAAAAGACAGCGCCGGTGCTGCGGCACTGGCAGGGGCGGTAGGTTACTTCATCCTCACGAAAGCGATGGTAACCATCAACCCGGAAATCAACATGGGTGTACTGGCGGGTATCATTACCGGTCTGGTCGGTGGTGCCGTGTACAACCGCTGGGCGGGTATCAAACTGCCTGACTTCCTGAGCTTCTTCGGCGGTAAACGTTTTGTGCCAATTGCGACGGGCTTTTTCTGTCTGATCCTGGCAGCTATCTTTGGCTACGTCTGGCCGCCGGTGCAGCATGCTATCCATGCGGGCGGCGAGTGGATTGTTTCTGCGGGTGCAGTGGGCTCAGGTATCTTTGGCTTTATCAACCGTCTGCTGATCCCAACCGGTCTGCATCAGGTGCTGAACACCATCGCCTGGTTCCAGATTGGTGAGTTCACCAATGCTGCGGGCACCGTATTCCACGGCGACATCAACCGCTTCTATGCGGGTGACGGCACCGCGGGTATGTTCATGTCTGGCTTCTTCCCAATCATGATGTTTGGTCTGCCGGGCGCTGCACTGGCAATGTACCTGGCTGCGCCAAAAGCGCGTCGCCCAATGGTTGGCGGCATGCTGCTGTCCGTTGCGATTACCGCGTTCCTGACCGGTGTAACCGAGCCGCTGGAATTCCTGTTCATGTTCCTGGCGCCGGTGCTGTACCTCATGCATGCGGTGCTTACCGGTATCAGCCTGTTTGTGGCGACCCTGCTGGGCATCCATGCTGGCTTCTCCTTCTCTGCAGGCGCGATCGACTACGTGTTGATGTACAACTTGCCGGCGGCAAGCAAGAACGTCTGGATGCTGGTGGTAATGGGTCTGGTCTTCTTCGTCATCTACTTCGTGCTGTTCACTGCGGTTATTCGTATGTTTAACCTCAAAACACCAGGCCGCGAAGATACCAAAGACGAAGTGGTCACCAACGAAGCCAACAGCAATACCGAAGAGGGTCTGACTCAGCTGGCGACCAGCTATATCGCTGCCGTCGGTGGGACTGACAACCTGAAAGCGATTGATGCCTGTATCACCCGTCTGCGTCTGACGGTGGGTGACTCGGCGCGCGTAAGCGACGCAATGTGTAAACGCCTTGGTGCATCGGGCGTGGTTAAACTGAACAAACAAACTATCCAGGTTATCGTAGGCGCCAAAGCGGAATCCATTGGCGACGAAATGAAGAAAGTGGTTGCCCGTGGCCCGGTCGCGGCGGCATCAGCCGACAGCGCACCTGCGTCGACGGCTGCCCCGGTTGCGAAGCCGCAGGCCGTGCCTAACGCCGTGACGGTGGCCGCGCTGGTCTCTCCGGTAACGGGTGACGTGGTTGACCTTGAGCAGGTGCCTGACGAAGCGTTCGCCAGCAAAGCGGTCGGTGACGGCGTGGCGGTGAAACCAACGGACAAAACCGTTGTGTCTCCGGCGGCAGGCACCATCGTGAAAATCTTCAACACCAACCATGCGTTCTGCCTCGAAACCGAAAAAGGCGCGGAGATCGTTGTCCATATGGGGATCGATACCGTAGCGCTGAACGGTCAGGGCTTTACTCGCCTGGTGGAAGAGGGGGCCGAAGTGGTGGCAGGTCAGCCGATTCTGGAAATGGATCTGGACTTCCTGAACGCCAACGCGCGCTCGATGATTAGTCCGGTCGTGTGCAGCAACATCGACGACTTTAGCGGTCTGGTACTCCAGGCGAAAGGTCAGGTGGTTGCGGGTCAGACACCGCTGTATGAGATTAAAGGCAAGTAATCGCTCCTGAGTAGAGTCATGCCTTAAGCGGCGGGGGATATCCTCCGCCGCTTTTTTTATGGGTAACGTTTTTTCCGTGACATAAAGGTTGTCTCTTCGTCCGGCTTATAAGATCATATGTCGTTATACGTTGTTTACGCTTTGAGGAATCCACGATGAGTGAGGCAGAAGCCCGCCCGAGTAACTTTATTCGTCAGATCATCGATGAAGATCTGGCCAGTGGTAAGCACACCACGGTACATACGCGTTTCCCGCCGGAGCCGAACGGCTACCTGCACATTGGTCACGCGAAATCGATCTGCCTGAACTTTGGCATTGCGCAAGACTACCAGGGGCAGTGCAACCTGCGTTTCGATGACACCAATCCAGTAAAAGAAGACATCGAATACGTTGAGTCCATTAAAAACGACGTGCAATGGCTGGGCTTCAACTGGTCTGGCGATATCTGCTACTCCTCTGACTATTTTGATCAGCTGTATGCCTACGCGGTGGAGCTGATCAACAAAGGTCTGGCATACGTTGACGAGCTGTCTGCGGACGAAATCCGCGAGTATCGCGGTACGCTGACCGCACCAGGCAAAAACAGCCCGTTCCGCGATCGCAGCGTGGAAGAGAACCTGGCGCTGTTTGAAAAAATGCGTGCCGGTGGCTTCGAAGAAGGTAAAGCGTGCCTGCGTGCCAAAATCGATATGGCGTCTCCGTTTATCGTGATGCGCGATCCGGTGTTGTACCGCATTAAGTTCGCAGAACACCACCAGACCGGCAACAAGTGGTGCATCTACCCGATGTACGACTTCACCCACTGCATCAGCGATGCGCTGGAAGGCATCACCCACTCGCTGTGTACGCTGGAGTTCCAGGATAACCGTCGTCTGTACGACTGGGTGCTGGATAACATCACCATTCCTGTGCATCCGCGTCAGTACGAGTTCTCTCGTCTGAATCTGGAATACACCGTGATGTCCAAGCGTAAGCTGAACCTGCTGGTGACCGACAAGCACGTTGAAGGCTGGGATGACCCGCGCATGCCGACCATCTCCGGCCTGCGTCGTCGTGGTTACACTGCCGCTTCTATTCGTGAGTTCTGCAAACGTATCGGCGTGACCAAGCAGGACAACACCATCGAAATGGCGTCTCTGGAATCCTGCATTCGTGAAGATCTTAACGAAAACGCCCCGCGCGCGATGGCTGTTATCGATCCGGTGAAACTGGTGATTGAAAATTACCCGCAGGGTGGAAGCGAGCTGGTCTCTATGCCTAACCATCCGAATAAACCGGAAATGGGAAGCCGCGACGTGCCGTTCAGCGGTGAGATCTGGATCGACCGTGCTGACTTCCGTGAAGAAGCCAATAAGCAGTACAAGCGTCTGGTGTTGGGTAAAGAAGTTCGTCTGCGTAACGCCTACGTCATCAAAGCCGAGCGCGTAGAGAAAGATGCTGAAGGTAACATTACCACCATCTTCTGTTCGTACGATGCTGAGACGCTGAGCAAAGATCCGGCAGACGGCCGCAAGGTGAAAGGCGTGATCCACTGGGTGAGCGCTTCCCACGCGCTGCCGGTAGAAATTCGTCTGTACGATCGTCTGTTCAGCGTGCCTAACCCGGGTGCGGCGGAAGACTTCCTGGCGACCATCAACCCGGAATCTCTGGTGATCAAGCAAGGTTATGCGGAGCCATCGCTGAAAGCCGCTGAAGCGGGCAAAGCGTTCCAGTTCGAACGTGAAGGTTACTTCTGCCTGGACAGCCGTTACAGCACGGCAGAAAAACCGGTATTTAACCGTACCGTAGGTCTGCGTGATACCTGGACCAAGATCGGCGAATAATAACGTTGCACTGGTCAATGAGAAACAAACGCCGCTTATAGCGGCGTTTTTTTATTTAATGATCATATCGTTAAAGTAGGCCCGTAATTAGGCCAGCTAAAATTTTTGGTCAATGCGGTGCTACTTATTTTTCTAAAAAAAGTTTGTCTGTTTCATAAAAAAGAGAATTAAGACAAATACGGGTTTTATTACGATCTAATACGCCGAAATTACCTGCTCTACCCCCGCCACACCTCGCATCCGGCCAAATGTTACAAAGCACTACCAATTATGTGCACTTCGTCATAATCCTGACTTTTGCCCACTGAAAAGCATTGATAATTCGCGTCGCGAAAAATAACCTAAAGACGGTAGTTAATTCGAGGGTATTTATAACTACCCCTGGCCTTTTGGTCTTTTATATTTTCGCCGTTTAAGGCGTTTTAATTCGTCAAAGAGGAATAATCTATGCGTACGTTCAGTGGCAAACGTAGTGCGCTGGCGCTGGCTATTGCCGGTGTGACAGCAATGTCGGGCCTGGTGGTGACACCAGAGGCAAAAGCAGCAGGTTTCATCGAAGATTCTACCCTCACTGGCGGTATTTATTACTGGCAGCGTGAACGTGACCGTAAAGATGTCACAGAAGATAAATACAAAACCAACCTCTCTCACTCCACCTGGAACGCCAACCTGGACTTCCAGTCAGGCTACGCCGCCGATATGTTCGGTCTGGATATTGCCGCGTTTACGGCGATTGAAATGGCTGAAAATGGCGACAGCGGCCACCCGAACGAAATTGCCTTCTCCTCCAGTAATAAAGCCTATGACGAAGACTGGTCAGGGGATAAAAGCGGTATCAGCCTTTATAAGGCCGCAGCGAAATTCAAATACGGCCCGGTATGGGCGCGTGGGGGCTATATTCAGCCAACCGGCCAGACGCTGTTAGCGCCGCACTGGAGCTTTATGCCTGGTACCTATCAGGGGGCAGAAGCCGGGGCTAACTTTGACTACGGTGATGCAGGTGCGTTGAGCTTCTCCTATATGTGGACCAACGAGTACAAAGCGCCGTGGCACATTGAGATGGACAAGTTCTACCAGAACGATAAGAAAACCAAAGTCGATTACCTCCACTCGCTGGGCGCGAAGTACGATTTCAAAAACGATCTGGTTCTGGAAGCCGCATTTGGTCAGGCGGAAGGCTATATCGATCAGTATTTTGCTAAAGCCAGCTACAAATTTGATATCGCCGGTAGTCCGCTGAGCACTAGCTACCAGTTCTACGGTACGCGCGATAAGGTCAGCGATGGCAGCGTAAATGACATTTATAACGGCACCGCGTGGCTGCAGGCGTTAACCTTCGGCTATAAGGTCGGTCAGGTTGATTTGCGTCTGGAAGGCACATGGGTGAAGGCTGAAGGGCAGCAGGGCTACTTCCTGCAGCGTATGACGCCGACCTATGCCTCATCCAACGGTCGTCTGGATATCTGGTGGGATAACCGCTCAGACTTCAACGCCGACGGCGAGAAAGCGGTCTTCTTCGGCGCCATGTATGACCTGAAAAACTGGAACCTGCCGGGCTGGGCGGTGGGCGCTTCTTACGCTTACGCCTGGGATGCAAAACCAGCAGACATGGCGACGCCGGATGCGTACTACGATCCAAACTATCGCCTGAAAGAGTCCTCCTACAGCCTGGATGCTATCTACACCCTGCAGGATGGCCGCGCGAAAGGCACGATGTTCAAGCTGCACTTCACGCAGTATGACAACCACTCCGATATCCCAAGCTATGCGGGCGGTTACGGCAACATCTTCCAGGATGAACGTGACGTCAAATTCATGGTTATCGCCCCATTCACCATCTTCTGATGAGCACACCGGCGGGCTGAGTCCCGCCGGTCTGGAGACTGCATATGATGAAAAAAATCGTAATCGTCGCGCTGATGGCATCAGGGCTGGTGGCGTGTGTTCAGACTCAGGCGCCGAAAGAGGACGCCCGTCTGAAGGAGGCGTATAGCGCCTGTATTAATACCGCGGAAGGATCGCCTGAGAAGATTGAAGCCTGCCAGAGCGTGCTAAATGTGTTAAAGAAAGAGAAAGCGCATGAGGCGTTCGCGACGCAGGAGAATGTTCGCGTGATGGATTATCAGGCCTGCATCCAGGCACGTAAAACCGGTAACGATCAGGAAGTGGCGAAGCGTTGCGATAAAATCTGGAACGAGATACGCAATAACAACAAATGAGTTGATCTACGCCCGGTGGCACTTTGCTGACCGGGCTTTTTTCAGGCAAAAAAAAGCCAACCTTACGGCTGGCTCAGAGTATGAACGCTAACTTATTTTGTGTCGTGAGCGTGTTCATTCTCGCGGCAATCCCCTTCAGCGCAGTGACCGTAAAGGTACAGGCTGTGGTTGGTCAGGCGAATGCCATGACGAGCTGCGATTTCACGCTGACGCGCTTCGATGGAATCATCGCTAAATTCAATGACCTTGCCGCAATCGAGGCAGATCAGGTGATCGTGGTGATGCTGCTGGGTCAGTTCGAATACAGATTTACCGCCTTCGAAATTATGACGGGTAACAATGCCCGCGTCATCAAACTGGTTCAGCACGCGATATACAGTGGCCAGCCCAATCTCTTCACCCATGTCGATAAGACGTTTATAAAGGTCTTCCGCACTGACATGGTGATTGTCTGGACCCTGAAGCACTTCCAGGATTTTTAACCGAGGAAGCGTTACTTTCAGGCCAGCCTTCTTTAATGCGGTATTGTTGTCAGTCATGCGGAATCTGTCCTGTTGCTAAACGATTCACTTCTCTGGGAAGTGACAGAAAATGCACCTGGGATAATGCGTCTCATTATAGAACTGCCATGCCTAAATGAAAACTGCAAGTCTCAGGCAAAGTATGCTTATAAAAACGTGGTATCACCTACAAACTTGCTCAATGGAAACCACATTTTGCCAGGGAGACATTGTACAGGTCTGGGCGAAAAAGTTAAAAGTTTGTAGCAATTAATTTAATCGGTTTTACCTGGAAAAGGGGCGCAACCCGCGTTGCGCCGTAAAAAATCAGGCGTTGAGAATATCGTCCAGATGCAGTTCTTCGCGGATCTGTTTAACCCACTTCTCTACACGCTCTGCGGTCAGTTCTGGCTGACGGTCTTCGTCAATGGCAAGTCCGACAAAATGATCGTCATCGGCCAGGCCTTTAGAGGCTTCGAAGTGGTAACCGGCAGTCGGCCAGTGGCCCACAATAACCGCGCCATTAGGCTCAATGATGTCGCGAATCGTCCCCAGCGCATCACAGAAGTACTCGGCGTAATCTTCCTGATCGCCACAACCGAACAGGGCAACCAGCTTGCCGTTGAAGTCCACCTCTTCCAGCGTCGGGAAGAAATCGTCCCAGTCGCACTGGGCTTCACCATAGTACCAGGTTGGAATACCCAGCAGCAGAATGTCATAGCCCTCGAGATCTTCTTTGCTGCTCTTGGCGATGTCATGCACATCAGCAACGTCTTTACCGAGCTGTTTCTGAATGTTTTTTGCGATATTTTCGGTATTGCCGGTATCACTGCCGAAGAAAATGCCGATGATTGCCATGAGTAAAATAACCTCTTGAAACTTAATGGTATGGTGGCGCAATTCGGCCACGGATAAGGGCAATAATAGCAGAACTGGCAACCCTGCGGAAACCGCTATCGCGCAGGACTGCACTCTGTGCTACATGAAAAGGGCGATAAAGGGGTTTTTCAGACTTATGCCTGGCTGCGCAGCGTCTCAAGTTGGGCGATGAGCATCTCTTCAATAAGCTCGCTGCGGCTGATATTACGCGCCTCTGCCAGCTCGTTAAGCGCATCGACCGCGTCGGCGTTGAGCTTCAGTTCGACACGCTTAAGCCCACGATTTTTATCGCGTTTAAGCTGATTGCGTTTATTGATACGCAGCTGTTCATCGCGCGAAAGCGGATTCGTTTTCGGTCGTCCCGGTCGACGCTCATTCGCGAACAGATCTAGTGTCGTACGGTCCGTTTGTTCTTTGGCCATGATTATGAGACTTCGGGGGAAACACGCCGCCCTGCTAAAGCCCGGGCGATAAGCGCGCCATCATACATCACCAAAAACGGCACGCCAACGACTGGAAGCCCGTCATCTTCCAGTCGCTCTCTTTTTAATCAATTTGCAGTATCAGCGAGATAGCGGCGAATGGCGCGCAGTACAGCATCCGGTTTTTCCGCATGCACCCAGTGTCCGGCACCGGCAATGACGTGGGCGCGCGCCTGCGGGAATTGTGCCAGCAGCGTGTCGCGGTACGCGTCGGTAATATAAGGAGAGTTACCGCCGCGAATAAAGAGGGCAGGGTGCGGCCAGGCGGGAACGGTTTCCCAGCCCACGATGTGGTTGTACTGGTCCCACAGCACTGGCACGTTAAAACGCCACTGCCCGTCAACAAACGACTTCAAAAGGAACTGCACCACGCCTTCTTCATCAAGATGCTCACGCATAACCGCTGCCGCCTGCTGACGAGTGGAAACGCCAGCTTCGGTTACGGCATTGATCGCCGCGAAAATCTCATCGTGACGGCGAACGTCGTAATCCACAGGCGCAACGTCAATCACCACAAGCCCGGAAATTCGCTCTGGCGCCAGCGCGGTGAGGGCCATAACCGCTTTACCGCCCATTGAATGCCCAATGAGGGTCACCTTCTGCAGGTTGTGCGCGTCCAGCGTATCCAGCAGATCCTGCGCCATTGCCGCATAGGTCATTTCGTCTGAGCGGCCGGAAAGCCCGTGGTTGCGCATATCGACCTGCAAAATATCGTGATCGGTAACCAAATCGCGGGCCAGCACGCCCAGGTTATCCAGGCTGCCAAAAAGTCCATGAACCAGCACGATGGGGGAATTATTGTTCGGCGATTGTGCAGTTTGCGCTCGGGTATTCAATTTCATGGCAAAGTTCTTTTTTTACGTATGTCAGGTTAGGGTATCATGTTGACCATTCTGCCGCCCGGCTGCAAGGTTCCAGTTTAATCTGACTTTTGCCGCCAACCTGGTTTGACGCTATCCGCTGTTGGGATTTGACCTTATAATCCCAATGACTTGTATTCAGATAAGATATCGCACTGGATTAAGATGAAAACAATCGAAGTTGATGACGAACTCTATCAGTATATTGCCAGCCAGACGCGGCATATCGGGGAGAGCGCGTCCGACATTTTACGGCGCATGCTTAAAATTTCCGCCGCTTCACAGCCTGCCACCCCAGTTACCAAAGATGTCGTGTCTCAGCCGAGCGTTGCTGCACAAGCAAAACCTGCCGTGACGCCGGTAAAAGATAAAGTGCGCGCGATGCGCGAACTGCTGCTCTCCGACGAATATGCGGAGCAGAAAAAGGCGGTTAACCGTTTTATGCTGGTGCTGTCTACACTTTACTCCCTGGATAACAAAGCGTTTGCTGAAGCGACCGAGTCGCTGCACGGCCGTACCCGCGTCTATTTCGCGGGCGACGAGCAGACGCTGCTGCAAAATGGCAATCAAACCAAACCTAAACATGTCCCTGGCACTCCGTACTGGGTGATCACCAATACCAATACGGGCCGCAAGTGCAGCATGATTGAACACATCATGCAGTCCATGCAGTTCCCGGCGGAATTGATTGAAAAGGTTTGCGGTACAATTTAACCCTTGCATCATAAGGACCCGGTAATGGCAAATCACAGCCGTGCAGGCCAACCTGCACAACAAAGCGATTTGATTAACGTCGCTCAGCTGACCGCGCAGTATTACGTGCTGAAACCGGTCGTGGGCAACGCAGAACACGCAGTGAAGTTTGGTACATCTGGTCACCGCGGCAGCGCGGCGCGCCACAGCTTTAACGAACCGCACATTCTGGCCATTGCTCAGGCCATTGCGGAAGAGCGCGCTAAAAACGGCGTTACCGGTCCGTGCTACGTGGGCAAAGATACCCATGCGCTGTCTGAACCGGCGTTTATTTCCGTGCTGGAAGTGCTGGCGGCGAACGGTGTGGACGTGATTGTTCAGGAGAACAATGGGTTTACTCCAACACCGGCGGTATCAAACGCGATCCTTGTGCACAACAAAAAAGGTGGCGCGCAGGCTGACGGTATCGTCATTACGCCATCCCACAACCCGCCGGAAGACGGTGGTATCAAATACAACCCGCCTAACGGCGGCCCGGCTGACACTAACGTCACCAAAGTGGTGGAAGATCGTGCAAACGCGCTGCTGGCCGACGGTCTGAAAGGCGTTAAACGTATTTCTCTTGATGAGGCGATGGCCTCCGGCCACGTGAAAGAGCAGGATCTGGTTCAGCCGTTTGTGGAAGGGCTGGCGGATATCGTCGATATGGCGGCGATTCAGAAAGCTGGCCTGAAGCTGGGCGTGGATCCGCTGGGCGGCTCCGGTATTGAGTACTGGAAGCGCATCGCCGAGCACTACAAGCTGGATCTGACCATCGTGAACGATCACGTCGATCAGACCTTCCGCTTTATGCACCTGGACAAAGACGGCGCGATCCGTATGGACTGCTCCTCCGAATGCGCGATGGCGGGCCTGCTGGCACTGCGCGATAAATTCGACCTGGCGTTTGCTAACGACCCGGACTATGACCGTCACGGCATCGTCACCCCTGCCGGGCTGATGAACCCGAACCACTATCTGGCTGTTGCGATCAACTACCTGTTCCAGCACCGTCCGCAGTGGGGCAAAGAGGTGGCTGTCGGTAAAACGCTGGTCTCTTCTGCGATGATCGACCGCGTGGTGGACGCGCTGGGCCGCAAGCTGGTGGAAGTGCCGGTAGGCTTCAAGTGGTTCGTTGACGGTCTGCACGACGGTAGCTTTGGCTTCGGCGGCGAAGAGAGCGCAGGCGCGTCCTTCCTGCGTTTCGATGGCACCCCGTGGTCAACCGATAAAGACGGCATCATCATGTGCCTGCTGGCGGCGGAGATTACCGCGGTTACCGGTAAAAACCCGCAGGAACATTACAACGAGCTGGCTGCACGCTTTGGTGCGCCAAGCTATAACCGTATTCAGGCTGGCGCGACCTCTGCCCAGAAAGCGGCTCTGTCCAAACTCTCTCCGGAGATGGTCAGCGCAAGCACCCTGGCAGGCGATCCGATCACCGCGCGTCTGACGGCGGCACCGGGTAACGGTGCGTCTATCGGCGGCCTGAAAGTGATGACCGAAAATGGCTGGTTCGCCGCGCGTCCGTCCGGTACGGAAGATGCGTACAAGATCTATTGCGAAAGCTTCCTCGGCGCTGAGCATCGCCAGCAGATTGAGAAAGAAGCGGTAGAGATTGTCAGCGAAGTGCTGAAAAACGCATAAGTCGTGTTCTGATGCGGGCTGATGCCCTCACCCCGGCCCTCTCCCACTGTACGGTCCGGGGACATAGTGAACACTTGTTCGGGGACATGGTAGACACTTACAACTGAGGCATAAGAACCCGT